>NZ_JBFUDI010000001.1:0-540633 GCF_056404795.1 Cellulomonas sp. P2_B4
CGGTGGGGTCGGTCAGCAGACGCCGCCAGGTCCCGTCCTGAGCCAGCTCACGAGCCATCGCCGCGGGGATCGGCCCGTAGGAGCCCAGGAACCCGGGCTGGTCGTCCAGCCCGGCCAGAGTCGTTGCGGCGATGGTGACGCCGATGGTGATCGCGTGGCCGTGGCGGCGCGGTAGCGGGGTCCCGTCCGGGGTCGCCTGCCGGTCCACGATCGAGGTGAACACGTCAGCGAACGCGTCCGCGCGGCGCTGGTCCACGCTGCGGTCATCCCCCTGCACCCGGGTGGTGCCGGCCAGGGCATCCAGAACCGTGAATGCCATGACCGCCTCGGGTGCGGGCAGGTACGCGGACAGCCACGCCATCCCATCCACCGACGCCGTCAACGACACCCCCCGGTCCTCCCGCGCCGCGACCAGGCGCTCCTGGGCCGCGTGGGGGTCGGTGGCGATCACCGCGGCGCGCACATACCGGACCAGCTGCGGACCCGTCATCCGCTCCGCCGCCGCCAACCCGAGGGCCAGGACCGCGTCACGCCCCGACGGGTCCGCGACCATCACCTCACCCATCAGCACGTCGACCTTGCGCGCATCCACCCGGCCCGCGGCCCAGGCGTCCAGGACCACCGGATGCGTGCAGGCCAGGGCTGCACGCACGACCAGCATCTCCGCCGAGCGCCGCGTGATCACCAACGCACACGCCAGCTCATCCGGCACCGGAGACGGGTGCACCGGGCGGCGGACCTCCAGCTCATGGATCGCGACCGCCTGGGCCGCCTGCGCCGCGCGGATCAGCTGCTCGAAGCCTTGGACCACCCCGATCACCGCACCCGACGGCAGATCGGCGACCTGCACACCATCAAGCAGGCCCGCCAACTCCAGAAGAGAAGCACCCGGCACCGGGAACTCCGGCAGACCGGCGGCGCGCCCGGTCGCGGAGATGGACTCGGGCGCAGGGGCGCACTCGGCGCTCGCCGCGGCGGCGGGAGCCGGGCGGGGCGCGGCGGCTGACGCCGGGTCGGACGCGTCGGGTGGTGTCGTGCTCATTCGTCGCGCCGCCCCCTTGTCCGCCGGATCGATCCGTTCGAACAAGTGTACGATCGACCACCGACACGCGACAGGGCCGCGGATGCGATCTGTGGACAACCGAGGCGAGCACCCCGAGAAGGCCGAGAGCCTTACAGCAGCCGGCGGGCGGCGGCCCAGCGGGTCAGCTCGTGGCGGCTGGACAGCTGGAGCTTGCGGAGGACCGCGGAGACGTGGGTCTCGACGGTCTTGATGGAGATGAACAGCTCGCTCGCGACCTCGCGGTAGGAGTAGCCGCGCGCGATGAGCCGCATGACCTCCCGCTCGCGGGCGGACAACCGGTCGAGCTCGTCGTCACCGATCGCGACGTCGCCGGCGGACGACCCGAAGGCGTCGAGGACAAACCCGGCCAGACGCGGTGAGAAGACGGCGTCCCCGGAGGCCACGCGGCGCACGGCGTCGGAGAGGTCGGTGCCGTCGATGTTCTTGGTGACGTACCCGCGAGCGCCCGCGCGGATGACTGCGACGACGTCCTCGGAGGCGTCGGAGACGGACAGGGCGAGGAAACGGGTCGTCCCGAGCAGGTCGGTGCAGGCGCGGATGACCTCGGCGCCCCCTCCCCCGTCGCCGCCGGGCAGGTGGACGTCGAGCAGGACGACGGGCGGCTTCAGCGACCGCACGAGCCGGATCGCGTCGTCGACGGTGTCGGCCTCCCCCACCACCCGCACGCCGGCATCGAGCGAGGCCTTCACTCCCGTGCGGAACATGTGGTGGTCGTCGACCAGGACGACATCGACGACGTCGCTCATCGTTCTTCCCTCTCGGTAGAGCCCACGGGAACCAGCAGGTGCACCTCGGTCCCGCGGCCGGGGCGGCAGGTCACGGTCGCGGAGCCTCCGCGACGACGCACGCGGCCGATGATCGACTCGCGCACGCCGAACCGGTCGGACGCGACCTCGTCGAGGTCGAACCCCTCGCCATGGTCCCGCACGAACACCTCGACCTGCGACGCACCGACCTCGAGGTAGAGCGAGACCGGCGGCAGACCGTGCACGACGGCGTTGACCAGGGCCTCGCGGGTGGCCTGCAGCAACGCCTCGGTGTCGGCGTCGGGCACGCGGTCCCCGACGACGACCGACTCGATGGCGACCGGGTCACCGGACGGGCCGGAGCGGGAGTCCTCGACCTCCGCGACGATCTCGCGCAGCGACGCGGCGACGGACGTGCCCGGCGCGGGGCGGTCGTCGTAGAGCCACTCGCGCAGCTCGCGCTCCTGCGCACGGGCCATGCGAGCGACCTCAGCGGAGTCGTCGGCACGCAGACGGATCAGCGCGAGGGTCTGGAGCACGGAGTCGTGCAGGTGGGCCGCGATGTCGGCGCGCTCGGACTCGCGCGCGCGGGCGGCCCGCTCGTCGCCGAGCTCTCGCACGAGCCGCAGCCACCAGGGCGTGAGCACGAGCGCGACCCCGCCGAGCATGACCACGGCGGCGATGATCGACTGCGCGAGGGTCGCGGGCTCGACGCCCTGGCCCGACCCGAGGCCGATGAACAGGAGCACCCCGACGCCGGCCAGCAGGATCCCGCCCGCGACGCGCAGCAGGCTCACGGGGGTCCGACCGCCCGCACGGTCCTTCAGGCGGTCGCGCTGCGCGGCGTCGAGCTGGCTCCACGCCAGCCACAGTCCGGCCAGCACGATGAGCGCGGGCAGCAGCCAGTCGGCCTCGACGTCGGCGCCGGCGCGCACCGCGACGAGCAGCACGGCCGCGACGACGAGCACCACGCCGATGGCGATGTCGGTGACCGGGATGCGTCGGCCGGGCTCCACGACGTTCTGCCGCCGCGCCAACCGGGTCAGGGTGCTCGGCCGCACGTCCTGCGCGGCATCGGCAGGATCGCCGACGGGGATCGCGAGCCACCAGAACACGTAGAGCATCGGCCCGACGGCCGCCACGGGCGTCAGCACGAGGAACGCGAGCCGCACCAGCCCGACGGGCACGTCGAGGTGCGCGGCGAGGCCCAGGGCCACGCCACCGAACCAGCGCCCGCGCACGGGGCGGCGCAGCGGCAGCCGTCGCGGGGCGACGAGAGGTTCGGTGGGGTGCACGGTCCGATCGTCACATGCCCGCAGGCCCCCTGGGGTGCATCTCGGGGGCGCTTCAGGGCTGCGGCCCCGCAGGATCAGGGTGCTCTCAGGGGCACACCCGATGCCGCCCGTCCTCGCCGACGAGCAGGATCGAGACATGGACACGAGCACTCCCCCCGCACCGGAGGAACCGGCACCCGCCCCGGCGGCCCGAGCGACCGACGGCTTCTTCGCCGCGGTCCGCCGCCTCGGCATCACGCGTGCCGACGACCGTTGGGTCGCCGGCGTCAGCGCCGGCGTCGCCGACAGGTTCGGCATCGACCCGCTGCTGGTCCGCGGCATCTTCGCCGCGTCCCTGCTGCTCGGCGGTTTCGGGCTGGTCGCCTACGGCATCGCCTGGGCCCTGCTGCCCGAGCGTCGCGACGGGCGCATCCACTTCGAGGAGATGATCCTCGGCCGGTTCGACATCGCCCTGCTCGGCGCACTCGCGTTCGTGCTGGTGGGCCTGGGCCGCGGCGACAACTGGTTCTTCTTCTGGGGACCTCCCGGATGGATCCAGGGGCTCCTGTGGCTGCTGTTCGTCGCCGGGATCGTCGCGATCGTGCTCGCCGTCGTGAACCAGCGCCCGCGACCCGTCGCGGCTCCGCCCTACGGAGGACCCATGCCCGCACCGACGGACGCCCAGCAGGACCAGACAGCACCCGCCGCGACGACCTACGCCGCCGCGACCGCGGCCCCCGCGTACACGGCGCCCGCATACTCGGCACCGGCATACACGGCACCCGCCTACACAGCGCCGGCCCCGACCGGGCCGACCTACGCCGCTCCCGCCTACGCACCGCCCGGGTACAACCCGCCCCCGCCCGTCCCGCCGAAGCAGCAGCGACCGCCGCAGCCGCCCAGGCCGCCGAAGCCGCGCACCCCGGGTGCCGGCGCCGGAACGGTCGGCGTGGTGGTCGCGCTCAGCCTGCTCACGCTCGCCGGGCTGCTGATCGCAGAGCGCTCGGGCACCTTCGACGGACCCGTCGCCCTCACGGCGCTCGGCATCGCGATCGTCCTGGCGGGCATCGGGATCATCGTCTCCGGCCTGCGCGGCCGCACCAGCGGGGCGCTCGGCGCCCTCGCGGTCCTCGGTCTGATCGCCTCCGTGCCGCTCGGGGTCGTGACGAGCACCAGCTCGTTCTGGCGAGGCGACGGAGAGCGTCAGCTCAGCGCCTCCGACGTCGCGGCCAGCAGTCGCCAGGAGGCGGCCGACGGCTACTCGATGGGGTTCGGCGACGTCGTCATCGACCTCACGGACGTCCCGATGACCGACCAGACCCTCGTCGTGCCCATCTCGCTGGCCGCGGGCGACCTCACGGTCGTCGTGCCGGAGGGTGCGAGCGTCGACGCCGACGTCAACATCGGCGCCGGCGAGATCACCTGGGACGTCGACGGCGAGAACCGGTCGCAGGACGGCGTCGCCATCGACGACGGCAACTTCACCACAGGGAGCGACGACCCCGAGCTCCGGCTCCAGATCCGCGTCGGCGCCGGTCAGGTCGCGATCACCGACTCCAGCCCGTCCGGCAGGCCGCTCCCGACCGTACCCACGCCGCCGTCCGTCCCGACGGTTCCGGCCCTTCCCGGGGAGGAGACCCCATGAGCACCGACAAGAACACCCCCGACGACGAGACCCAGGTCATGGACGTCGTCGACAAGACCCAGCAGCCCGTCGACGAGACCGAGACCACGGTCCAGGAGACCGCGCCGCTGGTCGACGAGACCGAGGTGCTCCCCGCGCTCGAGGAGCTCCCGGAAGCCGGCGCGCACGACGACGTCGTACCCGAGCCTGTGCTCGCCGAGACTCAGCCGCTCGCAGCGGCCGTGCCGACGATCGAGGACGAGCCGACGCCGACGCGTACGACGCCCGTCGAGGACCCGGATCCGTTCGAGCTGTTCAGCCCGGCACCCGCGGCGTCGGAGGGCTGGCAGCCGGCTCCGGAGCCCGCGGTCGTCGTCGAACCGAGGATCGTCGAGCCGGCAGCCGGCGAAGCAGACGCCGGACGACGCCGGCTCCGTGTCGGCACGGTGGTGTGGGGTCTGGTGCTCGCCGCCTGCGGGCTGGGCGTGATCGCCTGGGCCTCCGGGGCGCGCATCGACTTCCAGCTGGCCCTCATCGTCCTGCTCGCCGCCGCGGGCGTCGCCCTGCTGGTCGGCTCGATCGTCTCGGGGGCACGCCACGCCCGACGCTGACCACCGACGTCCGGCCCCGTCGCGGGGGCCGGACGTCGGCGTGCGTCACTGGACCGGCGGAGCCGGCGGCGCGGTCGGCGGAGCGCTCGGCGGTGCCGGAGGTGCTGCCGGCGGTGCCTGCGGCGGGACGGACGACGCGGGCGGGACGGGCGTCGTCGGCGGTGTCGGTGCGACGTGCGCCGGAGCCGACTCGGTGGCCGGACGCGTCGCGACGACGGGATCCGGCGTCGCTGCCGCCGGAGCACCGAGCCCCGCCACCGCGGCTGGCGGAGCGGCATGCGCGGCCGGCGCCGGAGCCGCGGCAACGGGAACCGCGGCGGCTACGGGTGCCGCGCTCGGCACGACGGCGACGGACCCCTTGCCGAGGTGCCGCACGGCCCAGCCCAGGAGGATGAGCACGACGCCGATCCCCACGACCAGCAGAGCCACGCCGAAGGCGACGACGGACGTGAACAGGGACGCCCGCAGGAACGAGGCCGTCATGACGGTCTGCCGGGTCGGGTCGTCCTGGGGCAGCTCGGCGTAGGTCTTCCCGCCGGACGCCTCGAGCGCGTGCGTGTTGATGATGTCGGCCTGGAACCAGGCCTCCCAGGGCGTGTCGACGAGCTGACCGCCGAATGCCTGCGCGTCGTCGGAGACCGTGATCTTCTCCGCCGCCAGGTTGCTGGACACGGCCCCCCACGTGACCCCGCCGGCCACGATGAAGATGATGCCGAAGATGATGGTCAGGAGCCCGATGACGCGGACCCCCTTGGACCCTTCGGTCCCAGTCGTCGTCGTCGTCATTTCTACCCTTCCGAATCCCGCTGCGGAAACTACGGGCCGCAAGGGCCGGATGAGCGCCGCAGCTCATGCCAGAAGTACCTAACGCGTCCACGTTAGCGAGAATTGTCCGAGAAAGCCCGGATCAGTTGGTTCGACGGTGCGTCTGATCAGGCAGAGCGCACCAGGGAACGCGCTCGCGCGTATTCCGCGTCGGCTGCGAGGAGCACGTCCGACCACCCGAATGCGGGGGGCGTCGAGCGATTGTGCGCGATGATCGTGCGCAACAGCTCGCGGTCCTTCGCCAGGCGCACGATGACGTCGGCCATCTCGTCGTCGTCGGCCACGAGAAATCCGTCGATCCCGTCCTCGACGAACTCCGCCATCCCGGTCCCCCGTCGCGCGACGACCACCAGCCCGGCGGTGCGCGCCTCGAGGGCGGCGATCCCGAACGCCTCGAGCTCGGCGGACGCGAGGAACACGTCCGCGTGCGCGTAGGCGGCGCGAACGGCCGGGCGCGTCAGCCGACCACGCAGGTCGACGACGTCCTCGAGACCGCGCGACGAGACCGCCGCGGTCACGCTCCCCTGCGCCGGACCGGAGCCGATGATCGACAGGCTCACCGCGCCGGGCCCCAGGCGACGAGCAGCACCGCCGACCAGCTCGACGAGCGGGACGGCGCGCTTGCGGGGGACGAGCCGCATCGTCGCGACGAGCCGCAGCGGTCCGTCCTCGACGGGCTCCGCCTCGGTCGGTCCCCACGCCGCCAGGTCGATCCCGTTCGGCAGGACCGCGACCTCGGCGCCGAACACCTCGCGGACCCGGGCGGCCGCCTCGTGGCTCACGGCGTTGAGCGCGGCCGGCGCCCGGTGCCAGCGCGTCCGGCCGACGACGGCGCGCAACGGCGCGACGTACCCGTCGAGCATGCAGTGCCAGGTGATCGTCATCGGCAGACCCAGGTCCAGGGCGATGCGGGCACCGTCGAACGCGAAAGGCGACAGCACGCCCGCGTGGACGTGCACGACGTCCGGCCGCAGGGTGCGCAGCGCGTCCCGGATCAGCCGGGGCCCGACCGGGTTGACCGGCAGCTCGAACGGCAGGCGAGCGCCGAGGCGGTGGACGTGGACGCCGTTCTCGACGTCGACGACCCCGCCCCGCTCCCCGGCCTCGCCGAGGGTCGCGGTGAGCACGTGGACCTCGTGCCCCGCGGCGACCTGCCGGCCGGCGAGATCCCCCACCTGCGACTCGATCCCGCCCGTGCGGGGCGCGAAGCAGTCGGAGACGTGGGTGATCAGCACGTCACGCCCACTTCACGACTGGGCGCCGGCGGCCGCCTCGATGCGGGCGACGGCCTGCGCGTGGACCTTGCGCTCCAGGATGAACGACATGACGGGCACGACGCCGGCCGCTGCCATCGTCGCCAGACGCCCGACCCGCCAGCGCATCTTGGACCACAGGTCGAACACGGTCACCAGGTAGATGACGTAGAGCCAGCCGTGCGCGTACGCGACCCAGGCGCCGATCACGGGGTTCGGGTGCCCGTCGGCGCCGACGCCGGATGCGTGGAACCCGTACTTGAGGATGAGCTCCAGGCACAGCAGCAGGAGCATCGACCCGGTGATCCAGGCCATGATCCGGTAGCGCAGCAGCGCCCCGCTCGCCCGGCGCGGCCAGGTGGCTGCCTTGTTCGTCGTCGCAACCGACTCAGTCATGGGTCGATTCTCCCCTACGCGCGGAGTCGCTCACTCCCACTCGATCGTGCCCGGCGGCTTGCTCGTGACGTCCAGGACCACCCGGTTGACCTCGGGCACCTCGTTGGTGATGCGGGTCGAGATGATCGCCAGCACGTCGTACGGCAGGCGGGTCCAGTCGGCGGTCATCGCGTCCTCCGACGACACCGGCCGCAGCACGACGGGGTGACCGTAGGTGCGGCCGTCGCCCTGGACGCCGACCGAGCGCACGTCCGCGAGCAGGACCACCGGGCACTGCCAGATGTCGCGGTCGAGGCCGGCCCTGGTCAGCTCCTCGCGGGCGATCACGTCGGCGGCGCGCAGGATGTCCAGGCGCTCGGCGGTCACCTCGCCGATGATCCGGATGCCCAGGCCGGGGCCGGGGAACGGCTGGCGCCAGACGATGCCGTCGGGCACGCCGAGCTCCAGGCCGACCGCGCGGACCTCGTCCTTGAACAGGGTGCGCAGCGGCTCGACGAGGGCGAACTGCAGGTCGTCGGGAAGCCCGCCGACGTTGTGGTGCGACTTGATGTTGGCCGCACCCTCGCCGCCGCCGGACTCGACGACGTCCGGGTAGAGCGTGCCCTGCACGAGGAACTTGACCTCCTCGTCGCTGCCCTCGACGATCTCGCGCGCCGCGTCCTCGAACACGCGGATGAACTCGCGGCCGATGATCTTGCGCTTGGTCTCGGGGTCCGTGTGGCCCGCGAGCGCCCGCAGGAACCGCTCCCGTGCGTCGACGACCTTGAGCTGCACGCCCGTCGCGGCGACGAAGTCCTTCTCCACCTGCTCGGCCTCGCCCGACCGCAGCAGGCCGTGGTCGACGAACACGCAGGTCAGCTGGCTGCCGACGGCCTTCTGGACGAGCGCCGCCGCCACCGAGGAGTCCACGCCGCCGGACAGCCCGCAGATGACGCGCGCGGAACCGACCTGCGCGCGGATCTTCTCCACCTGCTCCGCGACGACGTTGCCGGCGTTCCAGTCGGGCGCGAGCCCGGCGCCCTCGTAGAGGAAGTTCTCGATCGCCTTCTGGCCGAGCGGGGAGTGCTTGACCTCGGGGTGCCACTGCACGCCGAACAGGCGGCGGGACCGGTCCTCGAACGCGGCGACGGGGCTTCCCGACGAGGTCGCGAGGACCGTGAAGCCCTCGGGCGCGGCGTGCACCGCGTCGCCGTGGCTCATCCAGACGGTCTGGCTCTCGGGGCTGCCGCCGAGCACGGTCCCCGGATCGGTCACCGACACCGCCGTGCCGCCGTACTCGCGCTGGCCGGTCTGCGCGACCGTGCCGCCGAGCGCCGCGGCCATCGCCTGGAACCCGTAGCAGATGCCGAGCACCGGGACGCCGGCCTCGAAGAGCGCCGGGTCGACGAACGGGGCGCCGGCGGCGTACACCGACGACGGCCCGCCGGACAGGATGATCGCGGCAGGGTTCTTGGCCAGCAGGTCGGCCACGGAGGCCGTGTGCGGCACGATCTCGGAGTAGACGTTCGCCTCGCGCACGCGGCGCGCGATGAGCTGCGCGTACTGGGCTCCGAAGTCGACGACGAGGACCGGCTGGTGGTCGGTGGTGGCGGGCGGCGGGGGCGTCTGCGTCACGGGTTCAGGGTACCGGCGTGGCGGGACGCCCCGGGCCGTGCACGGCACAGTGCGAAGGCACCCCTCGTCTGCGAAAAGGGTTCGGGGCGTGTCAGTACCGACCCGTAACGTTGCCTCTCGTGCGTTCCCTCCCTCTGGCAGACCCCGGCAACCCGCCGCTGAGCGGGCCGTCCGCGCTGCTCTGGTGGCTCGCGCGCAGGCAGTGGGGCATCCTCCTGGTCGCCGTGCTCCTCGGCGTCACCATGTTCGCGGCCCAGGCCTTCACCCCGTTCGTCGTCGGCAACGCGGTCGACGACGGCCTCGAGCACGGGTTCGGACCCGAGCTGTGGCGCGCCTGCGGCAGCCTGCTCGCGCTCGGCATCGTCGTCATCGTCACCTCCGCGATCGGCCACCGGTACGACATCGCCAACTGGCTGCGCGCGGCGTTCACGTCGTCGCAGCTCGTCGGCCGCACGGTCTCGCGCAGCGGCCACGCGATCACCTCGGAGCTGCCCACCGGCGAGGTCGTCTCGGCCGTCGCCAACGACGCGCTGCGCATCGGCGAGCTCTACGCGCACGCCGCGCACTTCCTCGGCAGCCTCGTCGCGTACGGCGTGGTCGCGGTGCTCATGCTGCGCGTCTCGGTGCCGTTGGGCCTCGTCGTGATCCTCGGCCTGCCGACGGTCGCCGCCGCGCTCGGCCTGCTGGTCAAGCCGCTGCAGCGCAAGCAGGCGGCCCAGCGCGAGGCGTCCGGACGGCTGACCACGCTGGGTGCGGACACGGTCTCCGGCCTGCGCATCCTGCGCGGGATCGGCGGCGAGTCGGTGTTCACCGGCCGCTACCGGGAGCAGTCGCAGACGACGCGGCGGCGCGGTGTGGAGGTCGCGCAGACGCAGTCGATCCTCGACGCCCTGCAGGTGCTGCTGCCCGGCACGTTCGTCGTCGTGCTCATCTGGATGGGTGCGCACATGGCGCAGGCCGGCACCCTCACACCGGGCCAGCTCGTGTCGACGTACGGGTTCGCGGCGTTCCTTGCCTGGCCGGTCCAGAACGCCACGATGATGCTGCAGGCCGCGAGCCGCGCGCACATCGGCGCCGGCAAGGTGGTCAAGGTGCTGCGCGTGGTCCCGTCGACGGGCGCCACGCCCGGCACCGCGGACCTTCCGGAGGCAGGCGTCCCGCTCGCCGACGAGGTCAGCGGGCTGGTGGTCGAGCCCGGACGGGTGCTCGCGCTGGTCAGCGCCGACCCCGACGAGACGGCACGCCTCGCCACACGCCTCGGCCGGTTCGACGACGAGGCCGAGCGCGAGACGCCGGTGCGCCTCGGTGGCGTGCTGCTGGCGGACCTCGACAAGGACGACGTGCGGTCGCGGATCGTGGTCGCCGAGGCGACGCCGCAGCTGTTCTCCGGACCGCTCGGCGGTGAGCTCGACGTGCGCGGCACCGCGACGCAGGACGACCTGCTGCGCGTGATGGCGACCACCGACGCGCACGACGTCCTCGACTCGGTGCCCGACGGCCTCGCCGGTGAGCTGCCCGAGAAGGGCCGCTCGCTGTCAGGTGGCCAGCGGCAGCGCGTCGCGCTCGCCCGCGCCCTGCTCGTCGACCCCGAGATCCTCGTGCTCGTCGAGCCGACCAGCGCCGTCGACGCGCACACCGAGGCCCGGATCGCCGTGCGGCTGGCGGAGGCACGCCGCGGCCGCACGACGGTCCTGGTCACCGCGAGCCCGCTCGTCCTCGACCACGTGGACGAGGTGGCCTTCGTGCAGGACGGCGTCGTCGTCGCGCGGGGGCGGCACGAGGACCTGCTGGACGACCCGGCGTACCGCTCGGTCGTGGGACGACGGATGGACGAGGAGGTGCTGGCCGGATGAAGCTCCCCATCGCTGACACCGCGACGGTGCGCGCCTACGCCACCGTCCTCATGCGGCGGCACCGCCGGCCGCTGATCGGCATCGTCATCCTGCACACGCTCGCCGCGACGGCGGGTCTGGCGGGTCCCGCGATCCTCGGCCTCCTCGTCAACGCCGTGACCCGCGGCACCACGTCCGCGTACATCAACACGCTCGTGCTCGCGGGCGTGGTCGCCGTGCTCGCGCAGACCGTGCTCATGCGGTTCGCGCAGCGCACCTCGATGGTCTTCGGCGAGGAGGTGTTCGCCGAGCTCCGCGAGGAGTTCATCGAGGCGGTCACCGCCCTGCCGCTGTCCACCGTCGAGCGGGCCGGGACGGGCGACCTCGTCGCGCGCACCACCAACGACGTGAACAAGCTCCAGCACGCCGTGCGCTTCGGGGTGCCGCGCGTGATCGTCGCGGTCGTCACCATCGTGCTCACCGTGGTCGCGTGCCTGATCATCGCGCCGCTGGTCGCCCTCGCGATGTTCGTCGGCGTGCCCACGCTCGTGCTCCTGACGCGCTGGTACCTCAAGCGCGCGACGCCCGCCTACCAGCGCGAGTCGGCTGCCTACGCGACGCTCAACGGCAGCATCACCGAGTCCGTCGAGGGTGCGCGCACGGTCGACGCGCTGCGGCTGGGGTCGCGCCGGCTGGCCCGCGTGGACGCGGACCTGTCCGAGGCGTTCGAGGCCGAGAAGGCGACGCTGCGCCTGCGCACCATCCTGTTCCCCGGCATCGACTCGGCGTTCGTCCTGGCACCGGCCGCCGTGCTGCTGTGGGGCGGGTACCTGGCGTCGCAGGGCGTGGTGACGGTCGGCGCCGTGACCGCGATCGTCCTGTACTGCTACCAGGTGGCCGGCCCGGTGTGGGAGCTGATCTTCTGGATCGACGAGATCCAGGTGGCCGCCACCTCGCTGGCCCGCATCGTCGGCGTGCAGCTGGTCGACCCCGACCGCACGTCGCGCCCGGGCACGCCGGTCGACGAGACCATGGCCGCCCGCGACGTCACGTATGCGTACCGCGAGGGCCACAACGTCCTGCACGGGATCGACCTCGACCTCGCCGTTGGCGAGCGCTTGGCCGTCGTCGGTCCGTCCGGCGCCGGGAAGTCGACGCTGGGGCGGATGCTCGCGGGCATCCACCCGCCCAGTGGCGGCTCCGTCGCGGTCGGCGGGGTGCCGCTCATCGACCTGCCGCTCGAGGAGCTGCGCGGACACGTCGCCCTGGTCACCCAGGAGCACCACGTGTTCGTCGGGTCGGTCGCGGACAACCTGCGGCTCGCCCAGGTCGACGCGACGCAGGAGGCCCTCGAACGCGCGCTGCGCGCCGTCGACGCCTGGGACTGGGTGCAGGCGCTGCCCGAGGGCATCGCCACGGAGGTCGGTTCCGGCGGTGCGCCGCTGACCCCGGCGCAGGCGCAGCAGATCGCGCTCGCACGCCTCGTCCTGCTCGACCCGCACACGCTCGTGCTCGACGAGGCGACGTCGCTGCTCGACCCGCGGGCGGCGCGGCACCTCGAGCGGTCGCTGTCGGCCGTGCTCGAGGGCCGCACCGTCGTGGCCATCGCGCACCGGCTGCACACCGCGCACGACGCGGACAGGGTGGCGGTCGTCGACGACGGTCGGATCGTCGAGATCGGCGCGCACGACGACCTCGTGGCCGCCGGCGGCGACTACGCGGCGCTGTGGCACTCGTGGCAGCACGAGTGATGGCGCCTCACCGCGCGGGATGATGCAGACCATGAACGGGCCTCTCGAGCTGCGCGGGGGCGTCGTCGTCCCCGACGACGCCCTCGCGTGGCGCTTCTCCCGGTCCAGCGGACCCGGGGGGCAGTCGGTGAACACCACCGACTCCCGGGTCGAGCTGTCCGTGGACCTGTCGCGCATCCCGTGGACGTCGCCCACGCAGCAGGACCGGGTCCTGGACCGCCTGCGGCCGCGGCTGCGCGGCGACGTGCTCACCGTCGCCGCGTCCGAGTACCGCTCGCAGCTGCGCAACCGCGAGGCCGCCCTCGTCCGGGCCGCCGCGCTGCTCGACGAGGCCCTCGCTCCCCCGGGACCGGTGCGCAAGGCCTCCCGCCCGAGCCGCGCCTCCCGCGAGCGCCGCGCGCAGTCGGAACGCCAGCGCCGCGCCACCAAGCAGCTGCGCCAGCGCCCCCCGCACGCGTGACCGGCCCGCGAGACGCCGACGGCACCCCTCGCTCGCGACGGCCCCTGTTCTAGGTGGCGCCGTCGCGCGTCTCGGGCGCCGTCGGCTCGTCCTCGTCGTCCGACGCGCCGCGGGCCTCGTCGCGGACCAGCCGGAGCCACAGCAGGACGGCGAACGCGCCGAAGATCCACCACTGCGCCGCGTAGGCGAGGTTCTGGATGTTCAGGCCGGAGCCGGGCTTGGTCGGCGGGTCGAGGAGCGCGACGTCGGCGGACTGCGCGGGATCCGAGGACGACACGACCAGGTATCCCGTGTAGATCGGCCCGCCCCAGGCGTTCAGCAGCTCGGGCGAGCTGATCGCCTCCGTCTGCCCGTCGACCACCCCGGACCCTGCCTCCTCCGAGGCCTGCAGGTAGCCGACGACGTCGACGGTGCCGGCGGGCGGCACGTCGGCGTCGGACGGCGACTCGACCCAGCCGCGCACGACGGGCAGGACCGGCGAGTCGCCGGACGCGACGCGCAGCGGCGTCAGGACGAGGTACCCGACCTGGTCGTCGTGGGCACGGTCGGGGACCAGGAGCTGGCCGGCCGCGTCGTAGGTGCCGGTCACCGCGACCTTGCGGCCCACGAGCATCCCGGTGAAGGAGGTCTGCGGCTGGAACACGGTGTCCAGCGCGACGGGCGGCGCGGCGACGAGCTCGGCGGTGTGCCGGGCCTCGGCGGAGGCACCGCGGACCTGCGCGCGATCGAGCTGCCAGACGCCGAGACGGGCGCACAGGGCGGCGGCCGCGAGCAGGAGCACGAGGATCACGAGCATCCGAGGGCGCACGGCGGCGCGCAGCATCGTCGTCGGAGGCCGGCGTTCGACCTGCTCCCACCCGGACCGGACGGAGGGCCGGACCGGGCCGGACGACGGGCTCGGAGCACGCTCGCGCGGGGGCGCGGAGGGGCTCGGCTCGGTCACGCCTCACGGTACCCCGCAGGTCGTCGGCAACCCGAGGCGCCTGCTCCCTGGAGCGGCCCCTGTGGCGAACGCCACGAGTTCGGCGAACGTTCGCCGTTCACCAGTGCACGACGCGCTCACCTGCGGTTGTATGGCAGGACGAGGCTGCACATCCGGGCCTATCGGCCCTAGGTGTCGACGCCGTCCGACAACGAGGCTGGCACCGGGGCCGACCGAGGCCCCGAGTGATCACGGGGAGCGCGAGCACATGAGCACCACCACGACACGGCCCACCACCTGGCGACGGGGTTCCGGCGAGACGGTCGACGCCGCGACCCTGCAACGGATCGACAAGTGGTGGCGCGCCGCCAACTACCTGTCGGTGGGGCAGATCTACCTGCTGGACAACGCGCTGCTGCGCGAGACGCTCACCCGGGACCACGTCAAGCCGCGGCTCCTGGGCCACTGGGGAACGACCCCCGGCCTGAACTTCCTGTACGCGCACCTGAACCGCGCGATCGCGGAGCGCAACCAGTCGACGATCTACATCATCGGACCGGGCCACGGTGGCCCGGGGCTCGTCGCGAGCGCGTACCTCGACGGCACGTACTCCGAGGTCTACTCCGACATCACGGACGACGCCGAGGGCATGAGGCGCCTGTTCCGGCAGTTCTCGTTCCCCGGTGGCATCCCCAGCCACGTCGCGCCCGAGACGCCGGGCTCGATCCACGAGGGCGGCGAGCTCGGCTACGCGCTGTCGCACGCGTACGGCGCCGCGTTCGACAACCCCGACCTGCTCGTCGCGACGATCGTCGGCGACGGCGAGGCGGAGACGGGCCCGCTGGCCACGAGCTGGCACTCGAACAAGTTCGTGAACGTGGAGAAGGACGGCGTCGTCCTGCCGATCCTGCACCTCAACGGCTACAAGATCGCCAACCCGACCGTCCTCGCGCGCATCAGCGACGAGGAGCTCAACGCGCTCATGGTCGGGTACGGGCACAAGCCGCACGTCTTCGTCGCGGGGTTCGACGACGAGTCGCACGAGAGCATCCACGGGCGGTTCGCGACGCTGCTGGACGAGGTCCTCGACGAGATCGCGGACATCAAGGCGAGCGGCAGCGAGCAGCGCCCGATGTGGCCGATGATCGTGTTCCGCACGCCCAAGGGCTGGACCGGGCCGGACTACATCGACGGCAAGAAGACCACGGGCTCGTGGCGCGCGCACCAGGTGCCGCTGGCCAGCGCGCGGGACACCCCCGAGCACCTCGACGTGCTGCGGAGCTGGCTCGAGAGCTACCGGGTGGACGAGCTGTTCGACGAGGGCGGCAGGCTGCACGAGGACATCCGCGCGCTGGCGCCGGAGGGCGAGCTGCGGATGAGCGCGAACCCGCACGCCAACGGCGGCCTGCTGCTCAAGGACCTGCGCCTGCCCGACTTCCGCGACTACGCGGTCGACGTGCCGACGCCGGGCGGCTCGTTCAGCGAGGCCCCGCGCGTGCTCGGCGAGTGGCTGACGGACGTGATCCGGCAGAACCCCGACAACTTCCGGATCTTCGGCCCCGACGAGACCGCCTCGAACCGTCTGCAGGCCGTCTTCGAGACGACCGACAAGCAGTGGAACGCGGACTTCTACGGCCCCGACGTCGACGAGCACCTGGCCCGCGCCGGACGCGTGATGGAGATGCTCAGCGAGCACCAGTGCCAGGGCTGGCTCGAGGGGTACCTGCTGACCGGGCGGCACGGCCTGTTCAACTGCTACGAGGCGTTCATCCACATCATCGACTCGATGTTCAACCAGCACGCCAAGTGGCTCAAGGTGTCCGGGGAGATCCCGTGGCGCCGCCCGATCGCGAGCCTGAACTACCTGTTGTCCAGTCACGTCTGGCGCCAGGACCACAACGGCTTCAGCCACCAGGACCCCGGGTTCGTCGACCACGTGGTGAACAAGAAGGCCGAGGTCGTCCGGGTCTACTTCCCGCCGGACGCGAACACGCTCCTGTCGACGTACGACCACTGCCTGCGCAGCCGGCAGTACGTGAACGTCGTGGTCACAGGCAAGCAGCCTGCCCCGAACTTCCTGACCATGGACGAGGCGATCGCGCACTGCACGCGCGGCCTGGGCATCTGGGAGTGGGCCGGTACCGAGGAGCCGGGCGAGAAGCCGGACGTCGTGCTCGGCTGCGCGGGCGACGTGCCGACGCTCGAGGTGCTCGCCGCGGCGGACATCCTCAAGCGCGAGCTGCCCGACCTGAAGGTCCGCGTGATCAACGTGGTCGACCTGATGCGCCTGCAGGACGAGCGGGAGCACCCGCACGGGCTGTCGGACGCACAGTTCGACGGACTGTTCACGCCCGACCGGCCCGTGATCTTCGCGTACCACGGGTACCCGTGGCTCATCCACCGCCTGACCTACCGCCGCACCGGCCACACCAACATCCACGTGCGCGGCTACAAGGAGGAGGGCACCACCACGACACCGTTCGACATGGTGATGCTCAACGACCTCGACCGGTTCCACCTCGTCATCGACGTGATCGACAACGTGCCGTCGCTGCGGACCGCCCAGGCGGGCCTGCGGCAGCGGATGGTCGACGAGCGGCTGCGCGCGCGGGAGTACACCCGCGAGCACGGCGACGACCTGCCCGAGGTGCGCGACTGGGTGTGGCCCGACGCCGGCGACGCCGCGGCCGAGGGCGAGATCGCCGCGACGATCTCCACAGGGGGCGACAACGAATAGCCTGGCCGAACACCTAGGTCAGGAGACCTTTTCGTGGCACGCAGCATCTATGTGACCTCCCCCGAGGGCGACAGCGGCAAGTCCATCGTCGCCCTCGGGCTGGTCGACCTCCTCACGCGCACGGTGCAGCGGGTGGGGGTGTTCCGCCCGGTCGCCCGGTCGACCACGGTCCGCGACTACGTGCTCGAGCTGCTGCTCGGGCAGGACGGCGTCGACCTGACGTACGACGAGTGCGTCGGCACCACGTACGAGCAGGTGCTCGACGACCCCGAGGCCGCGCTCGCGCAGATCGTGCAGCGGTACCACGACGTCGAGCGCCGCTGCGACGCGATCGTCGTGGTCGGCACGGACTACACGGACGTCGCGGGGCCGACGGAGCTCGCGTACAACGCCCGAATCGCCGCGAACCTCGGCGCACCGGTGGTCCTCGTCGTCAACGGCAGCGGTCGTCCCGCATCGGTGATCACGCAGGTGGCCGAGGTCGTGGTGCACGAGATGCAGGCGAACCACGCGCAGGTCGTCGCGGTCGTCGCCAACCGGTGCGCGTCCGGCGACATCGACAAGGTGCGCCGGTCGCTGAGCATGGACCTGGGGCTGCCCGGCTGGGCCATCCCGGAGAACCCGCTGCTCACGGCCCCGACCATGCGCCAGCTCACCGAGGCCGTCGACGGACGGCTGATCGCGGGCGACGAGAGGCTGCTCGCCCGCGAGGTGCTCGACGTCATGGTCGGCGCGATGTCGATCGAGCACCTGCTCGACCGGCTGAGCGACGGCTCCGTCGTCATCACCCCCGGGGACCGGTCCGACGTCCTGCTGGGCCTGCTCATGGCCCACCAGGCCGACGGGTTCCCGTCGCTGGCCGGCATCATCCTCAACGGCGGCTTCCTGCCGACGCCTCCCGTGGCCCGCCTGATCGAGGGTCTCGGCAGCCGGCTGCCGATCATCAGCACAGAGCTGGGCACATTCCGGTCCGCGAGCGCCGTGGGCGACACGCGGGGGCGGCTCACCGGTGACTCCCAACGCAAGATCGACACGGCGCTCGCCCTGTTCGAGCAGCACATCGACGGCGCCGCCCTGCTCGCCGCGCTGGACGTCGAGCGCCCCGAGGTGGTCACGCCGCTGATGTTCGAGTACGCGCTGCTGGCCCGGGCGCGCGAGGACCGCCAGCACGTGGTGCTCCCCGAGGGCGAGGACGACCGGATCCTGCGCGCGGCCTCCACGCTGCTGCAGCGCGGCGTCGCCCAGATCACGATCCTCGGCGACGAGGCGTCGATCCGGGCCCGCGGCACCGAGCTCGGACTCGACCTCGAGGACGCCGCGGTGCTGAGCCCGCACGACCCGGAGATGCTGGAGCGGTTCGCGGTGGCGTACACCGAGATGCGCAAGCACAAGGGCATGACCGTCGAGCGGGCGCGGGAGATCGTCTCG
Source organism: Cellulomonas sp. P2_B4 (assembly GCF_056404795.1). NCBI lineage: Bacteria > Bacillati > Actinomycetota > Actinomycetes > Micrococcales > Cellulomonadaceae > Cellulomonas > Cellulomonas sp. P2_B4. Next base: position 18,558 of record NZ_JBFUDI010000001.1, read on the forward strand.
TCGGTCTCCTACTTCGGCACGATGATGGTCCAGCTGGGGCTCGCCGACGGCATGGTCTCCGGCGCCGCCCACACCACCGCGCACACCATCAAGCCGTCGTTCGAGATCATCAAGACGACGCCCGGCGTCTCCAACGTCTCGAGCTGCTTCCTCATGTGCCTCGAGGACCGCGTGCTCGTCTACGCGGACTGCGCCGTCATCCCCGACCCGACCGCCGAGCAGCTCGCCGACATCGCGATCTCGTCGGCAGCCACCGCCGAGCAGTTCGGCATCGAGCCGAGGATCGCGATGCTGTCCTACTCGACCGGTGCGTCCGGGTCGGGCGCCGACGTGGAGAAGGTCCGCGAGGCGACGGCCCTCGTGCGGTCCCGGCGGCCGGACCTGTCCGTCGAGGGGCCGATCCAGTACGACGCCGCCGTCGACGCGAGCGTGGCGCACACCAAGCTGCCCGACTCCGCGGTCGCCGGACGCGCGACGGTGTTCGTCTTCCCCGACCTGAACACCGGCAACAACACCTACAAGGCGGTCCAGCGGTCGGCGGGAGCCGTCGCCATCGGACCCGTGCTCCAGGGCCTGCGCAAGCCGGTCAACGACCTGTCGCGCGGCGCGCTGGTCTCGGACATCGTCAACACCGTCGCCATCACGGCGATCCAGGCGCAGGCAGAAGAGCAGGCACAGATCTCGTGAGCACCGTCCTGGTCGTCAACTCCGGTTCGTCGTCCATCAAGTACCAGCTCGTCGACCCGGTCGAGGGCGGCGCGATCGCGTCGGGCCTCGTCGAGCGGATCGGCGAGGCGACCGGCTCGATCACGCACACGTTCGCCGGGACCACCACAGAACGCACGCGTCCGATCGCGGACCACGGTGACGGCCTGCGCGCGGTGCTCGAGCTGTTCGAGCACGAAGGCCCCGACCTGTCGACCGCGAGCGCCGTCGGTCACCGTGTGGTGCACGGCGGCTCCGTGTTCGACGGTCCGGCGCTGGTGACCGACGAGGTGATCGCCCAGATCGAGGCCCTGTCGCCGCTCGCCCCGCTGCACAACCCGCCGAACCTCACGGGCATCCGCGTCGCCCGCGAGCTGCTGCCGGACGTGCCGCACGTGGTCGTGTTCGACACCGCGTTCTTCCGCACGCTCCCGGAGGCGGCGGCGACCTACGCCATCGCCAAGGACGTCGCCGAGGCGCACGGCGTGCGGCGCTACGGGTTCCACGGGACCTCGCACCAGTACGTCTCGGCCCGCGTCGCCGAGGTGCTCGGCCGGAGGCCGCAGGACGTCAACCAGATCGTGCTGCACCTGGGCAACGGGGCTTCCGCGTCGGCGGTCCGGGGAGGTGTCGCGGTCGAGACGTCGATGGGGATGACGCCCCTGGAGGGCCTGGTCATGGGCACGCGCTCGGGGGACGTCGACCCCGCGGTCCTCATCCACCTGCAGCGCAACGCCGGACTCTCCGTCGACGACGTCGACGACCTGCTCAACCGTCGCTCGGGGCTCAAGGGTCTGGCCGGGGAGAACGACTTCCGCGCCCTGCACACGCTGATCGGCGACGGCGACCAGGACGCGGCCCTCGCGTTCGAGGTCTACATCCACCGGCTGCGCAAGTACGTCGGCGCCTACGTCGCGGTCCTGGGACGCGTGGACGTCATCACGTTCACGGCCGGAGTCGGGGAGAACGACCCCGTCGTCCGCGCCCGAGCCCTGGAGAACCTCGAGCCGCTGGGCATCGCGGTCGACGCCGACCTCAACGCGGTCCGCAGCCGCGAGCCGCGGATCATCTCGCCGGACTGGTCGACGACGACAGTCATGGTCGTCCCGACGAACGAGGAGCTCGCCATCGCCCGCCAGGCCGTGTCGTTGATCGGCGACGAGATCGACGACGATCCGGCCGAGGTGGGCCACGCCTGACTAGGGCAGGCGGAACGCCTTCATCGCGCGCAGCGCCTCGGTGTACAGGCGCGGCCAGGTCTCGGTGCCCAGGTCGAACATCCGGTGCAGCCCCACGCCGGGTCCGCCCAGGACGCCGTGCACCCCGTGCTGGACGGCGATGGTCTGCGTGCGGGTGGTGGCCCAGAGGCCCTCGCGACCGTGCCGCGACCCGATGCCCGACGACCCGATGCCGCCCTGCGGCGCCCCGACCGAGCCCCACGTGGCCACATAGCCCTCGTTGACGTTGACGGAGCCGGACCGCACCCGCGCGGCCAGCGCGGCACCGCGACGCGTGTCCGCGGTCCAGATGCTGGCGTTCAGGCCGAACTCGGTGTCGTTCATCGCCGCGACGGCCTCGTCGTCGGACGCGACGCGGTAGATCGACACGACGGGCCCGAACGTCTCCTCGCGGACCAGGCGCGCCTCGTTCGGCACGTCGGCCAGGATCGTCGGCTCGTAGAACCACGGGCCGAGGTCGGTGCGGTGCACTCCCCCGGCCAGGACGGTCGCGCCGTGCCCGATCGCGTCCTCGACGTGCTCGACGACCGTCGCGAGCTGCGCGGCCGACGTCAGGGTCCCGACGTCCGAGCGGTAGTCGAGGTCGGAGCCCAGGCGCAGCTCGCGGGTGCGGCGGACGAAGGCCGCGGTGAACTCGTCGGCCACGTCCTCGTGCACGTAGATCCGCTCGATGCTCACGCAGACCTGCCCGGTGCCGACGAAGCACGCGCGGACCGCACCCTCGGCGGCGACCTCGACATCGACGTCCTCGGCCACGTACATCGGGTTCTTGCCGCCGAGCTCCAGCGTGGCCGGGACCAGCAGCGAACCGGCCTGCGCCGCCACGAGTCGCCCGGTCCGCGTCGACCCGGTGAAGCTCACGTGGTCGACGTTCTCGGTCACCGCCGCACCGATCGCGCCGTCGCCGACGACCACCTGCAGCACGCCGTCGGGGAGCCCCGCCTCCTCCAGCAGCTCGGCGGCCCACAGCGAGGTGAGCGCCGTCTGGGGGTCGGGGCGCAGGATCACCGCGTTGCCCGCGACCAGCGCCGGCAGCACGTCGCCGAGCGTGAGGGTCAGCGGGAAGTTCCAGGGCGCGACGATGCCGACCACGCCGACCGGGTGGCGCAGCACGCGCGTCGTCGTCAGTCCAGGGATGAGTCCCGCCACCCGCCGCGGCGCGAGGTAGCGGCCCGCGCGCAGGCTGTAGTGCCGCGAGATGTTCGCGATGTCGCAGACCTCTTCGAACGCCGAGACGCGTGCCTTGCCCGCCTCCAGCTGGATGAGGTCGAGCACGTCGCTCTGCCGTTCGAGCACGAGGTCGTGGACGCGGTGGAGGACCGCGGTCCGCTCGCGCAGGGGGCGCGCGGCCCACAGCCGCTGCGCCGAACGCGCCGTCCGCGCGGCGCGCGCCACGTCGTCGGCCGTCGACAGCGGGATCGCGGCGATGGGTCCGCCCGTGAACGGCGCGTGCGACGTGTACGTCGCGGCGCCGGGTGACGCGACGACGCGTCTCAGGAGGGTGCGGATGTCGTCCGGCTCGAGGACGTAGGTCGCGAGCGGGTCGGTCTCGGGGTCGTGGAGCTCGATGTGCCCAGGGTCGTGCGCCATAACCGCGAGAGTACGCGCGGCTCCTGAGGAACCCGGACTACACGCCGAGCGTCTCGCGCACGTCCGGGTGGAGCAGCTCGACGACGGCCGCCCTGCTCTCGGTCGCCGACGGGGCCGCCAGCGCGCAGGCCGCCATCGTCGCGCACTCCGAGGTCGAGTGGTGCCGCAGCGCGTACCGGACGGCCGGGACCGCGCCCGCCGACATCGACAGGCTGGTCACCCCGAGCCCGACGAGCACGAGAGCGAGGACGGGGTCCGAGGCGGACTCCCCGCACACCCCCACGGGCTTGCGCGCCTCGGCGCCCGCCCGTGCCGTGGCCTCCACGAGGTCCAGCACCGCGGGCTGCCACGGATCGAGCAGGTCGGCCAGCTCGCCCCGTAACCGGTCGGTCGCCATCGTGTACTGCGCCAGGTCGTTGGTACCCAGCGAGACGAAGTCGACCTCGGCGAGGATCTCCCGTGCGCGCAGGGCGGCGGCGGGCACCTCGATCATCACGCCGACGGTGGCGACGCCCGCGGCCCGCGCCCGGGCGGCGAACGCACGGGCTTCCTGCGCGGTGGCGATCATCGGCGCCATGACCCAGGGGGTCGTGCCCGTCTGAGCCTGAGCCTGCGCGAGCGCCCGCAGCTGGGTGTCCAGCAGCTCGGGATGCGTCCGGACCAGCCGGTAGCCGCGCACGCCGAGGGCAGGGTTCTCCTCGTCGGGCTGCGTCGCGAAGGCGAGGGGCTTGTCCGCGCCCGCGTCGAGCGTGCGCACCACGACCTTGCGGCTGCCGAAGGACGTCAGGGTCTGCGCGTACACCTCGGTCTGCTCGGCCAGCGTCGGCGCCAACGCCCGCTCGAGGAACAGGACCTCGGTGCGGAACAGGCCGACGCCCTCGACGGCGCCGCCGGCGACGCGGGCCGCGTCCTGCGCGGTGCCGATGTTGGCGAGCAGAGCGACCGGCCGGCCGTCGGAGGTTCCGCCGGGGCCGGTGTCGGACTCGAGCGCGGTCTCGACGGCAGCCCGCCGGACCAGCTCGGCGCGCTGGGCGTCGTCGGGGTCGGTGGTCACCGTGCCGGCGGCGGCGTCGACGGCGACGACCGTGCCGTCCTCGATCGACGTCGCACCGCTCACGCGGACGATGCACGGCAGCCCGAGCTGCCCGGCGATGATCGCCGTGTGGCCCGTCGGGCCGCCGAGCTCGGTGACGATCGCCAGCACGTTCGCCAGGTCGAGCGCGGCCGTGTCGGCCGGCGCCAGGTCCTGCGCGACGACGATCGACGGCCGGTCGAGCGCAGGGACCCCCGGTGCGGGGAGGCCGAGCGAGCGGGCCACGACCCGGTCGCGCACCGAGCGCAGGTCCGTGACCCGCTCGGCGAGGTATCCGCCGGCCTGCTCGAACATGGCCGCGAACGTCGCCACCACGCCGTCGATCGCGCTCACCACGGGCTCGCCGGCGTCGATCCGCGCCAGCACCTGGTTCCGCAGCGCGCGGTCGTCGGCCATCTGGGCCGTGGCCGCGAGCACGTCCTTCACGGTGCCGGCGGACCGGGCCGACTGCTCGCGCAGACCGGCGGCGACGTCGCCGAACGCGGACTCGACGACGGCGTGCGCGGTCGCGAGGTCGGCGGGCACGCCGTCGACCAGCAGAGGCGCGTCCGGGTCGACGTGCGGCGCGGGTCGGACCTGGGCGACGGGTCCGACGACGGCGCGGCGACCGACGCCGACGCCCTGCATCACGTGACCGAGCGTCGGCGCGCTCACGACGCCTCCTGCGCGTCCAGGTCCGTGGCCAGCAGGTCGACCAGCCCGTCGAGCGCGGCGTCGGCCCCCTCGCCCTCGGCCGTGAGGGTGACCTCCTCGCCGCCCGGCACGCCGAGCGACATCACGAACAGGATGCTGCCGGCGTCGACCGGCTCCCCGCCCGGGCGGGCGATGGTCACGGGCAGTCCGGTCTCGGCGACGGCCTGCGTGAAGAGCATCGCGGGACGGGCGTGCAGGCCGACGCGGGACGCGACGACGACGGTGCGCTGGGACATGGGATCTTCTCCGATCGAGAGGTTCGACGGTCAGGCTGCGGTCGCGACGAGCGACTGGGCGTCGGCGGCTTCGGCTTCGGCGTCCGCCGCCTGCTCGGCCAGGACGAACTCGTTGGTCCGCGCGCTCTTGAGCGCGATGACCAGACCGGCGGAGATCACGGTGCCGACGACGACGGCCAGGAGGAACCCGGCCGGGTTCGAGATGAGCGGCAGGACCCAGATGCCACCGTGCGGTGCGCGCTGCCCGGACCCCATCGCCATGACGAGGGCACCGGTGGCGCTCGAGCCGACGAGGGACGAGACGATCACGCGCCACGGGTCGGCGGCCGCGAACGGGATCGCGCCCTCGGAGATGAACGACAGCCCGAGGAGCCAGGCGGCCTTGCCGTTCTCCCGCTCGGCGTGCGTGAACAGCTTCTTGCGGACGACCGTGGCCAGAGCCATGGCGAGCGGGGCGACCATGCCGGCCGCCATGACCGTGGCCATGATCCGGTACTGGACGGCGTCCGTCGCCAGGCCCTCGGTGGCCAGGCCGGTCACGGCGAAGGTGTACGCGACCTTGTTGATCGGGCCGCCCAGGTCGAAGCCCATCATCGCGCCGAGCAGCGCGCCGAGCAGGACGAGGTTGGACCCGGACAGGCCGTTCAGCCAGCTGCTCAGTCCGTCCATCAGGCTCGCGATCGGCTGCCCGATGATCAGGAACATCACGAGCCCGACGGCGAACGTGGACAGCAGCGGGATCACCACGACCGGCATGACGCCGCGTACGCCCTTCGGCACCTTCCAGCGGCTGATCCACAGGGCCAGGAAGCCGGCCAGGAAGCCGGTGACCAGGCCACCGAGGAAGCCGGCGCCGACGACCACCGAGATCGCGCCGCCGACGATGCCGGGCACGAGGCCGGGCCGGTCGGCGATCGCGTACGCGATGAACCCGGACAGGATCGGCACGAGGAACCCGAACGCGACCGCGCCCGTCTGGAACAGCAGCGCCGCCCAGTCCATGCCGTTGGTGACGGCGAAGTCGTTCAGCAGGTGCGTCACCGGGATGCTGGTCACGGCGACGACGCCGTCGCTGCCGCCGGCGAACTGGGCGACCATGAATCCCAGGGCGATGAGGATCCCTCCCGCCGCGACGAACGGGATCATGTAGGAGACGCCGGTCATGAGCCACTGGCGGATCCTGGTGCCCACGCCCGCGTTGCGGTCGACCTTCGTCACCGGACCGGTGGGCGCCGCCGGCGTACCCGCCGGAACGCCCGCCTCGACGGCCGCGACCGCCGCCGCGATGACGCCGGGTGCGTCGTGCACGGCCTTCTTCACGCCCACGTCGATGAACGGCTTGCCCGCGAACCGGCCCTTGTCCTTGACCTCGAGGTCGGCGGCGTAGATGACGCCGTCCGCCGCGGCGATGATCGCAGGGTCGAGCGGGGTGGACCCTGCGGCGCCCTGGGTCTCGACGTGGACCTCGTGCCCGGCGGCCTTGCCGGCCTGCTCGAGGGCCTCGGCGGCCATGTACGTATGGGCGATGCCCGTGGGGCAGGACGAGACGGCGACGAGCTTCATGACGGGACAACCTCTCGGGTGACGATGTCGGCGACGGTTGCTGCATCGCCGGCGTCCTTGAGCGACGTGCGGAAGGACTCGTGGACCAGGCGGCGGGCGAGCGCCGCGAGGATCTGCAGATGGTCGCTGTCGCCGGAGTCCGGGGCGGCGATCAGGAAGATGAGGGTGGCGGGCCCGTCGGGAGCCCCGAAGTCGACGCCGGCGGCGACCTTGCCGACCGCCAGGCTGGGCGCGGTGACGTGGGCGGACCGCGCGTGCGGAAGACCGATCCCGCCCGGCATCCCGGTCGCCATCTGCGCCTCGCGGGCCCGCACGTCGGCGTGGAAGCCGTCGGCGTCGGTGACGCGGCCCGCCGCGTAGAGCAGGTCGATCAGCTGACGGGTCGCGTCGTCACGGTCGGTGGCGACGAGGTCGACGGCGACGAGTTCCGGGGTGATCAGTGGTGTGCTCACGTCACATCTCCTTGAGGGCGAGTCGGGGATCGGGGTTCTGCACGACCCGGACGGCGCCCGTGTCGATGTCGAGGGGGTCGGGGACTGCGGTGCCGGGCAGCAGGACGGCGGCTCGGCCGAACGCGACCGCGGTGCGGAGGCGGTCGCCGCCGGACCCGTCCGCGCAGAGGTACCCGGCGAGGGTCGAGTCGCCCGCGCCGACGGTGGATACCGGGACGATGGGCGGGCCGCCGGCCCACCAGACCTCGTCGGCGTCGACCAGGATCGCGCCGTGCGCGCCGAGGCTGACCAGGACCGCACGGTTGCCGGCGGCCAGGACCTCGTGGGAGGCGTCCACCACGTCGCCGACGGTCACCAGCTCGCGACCGACGAGGTCGGCGAGCTCCTCGTCGTTCGGCTTGACCACGGCGAGCCCGCCGGCGCGGACGGCCTCGGACAGCGGACCTCCGGAGGTGTCCAGAGCGAACGGGACGCCGTGGCGGGCGGCCAGGTCGGCCAGCCGGACGAAGAACGTCTCGGACGCGCCCAGCGGGAGGCTGCCCGCTCCCACGAGCACGAGCGGCCGGTGCGCGAGCTGCTGCTCGACGGCCGCGAGCAGCGCGTCGACCTCGGCGGCCGTGAGCCGCGGACCGGGGGCGTTGACCTTCGTCGTCGCTCCGCCGGCCTCGACGAGCGTCAGGTTGGTGCGCGTGTCGCCGTGCACCGGGACCGCGACGGAGGTGACGCCCTGCTCGTCGAGAAGCTCGACCAGGCGCCGGCCGTCGGGCCCGCCGGTGGGGAGCACCGCGAGGGACGCGACGCCGTTGCGGACGAGCACGCGGGAGACGTTGATGCCCTTGCCGCCCGGGTGGACGTGCGAGCGGTCGGCGCGGTTGACCTCGCCCACCTCGAGGCGGTCGAGCTCGAGCGCGCGGTCGAGGCTCGGGTTGGGCGTCACCGTGACGATCACGCCGTCACCACCCGCGGGCCGGCGGCCTCGATCTCGTCGACGAGCTCGGGCTCGGCGCCGCTGTCGGTGATGACGGTGTCGATCGCGCTCAGGGGCACGACGTGCGCGAACTCGACCCGGCCGATCTTCGAGTGGTCCGTGAGGACGACCGTGCGGCGCGCATTGGCGACGAGCGCCCGCTTGACCGCGGCCTCCGCGAGGTCCGGCGTGGTGAGCCCGTGCTCGACGCTCAGGCCGTTGGTGCCGATGAAAGCGACGTCGGCGTGGATGTCGGCGAGCTCCCGCTCGGCCCAGGACCCGACCGCGGCCAGGGTCCGTCCGCGGACGGTTCCGCCGACGAGGTGCAGGGTGATGCCCGGGCGGGTGGCGAGGATCATGGCCACGGGCAGCGCGTGCGTGACGACGGTCAGCTCGCGGTCCGTCGGCAGCAGCTCGGCCAGCCGGACCGTCGTCGTCCCGGCGTCGAAGATCACCGCTCCGCCGTCGGGGAGCTCGTCGAGCGCCGCCTTCGCGATCCGCTCCTTCTCCCCTGCGAACTTGCCCTCGCGGTCGGCGACGCCCGGTTCGAACCCGAGCCGCTCCACGGGGATCGCCCCGCCGTGGACCCGACGGACCAGGCCGTGCCGCTCGAGGATCGTGAGGTCGCGGCGGACCGTCTCTGCCGTGACCTCGAGGGCCTCGGCGAGCCTGTTCACGTCGACCCGGCCCTCGGCGCGCGCCGTGGCGAGGATCTGCTGGTGCCGCTCCGGTGCGTACACGTCGACTCCGTCGTCCGCTGCGCCGACCCTGTCGTCGGCGTCCAGTGGCTCCAGGGTGCTCCTCAGAACACAGGCATGTCAAGCAATTCGGGCACATTCGGCGGTAAACGGGCGTTGATATGGGCATTTGCACGCGCGTCCAGTGGTCGCCGGACGCAAAGCGATGCCCGAGTGCGCCCGTTTCGGGCACGCTCGGACATCGCCGGGAGGGGATCAGTGCGGCTGGTACGGGCTCACGACGACCTCGACGCGCTGGAACTCCTTGAGGTCGGAATAGCCGGTCGTGGCCATCGCACGGCGCAGCGCTCCGATGAGGTTGAGGGTGCCGTCGGCCGTGTGGCCGGGGCCGAACAGGATCTGCTCGAGCGTCCCGGCGGTGCCGACCTCGACCCGCTCGCCGCGCGGCAGCTCGAGGTGGTGCGCCTCGGGACCCCAGTGCCAGCCGCGGCCCGGAGCCTCGATCGCACGGGCCAGCGCCGCGCCCAGCATGACCGCGTCCGCACCGCACGCGACGGCCTTGACCAGGTCGCCGGAGCGGCCCACGCCACCGTCGGCGATGACGTGCACGTAGCGTCCGCCCGACTCGTCGAGGTAGTCCCGCCGGGCCGCCGCGACGTCGGCGACGGCCGACGCCATGGGGGCGTGGATACCGAGCGAGAGGCGCGTGGTGTGCGCGGCACCGCCGCCGAAGCCGACCAGGACGCCCGCCGCACCGGTCCGCATGAGGTGCAGGGCCGCCGTGTAGGTGGACGCGCCGCCGACGATCACCGGGACGTCGAGCTCGTAGATGAAGCGCTTGAGGTTGAGCGGCTCGGCGCGACCCGACACGTGCTCGGCCGAGACCGTGGTGCCGCGGATGACGAACAGGTCCACGCCGGCGTCGACGACCGTGCGCCAGAACTCGTTGGTGCGCTGCGGGCTGAGCGCCCCGGCCACCGTGACCCCGGCGGCGCGCACCTCCTTGAGGCGGGCCGTGATCAGCTCGGGCTGGATCGGGGCGGCGTAGATCTCCTGCATGCGGGCGGTCGCGCCGGCGGAGTCGAACGTCGCGATCTCCTCGAGCAGGGGCGTCGGGTCCTCGTACCGCGTCCACAGCCCCTCGAGGTCCAGCACGCCGAGGCCGCCGGCCTGGCCGAGCGCAACCGCCGTCGCCGGGCTCATCACCGAGTCCATCGGGGCGGCGACGACGGGGAGGTCGAAGTGGTAGGCGTCGATCTGCCAGCCGACCGAGACCTCCTCCGGGTCACGCGTACGGCGCGACGGGACGACGGCGACGTCGTCGAAGGAGTACGCGCGGCGCCCGCGCTTGCCGCGTCCGATCTCGATGTCGTTGCTCACCGGGCAAGGCTACCGGGGCCCCGACCCGCGCCACGCGGGGTGTCCTGCGGGGTCGTGTCAGACCTGGGTGGCACTCTGGCGGTATTCGAACGAAGGGCACCACGACGATGAGCTGGACGGACGGGCCGCTGCTGGGCTTCGACACGGAGACCACGGGCATCGACGTCGACAACGACCGCATCGTCACCGCCGCACTGGTCCGTCGCGACGAGACCGGCACCCAGATCCGCAGCTGGCTGATCAACCCGGGCATCGACATCCCCGAGGCCGCCACGGCGATCCACGGAATCTCCACCGACCACGCGCGCAGGCACGGCAGCAAGCCGAAAGAGGCGCTCGAGGAGATCGCGACCGAGCTGGCGCAGGCGTTCCGGGACGGCGTCCCGGTCGTGGCCTACAACGCGACGTTCGACCTCTGCCTGCTCGACGCCGAGCTGCGTCGGCACAGGCTCAAGACCCTGCCGGACCGGCTCTACAACGAGGCCCGCCCGGTGATCGACCCGCTCGTGCTCGACCGGGCGGAGGACCAGGAGCGCCGCGGCAAGCGCAAGCTCGTCGACCTGTGCGGGTACTACGAGGTCGTCGAGTCCGGGGCCCTGCACACGGCCGACGTCGACGTCGTCGCGACGCTGGACGTGCTCGAGCGCATCGTGGGGCGCTTCCCGCACCTCGCATCGCTCGATCTGGACACGCTGCACGAGTACCAGTCGACCGCGCACCAGGCCTGGGCCGAGGGTCTGAACGCCTGGCGTCTGGAGCAGGGCCTCGACGGCCCGCAGGTATCGGACGTCTGGCCTGCACGGAAGCCAGTCGGCACGCTCTGGTGAGGTAGGTCATATCGCGGTTGAGTTGCGCCGGGTGAGATTCGCCTCTATGGGCCCGTTCGACACCCCGATCCGGGGTGGCAATATCTCATCCATGAGTTAGCGTCTTCCCCATGACGACCACCAGTACCCCGGTTCCGCTCACCACGGGTTCGTTCCCGATCGCCACCGACCCGCTGGCCCACGTCGGCTCGCTGGTCCGCTCGGCACGGCAGCACCAGGGCCTCACGCAGGCGCAGCTCGCGGAGCGTCTGGGCACCAGCCAGTCGGCCATCCACCGCATCGAGCAGGGTGCGCAGAACGTCAGCCTCGAGATGCTCACCCGCATCGGCGCCGCGCTCGACTCCCCCATCGTGACGCTCGGCGGCCCGCAGCGCACCCACCTGCGCGTGCAGGGCGGCCAGACCCTCAGCGGCCGGATCGACGTCAACACCAGCAAGAACGGCGCCGTCGCCCTGCTGTGCGCGTCGCTGCTCAACCGCGGCACCACCCGCCTGCGCAACGTCGCCCGGATCGTCGAGGTCGACCGCATCGTCGAGGTGCTGCGCTCCGTCGGCGTGAAGGCCGTCTGGTCGACCGACGGCCGCGACCTGGAGATCGTCGTCCCCGACCGCCTGCAGCTCGAGAAGATCGACGTCGACGCCGCCCGTCGCACCCGATCGATCATCATGTTCCTCGGCCCGCTGCTGGGTCAGCAGGACGAGTTCCGCCTGCCCTACGCGGGCGGCTGCGACCTGGGCACCCGCACCGTGGAGCCGCACCTGATCGGGCTGCGGCCGTTCGGCCTGGAGGTCACGGCGACCGCCGGCGACTACCACGCGCTGGTCGAGCGGTCCGAGCGCACGGACCTGTCGGTCGTCCTGACCGAGCGCGGCGACACCGTCACCGAGAACGTCATCATGGCCGCGGCCCGCCGCACGGGCATCACGACGATCCGCAACGCGAGCCCGAACTACATGGTCCAGGACCTGTGCTTCTACCTGGAGCTCCTCGGCGTCCGGATCGACGGCATCGGCACCACGACGCTGCGCGTACACGGCCTGGCCGAGATCGACGCCGAGGTCGAGTACGCCGTCTCCGAGGACCCGGTCGAGGCCATGAGCCTGCTCACCGCGGGCATCGTGACCTCGTCGGAGATCACCGTGGGGCGCGTGCCGATCGAGTTCATGGAGATCGAGCTGGCCACGCTGGCCGAGATGGGCCTGCGCTTCTCGCTGTCGGACGAGTACGCCGCCCAGAACGGCCGCACCCGGCTCGTCGACGTGACGGTGTACCCGAGCGACCTGCGGGCACCGATCGACAAGATCCACCCGATGCCGTTCCCGGGCCTGAACATCGACAACCTGCCGTTCTTCGCGGCGATCGCGGCCTGCGCGACGGGCACCACGCTGATCCACGACTGGGTCTACGAGGGCCGGGCCATCCACCTGACCGACCTGACCCGCCTGGGCGCCGACGTCCGCCTGCTCGACGCGCACCGCCTCCAGGTCAGCGGCCCGACGCACTGGTCGGGCGCCGAGGTGTCCTGCCCGCCGGCGCTCCGGCCGGCCGTCGTCATCCTGCTCGCCATGCTCGCCGCCAAGGGCACGTCCGTGCTGCGCGACGTCGACATCATCGCCCGCGGCTACGAGCAGCTCCAGGACCGCCTGGTCCAGCTGGGCGCCCGTATCGAGACGTTCCGCGATTGAGGTCGAAGCCGGTCGCCCCTACCGACGGGTGACCGGCTCGATCCGCGCGCTGCGCAGGTGCTCGAAGACGATCGACGTCCGCACGTCGGCGATCTCCGGCCGTTCCGTGAGCCGGTCGATGACGAACGCGTACAGCCGGTCGTTGTCGGCGACCGCGACGTGCAGCACGAAGTCCTCGGTGCCGCTGGTGACGAACACGCCGACCACCTCGGGCAGCGCTGCGGCCCAGGTGCGGAACCGCTCGATGTTCTGCCGCGTCGGCGGCCGGATGCGCAGCGCGATCATCGCCTGCACCGGGCGACCGATCTGCGCGAGGTCGACGTCGAGCACCGCGCCACGGATCACCCCGCGCTCGCGCAGGGACCGCGTGCGGTCGAGCGCCGTGGTCGGCGAGACCCCCACCGCGGCGGCGATGTCGCGGTTGGTCCGCCGTGCATCCACCTGCAGCTCGCGCAGGATCGCCGTATCAAGTTCGTCGAGATCGGCCATGCGCCCATGCTAGCCGTACGTCGTACGGAACGCTTGGAGTCGACCCGCACGTCTGCTTAGCATTCTGGTATCAGTACGGACGAATGCGAAGCAGGAGGCACACATGTCGGTCGATGTGACGGACCGGATCGGGTTCGCGCCGGAGGAGATCGCGCTGGGCGAGTCCACCCGCGCCGCGCGGTTGAAGTGGGTCGTCGTCGTGGACCAGGACCTGCCGGCCGGGCGCGCGGCGAACGCCGCCGTGTGCGTGGCTGCGGCGACGACCGCGGGCGTGGACGGCCTGCTCGGCCCGGCGGCCCGCGACCTGTCCGGTGTCGACCACCCCGGCATCCCGTGGGTCGGCTGCACGATCCTGGCGGCGCCCGCCGAGCAGCTGGGCGCGATCCGCGCCGGTGCCGCGGCCTCCCCCGACATGTTCGTCGCTGACATGCCCGCCGTCGCCCAGACCATCCGCGTGTACGACGAGTACCTCGAGCGGATCGCGGGCGCCGACGAGCCGACCTACATCGCCGTCAGCATCGTCGGCCCGCGCAACCAGGTCGACCGGCTGGTGCGCAAGCTCCCCCTGCTGGCCTGAGGACGCGCAGGAACGTCAGGCCGCGGGGCGCAGGAGGAACGTGAACGAGTCCGCGTCCCGGCCGGCGGGACGACCGTCGTCGTCGCGGATGGCCTCCACCAGCAGGCCCGCGGTCGACGCGAGTCGGGAGAAGCCGTCGATCGTGTGCCAGTGCAGCAGCCACTCGCGGTCGGCCGTCTCCGTGACGCCGTCCCGGACGCGCTCGTAGCGCAGCGTCGTGCGCCGCGTCCGGGCGACGGGGTCGAGGTCCTCGTCGAGCAGCGAGACCCGGATGACGGCGCCGTCCGGTTCGACCTCCGAGCGGAGCTCTCCGACCCGGCCGGAGGGCGGCGGGATCCACAGCGGGATCGCCGCGGTGCCTTCGGGCAGGAGGTGGGCACGGATGCCCGTGAGCGCGGCGAGGGCGGCCTCGTCGGACGGCAGGAGGTTGAACGTCGCACCGGCCAGGAAGATCGACCGGTACCGCCGAGGCAGGTCGAGTTCCTCGAACCGCTGCTGGAACACCGACACGTCGAGGCCGGCCGCGCGCGAGCGCAGCCGGTCCAACATGTCCGCCGACGAGTCGACGCCGTCGACGTCCAGCCCGAGGGCGCGCAGCGCGAGCAAGGGGTCGCCGTCGCCGCAGCCGAGCTCCAGTCCGGGCTCACCGCTCGAGGCGACGAACGCGACGTAGGACTGCGGCGACGGCGAGTACGACCGCAGCGGCGAGTAGAGCTCCGCGACCAGGCCCGTGTAGAAGTCCGCGGGATCCAACGAGGTCAGCGGCCGGAGTAGTTCGGCGCCTCGGAGACCATCTGGACGTCGTGCGGGTGCGACTCCTTGAGCCCCGCCGGCGTGATCCGGATGAACTTGCCGCGGGTCTGCAGCTCGGGGACGGTACGAGCGCCGACGTAGAACATCGACTGGTGCAGGCCACCGATCAGCTGGTGCGCGACGGCCGCGAGCGGGCCGCGGTACGGGACCTGGCCCTCGATGCCCTCGGTGATGATCTCGTCGTCGGACAGGTCGCCCTGGAAATAGCGGTCCTTGGAGTACGAGCGACGGTCGCCGCGCGACTGCATGGCCCCCAGCGACGCCATGCCGCGGTAGCGCTTGAACTGCTTGCCGTTGACGAAGACGAGGTCGCCGGGCGACTCGTCGCAGCCGGCCAGCAGACCGCCGAGCATCACGGTGTCCGCGCCGGCGACGAGGGCCTTGGCGATGTCACCGGAGTACTGCAGGCCGCCGTCGCCGATGACCGGGACGCCGGCGGGCTTGGCGGCCAGCGACGCGTCGTAGATCGCGGTGATCTGCGGGACGCCGACGCCGGCGACGACGCGCGTGGTGCAGATGGAGCCCGGACCGACGCCGACCTTGACGGCGTCGACACCCGCGTCGACGAGCGCCTGGGCACCCTCACGGGTCGCGATGTTGCCGCCGATGACCTGCACGTGCCTGGTGCCGGGGTCGCCCTTGATGCGGCGGACCATGTCGAGCATCAGGCGGGCGTGGCCGTTGGCCGTGTCGACGACGAGCACGTCCACCCCGGCCTCGACCAGCGCCGTCACGCGGTCCCACGCGTCGCCGAAGAACCCGACGGCGGCACCGACGACGAGCCGGCCCTCCCCGTCCTTCGTCGCGTCGGGGTACTGCTCGGACTTCACGAAGTCCTTGACGGTGATCAGGCCGCGCAGGATGCCCGAGTCGTCGACCAGCGGGAGCTTCTCGATCTTGTGCTTGGCGAGCAGCGCGGCAGCGTCGTCGCGCGCGATGCCGACCGGGGCCGTGACCAGCGGCATCGCCGTCATGATCTCGCGCACGCGGAGCTTCTCGAACTCGCCCGGCGGGACGAACCGCAGGTCACGGTTGGTGATGATGCCCAGGAGCAGCCCGTCCGGCGCGACCACCGGGAGGCCGGACACGCGGTAGGTGCCGCACAGGGCGTCCAGCTCGGCCAGCGTCGCCTCGGGCGAGACCGTCACCGGGTCCGTGATCATGCCGGACTCCGAGCGCTTGACCAGGTCGACCTGGTGCGCCTGGTCCTCGATCGACAGGTTGCGGTGCAGGATCCCGATGCCACCCTGGCGCGCCATGGCGATCGCCATGCGCGACTCGGTGACGGTGTCCATGGCGGCCGACAGCAGCGGCACGCGCACGGAGATCTCCCGCGTGAGGCGCGAGGTGGTGTTCACCTCGCTCGGGATCACGTCGGTCTCCCCCGGGAGGAGGAGCACGTCGTCGTAGGTCAGCCCGATCCGGGCGAACGGGTCGGCTGGCGTTGGCTCCGTCATTGGCTCAGGATACGCGCGCGCGAGCGCGTGCCGGATCCCGCGTTACTGGATGAGACCCCGGCGCAGGCCGATCGCGACCGCCTGAGCGCGGTCGTTCGCGCCCAGCTTGCGGAACAGGCGACGCGCGTGGGTCTTGACCGTGTCCTCGGAGAGGTAGAGCTCGGCACCGATCTGGGCGTTGGAGCGTCCGTTGCTCATGCCGACCAGCACCTCGATCTCGCGCTTGGTCAGCGGCACACCGGCGATCGCACCCGAGGTCGGGCCGGCGACCGGTGCTGCGTTTGCCGCGTCCGTGGGGACGGCCGACGAGACGCGTCCCTCACCGGAGCCGGAGCGCTGCGCGAAGCTGGCCTGGCTGGGCACGTCGACGGTCGAGGTCCGGGCGCCGGACGGGACCGGCAGCGCGGGGCTGGCGAGCACGTGGGCGGCGACGGCGGACAGCTCGGCGCGGCCGACGTCCGGTGCGAGGAACCCGCGGGCGCCGAGCGCGAGCGCCCGGTCGAGCGCCACGGTGTCGTCCGGGACGGCGAGGAGCACGATCGCGGCGGAGGGGGCGACGGCGCGCAGACGGCGGATCGCCTCGATCGCACCCGGCGCACCCAGGTGGGCGTCCAGGAGCACGACGGTCGGCGGCATCCGACGCGCGAGGCTCAGCAGCTCGTCGACGGTGGCGGCCGCACGCACAGGTCCGAGCGCCGGCACACCGATCGATGTCACTACCAGCCGCTCGCGCACGACTGCCGAGCCGTGACACACCACGACTCCTGCCATGTTGATCCCCTCTCGGGCCCCACGCGGGGCACCTGTCGTGTATCGGTCGCCCGGACGAGTGACGTTAGTTCTCCCGGCAACCGACGCGGACCACGGCGCGGGCAATCGTCCGACGATGCGTCGCAAGCGCAGAATGTCTCACCCGATAGAGCGGGTGAAATGGCTGATCACACCCCCGGGGGACCTACAGGTCGGGGGTCGCGACACCCTCGCTGGGACGGCTCGTGACGGCCAGGACCTCGTGCACCAGCCCCGTGAAGGAGTGTGCGCGGTGCACCGACCGCCCCAGCGGGACGGACGCGGAGGCCCGGTCGGGCACCATGACGAACTGCGGCAGCTCGGCGTGCTGCTCGGCTATCCGCTCGACGACCTCGAGGTCCACCTGGTGCCCCTCGCC
The DNA here is from genome assembly GCF_056404795.1 of Cellulomonas sp. P2_B4. Lineage (NCBI taxonomy): Bacteria > Bacillati > Actinomycetota > Actinomycetes > Micrococcales > Cellulomonadaceae > Cellulomonas > Cellulomonas sp. P2_B4. The sequence goes on from NZ_JBFUDI010000001.1 coordinate 36,189, forward strand.
GATCGTGACGACGGCGCGCGTGCGGGTCATCGCGACGAGCTCGAACGCGTGGTGGACGCCACCGGGTCCGCCGACGATCCGCGCGTCGACGCCGTGCGACGCGAGGGCGCCGGCCACGGCGTGGGCGACGAGCGGACGCGGTTCGCGCGGCACGACGAGCACCAGCACGACCGGCCGGCGCGCCCCCTCGAACGGGGCGGTGCGGTCGCGGAGGGCGGCGAGGGCGGCGGCGTGCACGGTCGCGGTCGCGTCGACGCCCGGGGGGTCCACGACCGTCCGGCGGGCGAGCGCGTCGAGCGCGGGCTCGACCAGGACATTCCACCACGCCAGGACGTCGGCGTCGGGCGAGAGGGCCAGGACCCGTGCGCAGGCGGCCAGGTCGCCGGCGAGCGCCGCGTCGACGACGGCCGTCGGCGTCCGCTCGGTCGGCGGGCGCACCTCCGCGGGCGCGGCGACGTCGGTGGCCAGCGCGATCCGGGCCGACTCCGCGGGGGCGACGCCGTCGAGCGTCAGGCGCCGCATGACGAGCAGCCGCTCGACGTCCGTCGACGAGTACCGCCGGTGCGCGCCGGCCGAGTGCTCGGACGGGCCGAGCCCGTAGCGACGGTCCCAGGTGCGCAGGGTGGCAGGTGCGACGCCCAGGCGCCGGGCCACGGCCGCGACGGCGAGCGCGGGCGCGTGGGCAGCCTGCGGCTCGTCGTCACCAGACATGACCATGGCGCGATTGTGCCAGTCCGAGCCGCGAAGTTCGTCCGGGGGAACCTCTGGACACGGATCGACTACCTGCGGTAACGCGGCCAATCGCTTCATCGAATGGCGGGCCGAACCGGTCTTGAACAACTCTTGAAGCGGTTGTAACGTCCTCCCCAACGCGTCATCCCGTGGGGCACACCCCACGGCAACCCGTACATCACGAACTTCCGGCACAGCCGCCGATCCGCGGCCTGTGATGGAGCGACTGAGGAGGAAACCATGGCCGAGATCTCCCGACTCCCCGGACCTGTGATGGATCTGTGGGAGTGGCAGTTCGAGGGCGCGTGCCGTGACGCAGACCAGGACCTGTTCTTCCACCCTGAGGGCGAGCGTGGATCTGCGCGACGCCGCCGCGCCGAGGCCGCCAAGGCCATCTGCGCCACCTGCCCCGTCATCAAGGAGTGCCGCGAGCAGTCGCTCACGGTGCGCGAGCCCTACGGCGTGTGGGGCGGGCTGTCGGAGGACGAGCGCACCGCCGTCCTCGCTCAGCGCAGCCGCAGGACGCGCGTCGGCTGAGACCTGACGTCCACGAGACCCCTCCGGCGATCAACGGCGATCGCGGAGGGGTCTCGCGTGTCCGGGCCGGCAACGAGAACGGCCCCCTCGGTCCGAGGACCGAGGGGGCCGTGCTACGAGGTGCGTCAGATCACTTGACCACGACGGCCAGGATGTCGCGGGCCGAGAGGATGAGGAGCTCCTCGCCCGCGTACTTGACCTCGGTACCGCCGTACTTGGAGTAGATCACCTTGTCGCCGACGGCGACGTCGAGCGGGACCCGGTTGCCGTTGTCGTCGACACGGCCGGGGCCGACCGCCAGGACCTCGCCCTCCTGGGGCTTCTCCTTGGCGCTGTCCGGGATGACGAGACCGGAAGCGGTCGTCGTCTCTGCCTCGAGCGTCTTGACGACGATCCGGTCCTCGAGGGGCTTGATGGAGACCGACACAGCGGACCTCCCCTTCGCATGTGAGTAGTTCGTGAGTCCGAAGAGCGCTGTCGGGCCACCGTCGTCGCGGGTGCCGGGGCCAGGAGCGCCGTTGGCACACTCACGGGGAGAGTGCCAGCTCCTCACTCTAGGAAGGCGTTAGCACTCGGTCAAGGCGAGTGCCAACTGCCGACAGCGAACAGTCCCGCCGTGCAAGGATCGGCGGCATGGACTCCGAGGGCCTCTCCCAGCTCCTCAGCCCCACCGGCTGGGCTCTGCTGTCGGCGTTGCCGCCCTACGACGAGTCCCGCACGATGGCGCTCTCGACCCGCCTCAAGGAGGAGGGCCTCGACCCCGTGCTCGTCGCGGCGGCGCTGACGCAGTCGCGCCTGCGGGCCAAGGCGACGACCAAGTTCGGCGACTTCGCCGGCGGGATGCTGTTCACGGTCGCCGGGCTGGAGCAGGCCACCCGCCTGAACGTCGCCGCGCACCACGCCCGGCGGTACCGGGACGCCGGCAGCACGCGCGTCGCGGACCTCACGTGCGGGATCGGCGCGGACGCGATGGCCTTCGCCGGCATCGGGCTGCGGGTGCTGGCCACGGACGTGGACGAGGCGACCGCGGCGATCGCGACCGTGAACCTGCGGCACTTCCCCGACGCCGAGGTGCGCCACGGGGACGGTCTCGCGCTGGACCTCGAGGGCGAGGGTGTCGACGGCGTGTACGCCGACCCGGCCCGCCGGACCTCGTCGGGAAGCCGGGTGTTCGACCCCTCGGCCTACGAGCCGGCGTTGGACAGGGTGCTCGAGCTGCGCGAGAGGGTGCCCGCGCTCGGGCTCAAGCTCGGACCGGGCATCCCCCACTCCGCCCTGCCGATGGACGCGCACGCGCAGTGGGTGTCCGTGGACGGCGACGTCGTCGAGCTCGGGCTGTGGTTCGGTCCGCTGGCGCCCGAGGGGCCGGGACGGTCCGCGCTGGTGCTCCGCGACGGGCAGGCGCACACGATCCTGGCGAGCAACCCGGACGGCATCTACCGGCCGCCGTCCGGTGAGGTCGGCGCGTACCTCTACGAGCCCGACGGCGCGGTGATCCGGGCGGGACTGGTGGGCGAGCTGGCCGACCAGGTGCGCGGGCGGCTGGTGGACCCCACGATCGCCTACGTGACCTCCGACGTCCTGACGCCCGTGCCGACCGCGACGGCCTACCGCGTGCTCGACACCATGCCGTTCGGGCTCAAGCGGCTCAAGACGTACCTGCGGGAGCGGGACGTCGGGAGGCTGACGATCAAGAAGCGCGGCACCGCCGTCGTGCCGGAGCAGCTGCGACGCCAGCTCGACCTGCGCGGCAGCGCCTTCGCGACCATCGTCCTGACGCGCGTCGCGGGCAGCCAGCAGGTGCTCGTGGTCGAGGCCGCCTGATGGCCGCGCCCGTCACGCTGCCGTTCGCGCACTCCGAACGGTCCACCGTCGGGATCGAGTGGGAGGTCGCACTCGTCGACGCCGACTCCGGCGACCTGCGCCAGGCGGCCGAGACGATCCTGGCCGCCGTCCGTCCCGCCGACGGCGGCGAGCACCCGCTGATCACGCAGGAGCTGCTGCTCAACACCGTCGAGCTGCGGTCGGGGAAGTGCACGGTCGTGGCCGAGGCCGTCGCCGACCTGCAGCGCGCCCTCGACATCGTCGGCGAGGCCGCGCAGCCGCTGCGGATCGAGCTCATGGGCAGCGGGACCCACCCGTTCGCACAGTGGTCCCAGCAGCGCGTCACCGACAAGCAGCGCTACGCCACCCTCATCGACCGGACGCAGTGGTGGGGCCGGCAGATGCTCATCTACGGCGTGCACGTGCACGTGGGCGTCGAGGACCGCGCCAAGGTGCTCCCGATCTCCCGCGCGATGCTCACGGTGTTCGCGCACATCCAGTCGCTGTCGGCGTCGTCGCCGTTCTGGGGCGGCAAGGACACCGGGTACGCCTCGAACCGCGCGCTGCTCTTCCAACAGCTGCCCACCGCGGGCCTGCCGTTCGGGTTCGACGACTGGGCGCAGCTCGAGCAGTACATCGGCGACATGATGCACACGGGCGTGATCGACCAGTTCGACGAGGTCCGCTGGGACGTCCGGCCCTCGCCGCGGTTCGGGACCCTCGAGATGCGGATCGCCGACGGAGCCTCCAACCTCCTCGAGGTCGGGGCGATCTCGGCGCTGACGCACTGCTTCGTCGAGCACTTCTCCACGCTGCTCGACCGCGGCGACACGCTGCCGACCCTGCCGCCGTGGTTCGCGCAGGAGAACAAGTGGCGCTCGGCGCGCTACGGCATGGACGCGATCATCATCACGAACGCGGCCGGCGACGAGGAGCTGGTCACGGACGCGATCGGCCGGTGGCTGGTCGAGCTGGCGCCGGTGGCCGCACGCCTCGGCTGCGAGGCCGAGCTCGAGCAGGTGCGCGTCATCCTGCGCCGCGGCGCGTCCTACCAGCGGCAGCGCGCGGTCGCCCGGCGTCACGCCGGCGAGCTCGACGCGGTGGTCCGCTCGCTGGTCGCCGAGCTGAAGGCCGGACGTCCGCTCTAGACGAGCACCTGCGTGAGCGGCATCGACGAGTCGACCGGCAGGTCCAGCGGCGACGGCGGCAGGCCGCGGCGCACGACGGCTGACCCGAGGGCGGCGATCATCGCGCCGTTGTCGGTGCAGTACCGGATGGGCGGGATGCGCAGCACGATGCCCGCCTCGGCGCACCGCTTGGCCGCCATGTCGCGCAGCTGCGAGTTCGCCGAGAACCCGCCGCCGATCACGAGGGTGTCGATGCCGTGCTTCTTCGCGGCCGCGATCGTCTTGGCCGTGAGCACGTCGGCCACGGCCTCCGCGAACGAGGCCGCGACGTCGTTGAGCGGGATGTCCTCGCCGGCGTCCTGGCGGGCCTCGACCCAGCGGGCGACGGCGGTCTTCAGACCCGAGAACGAGAAGTCCGCCGCATGGGCGGCCTGGTCCTTGGGCGCCGTGAGCCCGCGCGGGAACCGAATCGCGGTGGGGTCGCCCTCCCGCGCCAGCCGGTCGATGTGCGGACCGCCCGGGTAGGGCAGGCCCAGCAGCCGGCCGACCTTGTCGAAGGCCTCCCCTGCGGCGTCGTCGAGCGTCGAGCCGAGCTCGGTGACGTTCACGGTGTCGTCGATGAGCAGCAGGCTGGAGTGGCCACCCGAGACCACCAGCGCCATCACCCGGTCCGGGAACGCGCCGTCGACGAGCTCGTCGACCACGGCGTGCCCGATGACGTGGTTGACCCCGTAGAGCGGCTTGTCCAGCGCGAGAGCCAGCGCCTTGGCGGCTGACGCCCCGACGGTCAGGGGTCCGACGAGTCCCGGGCCGGCAGTCACCGCGATGGCGTCCACCTCGCCGAGCGACACGTCGGCCGTGGCCAGAGCGCGCTCTATCGTCGGGACCATGGCCTCCAGGTGGGCCCGCGAGGCGATCTCCGGGATGATCCCGCCGAACCGCGCGTGCTCGTCCACCGAGCTGGCGACGGAGTCGACGAGGAGGTCGAGGCCACGGACGAGGGCGACGCCGGTCTCGTCGCAGGACGTCTCGATCCCGAGCACGAGGGGGTCAGCCATGCGGCCTAGTTTAGGTGGGGCCGACGACGTGACGCGCCTCACCCCGTCGCCCGGAACAACCGTGAGTAGTTGATGCTTCAATCAGATATGACCACAGACACCACCGTTCTTGACGGCCTCGACTTCCCGACGCCCGCGCTGGCTGTTGCCGACGACGTCGCCGACCTCCTCTTCCGCGAGGCACGCACCGTTGCCGAGTTCGTCCCGGGCGAGGTCACCGACGAGCAGCTCGCCTCGGTCTACGACCTGGTGAAGTGGGGCCCGACGGCGATGAACACGCTGCCGCTGCGCCTGCTCGTCGTGCGCACGCCCGAGGCCCGTGAGCGCCTCGCGGCCCTGATGAGCGAGGGCAACCGCGAGCGCGTGCTCGCCGCCCCGGTCACGCTCGTCGTCGCGGCGGACACCGGCTTCCACGAGCACCTCCCGACGCTGGCGCCCCACGCCGCGGCGTTCAAGGACGTCCTCGAGGGCCAGCCCGAGACGCGCGACCAGATGGCCCGCACCAGCGCGCTGATCCAGGCCGGCTACCTGATCGTCGGCCTGCGCGCCGCCGGTCTCGGCGCGGGCCCGATGGCCGGCCTCGACTTCCCGAGCGTCGACGCCGAGTTCTTCGGCGACAGCGGCTGGAAGTCTCTGTTCGTCATCAACGTCGGCAACGTCGAGGGCACCGGGACGCACCGCCCGCGCGGCGAGCGCCTCAGCTACAACCAGATCGCCAAGACGGTCTGACCCACCCCGTTCCGACGAAGGCCGCGATCTCCCCTGGTCGCGGCCTTCGTCATGCCCCGGTCGCTACCGGCCTGTCCGGGTCGTTCGACCACTGCGACCACGAGCCCGGGTAGAGCGCGGCATCGATGCCGATCGTCGCGAGCGCGGCGACCTCGTGCGCCGCGGTGACGCCGGAGCCGCAGTAGACGGCGACCGGACCGTCCAGCGACGCGAACCTGTCGCGCAGCGCCTCGGTGCTCAGGAACGTGCCGTCCGCCTCGAGCAGCCACGCCGTCGGGAACGAGAGCGCACCCGGGATGTGGCCGGCCCGCGGGTCCACCGGCTCGACCTCGCCACGGAACCGCTCGGCGGCACGCGCGTCGAGCAGCGAGCCCACCCAGCCGGCGGCGGCATCGGCGTCGATCGTCTCGAGGGCGCCACCGGACAGGACGACGTCGCTCGGCGGCGGCGTGACCTCGCCGGGCTCGAGCGGTCCCGTCCACGCGCCGAGGCCGCCGTCGAGCAGCCGGACGTCGTGCAGTCCGGCCCACCGCAGGAGCCACCAGACGCGCGCCGCGGACATGCCGCCGACCGCGTCGTAGGCGACGACCGGGCGGTCCGCGGTGACGCCCCAGCGGCGCGCGGACGACTGCAGGTCCGACGGGAGCGGATGGCGTCCGTCGCGAGCGGTCGGCGGGTCCGCGAGCTCGGTCTCCAGGTCGACGTAGACCGCACCCGGCAGGTGGCCCGCGAGGTAGCGCTCGTGGCCGTCGGTCTGGCCGAGCGCCCAGCGAACGTCGAGCAGCACCGGGCGTCTCGGCCCCGCCAGCTCCGCCTCCAACGCCTCGGCCGTGACGAGCACGTTGTCCCTGTCGGTCATGAGGCCCCCTCGCGCAGATCCAGTCGCATGGTCCACGCGTCGATGTTTCCCGGCTGGTAGTAGGCGCGGCGCTTGCCCAGCCGCTCGAACCCGACGCTCTCGTACAGGTGGATGGCCGGCTCGTTGTCGACCCGGACCTCGAGCAGGACCACGGCGGCACCGACCTCGCGCGCCCGCGCCAGGAGGTTGTCGAGCATGAGCCGGGCGAGCCCGCGGCCCTGGAACCGCTCCTCGGTGCCGATGGTCATGACCTGCGCGTCGTAGCCGTCGAACCACAGACCCGCGTACCCGACCAGGTCGCCGTCCTGCTCGACGCCCACGTACCACCGACCGGGTCCGACGAGCTCGTCGGCCAGCCCCTCGGGCGACCACGCCGCGGCGCCGAACAGCTCGCCCTCAAGCCGCTCGAGCGTGGGCAGGTCGTCGTGGGTCAGCGGCCGGACGAGGGTGGTCATCCGAGCACGCGCTTGCGGGCCGCCTGCGGCACGGCGTCCGGGCGGCGCAGGTACAGGGGCTCGGTGTCGAGGACCTCGTCGGCCCGCTGGAGCGACAGGCGGGCCAGCTCCGCGGGGTCGGGGTCGAGCAGACCGTCGAGCGCGGGCTGCAGCGCGACCGCACCGACCGGCGCGACCACCGGGCCGTCGACCGGCGGAGCGAACACGTCCGCGTACAGGGATCCGCCACGGCCGATCACCAGCGCGCCGTTGAGGACGACGTCGGCGGCGGCCCCGACCGACGGCGGGACGAGCACCTCGATCCGCCCGGGGCCGGCGAGCCGGTACGACGACCAGTAGACCTCGCGACGACGGGCGTCGGTCGCGACCACGACGTCGGTCCCCTCGGGCAGGGTCCGCGACGCTGCCGCCGCGATCGCGTCGAGGCTGGGCACGCCACGGGCGGGGATGCCGAGGGCCAGGCCGAGCGTGCGCGCGGTCACGAGCCCGACGCGCAGGCCCGTGAAGGGCGCGGGGCCGGTGCCGACGACCACGGAGGTCAGCTCGCGGCGGTCCACCCCGGCGTCCGCGAGCACCGCGGCGATCATCGGGGTGAGCAGCTCGGCGTGGTGCCGCTGCTGCTGGTCGGACCGGGCGGCGAGCAGGACCCCGGTGTCGTCGGTCAGGCTGACGGCGACAGCGGCGGAGGTGTCGAGGGCGAGGACGGGCACGGTCTCAGCCTGCCATCGAACCGGGCAGGGTCACGTCCGCCCAGCGGGCGCCGACCGGCTTCAGCGTCACGATGCGCTCCCCTGTCGCCGCGTCGTCGAGGTTCTCCAACGTTCCACCGCGCGGCCGCTGCAGCGTGATCTCCAGGCGGTCCTCGGTCAGCCCCTCGACCCAGCCCTCGCCCCACTCGACCACCGTCACCGCCTCGTCCAGGCTCGCGTCGAGGTCGAGCGCGTCCACCTCGTCGAGTGATCCCAGCCGGTAGGCGTCGACATGCACGAGCGGGGGCCCGTCCTGCAGCGACGGGTGCACGCGCGCGATCACGAACGTCGGCGACGCGACCTGCCCGCGCACCGACAGCCCGGCACCGATGCCCTGCGTGAGCGTCGTCTTGCCGGCGCCCAGGTCGCCCGTGAGCACCACCAGGTCGCCCGCGCGCAGCACGCCCGCGAGCGCCCGGCCGAACGCCCGGGTGGCCTCCGCGTCCGGGAGTCGTACCTGCGTCATGCACCGTCCCCCGTCGTCGACTCCCCGTCCACGTGCACGCGCGGCACGCGTGCGCCCAGTCGCGTCACGATCTCGTAGGAGATCGTCCCAGCCACCCGGGCCCAGTCCTCGGCCGTCGGGCCACCGTCGGCCCCCGTACCAAACAGCTCGACCGTGTCGCCCGCCCGCTCGGAGGCATCGGGCCCGAGGTCGAGCACGAACTGATCCATGCAGACGCGCCCGGCGATGCCGACCGTCCGGCCACCGACCAGGACCGGCCCGCCGGGGCGGTCCTGCCCGCCCGACGCATGCCGGGGCACCCCGTCGGCGTACCCGAGCGGGACGAGGCCGAGCACGGTGTCCTGCCGGGTGACGTACAGATGTCCGTACGAGACGCCGGTGCCGGCCTGTACACGCTTGACGTTGGCCAGCTCGGCCTCGACGGTCATGGCCGGCACCAGACCGAACTCCTCCGGGCCGCCGAGCTGCGGCACCGGCGAGAGGCCGTAGGTGGCGATCCCGGGCCGGACCAGGTCGTAGTGGGTCGCGGGGCTGGTCAGGGTCGCGGCGGAGTTGGCCAGGTGGCGCACCTCGAGCCGCACTCCGGCACCCTCGACGACCTGGAGCGCGTCCGCGAACACCTCCGCCTGCAGCGCGACCGTCGGGTGGGTCGGCTCGTCGGCGATCGCGAGGTGCGACCACAGCCCGACGACGTCGATCGCCCCCTCGGCCTCCAGGCGCTGCGCGGCAGGCAGGAGGTCCGCCAGGTCGGCCGGCGTCAGGCCGTTGCGGCTCAACCCGGTGTCCACCTTGAGCTGGACCCGCGCGGTCTGACCGACGGCGCGCGCCGCGGCCGCCACCTCGTCGAGCGCCCACGCCGCGGACACCGTGAGGTCGATGTCGGCCTCGATGGCGTCGTGCAGCGGCGCACCCGGGGCGTAGAGCCAGGCGAGGATGCGCGGGCCGGCGATCCCGGCGCGACGCAGCTCGAGCGCCTCGGCCACCTGCGCGGCGCCGAGCCAGGACGCCCCACCGGCGACGGCAGCCCGCGCGGAGGGGACCAGCCCGTGACCGTACGCGTCGGCCTTCACCACGGCCATGACCTGCGCGGTCGGGGCGTGCGCGGCCAGCGACGCCACGTTTCCGCGGATCGCGGCGAGGTCGACGACGGCGCGCGCGGGGAACTGGCTCACGGCGTCCAGTCTCGCACTGCCGCTCACCGCACCTCGACGCGCAGGGACGCACGGTGCGCCGTCGCGGCGACGAGCCGGGCGTTCACCTCGTCGGGACCGTAGGACCACGCACGCGCCGCCTCGGGCGACTTCCCGAACGCCTCGTGCCGGGCCACGAGCCGGGCGAGCCGCACGTCGTCGGGCAGCGCCACGAACCACGACTCGTCGAGCAGCCCGGCGACGGGCCCGAACCCGTGCTCGTCGAGAAGCAGGTAGTTGCCCTCCGTGACCACGAGCGGGACGTCCGGCGGCACCGCGATCGCGCCGGCGACGGGGTTGCGCAGGTCGCGGCGGTACTCCGGGGCGTAGACGATGCCGGGCTCCGAGCGCAGCCGCCGCAGCAGGGCCACGTAGCCGGCCGCGTCGAACGTGTCGGGCGCCCCCTTGCGGTCGGCGCGACCGATGCGCTCGAGCTCGGTCTGCGCCAGGTGGAAGCCGTCCATGGGCACGACGACGGCGCGCGGACCGGCGACCTGGACCACCTGCGCGGCGAGGGTGGACTTCCCGGCGCCCGGCGCTCCCACGATCCCGAGGATCCGGCGCTCGCCCGTGGCCAGCAGCGCGTCCAGCCGGGCGCGGATCTCGTCGTTCACGAACCGTCGACCAGCGCCGCGACGGTGCCGGGGATCGCCTCGGCCACGGCGGTGGCCGAGATCGGGCCGCCCGGGTTGGCCCGGTGCGCCGCGCGGCCGTGCACGAGAGCTGCGGTCGCCGCGAGCGCGGCCACGAGGGTCGGGTCCTCGTGGATCGCCTCGACGCGGGCCGCCAGGAGGGCCCCCAGCAGTCCGGCGAGGACGTCTCCCGCGCCGGCGGTCGCGAGCCACGCGGGCGCGTCGGCCTGCGCGTAGGTGGCGCCGTGCGCGCCGACGACGAGCGTCACCGGTCCCTTGAGCAGGACCGTCGCTCCCGTGAGGTCATGGGTCCGTCGCGCCCAGCGCAACGGCTCGCGCTCGATGGCCGCGCGGTCGACGGTCTCACCGCGCGCCGTGAGCAGCGTGGCCAGCTCACCGGCGTGCGGGGTGAGCACGGCGTGCGGGCCCACCCGCTCGGGCAGCAGCTCGAGCGCGCCCGCGTCGATCACCGCGGGCTCGCCGCCGGTCAGCACGTGCTCGAACGCGTACTGGATGCGGCGCCGCTGGCTCGCGTCGTCGGTGGAGACCCCGGGACCGAACACCCACGCCTGGACCCGTCCGTTGCCGACGACGACCTCGGGGTTCGTCGCGACGACGAGCTCCCCGACGTCGCCGAGGTAGCGGACCATACCGACGCCCGCCCGCAGCGCGGACCTCGTCGCGAGGATCGCCGCACCCGGGTACGCGCGGGACCCGGCCACGACGCCCACCACGCCGCGCGTGTACTTGTGCGCGTCCGCCGTCGGTACGGGCCACAGCCCGGCCGCGTCGGCGTCCTGCAGCCGGACGACGGCGGGTGCGTCGCCGAGGTCCAGGCCGATGTCGACCACCTCGACCTGCCCCGCGTGCAGGGCCGCGGGCGGCAGGAGCAGCCCGGGCTTCGCACCGCCGAACGTCACCGTCAGGTCGGCGTCGAGCACCGTGCCGGTCGCGGTGCCGTCGTCCACGCCGATGCCCGAGGGGACGTCGACCGCGACGACGAACGGGTCGCCGACGAGGCCGTGGACGATCTCGGCCGCCCGGCCTCGCAGCCCCGACCCGTCTCCGCCGATGCCGACGAGCCCGTCGAGGACGAGGTCCGCCGCCCACGGGTCGTCGACGACCCGGCCCCCGGCGGCCGTCAGCGCGGCGAGACCGCCCTGGTGCACGCGCTCACCGACCAGCACGGCGCGCACCTCGACCCCGCGCCGGGCCAGCAGGGCCCCGGCGTACAGGGCGTCACCCCCGTTGTTGCCGGACCCCGCCAGGACGAGCACCCGCGCACCGCCGACCCGTCCGCGCCGCTCGCGCAGGGCTGCGGCCACGTGCACGTGCAGCGCGAACGCGGCCCGCTCCATGAGCGGCTCCCCCGCATCCAGGAGCGGAGCCTCGGCGGCTCGGACCTGCGACGACGTCCACGACTCCAGCACATGCCCATCCTGTCTGGTCCGCGCAGGCGGGGCGAGCCGCAGGTGGGTAACGTGCCGACCATGCGCTTCGGACTCTTCATCCCCCAAGGCTGGCGACAGGACCTCACGGGCATCGAGCCCCGCGACCACTGGGCGGTGATGAACGGGCTCGCGCGCCACGCCGACGAGGGCGACGCGTACGAGTCCATCTGGGTCTACGACCACTTCCACTCGGTGCCCCAGCCGCCCAACGGCGAGGCGGTGCACGAGGCCTGGAGCCTGATGAACGCCTTCGCGGCGTCGACCAGCCGCGTGCGCCTCGGACAGATGTGCACGTGCATGGCCTACCGGAACCCGGCCTACCTGGCGAAGGTCGCCACGACCGCCGACGTGATCTCCGGCGGCCGCGTCGAGATGGGCATCGGGGCCGGCTGGTACGAGCACGAGTGGCGCGCGTACGGGTACGGCTTCCCGCGGGCGGGCGAGCGGATCGGCATGCTCGACGAGGGCGTGCAGATCTTCAAGCAGCTGTGGACCAACGGCACCGCGACCCTCGACGGCCGCTACTACCAGGTCAACGGCGCGCAGCTGTCCCCACTCCCCCTCCAGCTGGACGGCCCGCCCCTGTGGATCGCGGGCGGCGGCGAGCAGAAGACCCTGCGCATCGCCGCGGAGCACGCGCAGTACACGAACTTCGACGGCTCGCCCGAGGGGTTCGCGCACAAGTCCGACGTCCTGCGCAGGCACTGCGCCGAGATCGGGCGGCCGTTCGAGGAGATCACGCGGTCGGCCAACTACAACGTGGTCATCGGCGAGACCGAGGCCGACGTCGACGACCGCGTCGCCTGGGCGGAGGAGCACCTGTCGAACACGGTCCCGGAGAAGGCGGCCGAGGAGGCCGAGAACCTGCGCAACGGACCGCTGGTCGGGACGCCGGAGCAGATCGTCGAGAAGCTGAACGCCCTGAAGGACCTGGGCCTCGGCTACGCGATCACGTACTTCCTCGAGGCCGCCTACGACCGCTCGGGCATCGAGCTCTTCGAGCAGCAGGTCATCCCGGCCCTGCGCTAGGGGCTCAGTCGCGCTCGGCGACGACGACCGCCGACGCGATGCCCGCGTCGTGCGAGATCGACAGGTGGAACCGGTCGACGCCGGCCGCGGCCGCCGCGGCGGCGACGGTGCCGACCACCTCGACGACCGGCTGCGCGCCGGAGATCCGGCGGACGGTCGCGTCCTGCCAGCTCATGCCGCCCGGCGCGCCGAGGGCCTTGGCGATCGCCTCCTTGGCGGCGAACCGCGCGGCGAGCGACGTCTCCGGCATCTCGCGCTCCTCGGGCGTGAAGAGCTTGTCGCGCAGGGCGGGGACGCGGTGCAGCGTCGCGACGAACCGCGCGACGTCGACGACGTCGATGCCGACACCGACGATCACTCGACGGTCACGGACTTCGCGAGGTTGCGCGGCTGGTCGACGTCGAGGCCCTTGGCGCTGGCCAGCTCGCAGGCGAAGATCTGCAGCGGCACGACTGCCAGCAACGGGGCGAGCAGGGTCGGCGACTGCGGCACGTAGAACACCTCGTCGGCGTACGGGAGCACGGCCTCGTCGCCGTCCTCGGCGATCACGAGCGTGCGGGCGCCGCGGGCGCGGATCTCCTGGATGTTGGAGACGACCTTGGAGTGCAGCGAGTCGCGGCCGCGCGGCGACGGCACCACGACGAACACGGGCTGCCCCGGCTCGATGAGCGCGATCGGTCCGTGCTTGAGCTCGCCCGCCGCGAAGCCCTCGGCGTGGATGTAGGCGAGCTCCTTGAGCTTGAGCGCGCCCTCCATGGCCACCGGGAACCCGACGTGCCGGCCGAGGAAGAGCACCGACTGCGTGTCCACCATCCAGCGGGCGATCTCGCGGACGCGGCCTGCGCGGTCGAGGACCTGCTGGATCTTGTCGGGCATCGCGCGCAGCTCGGTGAGGATCTCGGCGACCTCGTCGGCGTACTTGTTGCCGCGCAGCTGCGCGAGGTAGAGGCCCAGCAGGTAGGCCGCGGTGATCTGCGCGAGGAACGCCTTCGTCGAGGCGACGGCGATCTCCGGGCCGGCGTGCGTGTACAGGACCGCGTCGGACTCGCGCGGGATCGTCGAGCCGTGGGTGTTCACCAGCGCGAGCACCTTGGCACCCTGCTCGCGCGCGTGCCGCACGGCCATGAGCGTGTCCATCGTCTCGCCCGACTGCGAGACGGCGACGACGAGGGTGCGCTCGTTGACCACCGGGTCGCGGTAGCGGAACTCGTGCGCGAGCTCGACCTCGACCGGGATCCGGCACCAGTGCTCGATCGCGTACTTGGCCACGTGCCCGGCGTAGGCGGCCGTCCCGCAGGCGACGACGACGATCTTGTCGACCGCCCGCAGCACGGACTCCTCGATGCGGACCTCGTCGAGGACCAGGCGACCGCGTGCGTCGGTGCGACCCAGGAGGGTGTCTGCGACGGCCTGCGGCTGGTCGTGGATCTCCTTGTCCATGAACGAGCGGAAGCCGCCCTTCTCGGCGGCGGCGGCGTCCCAGTCGACGGTGTACCGGCGCGCGTGCGCGGGCAGCCCGTCGAACCCGGTGACCGCGACGGCCCCGGGCGTGATGGTGACCACCTGGTCCTGCCCGAGCTCGAGAGCCTCGCGCGTGTGCGAGATGAACGCGGCGACGTCGGAGCCCAGGAAGTTCTCCCCGTCCCCCAGGCCGACGACGAGCGGCGAGTCGTGCCGGGCACCGACCACGACGTCCGGCGCGTCCTCGTGGACGGCGAGCAGCGTGAACGTGCCGTGCAGCGTCCGCGCCACCTCGGTCATCGCCGTGGTGAGGTCGCCGGAGGTCGCATAGGCGCGGGCGATGAGCTGCGCGGCGACCTCTGTGTCGGTCTCCGAGAGGAACTCGACGCCCTGCGCGATCAGCTCGGCCTTGAGCGTCGCGAAGTTCTCGACGATGCCGTTGTGGATCACCGCGAGCTTGCCGGCGACGTGGGGGTGGGCGTTCACGTCCGTGGGCCCGCCGTGCGTCGCCCAGCGGGTGTGGCCGATCGCCGCAGTCGAGGTCGGGAGCGGGTTGAGGTCCAGCTCCTCGACGAGGTTGGCCAGCTTTCCGGCCTTCTTGGCGGTCGCGAGATGGCCGTCCGGGCTCACCAGCGCGACGCCCGCGGAGTCGTAGCCGCGGTACTCCAACCGCCGCAGACCCTCGAGCACCACGTCCAGGGGACGATCGCTGGCCACCTGGCTTCCGACGTACCCGACGATTCCGCACATGGCGGGGAGTCTATCCTCGGGCGCTGCGGCAGCCCCGTCAGTCTCTCTCGGGCACAATCGACCCGTGCCACCCTCGCTCAGCCTGGCCACCCCGTTCGTCGATCTCGATCGCGACGCGTGGGCGCGCCTGTCCGCCTCGACCCCCCTGCCGCTCACCGACGCCGACGTCGAACGGCTCGCCGGGCTGGGCGACCCCATCGACCTGGCCGAGGTCGACGTCGTCTACCGGCCGATCTCCCGCCTGCTCGACCTCCACATCGAGGCGACCCGCGGCCTGCACGCGGCGTCGAGCACGTTCCTGCGCGAGGACGTCGGCGGCACCCCGTTCGTGATCGGGGTGGCCGGGTCGGTCGCCGTCGGCAAGTCGACCACCGCCCGCCTGCTGCGCGAGCTGCTGGCCCGCTGGCCCGCCACGCCGCGCGTGCAGCTGGTCACGACGGACGGGTTCCTCTACTCCAACGCCGAGCTGGCCCGGCGGGGGCTGATGGAGCGCAAGGGCTTCCCGGAGTCGTACGACCGCCGCGCGCTGCTGCGGTTCGTCTCCCAGGTCAAGGCGGGCCGGCCCGAGGTCAAGGTGCCGGTCTACGACCACCTGACCTACGACATCGTGCCGGGTCGCGAGGTCGTGGTCAGCCGCCCTGACGTCCTGATCGTCGAGGGCCTGAACGTCCTGCAGCCGGCCCGACCCTCGTCGGAGGGCCCGTCGAACCTGGCCGTCAGCGACTTCTTCGACTTCTCCATCTACGTCGACGCCCGCACCAGCGACGTGCGCCAGTGGTACGTCGAACGGTTCCTGCGCCTGCGCGAGACCGCGTTCGCCCGGCCCGAGTCGTACTTCCACCGGTTCGCCGCGCTGAGCGACGACGAGGCGGCCGAGCGGGCCAAGTCGATCTGGGACTCGATCAACGCGCCCAACCTGCTCGAGAACATCCTGCCGACGCGCAGCCGCGCCACCCTCGTCCTGACCAAGGGTCCCGACCACGCGGTCCAGCGCGTCCGGCTCCGCAAGCTCTAGGGAGTCTCCTGGACCGGGTACTTCTCGTTGTCGGTCTCCTCGAGCGCCGCGAGGGCCTCGGTGACCTTGGCGCTGGGCTCACCGCAGCGGTCGGTCGGCCAGGTCGGTCGCAGCGCACGACCCAGGGCGTCGACGAGCCACAGGGCGGGCGCTTGGACCTGACCGGAGCTGCACGTGCCCCCGCGCCGCGCGGACGGCTCGTGCAGGGCGGCGACGAGCGGCTCGAGGTCACCCTCGCGATGGCTGGCCGTCAGGGCGAGCCAGGTCCCCGAGGCGTCGTGCAGGGAGCCGTCCGGGGTGCAGACCACGACGCTCACCGGCACGAAGCCGTCGGGCACCGTGCCGGGCTGGGGTGACGCGGTCGGGCTCAGCTCGACGTCCTCGGCGGACGCCGGGACGAGGCCCAGGTCGTTCAGGACCGCCGGCGACATGCAGTCGGCGGCCGGTGCCACGACCGCGGTCGGCGTCGTCGGCTCGCTGGGTCCTGCGCTGCTGCACGAGGCGAGGAGCAGGGCGGCGGGCAGCACGACGACTGCCGTCCACCTCGCCCGCACGTCCATCTCGCCCCGTCCCCCTCGCCGCCGGTACCCATGCCGCGGCGCACCCCCACGGGTGTCAGACGAGATGGGAGTGCCGTCCTCGCCGCCGGCACTCTTCGAGAGTAATGGCAGCCATGACGGCAGTGACCGAGCGATACCGGATCGTTAGGCCGCGGGGTCCGATCGTGAGCGTCCCGTGACCGGATGCACCGGCGGAGCCTCGTCGACGGCCGCGGCCGTCCCGGGCTCGGTCGCCCCGGCGTCGGGATGCAGCTCGTCGGACGTGTGGGTCAGCCTGCGCATGACCCAGTCGATGACGAGGCCCAGCAGGATGCCGCCCGCCACCCCGACGGCCACGGCGACGAACATGTGGTCCCCGAGCCAGGCGCCCGCCCCGATGCCGATCAGGGCGGCGTAGGCGGACCACGTCACGGCGGCGAGCGCCGTGAGCCCGACGAACCGACGCCGCGGGTAGGCGACGGCGCCGGCCGTCATGTTCACGGCCACGCGCCCGACCGGGACGTAGCGCGCGGCGATGATGAACGCCGCGCCGCGTCTGGCCAGGGTGTGCTCGGCCCAGTCGATCGCGGCCTGCCCGCGCGCCGAGCTGAGGATCCTGAGCTGGCGCACCTTGACCTTGGTGCCGATCTGGTACGCGATCTGGTCCCCTGTGAAGGCGCCCAGCGCCGAGAAGAGCATCACCAGCCAGATGTTCGGCTCGCCGCTCGAGATCGCGAGGGCGGCGAGCGCGATCACCAGCGACTCGCTGGGGACCGGCGGGAAGAACCCGTCGATGGTGGCGAACAGGTAGAGGACGACGAAGATCCACGGGGACCCCGCCAGGGCGAGCGCCCATGCCTCGATCACCTGTGTCCCCTTCCGGAGGTGTGCGTCGACCGTCGGTACGGCCGGTTGTTCACCACAACGGTAAGCCGCCCCGATACGTGCCCGGCATCAGCGACCGGCTCTGGCCGTCAAGAGGCACCCGACGCCGACCCGACGAGCTCGCGCTCGGGCTCCGCGGGCACGGCCGGCGGCGTCGGACTCTCGCTGACCTGCACCATCCGCATGACCCGGTCGATGACGAGGCCGAGCGCGATGCCCCCGACGACCCCGACCGCGACGCCCAGCATCGTGTGGCTGCCGAACCACGCACCCGCCCCGATGCCGATCAGTGCCGCGTAGACCGCCCAGGAGGCCGAGGCGATCGCGGCGAGCCCGACGAACCGTCGGCGGGGGTAGCGCACCGCGCCCGCCGTCATGTTGACCGCCACGCGGCCCACCGGTACGTACCGGGCGGCGACGACGAACGCGGCCCCTCGTCGCGCGAGCGTGTCCTGCGCCCAGCGGATCGCCGCCTGCGCACGCGCAGACCGGAAGATGCGGACCTCGTGCACCTTGACCTTGGTGCCCAGCTGGTAGGCGATCTGGTCGCCGGTGAACGCACCGAGCGCGGCCGCGAGGACGAGGAGCCACAGGTTCGGGTGTCCCTGCGAGACCGCGAGCGCGGCGACCGCGATGACGACGGACTCGCTGGGGATCGGCGGGAAGAACCCGTCGACCGTGGCGAACAGGTAGACGACCAGGAAGATCCACGGCGACCCCGCCAGGGCCACGGCCCATGCCTCGACCACCGCGCGCCTCCTCCGTCGGGGCGTCCTGACCGGCTCGCCCTCGCACTCAACGCTAGGCACGCGCCGTCGCCACCGACATGGGGGATGCCCCCGGTTCTACCCTGGGGTCAACCCACGAAGACCCTCAGTCGAGCGGGAACCCGAGAGCGTGGCTCGCGCCCGCCGGCCGCGGCTCCGCAGCCCAGCGTGCGCCGAAGCCGTCGGTCGTCGCCAGGGAACGCAGCTCGGCCCGGTCCAGGTAGAGCGTGCCGCCCAGGTGGTCGGTCTCGTGCTGGACGATCCGAGCCGACCAGCCGGTCACCAGCTCGTCGACCTCCTCGCCGTGCTCGTCGTGGCCGGTCAGGTGCACCTGTCGCGCCCGGGCCACGACGGCGGTGTAGCCGACGACGCTGAGGCAGCCCTCGTAGAAGGAGGAGCGGACGTCGCCGACCGGCTCGTACGACGGGTTCACGAGCACCCGGTACGGCAGGGCCTCGCGCTCGCGCACCTGCGCGTGCTCGTCGGACAGGGTGCCCGGGTCCTCCAGCACCGCGATCGCGAGCGGCAGG
This sequence comes from Cellulomonas sp. P2_B4, assembly GCF_056404795.1. Classification (NCBI taxonomy): domain Bacteria; kingdom Bacillati; phylum Actinomycetota; class Actinomycetes; order Micrococcales; family Cellulomonadaceae; genus Cellulomonas; species Cellulomonas sp. P2_B4. The sequence continues at coordinate 54,974 of NZ_JBFUDI010000001.1, forward strand.
CCGAGCTGCGGGGCGGCCAGGCCGACGCCCGGCGCCGCCCGCATGGTGCGGTGCATGACCTCGAGCAGCGCCGTGAGCTCCTCGTCGGAGAGCTGCGCGTCGTAGGGCGTCGCGACCGCCCGCAGCGCGGGGTGCCCGGCCTGGACGATGGGCGCGACCCCCTGGGCCCCTGCCTCGATGATCCACAGCGCGGTGTCGCGCAGCGCCTGGTCCCACTCGGGGCCGGAGTGCGCCGCGCTCACAGTGCCAGCCGTTCCTTGACGACGTCGGCCAGCTCGTGCGCGACCCGGTCGGCCTCGGCCTGGGTGCCGGCCTCGACCATGACGCGCACGAGGTCCTCCGTGCCCGACGGGCGCAGCAGCACGCGACCCGTGTCGCCCAGACCCGCCTCGGCGAGCCGGACGGCGTCGAGCAGCGGACCGTCGGCGTCGGCCCGGCCCTTGTCGACCCCGGGCACGTTGACGAGCGTCTGCGGGAGCCGGCGGACGATGCTGGCGAGCTTCGCGATCGGCTCGCCGGTCGCCGCGACCCGGGCCGCGAGCTGTAGTGCGGTCAGCACGCCGTCCCCGGTGGTCGCGTGCGCGGCCATGATGATGTGCCCCGACTGCTCGCCGCCGAGCGAGTAGCCGCCGGCGCGCATCGCCTCCAGCACGTACCGGTCGCCGACCGCGGTGAGGACCGTCGCGATCCCCGCGTCGCGCATCGCGATCTTCAGGCCGAGGTTGCTCATCACCGTCGTGACCAGGGTGTTGTCCGCCAGGTCGCCGCGGTCGCGCATCGCCAGGGCCAGGATCCCCATGATCTGGTCGCCGTCCACGAGCACGCCGGACGCGTCCACCGCCAGGCAGCGGTCGGCGTCCCCGTCGAACGCGACGCCCAGGTCGGCGCCCGACGCGACGACCGCCGCCTGCAGCTGCTCGGGGTGCGTCGACCCGCACTTCTCGTTGATGTTGCGGCCGTCGGGCGACGCGTTGATCACGACGACGTCGGCCCCCGCGGCCCGCAGCGCGACCGGACCCACGTCGCTCGCGGCACCGTTCGCGCAGTCGACCGCGATCCGCAGACCGGTCAGCGGGGCGTCGATGGTGCCCACGAGGTGCTCGACGTACTGCTCGCCGGCGCGGCCCGTGTCCACGCGGATGCGTCCGACGTCGCCACCGAGCGGGCGCTCCCAGTGCTCGCCCATGCGCGCCTCGATGGCGGCCTCGAGCTCGTCGTCGAGCTTGTGCCCGCCGCGCGACAGGAACTTGATGCCGTTGTCGGGCATCGGGTTGTGCGACGCCGAGAGCACGACACCGATGTCGACCCCGAGCGCGGCGGTGAGGAACGCGACCGCCGGCGTGGGCAGGACGCCGACGTTGTTCACGTCGATCCCCGCCGAGGCCAGCCCCGCGGAGACCGCCGCGGCGAGGAACTCCCCCGACGCCCGCGAGTCACGTCCGACGATCGCGCGCGGCCGGTGCCCCTCGAACTCGCCGAGCGACCCGAGCACGTGCGCGGCCGCGACCGACAGGTCGAGCGCGAGCTCCGCCGTCACGTCGCGGTTGGCGAGCCCACGCACGCCGTCGGTACCGAATAGCTGCCCCATGGTCGTCAGACCCCTTCGTCGTCGCCGGGCCAGGGCGCGAGCCCACCCGCCTCGATGGTCGCAGACATGCCGATGGCCCCGCTGGTCGTGAGACCGGCGGAGCCATCGAGCGGAAGCGGAACGATCAGCGCTTCGAGTACTGCGGAGCCTTGCGGGCCTTCTTGAGACCGGCCTTCTTGCGCTCCACGACGCGGGCGTCGCGGGTCAGGAAGCCGGCCTTCTTCAGGGCCGGGCGGTTGTGCTCCTCGTCGATCGCGTTGAGCGCACGGGCGATGCCCAGGCGCAGCGCGCCCGCCTGGCCGCTCACGCCACCACCGGTGATGCGGGCGACGACGTCGAAGCGACCCTCGACGTCGACCAGCTTGAACGGGGAGTTGACGAGCTGCTGGTGCACCTTGTTGGGGAAGTAGTCCTCGAGCGTGCGCCCGTTGACCTTCCACTGCCCGGTGCCGGGGACGATGCGCACGCGGGCGATCGCCTCCTTGCGACGGCCGAGCGCGTTGGCCGGGGCCACGTTGCTCAGACCGCGCCCCGTGGGGGCAACCGTCTCGGAGGTGTAGCTGGTGGGGGTGTCATCGCCCTCGAGGTCGATGTCGACCGTGGTCTCTGCCACTGGTTTCCTCGCGTCCTTGTTCTCTGCGCTCAGCCGGCTCACGCCTGCTGAGAAACCTGGGTGATCTCGAAGGGCTTCGGCTGCTGCGCCGCGTGCGGGTGCTCCGCGCCGGCGTAGACCTTGAGCTTGGTGAGCTGCTGGCGCGCGAGCGAGCTCTTGGGGAGCATGCCGCGCACTGCCTTCTCGATCGCGCGCTCGGGGTGCTTCTCCAGAAGGTCGGAGTAGGCCACGGCCCGCAGACCACCCGGGTATCCGGAGTGGCTGTACGCGAGCTTGTTCTCGCGCTTGTTGCCGGTCAGAGCAACCTTCTCCGCGTTGATGACGATGACGAAGTCACCGCCGTCGACGTGCGGAGCAAAGGTCGCCTTGTGCTTGCCGCGCAGCAACGTGGCCACGTGAGTGGCCAAGCGGCCCAGGACGACATCGCTTGCGTCGATGATGTACCAGTTCCGCTCGACGTCGCCGGGCTTCGGGGTGTACGTACGCACGGTCGTCAGCCTTCGTTTCGATTGCGAATCTTGTCGTGGCGGAGCTCCGCAGGATGCGGGTCCGCCGATGAGAACTCTCGCTTGCATCCGGACGGCGAGCGGGAACGCACCGGTCCTGCCGTTCTGGCTCGGTGCTGAGTACACCTGCACACGAACGGGGACGCACAACGACTCACTAGATTACCGGCCGTCTCGGTGAGGGGTCAAAACGCGGTTGGTCACGCCCACCGCCGCCGGGCGCGCGTCGGACGAGGGATCACCCCGCGGCCGGCGGGCCGTGCCTCCGGACCGGTCGGAGCGCCGCGGAAGCCGCCCGCACCACGCGGTCGGTCAGGTCGTCGAGGGTCGGCGTGCGCAGCGCCCAGTGCTGCCAGTACAGCGGGACGTCGAGCGTCCGGCCGGCGCGCACCTCCACCAGAGACCCGCGCTCGAGCCCGTCCCGGGCCGCGACCTCGGGCACCATCCCCCACCCGAGCCCGGCCTCGATGAGGCCAAGGAACGCCGACTGCGAGGGCACGTAGTGGACCATCGGGGTCACGGTCCGCCTGCCGACGACGGCCGCCACGAAGCGTTCCTGCAGGCCATCCTCCCTGTTGAACGCCAGCAGGGGTGCGGCGGCGAACGCCTCGGCGGTCAGCCCGTCGGCGAACCAGCGGTCCTTGCGGTGCGGCGCGGCCACGGCCAGGTAGCGCATGGCGCCCAGCCGACGTACGCGGCAGCCCTGCACCGCGCGGGGGTCGGCGGTGACCGCGGCCATCACGGTCCCGTCGCGCAGCAGCCCCGCCGACAGGTCCTGGTCCTCGCGCCGCAGGTCGAGCAGGACGTCGGAGGGGAGGTCCGCGACGGCGGCCGGGAACCAGGTGGACATCGAGTCGTCGTTCACGGCCACGGGCAGGCGCCTCGACGCCCCGCCGGTCCTCACGGAGCGCGCACCGCCGGGTGCGGGCACCAGCTGGCCCAGGGCGTCGCGCCCGAGGAGGTCCACCTGACCCGCCAGCCGGACCAGGATCTCGCCGTCCTCCGTCGGCCGGCAGGGCCGCGTGCGCAGCACCAGAACCCTTCCCACCTGCAGCTCTAGTGCTTTGACGCGCTGGCTGACGGCCGACGGCGTGATGTGCAGGCGCTGCGCGGCCGCGTCGAAGCTGCCCTCGTGGACCACCGCCGCGAGGGCGCTCAGCTGGTCGGGATCGAACGCCACATGAAGGATCCTAATGGTTCCACAGAACCATTAACTAGGCTTCATCGACGGAACCGTCTAGCGTCGCCGACATGTTCTCCGCGGCCCTCGCCGGCTTCCTCACGTCGATGACGCTCATCGTCGCCATCGGCGCGCAGAACGCCTTCGTGCTGCGCCAGGGCATCCGTCGGGAGCACGTGCTGCCGGTCGTCGCCGTGTGCGCGACGGCCGACGCGGTCCTCATCACCGCGGGCATCGCGGGGCTCGGGGCGCTGATCACCAACCATCCGACCGTCCTGACCGTGACCCGGTACGGCGGAGCGGTCTTCCTGCTCGTGCTCGCGTTCGGGGCGTTCCGGCGCGCACGGCACCCGGAGACCCTCGACCCGGCCGCCGCCGGGCCCGCGAGCCTCTCCGCCGTGCTGACCACCTGCCTGGCGCTGACCTTCCTCAATCCCCACGTGTACCTCGACACCGTCGTGCTGCTCGGGTCGCTGGCGCACCAGCACGACCCCGGCGCGTGGGCGTTCGGCGTCGGAGCCGCTCTCGCGAGCGTCGTCTGGTTCACGGCGCTCGGGTTCGGCGCCGCCTACCTGCGTCCGGTGTTCGCCCGCCCGCGCTCCTGGCAGGTGCTCGACGTCGTCATCGGCGTCGTCATGACCACCCTGGCCGTGCTCCTGGTGGTCTGAGCCGTCAGCCCAGCTCGTCGCGACGGCGGACGAGAGCGGCCTTCTCGGCGGTGTTGCCGGTGAGCCCGACGGCCCGGTCGTACGCCGCCCGCGCCTCCTCGTCGCGCCCGAGCCGGCGCAACAGCTCGGCCCGCGTGGCGTGGAACGGGTGGTACCCCTCCAGCGGCAGGCCCTCGACCTGCGCGAGCGCCACCTGCGGACCGTCGAGCTCCGCGACGGCGACCGCACGGTTGAGCCGCACGATCGGGGAGGGGTCGAGACGGACCAGCTGGTCGTAGAGCGCGACGACCTGCGACCAGTCCGTGTCCCGGACGTCCGGTGCGTCGGTGTGCACGGCGTTGATCGCGGCGAGCACCTGGTACCGACCGGGCGCCTCGCCGGACTCCAGGCGTGCGCGGACCAGGGCGTGCCCCTCGGCGATCAGGCCGGCGTCCCAGGCGTCGCGGGCCTGCTCGTCGAGGGGGACGAGCCGGCCGTCCGACACCCGTGCGGGCCGGCGCGCCTCCGTCAGGAGCATGAGCGCCAGGAGCCCCAGGACCTCGCCGTCGGCGGGCAGCAGGTCGCGCACCAGCCTGGCCAGCCGGATCGCCTCGAGCGTCAGGTCGCTGCGGACCGGCGCGTACTGCGGGCCCGAGGCCAGGTAGCCCTCGTTGAAGATCAGGTACAGGACCGCCAGCACGCCGGTGACGCGGGCAGGGAGGTCCTCGCGGGACGGCACGCGGTACGGGATCCTGGCCGCCGCGATCTTCGCCTTGGCGCGCGTGATCCGGCGGGCCATGGCGTCCTCCTGCACCAGGAACGCGCGCGCGATCTCGGGCACGGTGAGCCCGCCGACCATCCGCAGGGTCAGGGCGATCCGCGCCTCGGGCGCCAGGGCGGGGTGGCAGCACGTGAAGACGAGCCGGAGCCGGTCGTCGTCGACGGCGCCCAGCGGTTCGGGGCCGCCGGAGAGCAGCGCCGCCTCCCGGTGCAGCTCGTCGCGCCGTGACTCGCGCCGGTATCGGTCGATCGCCTTGCGGTGGGCGGTCGTGGTGAGCCAGCCGCCCGGGTTCGGCGGGACACCGTCGGTAGGCCACCGGTCGACGGCGGTCGCGAAGGCCTCGGCGGTCATCTCCTCGGCGATGTCGAGGTCGCCCCAGCGCCGGGCCAGCGTGGCGACCACCCGCGCCCACTCCTCGCGGTGGACCCGGGCGATCTCCTCGTCGATGTCGGTCACGTCAGCGGGCGCGCTCGACCCGTCCCACGTCCCACACGGGCTCCGGCGTCTCGAGCACGTCGCCGTCCGCGCCGAACACGAGGAACCGGTCGAAGGTGCGCGTGAACCAGCGGTCGTGCGTCACGGCCAGCACGGTGCCCTCGAACGCGGCCAGGCCCGTCTCCAGCGCCTCCGCCGAGTGCAGGTCGAGGTTGTCCGTGGGCTCGTCGAGAAGCAGGAGCGTCGCTCCGCCGAGCTCGAGGAGCAGGATCTGGAGCCGCGCCTGCTGGCCGCCCGAGAGGGTCTCGTAGCGCTGCTCGGCGGCTCCGACGAGCTCGTACCGGTCCAGCGCCTTGCTCGCCTGCTCGCGGCCGATGCCCGAGCGGTGCCCGTCGCCCCGGTTCAGGATCTCCAGCAGCGTGCGGCCGACGAGCTCGGGGTGGCCGTGGTTCTGCGCGAACCAGCCGGGCCGCACGCGCGGGCCGAGGACGACGCGGCCGGTGTGCTTCACGGGCGCGACGGGTGTGTCGTCGGCAGGCTCGTGCTCGGGGCTCGGGTCGCTGCCTCCCGCGGCCAGCAGCCGCAGGAAGTGCGACTTGCCCGACCCGTTCGAGCCGAGCACCGCGACGCGCTCCCCGAACCAGACCTCGAGGTCGAACGGCTTCATCAACCCGGTGAGCTCGAGCCCCGTCGCTACGACCGCGCGCTTGGCGGTCCGACCGCCGTGCAGCCGGACGCGGACGTTCTGCTCGCGCGCCAGCAGCGTCGGCGGACCGGCCTCCTCGAACTTCCGCAGCCGCGTCTGGGCCGCCTGGTAGCGCGACGCGAGGCCGTCGTTGAACGCCGACTTTGTCTTGAGGGTGAGCACGAGCTCCTTGAGCTTGGCGTGCTCCTCCTCCCATCGTCGCAACAGCTCCTCGAGCCGCGAGCGCCGGTCCTCCCGTGCCTGGTGGTAGGTGCCGAAGCCGCCGCCGTGCACCCAGACCGTCGCGCCCATGACGCCCGGCTCCAGGGTGGCCACCTGCGTGGCGACGTTGGCGAGCATCTCGCGGTCGTGGCTGACGAACAGGACGGTCTTGTTGCTCGCGCGCAGCTTCTCCTCGAGCCAGCGCTTGGTGGGCACGTCGAGCGCGTTGTCGGGCTCGTCGAGCAGCAGGACCTCGTCGGGACCCCGCAGCAGCGCCTCCAGGACGAGCCGCTTCTGCTCACCGCCCGACAGCGAGCGCACCTCACGGTGCTGCGCCTGGTCGAACGGGATGCTCAGCACGGCGTCGGTCACGCGGTCCCAGCCCGCCTCTGCCTCGTACCCCCCGACGTCGGCCCAGTCGACGAGCGCCTGCGCGTACCGCATCTGCGACGGCTCGTCGTCGGTCTCCATGATCGCGATCTCGGCCGCGGACAGCTCGACCGCGGCGTCCCGCACCGCGGGCACGGCCAGCGACGCCAGCAGGTCGCGGATCGAGCGGTCGTCGTTGATCCGCCCGATGTCCTGGCGCATGATCCCGAGCCCGCCGCTGCGCCCGACCGACCCCGCGTGCGGCTGCTCGTCGCCGGCGACGATCCGCAGCAGGGTCGTCTTGCCCGCGCCGTTGGGTCCGACGAGCGCCACCCGGGCGCCGTCACCGACCCGGAACGTGACGTCGTCGAGGAGCGGACGGCCGTCGGACAGCACGTAGCCGATGCCGCCGATGTCGAGGTGACCCATGCGACCAGTGTCCCCTGCGGACCTGCGCGTCAGCACCGCAATACTGGCGCGCGAGGCCGCCGGGTGCGAGGGTCGGGGCATGAGCTACGACACGTCCGGTACCAGCCAAGACCCTGAGCTCGACAGCGAGGGCGACGGCGACCAGCTGTCCAGCGAGGACACCCTCCTGGACCGCGGTGTGGACGACCTGCTCGACGAGGGCTACTCGGTGCCGCTGCGGCCGCGCGCCAACCACTACGGCGAGACCCCGTGGGAGGAGGCGCACCGCGAGACGATCGACCAGCGCATCGGCCAGGAGGAGCCCGAGGTCTGGGAGGCCCGCGAGATCCCGCTCGACGACCGCGAGCAGTTCCGCGCCGGGCGCCTGGTCGAGGACGACGACGCGGTCGAGGCCGGTGGCACGGACGGGTTCGCGATCGACGCCGGGATCTCCGGCGGGGCGGCGAGCGCCGAGGAGGCCGCGGTCCACCTCATCGCCGAGGAGTACGTGGACGAGCGTCGGTACCACGACGACGACGACGAGGTCTAGGAGCAGCAGCCCCCGGGTCGCGGGTCCACGTCGTGGGCCTGGCGACGCGCCCGCGTCTGCTGAGCGCGCACGCCCAGCTCCTCGTCGAGCGGGTAGCCGACCTCCTCGAGCGTGAGCCCGTGCGCCGGGACCACGTGCGCGCCGGCCAGCCGGCTCCTGGCCGCCAGCAGCTCCGCCGGCCAGCCCACGGCCCGGCGGCCCTCCCCCACGGCCGTGCTCGCGCCGACGAGCGTGCGCACCATCGAGTGGCAGAACGCGTCGGCCTGCACGGTCGCGACGACGAGCCCGGCGTCCGGTCCGTCCAGCGGCCTCGTCCAGCGGAAGATCTCGAGCGTGCGGATCGTCGTGGCGCCCTCGCGCGGCTTGCAGTACGACGCGAAGTCGTGGCGCCCCTCCAGCGGGCGGCCGGCGAGATCCATCGCCTCGACGTCCAGCGGGCGCCGGTGCCACAGGACGTGCGCGCGGGACAGCGGGTCGCGCCGGGACGAGTCGTCGCAGATCCGGTAGGTGTACCGCCGGCGCAGGGCCGAGAACCGGGCGTCGAACCCGTCCGCGGCCGCCGACACGGCGTGGACGACGAGGTCCGTCGGCAGGACGCCGCCCAGCCGCGTGAGCAGGGCCTCGGCGACCGGCCGCTCGGCCCGTCCGCGCGAGCGTTCCAGCAGGTCCACGGGGATGTCGACGTGCGCCACCTGGCCGCGCGCGTGCACGCCCGAGTCCGTCCGTCCGGCCACGGTCACCCGCGGCGGTCCGTCGGTCCGCAGGACCATGCCCAGCGCGTCCTCCAGCACCCCCTGCACGGTGCGCAGGCCCGGCTGCACCGCCCACCCCGCGAACGCGGTGCCGTCGTACGCCAGGTCCAGCCTCAGCCGCACCACGGAGCCGGCGTCGTCGTCAGGGGTCACGCTCACGGGTCCACACGCTAGTCGCCGACCGTGCCGCACGATGCCAGGACGACGCCCGCCCCGGGCGTCGATAGCGTGGCCACGTGGCGAAGACCGGTGGGGACCTGTTCACGCTCGCGGTCGACTGCGGCGGCGGGGGGATCAAGGCGTCCGTGCTCGACGCCGCCGGCACGCTGCACGCCCCGGCGGTCCGCGTCGCGACGCCTTACCCGCTCTCGCCCGACCGGCTCGTGCAGACGATCGCGGACATCGCCTCGGGACTGCCCCCGGCCGACCGCGTCACGGTCGGGATGCCGGGGATGATCCGGCACGGTGTCGTCGTCGCGACCCCGCACTACGTCACCCGCAGCGGGCCCCGCTCCGCCGTCGACCCCGAGCTCGTCGCGGCCTGGTCCGGCTGCGACATCCGCGCGAACGTCGAGGCGTGGCTGGGACTGCCGACGCTCGTGCTCAACGACGCCGAGGTGCACGGCGCCGGCGTGATCTCCGGGACGGGGATCGAGCTCGTCCTGACCCTGGGCACGGGCCTGGGCTCCGCGCTGTTCGACGGCGGGCAGCTCGCGCCGCACCTCGAGCTCTCGCACGCGCCGGTCCGGTGGGGCACGTCCTACGACGTCTACATCGGCCAGGTCGAGCGCGCCCGGCTGGGTGACGGCCTGTGGTCGCGGCGGGTGCGACGAGTCGTCGAGGGGCTGCGGCCCGTGTTCTGGTGGGACCGCCTCTACCTCGGCGGCGGAAACGCCCGGCAGGTCACCCCGCAGGTCCTGGCCAAGCTCGGCGACGATGTCGTCGTCGTGCCCAACCAGGCCGGCATCGTCGGCGGTGTCAGGGCCTGGACGCTGGGCCGCTGACCGCCGCGCGGCTCTCCGCGTCCGCGAGCGCCTCCAGCAGCACGCGCGTGAACCGCGCCGGCTGCGCCAGGCTCACCAGGTGGGTCGCGCCGGGAACGACGACGAGCCGCCCGTCCCGGCACGCCGCCAGGAACCTGCGCTCCTCCCCGCGGAAGTGGTCGAGGCGCCCGTTCACCAGCCACACCGGCGCCTCGACGCGCGCCAGCTCCTCCAGCGGGGTCGCGGTCGCCATCTCGCTCAGCACGTCGTCGGTGACGTCGAGCGCGAACCCGCCCGCGCCCGCGTCGGCAGCGCCGGTCGGTGGCAGGACGCGGTCGACGAAGAACTGGTTGAGCGCAGCGCCACCGTCGGGCAGCCGCACGATGTACCGCGCCCCGAACGCCCAGCCGGACAGCAGGATCCGGTGCGGCCGCGTCGAGCACGAGGCCGCGAGCAGCCCCGCGACCTGCTCCGGGTGGCGCGCCGCGTGCCGGATCCCGACGTAGCCGCCCAGGGACAGCCCGACGACGAACGCGCGCCCGCCCAGCCCGTCGACCGCCTGCGCGACCGTGGCGACGGCCTCGTCGAGCGTGAACGGCTCCCCCAGGCGGGTTCCGTGCCCGGGCAGGTCGACGGCGACCGCCGGACGGCTCGCGCGCTCCAGGACCTCGAGCTGCGACCGCCACATGGTCCGCGACGTCCGCAGCCCGTGCACCAGCACCACGGGCAGGGTCATGGTCGCGACTCTAGGCACTCCGCCCCGGACACAGCGAGAGGGCCCGGAACCAWGACGGTTCCGGGCCCTCTCGTGAGCTGCGTCAGGCCTTGTCGGCCTCGGGCGCGTCGGTCTCGTCGACCGGGGCGTCCTCGACGGGCGCGTCCTCGACAGGAGCGTCCTCGACGACGGGAGCGTCCTCGACCTTGTCGGCCTTCTTCGCCTTCGGCGCGGCCTTCGAGGCGGCCTTGGTGGCCTCCTTCACGACGGCCTGCTTCGGGGAGAGCGGCTCGAGCACGAGCTCGATGACGGCCATCGGGGCGTTGTCGCCCTTGCGGGGGCCGATCTTGGTGATGCGCGTGTAGCCACCCTGGCGCTCGGCGACGGCCGGAGCGATCTCGGTGAACAGCACGTGCACGACGGACTTGTCCTTGACGACGGTCATCACGCGGCGGCGGGCGTGCAGGTCACCACGCTTGGCGAACGTGATGAGGCGCTCGGCGAGCGGACGCAGGCGCTTGGCCTTCGTCTCGGTCGTCGTGATGCGCTTGTGCTCGAACAGCTGCGTCGCGAGGTTCGCGAGGATCAGCCGCTCGTGCGCCGGTCCGCCACCGAGCCGGGGACCCTTGGTGGGCGTAGGCATGGTTATTACTCCTTGAGTTCCAGTGATGGGCGGCGAGCGAGGTCAGGAAGGCGACCCCGCCCGCTTCCCCGGCGTCAGTACTGCTCGTCCTCGACGAAGTCGCCCTCGTCGTCGCCGTAGTAGGCGGTAGCGGACGGGTCGAAGTCGAGCGGGCTGTCCTTGAGCGTCAGGCCGAGCTCGGCGAGCTTCTCCTTGACCTCGGTGATGGACTTCGCACCGAAGTTGCGGATGTCCAGGAGGTCGGCCTCGGAGCGCGCGACGAGCTCACCCACGGAGTGGATGCCCTCACGCTTGAGGCAGTTGTAGGAGCGGATCGTGAGCTGCAGGTCCTCGATCGGGAGCGCGAGGTCCGCAGCGAGCGCGGCGTCCGTCGGCGACGGGCCGATCTCGATGCCCTCGGCCTCGATGTTGAGCTCACGGGCCAGGCCGAACAGCTCCACCAGCGTCTTGCCGGCCGAGGCCAGCGCGTCGCGGGGGCCGATGGCCGACTTCGTCTCGACGTCGACGATCAGCTTGTCGAAGTCCGTGCGCTGCTCGACACGCGTCGCCTCGACCTTGTAGGTCACCTTGAGGACCGGCGAGTAGATCGAGTCGACCGGGATGCGGCCGATCTCGGCGTCGAACGACTTGTTCTGGTTCGCCGACACGTAGCCGCGGCCACGCTCGACCGTCAGCTCGATCTCGAGCTTGCCCTTGTCGTTGAGCGTCGCCAGGTGAAGGTCGGGGTTGTGCACCTCGACGCCGGCCGGCGGCACGATGTCCGCGGCGGTGACCTCACCGGCACCCTGCTTGCGCAGGTACATCACCACGGGCTCGTCGTTCTCCGAGGAGACGACCAGCTGCTTGATGTTGAGGATGATCTCGGTGACGTCTTCCTTGACACCAGGAACGGTCGAGAACTCGTGGAGCACGCCGTCGATGCGGATCGACGTGACGGCGGCACCCGGGATGGAGGACAGCAGCGTCCGGCGGAGCGAGTTTCCGAGCGTGTAGCCGAAACCCGGCTCCAGGGGCTCGATGGAGAACCGCGACCGGTTCTCCGAGATGACCTCTTCGGTCAGGGTGGGGCGCTGTGCAATCAGCACGGTGTGTTTCCTCTCAGCGGGCGTCCGCCATATGACGCTGCGCAGTACTACGAGCCGACCTGGTCTCGGTCCACCTGGTCGGACGGACTGATGCCGGGCCGGTGCCCGAAGACACCGACCCGGCTAAACCATGGTCAGACGCGGCGACGCTTGGGCGGGCGGCAGCCGTTGTGCGCCTGGGGCGTCACGTCCTGGATCGAGCCGACCTCGAGGCCGGTCGCCTGGAGCGAACGGATCGCGGTCTCACGGCCGGAGCCGGGGCCCTTGACGAAGACGTCGACCTTCTTCATGCCGTGCTCCTGGGCGCGGCGAGCGGCGGCCTCGGCGGCGAGCTGCGCCGCGAACGGGGTCGACTTGCGCGAACCCTTGAAGCCCACCTGGCCCGACGAGGCGGACGCGATGACGGCGCCCGACGGGTCCGTGATGGAGATGATCGTGTTGTTGAACGTGCTCTTGATGTGCGCCTGGCCGTGGGAGACGTTCTTCTTCTCCTTGCGGCGCGGCTTGCGCACGGCGGAACGGGTCTTGGGAGGCATTCTCTTCTTCTCTCGAGGTCTGGTCGGCTTGCCCTGGCGCGAGGCGCCCGGGGCGGAGGGCTACTTGCGCCCGGCCTTCTTCTTGCCGGCGACGGTGCGCTTGGGGCCCTTGCGGGTACGCGCGTTGGTCTTCGTGCGCTGACCGCGCACAGGAAGGCCGCGGCGGTGACGCAGACCCTCGTAGCAGCCGATCTCGACCTTGCGGCGGATGTCGGCGGCGACCTCGCGGCGGAGGTCACCCTCGAGCTTGTAGTTGCCCTCGAGGAAGTCACGGAGCGCGACGAGCTCGGTGTCACCGAGGTCCTTCACGCGGAGGTCCGGGCTGATACCGGTGGCGGCGAGGGTCGCCTGCGCACGCGTGCGCCCGACCCCGTAGATGTAGGTGAGTGCGATCTCGAGCCGCTTCTCGCGGGGGAGGTCGACTCCGACAAGACGTGCCATGTGCCTGGTGGCTCCTGAACTGCATCGGAGGTCTGCCGCACCACCCTCCCGCGTTCTGCGGGCCCCGGCCTCCGACCGGGGGTTCACCGGACCCGAGGGCCCGGAGTGGTGGTGCGCTTGCTTGCTGGTGGTGCGGTCCTGCAGAAGTGCTAGGGCGTCAGCCCTGGCGCTGCTTGTGGCGCAGGTTCTCGCAGATCACCTGGACGCGACCGTGCCGGCGGATCACCTTGCACTTGTCGCAGATCTTCTTGACGCTGGGCTTGACCTTCATCGCGTGTTTTCCTCCGCCGCCGTGTTCGCTCCCTCAAGGAGTCAGACGGCGTGATCGAGTGGGCTGTTACTTGTAGCGGTAGACGATCCGGCCACGGGACAGGTCGTACGGGCTCAGCTCCACCACCACGCGGTCCTCGGGGAGGATCCGGATGTAGTGCTGACGCATCTTGCCCGAGATGTGGGCGAGCACCTTGTGGCCGTTGGTGAGCTCCACGCGAAACATCGCGTTGGGCAGAGCCTCCACGACGCTGCCCTCGATCTCGATGACACCGTCCTTCTTCGCCATATCCTCCGCTAACTGTTCGTCCGAGTGCTGTCCAAGACTTGATCGACCCACGGCGATCGTCGTCGCCCAGCGGGAAGCTGGTCGTCGTCGCTCTCGTGGAGAGTGCGGGTGCCGTTGGCTCGCTCGTCGCGGCACACGATGACATCGCGTGACGACGAACCAGAGATTCCGATGAACCGGGCGCACACACCCAACGGACGATCTTACGCCATCAGGGCCGTTCGAGGAAACCAGCGACTGTGGCCTTGAACACCTGCTGACCAGGTCGTCGTCAGGTGAGCGGCGCGACGGTCACGCCGAGCGCCCCGAGCGCCCCCGCTCCCCCGTCGACCGCGGTGAGCACCCAGATGCCGTCCTCGAGGATCGCCACCGAGTGCTCCCAGTGCGCGGCGCGCGAACCGTCGTCCGTGACCACGGTCCACTCGTCGTCCAGCTCGCGCGTGAACCGCGAGCCGCGCACCAGCATCGGCTCCACGGCGACGCACAGGCCCGGGCGCAGCTTCGGGCCGCGGTCGCGCGCCCGGTAGTTCAGGACGTCCGGCGGCTGGTGCATCGCCGTGCCGATCCCGTGGCCCACGTACTCCTGCACGATGCCGTAGCGCACACCCCCGTTGAGGCCGGCCGCCTGGGCCTCGTCGACGAGGTCCTCGACCGCCTCGCCCACGACGCCGAGCCGGTCGCCGGTCGCGAGTGCCGCGATCCCCGCCCAGAGCGCGCGCTCCGTCGTCGCCGCGAGCTGTACGTCCTGCTCGTCGGCACCGTCCAGGACCACCGTGATCGCCGAGTCGCCGTGCCAGCCGTCCACGATCGCGCCGCAGTCGACGCTGACCACGTCACCGTCGACGAGCACTCGCGGCCCGGGGATGCCGTGCACGATCTCGTCGTCGACCGAGATGCACAGCGTGGCCGGGTAGCCGTGGTAGCCGAGGAACGACGGCTTGGCACCGTGGTCGCGGATCACCGTGGCGGCCAGGGCGTCGAGCGACGCGGTGGTCACGCCCGGAGCCGCGGCCTCGCGCACGACCCGCAGCGCCTCGGCGACGACGAGCCCGGCGCGACGCATGAGCAGCACCTGCTCGGGCGTCTTGTACTCGATCCGCTCCCGGCCGAACATGCGATCTGACCAGCCGGTCAGCGAGCCCCGGCGCCGATGGCCGCGAGCAGCCGCGTCGTGACGTCGTCGACCTCGCCGATGGCGTCGACCTGCGCGAGCAGCCCGCGCTCGGCGTACACCGAGGCGATCGGCGCGGTCTCCTGGGCGTACACGTCCAGGCGGTGCCGGATGACGTCCTCGGTGTCGTCCTCGCGGCCCTCGATCTCGGCACGCTTGAGCAGCCGGGGCACGACCGCCTCGGGGTCGGCCGTGAGCTCGACCGCGAGGTCCAGCGTCAGACCCGACTCCGCGAGGATCGCGTCGAGCTCGCCGACCTGGGCGACGTTGCGCGGGTACCCGTCGAGCAGGAACCCCTCCGCAGCATCGGGCTGGGCGAGCCGGTCGCGCACCATGTCGTTGGTAACCGAGTCCGGCACCAGCGCACCGCGCGACGTGTACTCCTGGACCTTCAGGCCCAGGGGCGTGCCGCCCTTGATGTTGGCGCGGAACAGGTCGCCCGTCGAGATCGCCGGGATGCCCAGCGACTCGGCGAGGCGGACCGCCTGCGTGCCCTTGCCCGCACCCGGAGCACCGAGCAGGACGAGGCGCGTGCTCATCGCAGGAACCCCTCGTAGTGGCGCTGCTGCAGCTGCGACTCGATCTGCTTGACGGTCTCGAGCCCGACACCGACGACGATCAGGATCGACGAGCCGCCGAACGGGATGTTCGTGCCGACGCCGAGGATGATGAACACGATCGTCGGGATGAGCGCGACCACCGCGAGGTAGATCGAGCCCGGCGCCGTGATGCGCGAGATGACGAAGTCGAGGTACTCGGCCGTCGGACGGCCGGCCCGGATGCCCGGGATGAAGCCGCCGTACTTCTTCATGTTGTCCGCGACCTCGTCCGGGTTGAACGTGATCGCCGTGTAGAAGTAGCAGAAGAACACGATGAGGAAGACGTAGAGCGCGAGGTGCAGGGGCGCGCTCGGGGACGCCAGGTGCCGCGAGATCCACTGCACCCAGCCCGCCGTCGGGTCGCCGAACTGCGCGAGCAGCCCGGGGACGGCCAGCAGCGACGACGCGAAGATGATCGGGATGACGCCGGCCATGTTGATCTTGATCGGGATGTACGTGCTCGAGCCGCCGTACATGCGCCGACCGACCATGCGCTTGGCGTACTGCACCGGGATGCGGCGCTGCGACTGCTCGACGAACACGACCATGCCGACGACCAGGACGATGACGGCCATCACGATGATGAACTTGAAGGCGCCGTTGTCGCCACCGGCGATCGACCACAGGGCGGTCGGGAAGCTCGCGGCGATCGACGTGAAGATGAGGAGCGACATGCCGTTGCCGACGCCGCGCTCCGTGATCAGCTCACCGAGCCACATGATCAGGCCGGTACCGGCGGTCATGGTCAGGACCATGATCAGCAGGACGTACCAGGAGTCGTTCGGGATGACATCGACGGAGCAGCCGCTGAACAGCTGACCGCTGCGCGCGACCGTGATGATCGTCGTCGACTGCAGGACGGCCAGGCCGATGGTCAGGTAGCGCGTGTACTGCGTGAGCTTCGCGGTGCCGGACTGGCCCTCGCGGTGGAGCTCCTCGAAACGGGGGATGACCACCCGGAGAAGCTGGACGATGATGCTGGCGGTGATGTACGGCATGATGCCGAGCGCGAACACCGAGAGCTGGAGCAGTGCTCCGCCGCTGAACAGGTTCACCAGCCCGAGCAGGTCGTTGCCCGCGGACTCGTCGATACACGTCTGCACGTTCGGGTAGGACACTCCCGGGGTGGGCAGGAACGAGCCCACCCGGAAGATCACCATGATCCCGATGGTGAAGAGCAGCTTGCGCCGCAGGTCGGGCGTTCGGAACGCCCGCACGAATGCGCTGAGCACCTGTCCTCCTGAGCCGCCTGAGCGGCGTTCGTACGACCGGCCCATTCCGGCCGTGCAGCCTGCGAAACGTCGCAGGCACCGGGGCACCCTAACTGATGCTGACGAACAAACGGAACGGGACCGGTGGGTACCTACGACCCCACCGGTCCCGTCCTTCGATCAGTCCTGCGCGACGCTTCCGCCGGCGGCCACGATCGCGTCCTTCGCGGACGCCGAGTAGGCGTCGACCGCGACGGAGACCTTGACCGTGAGCTCACCGGTGCCGAGCACCTTGACAGGCTGGCCCTTGCGGACCGCACCCTTGGCGACCAGGTCGGCGACCGTCACGTCGCCACCGTTCGGGTACAGCGCCGAGAGCTTGTCCAGGTTGACCACCTGGTACTCGACGCGGAACGGGTTCTTGAAGCCACGCAGCTTCGGGAGGCGCATGTGCAGAGGCATCTGCCCACCCTCGAAGCGCGTCGGCACCTGGTAGCGGGCCTTGGTGCCCTTGGTGCCACGACCGGCCGTCTTGCCCTTGGACGCCTCGCCACGACCCACGCGGGTCTTGGCGGTCTTGGCGCCCGGGGCCGGACGGAGGTGGTGCATCTTCAGCGTGCCACCGTTGCCGGGCAGCGCAGCTGCCTCGGCGGCCGCGGCCGCAGCAGCGGACACGGTCTTCTTCGGCGCTGCAGCCTTGGACTCGGCCTTCGGCTCGGCCTTGGCCTTCGGCTCAGCCTTGGGCTCGGCCTTCGCCTTGGCGGCAGCCTTGGGCGCAGCCTCGGTCGTCGCCTCGGCCTTGTCGGCCTTCGGCTTGGCCGCAGCCTTGGTCGCCTTCGGAGCGGACTCCGTGTCGGCGGCCTTCTTCGCGGGGGCCTTCTTGGGGGCGGCGGCCTTCTTGGGGGCCGTCACCTCCTCAGGCGTCTTGTCGTCTGCCATGGTCACTCCACCTCTTCGACCGCGACAAGGTGCGTCACCGTCTTGACCATGCCGCGGATCTCAGGACGGTCCTCCTTGACGACGACGTCGCCGATCCGCTTGAGGCCGAGGGTGCGCAGGGTGTCGCGCTGGTTCTGCTTACCGCCGATGCCAGAACGCGTCTGGGTCACCTTGAGTCGAGCCATCAGGCACCTGCCTTCGTACCCGCCGCAGCGGCCAGGCCGGCGGCCTGGGCGCGCAGGAGGGCAGCCGGGACGACGTGCTCGACCGGGAGACCACGGCGCGCGGCCACGGCCTCGGGACGCTCGAGGCCACGCAGGGCCGCGACCGTCGCGTGCACGATGTTGATCGCGTTCGACGAACCGAGCGACTTGCTCAGGACGTCGTGGATGCCGGCGCACTCGAGAACGGCGCGCACCGGACCACCGGCGATAACACCGGTACCCGGCGACGCCGGACGCAGGAAGACGACACCGGCAGCGGCCTCACCCTGGATGGGGTGCGGGATGGTGCCCTGGATGCGGGGAACCTTGAAGAAGTTCTTCTTGGCCTCCTCGACGCCCTTGGCGATCGCCGCGGGCACCTCCTTGGCCTTCCCGTAGCCGACACCGACCGTGCCGTCGCCGTCGCCGACCACGACGAGCGCAGTGAAGCTGAAGCGACGACCGCCCTTGACGACCTTGGCGACGCGGTTGATCGTCACGACGCGCTCGAGGAACGCGCTCTTCTCTGCAGAGTCGCGGCCACCACGGCCGCCGTCGCGGCCACCGCGACCGCCGTCGCGACGGTCACCGCCGCCGCCGGCTCCGGCGCCGCCCGCAGGCGCGCCGGTGTTGCTGCGCTGAGGAGCAGCCATCAGATTGTCCTCTTCTTCAGTCCGTTGTTCGTCGTCGTCGTCACAGCTTCAGACCGCCCTCGCGAGCGCCGTCCGCAACCGCTGCGACGCGGCCGTGGTACTTGTTGCCGCCGCGGTCGAAGACGACAGCCTCCAGGCCGGCAGCCTTCGCGCGCTCGGCGATGAGCTCGCCGACCTTGCGGGCCTTGGCCGTCTTGTCGTCGTTCGAGCCGCGCAGGTCGGCCTCGAGGGTCGACGCGGACACGAGCGTCTGGCCGATGCCGTCGTCCACGACCTGCGCCGTGATGTGCCGGGCGGACCGGGTCACGACGAGACGGGGACGAGCAGCCGAGCCGGAGACCTTCTTGCGAAGGCGGACGTGGCGACGCTGGCGGGCCTTGCGCTTGCCCTTGCCAATGATCTTGAGTGCCATGGTTACTTACCGGCCTTTCCGACCTTGCGGCGCACGTTCTCGCCCGCGTACCGCACGCCCTTGCCCTTGTACGGCTCAGGCTTGCGGATCTTGCGGATGTTGGCGGCGACCTCGCCGACCTGCTGCTTGTCGATGCCCTGCACCGAGAAGCGGGTCGGAGCCTCGACGACGAAGGTGATGCCCTCCGGCGGGTTGACCGTGACCGGGTGGCTGAACCCGAGCGCGAACTCGAGGTCCGAACCCTTCGCCGTCACGCGGTAACCGGTACCGACGATCTCGAGCTTCTTGACGTAGCCCTCGGTGACGCCGATGACGAGGTTCGACAGCAGCGTGCGGGTGAGGCCGTGCAGCGAACGCGAGGCGCGCTCGTCGTCGGGGCGGGTGACCACAAGGGCACCTGCCTCGTCGCGCGCGACCTCGATGGGCGCAGCGATCGTGTGGGAGAGAGAACCCTTGGGGCCCTTCACCGTCACGACGGCGCCGTTGATGTTGACCTCGACGCCGGCGGGAACCGGGACGGGGACTCTGCCGATTCGGGACATTGGCTAGCTCCTTTCCGTCTCGGACTTACCAGACGTAGGCGAGGACTTCCCCACCCACGCCCTTCTTGGCGGCCTGCTTGTCGGTGAGGAGACCAGAGGACGTGGACAGGATCGCCACGCCCAGGCCGCCGAGCACCTTGGGCAGGTTGGTCGACTTGGCGTACACGCGCAGGCCCGGCTTGGACACGCGCTTGACACCGGCGAGCGCACGCTCGCGGTTCGGGCCGTACTTCAGCTCGATGATGAGGTTCTTGCCGACGACGGCATCCTCGACCTTCCAGCCCGAGATGTAGCCCTCGGCCTGCAGGATCTCCGCGATGTGCGACTTCAGCTTCGAGAACGGGATCAGCACGGTGTCGTGGTGAGCCGAGTTCGCGTTACGCAGCCGCGTGAGCAGGTCTGCGATGGGGTCGGTCATGGTCATGGGGCTATCGCCCTCTCTCGCCGGGGTATCCCGCCCATCTCTGGGCTGGACCTACCGACGCTCGTATTGCCTGAACTACAAGTGCGTGGGTTACCAGCTGCTCTTGGTGACGCCGGGAAGCTCGCCACGGTGGGCCATCTCGCGCACGCAGATCCGGCACAGGCCGAACTTGCGGTACACCGAGTGGGGCCGGCCGCAACGCTGGCAGCGCGTGTAGCCACGCACCGCGAACTTCGGCTTGGCAGCAGCCTTGTTCTTGAGGGCAGTCTTCGCCATGGTCAGATCTCCTTGAACGGGAAGCCGAGGAGCTTGAGGAAAGCGCGACCCTCGTCGTCGGTGTCAGCGGTCGTGACGACCGTGATGTCCATCCCGCGGACCCGGTCGATCTTGTCCTGGTCGATCTCGTGGAACACGGACTGCTCCACGAGGCCGAAGGTGTAGTTGCCGTGACCGTCGAACTGCTGCGGCGAGAGGCCACGGAAGTCACGGATGCGCGGGAGCGCGGTCGACAGCAGACGGTCCAGGAACTCCCAGGCACGGTCGCCGCGCAGCGTGACGTGCGCGCCGATCGGCATGCCCTCACGCAGCTTGAACTGCGCGATGGACTTGCGGGCCTTGGTGACCTGGGGCTTCTGGCCGGTGATCTGCGTGAGGTCGCGGATCGCGCCCTCGATCAGCTTGGAGTCCTTGGCGGCCTCGCCGACGCCCATGTTCACGACGACCTTGACCAGCCGCGCGACCTGGTTGATGTTCTCGTGGGAGAACTGCTCGAAGAGCGCGGGGCGGATCTCGTCGTTGTACTTGGTCTTCAGACGGGGCAGCTCGACTGCTGCGAGTGTCTCGGTCATCAGATGTCCTTACCGGAGCGCTTGGCGACGCGGACCCGAACGGTGCGGGTACGGCCGTCGCGCTCGACCTGCTCGGTGCGGTAGCCGACCCGGGTGCCCTTCTTGGTCTCCGGGTCGACGAGCATCACGTTGCTGATGTGGATGGGGGCCTCGATCGTCTCGATGCCACCGGTGCGCGTGCCGCGCTGCGTCTGGCCGGCCTTGACGTGCTTGGTGACGCGCTGGACACCCTCCACGACGAGGCGCTGCGACTCGACGAGGACCTCGAGCACACGGCCCTGCTGTCCCTTGTCGCGGCCGGAGATGACGACGACGAGGTCGCCCTTCTTGATCTTCGCCATGGTCAGAGCACCTCCGGTGCCAGCGAGATGATCTTCATGAACTTCTTGTCGCGCAGCTCGCGCCCGACCGGGCCGAAGATGCGCGTGCCGCGGGGCTCGCCGTCGGCCTTGAGGATCACTGCGGCGTTCTCGTCGAACTTGATGTACGAACCGTCCGGACGGCGGCGCTCCTTGCGGGTGCGCACGATGACCGCCTTGACGACATCGCCCTTCTTGACGTTGCCGCCGGGGATGGCGTCCTTGACGGTGGCGACGATGACGTCACCGATGCCTGCGTAACGACGGCCGGAACCGCCGAGAACACGGATGCACAGGATCTCCTTGGCACCAGTGTTGTCAGCGACACGAAGCCGCGACTCCTGCTGAATCATTACTACTCCTGTCGTCTGGCGGGTTCTCGTACTGGTCAGCGCGAGCCTGGCCGAACGGATAGTTGCCGTGATGCACACGTTGCGCCGGGTGTCGCTGCTGCGTCACCCGGCGCCCGTGGGCAACTGGGGGTCGTGCTGGTCTTGCTGGGCTTACTGGGCTTACTTAGCCTTCTCGAGGACCTCGACCAGGCGGAAGCGCTTGGTGGCGCTCAGCGGCCGAGTCTCCATGATGAGGACGAGGTCGCCGACGCCGGCAGTGCCGTTCTCGTCGTGCGCCTTGACCTTGCTCGTCCGACGGATGACCTTGCCGTAGAGCGGGTGCTTGACCCGGTCCTCGACCTCGACCACCACGGTCTTGTCCATCTTGTCGCTGACCACGTAGCCGCGGCGCGTCTTGCGGTCGCCACGCTTCTCGGCGACAGCGGTCGTCTTCTCGTTCTTCTCGTCTGCCATCAGTCTCACTCGCTCGCGCTCGGGGCGGTACGGATGCCGAGCTCGCGCTCACGCAGGATCGTGTAGATCCGCGCGATGTCGCGACGAACGGCCTTCAGACGCCCGTGGCTCTCGAGCTGACCGGTTGCCGACTGGAAGCGGAGGTTGAACAGCTCCTCCTTGGACTTCTTCAGCTCGGCGACCAGCTTGTCGTCGTCGAAGGTGTCCAGCTCGCTGGGAGCCAGCTCCTTGGTGCCGATAGTCATCAGTTACCACCCTCGCGAACCACGAAACGTGTCTTCATCGGGAGCTTGTGCTGGGCGCGACGCATGGCCTCGCGCGCCAGGGGCTCCGGGACGCCGGCGAGCTCGAAGAGAACTCGGCCCGGCTTGACGTTGGCGATCCACCACTCGGGCGAGCCCTTGCCGGAACCCATGCGGGTCTCGGCGGGCTTCTTCGTGAGGGGGCGGTCCGGGTAGATGTTGATCCAGACCTTCCCTCCACGCTTGATGTGGCGGGTCATGGCAATACGTGCAGCCTCGATCTGCCGGTTCGTGACATACGCAGGCTCGAGAGCCTGGATGCCGAACTCACCGAACGAGATCGCGGTACCACCGGTCGCGGCGCCGGAACGCCCCGGGTGGTGCTGCTTGCGGTGCTTCAGCCTGCGCGGGATGAGCATTGCGGTCAGGCCTCCGTTCCGGTGTCAGTTGCGGGTGCCGCTGCCTCGGCCGGAGCCTCGACTGCAGCCTCAGGAGCGGCGTCACGGTCGCGACGAGGAGCGCCACCGGCACGGGGGCCGCGGTCACCGCGGTCACCACCGGGACGGTCCGTCCGCGGGCCACGAGCCGGGCGCGGGGCCTGGGTCGCCTGCTCGCGAGCAAACTCCTTCTCGGTCATGTCGCCCTTGTAGACCCACACCTTGACGCCGATGCGCCCGAAGGTCGTGCGAGCCTCGAAGAACCCGTAGTCGATGTTCGCGCGGAGCGTGTGCAGGGGCACGCGGCCCTCGCGGTAGAACTCCGTGCGGCTCATCTCCGCGCCGCCGAGGCGGCCGGAGACCTGCACGCGGATGCCCTTGGCACCGGCGCGCTGGGCCGACTGGATGCCCTTGCGCATGGCGCGGCGGAACGAGACGCGGCTCGCCAGCTGCTCGGCGATGCCCTGGGCGACCAGCTGAGCCTCGATCTCGGCGTTCTTGACCTCGAGGATGTTCAGCTGGACCTGCTTGCCCGTGAGCTTCTCGAGCTCGCCACGGATGCGGTCGGCCTCCGCGCCACGACGCCCGATGACGATGCCCGGGCGGGCGGTGTGGATGTCGACACGAACGCGGTCACGCGTGCGCTCGATCTCGACCTTGGCGATACCGGCGCGCTCGAGACCCGTGCTCATGAGCTTGCGGATCTTGACGTCCTCGCCCACGTAGTCGCGGTAGCGCTGACCCGGCTTGGTCGAGTCGGCGAACCAACGCGAACGGTGGTCGGTCGTGATGCCCAGGCGGTACCCGAGCGGGTTGACTTTCTGTCCCACTATCGGGCCCTTCCCTTCGAGGTCTCACGCTCAGCGACGACCACGGTGATGTGGCTCGTGCGCTTGAGGATCTGACTGGCACGGCCCTGCGCACGCGGACGGAACCGCTTGAGCGTCGGGCCCTCGTCGACGAACACCTCAGAGATGTAGAGGTCGCTCTCGTCGAGACGCTCGTTGCTGCGCTTGGCAGCCTCACGAGCGTTCGCGATCGCGCTCTCGACGACCTTGAGGACGGTCTCCCCCGCGGCCTGCGGTGCGAACTTCAGCACCGCCACGGCCTCGCCGGCCTGCTTGCCACGGATGAGGTCCACGACGCGCCGGGCCTTCTGGGGCGTGACGCGGACGAACCGCGCCTTCGCCTTGGCTTCCATTGCTGTCCTGCCTTCTTGTCTCTGCCGGTGAGGGCGTCGCCTGGCTGACCCGGGGGTCAGCGGCGACGACCCTTCCGGTCGTCCTTCTCGTGGCCGCGGAACGTCCGCGTCGGGGCGAACTCGCCGAGCTTGTGCCCGACCATCGCCTCCGTCACGAACACCGGGGTGTGCTTGCGTCCGTCGTGCACAGCGAACGTGTGGCCGAGGAAGTCCGGCGTGATGACCGAACGGCGCGACCACGTCTTGATGACGTTCTTCGTGCCGGCGGTGTTCTGGACGTCGACCTTCTTCTGCAGGTGACCGTCGACGAACGGGCCCTTCTTCAGGCTACGTGGCATCTCAGGCTCCTATCAGCGCTTGTTCTTGCCGGTGCGCCGACGGCGCACGATGAGCTTGTCGCTCGGCTTGTTCGGACGACGGGTACGACCCTCGGCCTGGCCCCACGGGCTGACGGGGTGACGTCCACCGGACGTCTTGCCCTCGCCACCACCGTGCGGGTGGTCGATCGGGTTCATGGCGACACCACGGACGGTCGGGCGCTTGCCCTTCCAGCGCATGCGGCCGGCCTTGCCCCAGTTGATGTTCGACTGCTCGGCGTTGCCCACCTCGCCGACCGTCGCGCGGCAGCGCAGGTCGACGTTGCGGATCTCACCGGAGGGCATACGCAGCTGGGCGTAGGCACCGTCCTTGGCGACGAGCTGCACGGACGCACCAGCCGAACGCGCGATCTTCGCACCGCCACCGGGCCGGAGCTCGATCGCGTGGATGACCGTACCGGTCGGGATGTTGCGCAGCGGCAGGTTGTTGCCGGGCTTGATGTCGGCGCCGGGGCCGTTCTCGATGCGGTCACCCTGCGACAGCTTGTTCGGCGCGATGATGTAGCGCTTCTCGCCGTCCGCGTAGTGCAGCAGCGCGATGCGGGCCGTGCGGTTGGGGTCGTACTCGATGTGAGCGACCTTGGCCGGCACGCCGTCCTTGTCATGGCGACGGAAGTCGATGACGCGGTACGCACGCTTGTGACCGCCACCCTGGTGGCGCGTGGTGATGCGACCCGTGGAGTTGCGGCCGCCCGTCTTGTGGAGGGGACGGACGAGCGACTTCTCCGGCGTGGATCGCGTGATCTCGACGAAGTCGGCCACGCTCGAGCCACGACGGCCCGGCGTTGTCGGCTTGTACTTACGGATTCCCATGAGTTCTCAGTCCTTCTCAGCCGACCGGACCACCGAAGATGTCGATCGTGCCCTCGCGGAGGGTGACGATCGCACGCTTCGTGTCCTTGCGGCGGCCGGTGCCGAAACGGGTCCGACGGGACTTGCCCTGCCGGTTCGCGGTGTTGACCGAGTCGACCTTGACGCCGAAGACCTGCTCGACGGCAATCTTGATCTCGGTCTTGTTCGCCCGCGGGTCGACGAGGAAGGTGTACTTCCCCTCGTCGAGCAGGCCATAGCTCTTCTCGGAGACGACCGGCGCGAGCAGGATGTCGCGCGGGTTCTTGCCGATGTCGGTCACTTGGTCTCCTCCTTGGCAACGGAGGACGTGGGACCCGCGAGGAACGCGTCGAGCGCGCCCTGCGTGAACACGACGTCGTCCGAGATCAGGACGTCGTAGGTGTTGAGCTGGTCAGCGACCAGCAGGTGCACCCGCTCGACGTTCCGCAGCGACTTCCACGTGATCTCGTCCTGACGCTCGACGACGACCAGGACGTTCTTGCGTCCCGAGAGGTTGTCGAGCACGGCGAGCGCGGACTTGGTCGACGGCGCGGTGCCCGGGGCGAAACCCGTGACGACGTGCACGCGGCCGGCACGAGCGCGGTCCGAGAGAGCACCGCGGAGCGCCGCGGCCTTCATCTTCTTGGGGGTGCGCTGTGCGTAGTCACGCGGGGTGGGGCCGTGAACGACGCCACCACCGGCGAACTGCGGAGCACGCGTCGAACCCTGACGGGCGCGGCCGGTGCCCTTCTGCTTGTACGGCTTGCGGCCACCACCACGGACCTCGCCACGAGACTTCGTGTCGTGGGTGCCCTGGCGAGCCGCCGCGCGCTGCGCGACGACGACCTGGTGGATCAGCGGGATGTTGGTCTGAACGTCGAAGACCTCGGCGGGCAGATCGGTGGAACCGGTCTTCTTGCCCTCGAAGTCGACGACGTCGACGGTCAGCGTGTCAGACATGGTCACGCCCCCTTCACAGCGGAACGCACGACCACGACGCCACCCTTGGGGCCGGGAACGGCACCCTTGACGAGGAGAAAGCCCCGCTCGACGTCGACCGCGTGCACGGTCAGGTTCTGGGTGGTCTGGCGGTCCACGCCCATGCGACCGGCCATCTTGATGCCCTTGAACACGCGCGACGGCGTCGAAGCGCCACCGATCGAGCCGGGCTTGCGGTGGTTGCGGTGCGCACCGTGCGAGGCGCCGACGCCGTGGAAGCCGTGACGCTTCATGACACCGGCGGTGCCCTTGCCCTTGGTGGTGCCGATGACGTCCACGAGCGCGCCGGCCTCGAACAGGTCGGCGGTGAGCTCCTGGCCGAGCGTGAACTCGGAGGCGTTCGGCGTGCGGATCTCGGCCACGTGCCGGCGCGGCGTGACGCCGGCCTTCTCGAAGTGGCCCTTCAGCGGCTTGGTGACCTTGCGCGGGTCGATCTGGCCGTGGGCCAGCTGGACCGCGGCGTAGCCGTCAGCGTCAGCGGAGCGCACCTGGGTCACGACGTTCGTGCCGACAGCGACCACGGTGACGGGAACGAGACGACCGTTGTCGTCCCACACCTGCGTCATGCCGAGCTTCGTGCCGATCAGAGCCGTGACTGCGCGCTCGTTCTGCTGGGTAACCATAGAAATCAGTTCCTTCCCAGCGTCAGAGCTTGATCTCGATGTTCACGTCCGCAGGCAGGTCGAGACGCATGAGCGAGTCGACGGCCTTCGGCGTGGGATCGATGATGTCGATGAGCCGCTTGTGCGTGCGCATCTCGAAGTGCTCGCGGCTGTCCTTGTACTTGTGGGGCGACCGGATGACGCAGAAAACGTTCTTCTCCGTCGGCAGCGGCACCGGACCCACGACCGACGCACCAGCGCGAGTCACCGTGTCGACGATCTTGCGCGCCGAGCTGTCGATGACTTCGTGGTCGTAGGACTTGAGCCTGATGCGGATCTTCTGTCCCGCCATGGCGCGTCTACTTCTCTCTCTTCATGAACCGGTCCGTCCGACCCCCGCACTCGGGCGTGTCGCTTGGCGCGACACACCGTTGCGCTGCGTACCGTTGTCGGCACGAGATCGGTGGTTGTTGTCGGGCGCCAACCTCCGGGTGAACCCGGGGTCCAGACGCCGTCCACGTGTGCGAGCCCCGTCGTGTGCAGCGCGCGCAAACGCGCCGCCCTCGACTAGGCAACCTGAACAGTGTGCCAGACCGGGCGCCGGAACTCCAATCGCCTAGGTCACACCAGCCGGGGATTCCCGCGTGATCTCCGGCACTCCGGCCAGGCGCGGCCGGCGCTGCCGCTTCGGCACCTGGCGTCGGACCACCACCGAACGCCATCCGCCGTCATCGAGCGCCGCCGCGCGTCGCTCAACGCGTCCCCCACAGGACGGCGGTGGATGACGGACGACCGCTCTCGACGACGCGGGACAGCGCGCGCGGGAAAGGGGAACGCGCGCGGGGCGCCGACGGGACCGCGCGGCCGGCGGCATGTTGAGCGGTCGTGTCAGCGGACGCCGGCGGAGCGGAGCCGGGCGACCATCGGACCACCCGTCCAGGCGTCGGCCCAGGTCCATCGCACGACGGCCGCGCCGGTGCTGCGAATGCGGTCCTCACGTTGCTTCTCCCGCCACAGCCGGTCGGCGGCGGCACGAGGGTCCTCGTCGACCGCGACCCCGTACTTCTGACGACCGTCGAACTCACCGACCACGCCGCACCCGCGCCACCAGAAGTCCACGCGTCCGACGAACCCCCGCGCGTCCGACACGACGTGCTGGAGGACCGGCGCCGGGACCCCCAGCTGATGCATCCGCACCCGGCTGAGCGACTCTCCGACGGACTCGGCCGCAGGCGAGGCGAACCCGACCATGCTTCGCGCGTCCCGGACGCCGCGCACGGCACCTATCACGGCGACCTCTCGAGCGAGTTCCGAGAGCGTCGTCATGCGCTCGCGCAAGGCGTGGTCGGCGGCGCAGACGCCGGCGAGCAGCCCACCCGCGCGTGCCAGGTCGACGACCGTCCTCGCCACCGGTGTGAGCCGAAGCCCCTCCACCTCTGCGACGTCGTCCACGCCGGCCGCGGCGTGCCGCACCACTGCATGACTGGAGCGTCCGCCGCTCGCGGGCGCGTGGGTCACGTGCACGCTCGACCCCCGACGCCCGACCATCGGCAGGTTCCACACCGCCGCGGCGGACCAGTGCGAGAGGACCGCGGACTCGAACCCTCGCGCCGCGGCGACGACAGTCACGCGGTAGCGCTCGTCGTCGGACATCGCCTTCCAGGTGCGCGCGCCGAGGTACCACCCCCGACGGACGCGGACCAGGTCACCTCGTCTGCACGCGGCCGCGAGGTAGGCGCGGTCGTGGCCGACGGTCGCCCCACGGACGCCAGCGACCGCGAGCAGTCCCGCGTCAGGAAGCACGCCCACGATGTCCACCTGCGCACCCTAGAAACGTCACACGACGTCCGACGGCGCTTGTCCACAGCCCGCCGACGCGCACCGAAAGCGCCCGTCAGGGATTGAGCGCGCGCAACCGTCGTCGAGCGCGGCCGCCATGCGGGCGCGTTCGAGAACGGACGGCCGCGCTCGGTGACGACCGGGCGTGCGCGGGTGCACATGCGGAAGGGCCCGGTCGCCTTGGCGACCGGGCCCTTCTGCAGATCAGCTGCCCCGAGGGGCTCGCATCACTTGATGATCTTGATGACCTTGCCCGAGCCGACGGTGCGGCCACCCTCGCGGATGGCGAAGCCGAGGCCCTCTTCCATCGCGATGGGCTGGATGAGGTTCACGTGGATCTCGGTGTTGTCGCCGGGCATGACCATCTCGGTGCCCTCGGGCAGCGTGATGACGCCGGTGACGTCGGTGGTGCGGAAGTAGAACTGGGGGCGGTAGTTCCCGTAGAACGGGTTGTGACGGCCACCCTCGTCCTTGGCCAGGATGTAGACCTGGCCCTCGAACTCGGTGTGCGGCGTGATCGAGCCGGGCTTGACGACGACCTGGCCGCGCTCGACCTCCTCGCGCTTCGTGCCACGCAGGAGCAGACCGACGTTCTCGCCGGCCTCGGCGTAGTCGAGCAGCTTGCGGAACATCTCGACGCCGGTGACCGTGGTCTTGATCGCCTTCTCCTTGATGCCGACGATCTCCACCTCCTCGTTCACCTTGAGCTTGCCGCGCTCCACGCGACCGGTGACGACGGTGCCACGACCGGTGATCGTGAAGACGTCCTCGATCGGCATGAGGAAGGGCTTGTCGATGTCGCGCACCGGGTCCGGGACGCTCTCGTCGACGGCGTCCAGCAGGTCCTGCACGGACTGGACCCACACCGGGTCGCCCTCGAGGGCCTTCAGGCCCGAGACGCGCACGACGGGGACGTTGTCGCCGTCGAAGCCCTGCGCGGTGAGGAGCTCGCGCACCTCGACCTCGACGAGCTCCAGGATCTCCTCGTCGTCGACCATGTCGGTCTTGTTCAGCGCGACGAGCAGGTACGGCACGCCGACCTGACGGGCGAGCAGGACGTGCTCACGCGTCTGGGCCATCGGGCCGTCGGTGGCGGCGACCACGAGGATCGCGCCGTCCATCTGCGCGGCACCGGTGATCATGTTCTTGATGTAGTCCGCGTGCCCGGGAGCGTCGACGTGAGCGTAGTGACGCTTCTCCGTCTGGTACTCCACGTGCGCGATGTTGATGGTGATGCCGCGCTGCTTCTCCTCAGGGGCCTTGTCGATCTCGTCGAAAGGCGTGAAGGGGTTCAGGTCCGGGTACTTGTCGTGCAGCACCTTCGAGATGGCCGCGGTCAGCGTCGTCTTGCCGTGGTCGACGTGGCCGATCGTGCCGATGTTGACGTGCGGCTTCGTCCGCTCGAACTTCGCCTTGCCCACTGGGTGTCCTCCTCAGGACTTGGTAGAGATTGGCCGACGCTGTGCGGCTACCGGACGGTAGCCGCTTGACGCGGCGTCCTACGGGTCGGTTTGTGTGATGGAACTACAGATGTCGACCTGTGGGACTACTCGCCCCGGGTCTTCTTGATGATTTCCTCGGCAACGTTCCGAGGAACCTCGGCGTAGCTGTCGAACTGCATCGAGTACACCGCGCGACCCTGGGTCTTCGACCGCAGGTCACCGACGTACCCGAACATCTCGGAAAGGGGGACCTGCGCACGGACGACCTTCACGCCCGTCGCGTCCTCCATGGACTGGATCATGCCGCGGCGCGAGTTGATGTCGCCGATGACGTCACCCATGTACTCCTCAGGGGTACGGACCTCGACGGCCATGACCGGCTCCAGGAGAACCGGGTCGGCCTTGCGGACCGCTTCCTTGAGGATCATCGAGCCCGCGATCTTGAACGCCATCTCCGAGGAGTCGACGTCGTGCGCGGCACCGTCGAGCAGGATCGCCTTGACGCCCACGAGCGGGAAGCCCGCGAGGACGCCGAGCTGCATCGCGCTCTGGATCCCGGCGTCGACCGACGGGATGTACTCGCGCGGGATGCGGCCACCGGTGACCTTGTTCGAGAACTCGTAGATCTCGCCGTCGGCGGTGTCCAGCGGCTCGAAGGTCATCTGCACCTTGGCGTACTGGCCGGAGCCACCCGTCTGCTTCTTGTGCGTGTAGTCGATCTTCTCGACCGAGCGACGGATCGTCTCGCGGTAGGCCACCTGCGGCTTGCCGACGTTGGCCTCGACCTTGAACTCGCGACGCATGCGGTCGACGAGGATGTCGAGGTGGAGCTCGCCCATGCCGCCGATGACGGTCTGGCCGGTCTCCTCGTCGTGCTTGACGCGGAAGGTCGGGTCCTCCTCGGCCAGCTTCTGGATGGCCACGGAGAGCTTCTCCTGGTCACCCTTCGTCTTCGGCTCGATGGCGACGTCGATGACCGGCTCCGGGAACGTCATGGACTCGAGCACGACCGGGTGTGCCGGGTCGCACAGGGTGTCGCCCGTGGTGACGTCCTTCAGACCGATGAAGGCGTAGATGTGGCCGGCCGTGGCGTCCTCGACCGGGTTCTCCTTGTTGGAGTGCATCTGGAAGAGCTTCCCGATGCGCTCCTTCTTGTTCTTGGTCGAGTTGAGCACCTGGGCGCCCTGCGCGACCTTGCCGGAGTACACCCGGACGTAGGTCAGCTTGCCGAAGAACGGGTGCGAGGCGACCTTGAACGCGAGGGCCGAGAACGGCTCCGTCGAGTCGGGGTGGCGCTCGACGACGAGCTCGGGGTCCTTCATGTCGTGGCCCTCGACAGCCGGGACGTCCAGGGGCGTCGGCAGGTAGTCGATGACGGCGTCGAGCATGGGCTGGACGCCCTTGTTCTTGAACGCCGAGCCGCACAGGACGGGGTACGCCTGCGACTTGACCGTGAGCTGGCGGATGCCGGCCTTGATCTCGGCCTCGGTCAGCTCCTCGCCACCGAGGAACTTCTCGAGCAGCTCGTCGTCGGTCTCGGCGACGGCCTCGAGGAGCTCGGCGCGGTACTGCTCCGCCTTCTCGACGAGGTCGGCCGGGATGTCCTCGACCTCGTACTTCTCGCCCAGGGCGGTCTCGCCGCGCCAGACGAGGGCACGCATGGTGACCAGGTCGACGACGCCGATGAAGTCGTTCTCGGAGCCGATGGGCAGCTGGATGACCAGCGGCTTGGCCTTGAGTCGGTCGACGATCGTCTTGACCGTGAAGTAGAAGTCGGCGCCGAGCTTGTCCATCTTGTTGACGAAGCAGATGCGCGGGACGTCGTACTTGTCGGCCTGACGCCAGACGGTCTCGGACTGGGGCTCGACGCCCTCCTTGCCGTCGAACACGGCGACGGCACCGTCGAGGACGCGCAGCGAGCGCTCCACCTCGACCGTGAAGTCCACGTGGCCGGGCGTGTCGATGATGTTGATCTGGTTGTCGTGCCAGTAGCAGGTCGTCGCGGCGGACGTGATCGTGATGCCGCGCTCCTGCTCCTGCTCCATCCAGTCCATCGTCGACGCACCGTCGTGCGTCTCACCGATCTTGTAGTTGACCCCGGTGTAGAACAGGATCCGCTCGGTGGTCGTCGTCTTGCCGGCATCGATGTGAGCCATGATGCCGATGTTGCGGACCTTCGTGAGGTCCGTCAGCACATCCAGTGCCACGTGAGTTGCCCCTTACAGGTTGGCTTGGGTGGCGCCACCGGCCCGGCCCGAGGATCGGACCGGCGGCGCAGCGCCCGAGGGTGCCGGGATTACCAGCGGTAGTGCGCGAAGGCCTTGTTGGACTCGGCCATCTTGTGCATGTCCTCGCGACGCTTCACCGCGGCACCGAGGCCGTTGGACGCGTCGAGGATCTCGTTCATGAGGCGCTCGGTCATCGTCTTCTCGCGACGAGCGCGCGAGTAGTCGGTGAGCCAGCGCAGCGCGAGGGTGGTCTGGCGGACCGGGCGCACCTCGACGGGCACCTGGTACGTGGCGCCACCGACGCGGCGCGAACGCACCTCGAGCGACGGGCGGACGTTGTCCAGCGCGCGCTTGAGCACGACGACCGGGTCGCCCTGCGTCTTCTCACGGACACCCTCGAGGGCGCCGTAGACGATGTGCTCCGCGACGGACTTCTTGCCGTCGAGCAGGACCTTGTTGATCAGCTGCGTGACGACCGGCGACCCGTAGACGGGGTCGATGACGAGCGGCCGCTTGGGGGCCGGACCCTTGCGAGGCATCAGCCCACCTTCTTCGCGCCGTAGCGGCTGCGCGCCTGCTTACGGTTCTTCACGCCCTGCGTGTCGAGGGCGCCACGGACGATCTTGTAACGGACACCCGGGAGGTCCTTCACACGGCCGCCGCGCACGAGCACGATCGAGTGCTCCTGCAGGTTGTGGCCGACACCGGGGATGTACGCGGTGACCTCGACCTGGCTCGAGAGACGAACGCGCGCGACCTTGCGGAGGGCGGAGTTCGGCTTCTTCGGGGTCGTGGTGTAGACGCGGGTGCACACACCGCGTCGCTGGGGGGAGCCCTTGAGGGCAGGCGTCTTCGACTTGTTCGACTTCGCCTGCCGGCCCTTGCGGACCAGCTGCTGGATCGTAGGCACTACGTCTCCGTCTGTTGGATGATCTCTGGTCGACCGGACCCGTCACCCAGGACGGCCGGCATGGTCGAGGTTCGTCGCCCGTCGCGCGACTACCTCCGGTCTTTCGTCCCGCACCGACCCCCGCGCTCGGGCGTGTCGCCCCGGCATTCCGCACGGCATTCCGCAAGACGTTCCTTGCCGGAGTGACGACGCGGTGGAGGGGGACACCACCTGATGCTCCCGTAACGGATCGCCCGCAAGAGCGAACCTTCAGGTGCATGCGCGAGAGCCCGACGGCGCGGGCACGGTGTCCTACGTTACCTGGCGCCCGTGAGGGCGTCAAAGCGGGGGCGCGTCCAGCGCTGCGCCTGCACCGGTGCCACGGGACTTCGGATACAACTCCGCGGGGTCGTGAATTCATCCCCTGCACACCTGCCCGCCCTCTCGTGCCCGGTATCACACCGTTTGCCCCGTTCCCCCTCCTGGGTGAGGCGCCGCCCGGGTGCCGTCACTTGAGGGGGCTGTGCCATGAAGCGTCACTACTACCTGCGCGGAGACCTGGTCGAGGTGGACGAGGTCGACGACGTCGTCGCCGTCCGCGGCGCCGGACCAGCGCCGGAGCTCGCCCAGGGCGTCGACACCGCGGCCGCCGTGCGCACGGCCGTCCCGGGTGTCGACGAGGCCTCGCTCGCCGCGTTCGCCGCCGCCGGGTGGCGAGTGGTGCAGCCCGCGCCAGGACGTTCGCTCGACGAGGTCCGCAGCACCGGTCAGCGCGCCGACACGGAGGCCGGCGCCGTCCTGGTCGTGCGCGGCGGACGCGTGGCGATCGCGACCGGCCTGCTGAACGTGCAGCTGTCCGGGGACCCGAGCGAGAGCGAGACCGACGCGATCCTCACCGAGGTGGGGCTGGCCAAGGTGGGCGTCCTGCGGTTCGCGCCGCACCTGTTCGAGGTCCGGGCGACCTCCGGCGACGCGCTCGCCGCCTCGGTCGCGCTGCACGACGACCCCCGGTTCGTGTTCGCGGAGCCGTCGCTGGTCGAGCACATCCCGGGCCGGTTCACCCCGACCGACCCCCGCTACGGCGAGCAGTGGCAGTGGAGCAACACCGGCCAGGCCGGCGGGACCGCCGGCGCCGACGTCAGCGCCGAGGCCGCCTGGGACCACACCTTCGGCGCGGGCGTGCGCGTCGCCGTCATCGACAACGGGTTCGAGACGACCCACGAGGACCTGTCCGCCGCCATCGCCGCGGGCTCGGGCTTCTTCCAGTCCGGCTCCCCCGCGACGTTCATGTCCGGGACGGCCGGGATGCCGTCGGGCGACCACGGCACCTTCTGCGCGGGCATGGTCGCCGCGCGGTCGGGCAACGGCCTGGGCGTCGTCGGTGCCGCCCCCCAGTCCGACCTCATGCTCGTCGCCTGCCTGAACGACCAGGTGGGCACGCAGACGACGCTGGCCCGGGCGATCGCCTACGCCGCCGACCCGACCACCGAGGGCGGCTCCGCGGCGGACGCCGCGGACATCATCGTGTCCTCGCTCGGGCCGAACGGCGCGGCGTGGGACCTGACCTCGACGCTCGACCTCGCACTGGTCGGCGCCGCGGCGAACGGTCGCGGCGGGCTCGGCACCGCCATCTTCTGGGCGGCGAGCAACGGCAACAACGTCGACGTCCTCGAGGACCACGTGGTCTCGCACGCGGACGTCATCGCCGTGGTCCGGTCCACCAACATGGACCTCGAGGACAACGCCGCGCGCGGGTCCGAGGTCGAGCTCATCGCCCCCGGGGTGGACGTGGTCAGCACGCACGACGGCAACGACTACGGCCCGTGGACCGGCACCAGCTTCGCCGCGCCCTGCGCCGCAGGATGCGCCGCGCTCGCCCTGTCCGTGCGCCCGACCCTGACGCGCGACGCCCTGCGCGAGATCATGCACACGACCGCCGACCAGATCGGCGGGGTGGTGTACGACGCCAGCGGCCACAACGACGACTACGGCTTCGGCCGCGTCAACGCGTTCGCGGCGGTGCAGGCGGCGGCCCGGCGGGTCACGCTCATGACGAACCCCGTCGTCTTCAACGACGTGCCCGAGGGCGAGACGACCGCCCGCTCGGTCACGTGGGACGTCGAGGGCGTCGAGGACCTCACGTTCGAGGTCACGGCCGGCCCGACCACCACGACCGGCCCGGCGAGCTCGTTCCAGCTGCTGCTGGGCCCGAGCGTCACGGTCACCTCCCCCGGTGTCGGCGTGACCGCGCAGGCCCGGATCTGGCTCACCTACACGGGCACCGCGGCCGGCGACACGGCGAGCGGCACGATCGAGGTGCACAGCGTCGCGACGGACGAGACGTGGACCGTCGATCTGCAGGCCAACACGATCGAGCGCCCGACGGCCGCGGTCGTCATGGTCCTGGACAAGTCGGCGTCGATGGACTGGGACGCGGGTGACGGCCGGGCGCGGGTGCAGGTGCTGCGCGAGTCGGCGGGGATCTTCGTCGACACGCTCCACTCGGACACGGGCGTCGGGATCGTGCGGTTCGACCAGGACGCGACCGCGGTGATGCCGGTGACCGACGCGGGACCCGAGATCTTCGGGGCGGGCCGCGCGCAGGCCGCCGCGCTCGTCGCTAGCCACGTGGCGAACCCCGCGGGGAGCACGTCCATCGGCGACGGGGTCGTCGAGGGAGGCCTGCTGCTCGACGCGGCCGCGCCGAGCTACGACACCACGGCGATGATCGTGCTCACGGACGGTCAGGAGACCGCACCGGCGTACATCGCGGACGTCACGGGAAGCATCGACGACCAGGTCTTCGCGATCGGGCTCGGCGACCCGTCGGACATCAACCCGTCCGCCCTCACTGCGCTGACCAACGGCACGGGCGGCTACGTCAACGTCACCGGCAACATCTCCGCCGACGAGCGCTTCCTGCTGGCGAAGTACTACCTGCAGATCCTGGCCGGGGTGACCAACGACCAGGTGGTCCTCGACCCCGACGGCTACCTGCGGCCCGGCGATGTGGTCAAGGTGCCGTTCGACCTGACCAGCGCGGACATCTCCAGCGACGTCATCCTGCTGACCCCCGTGCCGGATGCCGTGAGCTTCTCGGTCGTCGCGCCGAGCGGGGCGACGCTGTCCCCGACCGCGAGCGGCGTCACGTTCGTCAAGGGCGCGCAGGTCGCCTACTTCCGGTTCACGCTCCCGCAGGTGGACGCCGGCGGGAGCGCCGACTGGGCGGGCACCTGGACCGCGGTTCTCGAGATCGACAGGCGCGTCTACGACTCGTACCTGAAGAAGCTCGAGTCGACGGACATCACGACCTACCAGCAGGTCGTCGAGAACGGTCTGCGCTGGGTGGTCGAGGTGCACAGCCGGTCCAACGTCCGGTTCGGTGCGACGCTCGAGCAGTCGGCGATCACGCCGGGCGCGCTGATGACGATCACCGCGACGGTCGACGAGATGTCGATCCCGGTCGGCAAGGACCGGGTCAAGGTCTACGCCGAGGTCACCGCCCCGTCGGGACCGGACACGATCGTGCTCGACGCCGTCCAGGACGGGGTCTTCGTCGCGAAGTACACGGCCAAGGACTACGGCCTGTACACGTTCCGCGTGATCGCGGACGGGACGACGCTGCGCAACGAGCACTTCACGCGCGAGCAGCTGCTGTCGGGTGCGGTGTACGTCCCCGGCAAGCCCAACGACCCCGAGGGCGGCGGTGACGACAACGGCGGCAAGGGGTGCGACCGGACGATCGCGATCTTCGTCGAGACGGTCAAGGGCAACGCGCGCCTCGCGAAGATGCTCGACACCTACCTGCGCCGCAACGGCTCCAGCCTCAAGGAGCTGCTGCACTGCCTGGGCAGGCGCACGGTCGACGGCAGCGCCGACGCCACGGCCACCTCGACCCTGGCCCAGGCCCTGCGCACCGCCGCGGACGCCCTGGAGTCGCGGTGAGCCTCCTGCTCTGCCGCGCGACCGGCGACGCACCGACCCTGCGTGCGTTCCTGGCCGAGCCCGGTGTCGCCGTCCCGTGCCGCCCCGTGGCGGTCCGGGCCGGCGGCGCGGGGCTGGCCGTCCACGTCCTGGTCGAGGACACCGAGGTCGCCGCACGAGCAGGGCGCGCGGGCGGCCCGACGCTCGAGGTCCTCGAGGACGTCACGGCCTCCACCGAGGCGGCCCGGCGCGAGGTCTCCCCTGGCGGGCGGTACGCCGACCGGGCGGCCGTCCCGCGCGGGCTCGGCCGGAAGGAGTGAGGGCGTGTACTCCACGACCGACGAGCTCGAGGCGGCGCTGGCCGCCCTCGCCACCGCCTATCCGACGACGAGCACGCTGCACGCGGTGCCGCACCCGACGCACGACGGCCGCACGGCCCACGTGCTGCGGGTCGGCGCCCGTACCGACGCGCCCGACGGCGTGGCCGTCCTCGGCGGGGTGCACGCCCGCGAGTGGGTGCCGCCCGAGCTGTGCGTCAGCCTGGCCGCCGACCTCCTGGAGGCCTATGCGACCGGGACCGGCCTCGGCTACGGCGGTGCGTCGTTCACCGCGGCCGAGGTGCACCGGCTCATGAGCACGGTGGACCTGTACGTGTTCGCGTGCGTCAACCCGGACGGACGCGTGCACAGCCAGACCACCGGGGCGCTCTGGCGCAAGAACCGCCGACCGAACGGCGGGGGCTGCGTCGGCGTCGACGTCAACCGGAACTTCGACTTCCTGTGGGACCACACCGCCAGGTTCGCCGCCGACGCGGGCGTGAACACCTCGTCGGACCCCTGCGACCACGACGTCTACCGCGGCCCGTCCGCGGCCTCCGAGCCCGAGACGCAGAACGTCGTCTGGCTGCTCGACACCTTCCCGGTCCGGTGGCTCGTCGACGTGCACAGCGCCGTCCCGGTGGTCCTCTACAGCTGGGGGTCGGACACCGATCAGACCGCCGACACGACGCAGAGCTTCCTCAACCCCGCGCTCGACGCCGTCCGCGGCCGGGTGGGCGACGCGTACGGCGAGTACCTCACCGCGCACGACCTGTCCGTCGGCAGCACGCTCGCGACCGCGATGAGCACCCAGGCGCTCGCCGTCCGCGGGACGGTCTGGCCGGTCGAGCAGGCCATGACCCTCTACCCGACGTCCGGCGCGAGCGACGACTACTCGTTCTCGCGGCACTTCGCCGACCCCGCCAGGAGGCTCGTGCACGCCTGGACCATCGAGTGCGGGTCGTCGTTCCAGCCGGCGTGGTCGGAGGCCGAGCAGGTCGCGATCGAGACCTCTGCGGCGCTCCTGCGGTTCGCGCTGGACGCGCTGGCGACGACCGACGGCCTGTCCGTGACGATGGTGAGCACCGCGCTCGACCTGCAGGTGGTCGAGGGTGAGACGTCCGCACAGGCCGTGGTGCTCGACGTCTCGGGCGCGCACGACGTGACTCTTGTCGCGAGCGTCACCGCAGGTTTTCAGCTGCCGTTGGGCGGCACCGTGCACGTCGCCGGTCCCGGGGTGGGATCGACGACGCAGGGCAGGGTCTGGGTGTCGTGGACCGCCGGAGCGGCGGGGACCACGGCGTCCGGCACCGCGACGGTGCGCTGCCTCGAGACGGACCAGGAGTGGGTGGTGCCCGTCGGCGCGACCTCCCTGCCGGCCACCAAGGTCGCCGTCGGGCTGGTGCTCGACGCGTCCGCCTCGATGCTCGACGACGCGGGCGACGGACGGCGTCGGGTCGACGTCCTCAAGGACGCCGCGGGCGTCTTCCTCGCCGTCGTCGCACCGCGGCACGGCGTGGGGCTCGTCCGTTTCGACCAGGACGCGACCGCGGTCCTGGCGGTGACGACGGTCGGGCCTGAGCACTTCGGGCCCGGACGGGCCGCGGCCCAGGCGGCGGTCGCCGCGCACACGCCGAACCCGGCCGGCAGCACGTCCATCGGCGACGGCGTGCTGGCCGGCCAGGCGGTGCTCGCCGGAGCCGCCGGGTTCGACACGGACGCGCTGGTGGTCCTCACCGACGGTCAGGAGAACGCGCCCGCCTGGATCGCCGACGTGACCCCGGG
This sequence comes from Cellulomonas sp. P2_B4, assembly GCF_056404795.1. NCBI lineage: Bacteria > Bacillati > Actinomycetota > Actinomycetes > Micrococcales > Cellulomonadaceae > Cellulomonas > Cellulomonas sp. P2_B4. The sequence goes on from NZ_JBFUDI010000001.1 coordinate 93,952, forward strand.
CAACCGCACGTTCGCGATCGGGCTCGGACGTCCGGAGGACCTGAACCCGGCGGCCCTCGGCGCGCTCGTCAGCGGGGACGGCTGGGTCGGCGTCACGGGCGACCTCTCGGTCGACGAACGGTTCCTGCTCGCGCAGTACTTCCTGCAGGCGCTGGCCGGCGCGACGAACGACCAGATCGTCACGAGCTGAAGCGGCGGGCGAGATCTGGGGTAGAACGGTCGTCGTGGAGGTCCTGCGCTACGCCGCGTTCTCGATCGTGCCCACGGGCGGCAACCCGGCGGGGGTGGTGCTCGACGCCACGGGCGCGACGGACGACGAGCTGCAACGGGTCGCGACCGACGTCGGGTACCCGGAGACGGCGTTCCTCGTGCCCACGTCCGTGCCCGGCGAGCTCGACGTCCGGTACTTCAGCCCGCTGGCGGAGGTCCCGTTCTGCGGGCACGCGACGATCGCGTCGGCGGTGGCGCTCGCCGAGCGCGGCACCTCGGGCCCGGTCCGGTTCGCCACCGCAGCGGGCCCGGTCGCCGTACGGACGTCCACGGCCGAGGACGGCCGGATCGTCGCGACGCTGGTCAGCGTGCCGCCGCGGTCGACCGCGCTTGCCGACGACGACCGCGACGAGCTGCTCGCCGCGCTCGGCTGGGAGCAGGACGACCTCGACCCGGCGCTCCCGCCGAGGGTGGCGTTCGCCGGTGCCCGGCACCCCGTGGTCTCGACCCGGACCCGGCAGCGGCTCGCCGACCTGGACTACGACTTCGACCGCCTCGGCGCCCTGATGGCCGCGCGGGACTGGACGACCGTCGCCCTCGTGCACCGCGAGACCGCGGACGTGTTCCACGCGCGCAACCCGTTCCCGCCCGGCGGGGTGCGGGAGGACCCGGCGACGGGCGCTGCGGCGGCCGCGTTCGGCGGCTACCTGCGCGAGCTCGGGCTGGTCGCCGTGCCCGCGACGGTCACGATCCACCAGGGCGACGACCTGGGCCGGCCGGGCGTGATCACGGTCGGGATCCCCCGTGACCCGGGCTCGGGCATCGAGGTGTCGGGCACGGCGGTCCCGATCCCCTGAGAACGCCGCAGGGGGCCCACCGTCACCGGTGAGCCCCCTGCGGGTCAGAACAGATCGATCAGCGCTCGTTGTCGGTCTCGGCCTGCGCTCCGCAGTCGGCGGGTGCCGCTCCGCGACCCCCACCGACTGCTGCGCTACGGCCGTGACCTCAGCGGTAGTCGCCGAAGTCGATGTCCTCGAGCGGGATCGCCTCGCCGGAGCCGAGGCCCAGGGCGGGGAAGTCGATCTCGTCGTAGCCGAAGGTCGGGTACAGCTCGGCCTTGGCCTCCTCGGTGGGCTCGACCGCGATGTTGCCGTAGCGGGGCAGACCCGTTCCGGCCGGGATGAGCTTGCCGAGGATGACGTTCTCCTTGAGGCCGAGCAGCGGGTCGGAACGACCCGACATCGCAGCCTCGGTGAGCACGCGGGTGGTCTCCTGGAAGGAGGCCGCCGAGAGCCACGAGTCCGTCGCGAGCGACGCCTTCGTGATGCCCATGAGCTCGGGACGACCGGAGGCCGGCTGGCCGCCCTCGGACACCGCAGCGCGGTTCGCGTCCTCGAAGCGCCCACGCTCGGCGAGCTCGCCGGGCAGCAGGTCGGTCGTGCCGGAGTCGAGGACCGTCACGCGACGCAGCATCTGCCGCACGATGACCTCGATGTGCTTGTCGTGGATGTCCACGCCCTGCGACGAGTAGACGACCTGCACCTCGTCGACCAGGTGCTTCTGCGTCGCACGCGGGCCGAGGATGCGCAGGACCTTCTTCGGGTCGACCGCACCCTGGACCAGCTGGGTACCGACGGAGACGTGGTCGCCGTCCGAGATCAGCAGGCGCGTGCGCTTGGTGATCGGGTAGGCGATCTCCTCCGAGCCGTCGTCCGGCGTGAGCACGAGGCGACGCGAACGGTCCCCGTCCTCGACCGCGATGCGACCGGAGAACTCGGCGATCGGCGCCTCACCCTTGGGGGTGCGGGCCTCGAAGAGCTCCTGGACGCGGGGCAGACCCTGCGTGATGTCGTCGGCCGAGGCCACGCCACCGGTGTGGAAGGTACGCATGGTCAGCTGCGTGCCGGGCTCACCGATCGACTGGGCCGCGATGATGCCGACGGCCTCGCCGATGTCGACGAGCTTGCCGGTGGCCAGCGAACGGCCGTAGCAGCGCGCGCAGGTACCGACGCGGGACTCGCAGGTGAGGACCGAGCGGATCTTCAGCGTGTCGACGCCCGCCTCGAGGAGGCGGTCGAGCAGCACGTCGCCGACGTCGTCACCGGCGTGACCGATGACCTCGCCGTCCACCTCGATGTCGCTCGCCAGGGTGCGCGAGTAGACGCTCGTCTCCACCTTGTCGTGGCGACGAAGAGCGCCGTCCGCACCCGGGACGCCGATCGGCATCGTCAGGCCACGCTCGGTGCCGCAGTCGTCCTCGCGGACGATGACGTCCTGCGAGACGTCCACCAGGCGACGGGTCAGGTAGCCCGAGTCGGCGGTCCGCAGAGCGGTGTCCGCCAGACCCTTGCGGGCACCGTGCGTCGCGATGAAGTACTCGAGGACCGACAGCCCCTCGCGGTAGTTCGACTTGATCGGGCGAGGGATGATCTCGCCCTTCGGGTTGGCGACGAGGCCACGCATACCGGCGATCTGGCGAACCTGCATCCAGTTACCACGGGCTCCCGAGCCGACCATCTTGTAGACGGTGTTGTGCTTCGGGAAGTTCTCCTGCATCGCCTTGGCGACCTTGTCCGTGGCCTGCGTCCAGATCTCGATGAGCTCCTGACGACGCTCGTCGTCGGTGATCAGGCCCTTCTCGTACTGGCCCTGCACCTTCGCCGCGCGGCCCTCGTGCTCCTCGAGGATGCCGGCCTTGGCCGACGGGGTCGCGACGTCCGAGATGGAGATCGTGACGCCCGAGCGGGTGGCCCAGCGGAAGCCGGCCTCCTTGAGCGCGTCCAGAGAGGCAGCGACCTCGACCTTGGGGTACCGCTCGGCCAGGTCGTTGACGATGACCGAGAGGCGCTTCTTGTCGACGACGCCGTTCTCGTACGGGTAGTCCACGGGCAGCAGCTCGTTGAACAGCGCACGACCCAGGGTCGTCTCGAAGAGCAGCGCGTCGCCCTCGGTCCAGCCCTCGGGCGCCTGCTCCTCGGTGAGGACCAGGTCGTCGAAGCGGATCTTGATCACGGCGTTGAGGTCCAGGGAACCCTGGTCGAACGCCATGATCGCCTCGGAGACCGTGCTGAACGCGCGGCCGGCGCCGAGCGCCTCGTCCTTGTCGTTGGTCAGGTGGTACAGACCGATGATCATGTCCTGCGAGGGCATGGTCACCGGACGCCCGTCCGACGGCTTCAGGATGTTGTTGCTCGAGAGCATGAGGATGCGGGCCTCGGCCTGCGCCTCGGCGCTCAGGGGCAGGTGGACGGCCATCTGGTCACCGTCGAAGTCCGCGTTGAACGCGGCGCAGACGAGCGGGTGCAGGTGGATCGCCTTGCCCTCGACCAGCTGGGGCTCGAACGCCTGGATGCCCAGGCGGTGCAGCGTGGGTGCGCGGTTGAGCAGCACCGGGTGCTCCGTGATGACCTCTTCGAGCACGTCCCAGACGACGGGGCGCGCGCGCTCGACCATGCGCTTCGCAGACTTGATGTTCTGCGCGTGGTTCAGGTCGACGAGGCGCTTCATGACAAACGGCTTGAACAGCTCGAGCGCCATCTGCTTGGGCAGGCCGCACTGGTGCAGCTTGAGCTGCGGGCCGACGACGATGACCGAACGGCCCGAGTAGTCGACGCGCTTGCCGAGCAGGTTCTGGCGGAACCGACCCTGCTTGCCCTTGAGCATGTCCGAGATGGACTTGAGCGGGCGGTTGCCCGGACCCGTCACCGGACGGCCACGGCGGCCGTTGTCGAACAGCGAGTCGACGGCCTCCTGGAGCATCCGCTTCTCGTTGTTGACGATGATCTCGGGCGCGCCGAGGTCGAGCAGCCGCTTGAGGCGGTTGTTCCGGTTGATCACGCGGCGGTACAGGTCGTTCAGGTCCGAGGTGGCGAAGCGGCCACCGTCGAGCTGGACCATCGGACGCAGGTCCGGCGGGATGACCGGGACGGCGTCGAGCACCATGCCGGTGGGCGAGTTGCTCGTCGTGAGGAACGCGTTGACGACCTTCAGACGCTTGAGGGCACGCGTCTTGCGCTGGCCCTTGCCCGTCTTGATGATCTCGCGCAGCGAGTCGGACTCCGCCTCCAGGTCGAAGGCCTCGAGGCGCTTCTGGATCGCCGCGGCGCCCATCGAGCCCTCGAAGTAGTTGCCGAAGCGGTCCTGGAGCTGGCGGTACAGCATCTCGTCGCCCTCGAGGTCAGCGACCTTGAGGTTCTTGAAGCGGTCCCACACGGTGTCCAGGCGCTCGAGCTCGACGTCGGCCCGCTTGCGCAGCTGAGCCATCTCGCGCTCGGCCGAGTCGCGCACCTTGCGGCGGGCGTCGGCCTTGGCACCCTCGGCCTCGAGCTCGGCCAGGTCGGCCTCGAGCTTGCTGGCACGGGTGTTGATGTCGTTGTCGCGGCGGTCCGCGATCTCCTTCTTCTCCAGGTCGATCCCGTTCTGGAGGTTGGGGAGGTCCTCGTGACGACCGTCGACGTCGACCCAGGTGATCATGTACGCCGCGAAGTAGATGACCTTCTCAAGGTCCTTCGGGGCGAGGTCGAGCAGGTAGCCGAGTCGCGACGGCACACCCTTGAAGAACCAGATGTGCGTGACGGGCGCGGCGAGCTCGATGTGGCCCATGCGCTCACGACGGACCTTGGAGCGGGTCACCTCGACGCCGCAGCGCTCGCAGATGATGCCCTTGAAGCGCACGCGCTTGTACTTGCCGCAGTAGCACTCCCAGTCCCGGGTGGGACCGAAGATCTTCTCGCAGAACAGGCCATCCTTCTCCGGCTTCAGGGTCCGGTAGTTGATGGTCTCGGGCTTCTTGACCTCGCCGTGCGACCAGGCACGGATGTCGTCGGCAGTGGCAAGGCCGATACGCAGCTCGTCGAAGACGTTGACGTCGAGCAAGGGGGGTCCTACTTCCTTCGCTTGCCGGTGCTACCGGCGGAACGGAAATGTTGCTAAGGGTGCGGGCGCCCGCCGCCCACCCTCACGGAAAGGGCGGCGGGGCTCGACGTCAGATCTCTTCGATGCTGCTGGCGTTCGGGCGCCGCGACAGGTCGATGCCGAGCTCCTCCGCTGCGCGGTAGACCTCGTCGTCGTTCTCCTTCATGTCGATGGAGACGCCGTCCGAGGAGAGCACCTCCACGTTCAGGCAGAGCGACTGCATCTCCTTGAGGAGCACCTTGAAGGACTCCGGGATGCCCGAGTCGGGGATGTTCTCCCCCTTGACGATCGCCTCGTACACCTTGACGCGCCCGGGGACGTCGTCCGACTTGATGGTGAGGAGCTCCTGCAGCGTGTAGGCAGCGCCGTACGCCTCGAGGGCCCACACCTCCATCTCGCCGAACCGCTGGCCACCGAACTGCGCCTTACCACCCAGCGGCTGCTGCGTGATCATCGAGTACGGGCCCGTGGAGCGAGCGTGGATCTTGTCGTCGACAAGGTGGTGCAGCTTCAGGATGTACATGTAGCCGACGGCCACCGGCTCCGGGAACGGCTCGCCGGAGCGACCGTCGAAGAGGCGGGCCTTGCCGTCACCACCGACGGTGCGGACACCGTCGCGGTTGGGCAGCGTCGAGGACAGCAGACCGGTCAGGGTCGCCTCGGGCACACCGTCGAACACCGGGGTCGCGACCGGGTTGCCGGCCGGCGACTTCGCGGCGATCGCGGGAACCTCGTCACGCCACGACAGGTCGTCGCCCTCGGCGATCTCGATGTCCCAGCCCTGCTTGGCCACCCAGCCGAGGTGCGTCTCGAGGACCTGGCCGACGTTCATGCGGCCGGGCACACCGAGCGGGTTCAGGACGACGTCGACCGCGGTCCCGTCCGCGAGGAACGGCATGTCCTCGACGGGCAGGATCTTGGAGATGACGCCCTTGTTGCCGTGACGGCCGGCGAGCTTGTCGCCGTCCGTGATCTTGCGGCGCTGCGCGATGTACACGCGGACCAGCTCGTTGACGCCGGCGGGCAGCTCGTCGCCGTCCTCCCGGCTGAACGTGCGGACCTCGATGACCGTGCCGGACTCGCCGTGGGGCACCTTGAGCGACGTGTCGCGGACCTCGCGCGCCTTCTCACCGAAGATCGCGCGGAGCAGGCGCTCCTCGGGGGTCAGCTCGGTCTCGCCCTTGGGCGTGACCTTGCCGACGAGGATGTCGCCGGCCGCGACCTCGGCACCGATGCGGATGATCCCGCGCTCGTCGAGGTCCGCGAGGACCTCCTCGGAGACGTTGGGGATGTCCCGCGTGATCTCCTCCGGGCCGAGCTTGGTGTCGCGCGCGTCGACCTCGTGCTCCTCGATGTGGATCGAGGACAGGACGTCGTCCTGCACGAGACGCTGCGACAGGATGATCGCGTCCTCGTAGTTGTGACCCTCCCAGGACATGAACGCCACCAGCAGGTTGCGGCCGAGCGCGAGCTCGCCCTCGTCCGTGGCGGGGCCGTCGGCGAGCACCGAGTTGACCTCGACGCGGGCGCCGGTGTCGACCAGCACGCGCTGGTTGTAGCTGGTGCCCTGGTTGGAGCGGCGGAACTTGGCGACGCGGTGCGTCGACGTGGTGCCGTCGTCGTTCGCGATGACGATCAGGTCGGCGGACACCTCGGTGACCACGCCCGGCTTCGTCGCGACGATGACGTCGCCCGCGTCGATGGCCGCACGCCGCTCCATGCCGGTACCCACGAGCGGGGCCTCGGAACGGACCAGCGGCACGGCCTGGCGCTGCATGTTGGCACCCATGAGGGCGCGGTTGGCGTCGTCGTGCTCGAGGAACGGGATCAGGGCCGTGGCCACCGACACCATCTGGCGCGGGGAGACGTCCATGTAGTCGACGGCCTCGCCGGCGACGTACTCGATCTCGCCGCCCTTGACGCGGACCAGGACGCGGTCCTCCTCGAAGGCACCGTTCGCCTTGAGCGGGGCGTTCGCCTGGGCGATGACGTGGCGGTCCTCGTCGTCGGCGGTCAGGTAGTGGACCTCGTCGGAGACCTTGCCCTTGATGACCTTGCGGTACGGGGTCTCGACGAAGCCGAACGGGTTGATGCGCCCGTACGTGGCGAGCGAGCCGATGAGGCCGATGTTCGGGCCCTCAGGGGTCTCGATCGGGCACATGCGGCCGTAGTGCGACGGGTGGACGTCACGGACCTCCATGCCGGCGCGGTCACGGGACAGACCACCCGGGCCCAGCGCGGACAGACGACGCTTGTGCGTCAGGCCGGCGAGCGGGTTGTTCTGGTCCATGAACTGCGACAGCTGCGACGTGCCGAAGAACTCCTTGATCGACGCCACCACGGGGCGGATGTTGATCAGGGTCTGCGGCGTGATCGCCTCGACGTCCTGCGTCGTCATGCGCTCGCGCACGACGCGCTCCATCCGCGACAGGCCCGTGCGGACCTGGTTCTGGATGAGCTCGCCGACCGCGCGGATGCGACGGTTGCCGAAGTGGTCGATGTCGTCGGTCTCGACGCGGATCTCGACGGCCTCGCCGGCGCGGCGGCCGGGCAGGGTCGGGAGGTCGATGTGCAGCGACGCGAGGTACTTGATCGTCGCGACGATGTCGTCACGCGAGAGCACCGAGTCGGCCAGCGGGACGTCCTCGCCGAGCTTCTTGTTCAGCTTGTAGCGGCCGACCTTGGCGAGGTCGTAGCGCTTCGGGTTGAAGTAGAAGTTCTCGATGAGCGCGCGACCGGCCTCGACCGTGGGCGGCTCGCCCGGGCGGATCTTGCGGTAGAGGTCGAGCAGCGCCTCGTCCTGCGTCTGGACGTGGTCCTTGTCCAGCGTGTCGATGACGGCCGGGTAGGCGGCGAACTCCTCGCGGATCTCGGCGTCCGACATGCCGAGGGCCTTGAGCAGCACGGTGGCGTTCTGCTTGCGCTTGCGGTCGACGCGCACGCCGACGTTGTCGCGCTTGTCGATCTCGAACTCGAGCCAGGCACCACGGCTGGGGATGACCTTGGCCGTGAGGACGTCCTTGTCGGACGTCTTGTCGGCCGTGCGCTCGAAGTACACGCCGGGCGAACGGACGAGCTGCGAGACGACCACGCGCTCGGTGCCGTTGATGATGAAGGTGCCGCGCTCGGTCATGAGCGGGAAGTCGCCCATGAAGACCGTCTGGCTCTTGATCTCGCCGGTGGTGTAGTTGACGAACTCCGCCGTGACGAACAGCGGGGCAGCGAAGGTGAAGTCCTTCTCCTTGCACTCCTCGGCCGTGTACTTCGGCGGCTCGAAGCGGTGCTCGCGGAAGGAGAGCGACATGGATCCGCCGAAGTCCTCGATCGGCGAGATCTCTTCGAAGATCTCCTCCAGACCGGCGGTCTCGGGGACGTCCTGGCGGCCGTTCTCGAGGGCCTTGGCCACTCGGGCCTGCCACTTCTCGTTACCGAGGAGCCAGTCGAAGCTCTCGGTCTGCAGACCCAGGAGGTCCGGGACCTCAAGAGGCTCGTGAATCTTGGCGAAAGAGATACGACGGGATGCGGTGCGGTTCGCGATGGCGTCGGCGGTCGGAGCAGAAGGGGTGCGCGAGGCAGCCAAAAGAGGGGTCCTTCCCAGCGGATCGAGTGCACGCTGCACTGGTCCCGGCTAGGCGCGATCCCCCGGCCGAGCGAGCCTGCCACGACGTGTACGAACGACGTGGGTGGGCTCGGGTTATACGGGATCGCGGGCACAGGCCAGCGCAAAGCGCTAGCATACTCATCCGCGCGGGTAAAGTCCACCCGCCATCGACACCCCTTGCGTCTCCCGTCTGTCGACGAGACCCGCCCGAGGCGTCCGGTCCGTGTCAGCCGCTCTGCTGCACGTGGCGACGACGTTGGCGCCGCGCACATGGTGGCACACCCGGCCGTGCCGACGAAAGTCCGCCTGTGGAAGGTTCGCCCGTGCGTTCCCTCGGATACAGCAACGAGGCCCGCACCCCCGGGGGGTACGGGCCTCGTCGGAACTCCGGCTCTCCGTGGAGATCCCGGAGGTCAGATCACTTGAGCGTGACGGTGGCGCCAGCAGCCTCGAGGGTCTCCTTGGCCTTCTCGGCGGCGTCCTTGGCGACACCCTCCAGGACGGCCTTGGGGGCGGCGTCAACGAGGTCCTTGGCCTCCTTCAGACCGAGGGACGTCAGGACGCGCACCTCCTTGATGACCTGGATCTTCTTCTCGCCGGCAGCCTCGAGAACGACGTCGAACGAGTCCTTCTCCTCCTCGACAGCGGCCTCGGCGGCGCCGCCGCCGGCACCCGGGGCCGCAGCAACGGCGACGGGGGCAGCAGCGGTGACCTCGAAGGTCTCCTCGAACGCCTTCACGAACTCGGAGAGCTCGATGAGGGAGAGCTCCTTGAACGCGTCGATGAGCTCGGTGGTGGTGAGCTTCGCCATGATGGCGGTTCCTTCCGTTCGGTGCCCGGTGGCCGGTGCGGCCTACCTGGGCGGGGTTTCAGAGAGCCTGTGCCGAATGGCTCAGGCAGCGACCTCGGCCGACTCCTCGAGCTTGAGCCGGAGGGCGTCGACGGTGCGTGCAGCCTGAGCAGCAGGGGCGGTGAACAGGTAGGCCGCCTGGTAGAGCGACGCCTTGAACACGCCGGCGGCCTTGGCCAGCAGAACCTCACGGGACTCGAGGTCCGCGAGCTTGGTGACGTCCGCAGCGGTCAGGGTGCGTCCGTCGAGGACACCGCCCTTGATGACCAGTGCGGGGTTCGCCTTGGCGAAGTCACGCAGTCCCTTGGCCGCCTCGACCGGGTCACCGGAGACGAAGGCGATCGCCGACGGGCCTGCAAGCGCGTCGTCGAGGCCCTCGAGGCCGGCATCCTTGGCCGCGATCGCGGTCAGCGTGTTCTTCACCACGGAGTACGTTGCGTTGCCGCTGAGCGCCTTGCGCAGCTTCTTGAGCTGAGCAACGGTGAGCCCGCGGTACTCGGTCAGCACAGCCGCGTTGGACTCGCGGAACAGGTCCGTGAGCTCTGCGACAGCGGCTGCCTTGTCCGGCCTCGCCATGGCAATCCTTCCGATGGTGGTGCCACCGGTCGTCACGCCCCACAAACGAAAGAGCCCCGCGCAGGCGCGGGGCTCGACATCCAGCTCGGCACAGGCCGAACCTTCCGGGAACACTCACCTGCGCTGGCCTCCGCGTGCTGCGGGACTTCGGGCGATCGCCATGCGCTCACTGCGTGGGCGCGCGACGGTCGACGACCGGCGGTCTTTGGATGTCCCCAAGGTACGGCATGGGCGGACGACCGACCAAATCCGGTACGCGACGCAGGACCCATCCGTTCTCGGACCTGGTCCGAACACCCCGTGTACGCACCACACCGACCACCTGCACGGGGCTCCGGCCCTGAGAGGGGGACCCATGTCCCAGTCACCCAACCGGCTCGTCGGCGCAGTCTTCGGCGTCGTCTACCTGCTCGTCGGCATCGCCGGCTTCTTCGTGACCACCGACGTCTCGTTCGCCGCGACCGACGGCCAGCCGCTCGTCGTCTTCGACGTCAATCCGCTGCACAACGTCGTCCACCTGCTCATCGGGGCGGCCCTGCTCGTCGCGTCCCGCACGGTCGGGTCCGCCAAGGCCGTGAACACGACCGTCGGCGCCGTCTACCTGCTCGTGGGCATCGTCGGGCTGTTCCTCGTCGGCTCGGCGGCGAACATCCTGGCGCTCAACGGTGCCGACAACGTGCTGCACTTCGCCTCCGCGATCCTGCTGCTCGGCGTCGGCCTGTCGGCCGACCGCTCCCCCGCACCGGCACCCGCCACGGCGACCTGGACCCCGTGATGACCGCGCTGCCGCTGCCGCACGAGGGCGCACGCGCGTTCATCGGCCGCACCTGGTCCGCCTACGCGGTCCTGGGCGCCGGCCTCGTGCTCCTCGCGCTCGCGGCAGAGCACCTCGCCGCCCACCTCGCGCTGGGGGTCGCGCTCGCGGCCCTCGGCGTGGCCGAGGTGCTCTGGGCGGTGCTCGCGCTGCGCGGTCCCGCGCCGGCACCTCGGACCGCGCTCGCCGTGCTCGTGGTCGGCGGCGCGGGCTGGCTCCTGACGGCCGTCCTCGTCGACGGGGCGCTCTCGGGCGCCGACGTCGCCGCGGGCGTCCTGCAGCTCGCCGGCGCCGTGCTGCTCGCCGTGACCCTGCGACCGGCGCTCGTCGTCGTGGTGGTGGAGGAGGAGCCCGCGGCCGTCGCCCCCACGGAGGCCGGCACCGGCACCCGCCTCGCCGCGCTCACGCTCGGCTCGCTGCTGTTCGCGACCATCACCGTCCCGGGCCTCGCGGCGACGGACGCGGGCGACCACGCGCACATGCCCGGCATGTCCTCGATGCATCCCGGCTGACGCTCAGGCGGCCCCGTGGGCGCTGAACGTGCACCAGTTGACGAACCCCTCGGGGCTGTCCCGGTCGATGCGCCCGCGGGCCGCGTGCAGGGCGCGGGCGAGCGTCTGCCCCGCACGCAGCTCGAGGTGCAGCTCGAGCATGAGGTCGACGGCGGCCACGTCGGGCACGGCGGCGATGCTCGCGACGACGCCCGCGGTCCCCTGCGCCAGCATCGCCGAGACGAACCCGAGCACCTCGTCGCCCAGGTAGGCGACGTCCGCACCCGAGTGGCACGACGCCAGCACCAACCGGTGGGGCGCCACCCCCGCGCCGTGCAGCTCCTGGACCGTCACCGGGCCGTCCGCGAGCAGCAGCGACGAGAACATCGGGTTGTCCGTACGCGGTGTGCCGTGGCACGCCAGGTGTGCCAGGTCGGCGTCCGCGAGCGCGGCGACCACCTCGTGCGCGCGGCTGTCCTCCGGCGCGAGCATGCGCGCACCCTCGTGCACCTGGGTGAGCGCCTCGACCTCCTCGCGGGCGCCGTCGAGGTCGGGACCGGCGACGAGTACCGTGCCGCCCGTGCCGGGGCGCTCGGCCGCGGCCCGGCGGGTCCGGACCCAGAACGTGGCCGACGGGGCCTGTGCGAGCGGCCCGTCGTGCAGGCACGACCACGGCACCCCGTGCAGCAGGCCGACGGGCACGATGACCAGCTCGTCGTCGGGCGCGACGCCGAGCGGCGCGACCAGCAGTGCCCGGAGGCGGGCGATCCGCAGGTCCGCGCTGGCCCGCGCCGCGTCCGCAGCCGCCGGGCCGCGGGGGTTCGCCAGCCGCCGCAGCGCGAAGAGCAGGGGCCGCAGCTCGGACTCGACGTCCGCCTCGTCGCCGAGCTCCACGAGCCTGGTCCGGCGGGGTCCGACGACGACCGCGACGAGGCGCCCCTCGAACCTGCCGATCTCGACCAGCGTCCGGCGGTCGAGCGCGGCGCGCAGCTGCGCGATGCCCAGCCGGTTCAGCTCGCCCCCGGTGGCCGGCCCGGCACCGGGGCGCGACCAGTCGGCGGCGGAGAACCGGGGTCCGTCGTCGACCTCGAGCGTGGCCGAGCGGCCGTCGCGGCCTGCCGCCGGACCGGCCTCCAGCGCGGGGCGCTCTGCGAACGGGGCGTCGGGCGGGGGCGTCCGGGCCAGCAGCGCGGCCGCGCGGGTGCGCTCCATCCACGCGAGCGCCCTCGCCGGCGACCCGCCGGCCAGCACGACCCCGAGGCCGATCTCCCCGAGCTCGGCGCCGTGACCCGACGCCAGGGCCCGCAGCTCGATGGTCGGCAGCGCGGAACGATGGACGGCCAGGTCGCGCAGCCCGGCGCGGCACTCCGTCAGGACGTCGCTCGGACGGCGAGCCGCCCGCGCGGCCAGGGCGCCCGCCACCCGGCCCCGGAGACGGACGAGCACCGGACCGCTGCGCGCCAGCGCCTGCGCGCGCGCGAGGGTCTCGACGGCGTCGCGCGGCCGGTCCACGCCCAGGGCGACCCGCCCGGCGACGAGGTACCCCTCGACAGCGCTCTGCGGGTTGCCTGCCCGCTCCAGGCGCGCCGCCGCCCGACGGGACAGGGCCAGCTCCGGCACGCCCGCGGCGCCGGCCTGCATCCTCGCCTCGACCCCGATGAGGACGGCGCGGTCCCGCCAGCCGCTGCGGCGCTGCCGCCGGGCGCTCTCCGCGGCGGCGTCCGCGTGCTCCGTCGCCGCGACGACGTCGCCCGTCAGCAGGGCGATGCGGGCGAGCCTGAGCTGGGCCTCGGTGACCATCATCAGCAGCCCGGAGGCCTCGAGGGTGGTCATCGCGCTGCTCGCTGCGGCCGCGGCCTCGGGGAGCAGCCGCAGGTCCATCATCACGTCCGCGTACTCGGTGTAGTACTCGCCGAGAGGCATGCCGGACGCGGTGTACTCACGGGCCGCGATCTCGAAGTCGCGCATCCCCTCGTCGAGCCGTCCGGCACGCACGGCGATCCACGCGCGGGTCTGGAGCAGGGGGCCCAGCAGAGCGCGCCGCCGGTCCCGGACGAGCTCCACCGCGAGGTCGGACCGCTCGAGCGCACGGTCGTAGTCGCCCCGCTCCGCCAGGATGAGCGCCAGGTTGTTCGCGGCGATGGCTCGGCTGCGCTCCTCGAGGCCCCCGCCGTCCAGGAGGGCCTGGTAGCCGTCCTCGGCCGCGCCCAGCCGGCCGGCGTTCTGGTCGACGATGGCCCGCGACAGCATGACCCTGGCGCGCAGCTCCGTGTGGTCGACGGTCGCCGGGCCACCGCGGTCCAGGGCCGCGAGCGCAGCGTCGAGATCGCGTGCGGACGCCGCAGCCCGACCGAGCTCCTGGAGGACCGCCGACCGGCTCGTCAGGACGTTCGCCTCGACGAGCGCAAGATCGTGGCGCCGCGCCAGCCGGACGGCCTCGTCGAGCAGCCGCTTCGCCGTGATGTCGTCCCCCCGGGCGCGATGTGACGTAGCCAACACCCTTAGGCTCAGAGCAAGGAGCTCCGGGTCCCGCCGCCGCCGCGCCGTGGCGACGAGGGCGGCTGCGCGGGACTCCGCTGCACGAGGATCGACATCGACCTCGACGAGCATCTCCGTCGCACGTATCAGGAGCTCTTCCCGGCCCTCTATACGAGCGAACGGACTGTCGCTCGACGTCGGCGGCTCGTTTCCGAGCCCAGGCGGGCACATCTCTCGGAGTCTAGGCGGAAGGCATGGAGCACAAGTGAGCGAAAACTCGCAGGGCCCGGAGCCCGGGCGGCCGTTCGGACGCGACTACCACGCGGGTCCGGCGGGGGCCGACGTCGCCCCGACCGTCCGCAGGCGCGTGCAGCGGCAGGTCGACGACCTCGCGCAGCGCAGCAGCGACGCCGGTCTGCGCCGACGTCTGAACAGCGCGCTGGCCGACCGCTGGTCGCTGCGCCGGGACACGCGGCTCGCGGTCCTGACGAACGACCGCGGCACCGAGTCCATGGTCGTGGCCGGCGAGCTCCTGCTCACCACGACCTCCTGGGCGGTGCCCAACGTCCAGGCGTACGTCGCTCGTCGCGGTCTGGCCCAGGCCGACCTCGGCTGCGTCGACCTCGAGAGCCGCCTGGTCCGCGTCGTCACCACCGGGCCGACGACGACCCAGCACCTCGAGGACACCGTCGCGGAGCTGCGGGAGCGCGGCGCGGAGGCGTCGCTCACGCACATCACGCCGCTGGCTCCGGTGGTGAAGCCGCAGAGCGGGGTCTCGGTCCCGACCATCGGCACCTTCGACGAGTACACGCCGTACTCCACGGGCGACAACAGCTCGGGCGCACGCGTGGCGATCGTCGACACGGGGATCGATGGGACGCTGCGGACGGACGGCTGGCTCACCGGCATCCCGCGGATCACCGCCGACGACCCGGCGACCGACGGCGACGACGTCAACGTCGACCCGCTCGACGTCGACCCCGGTGACGGCTACCTGGACTTCTCTGCCGGCCACGGCACGTTCGTCAGCGGGATCATCGCGCAGGTCGCGACGAACGCCGACATCACCGTCTACCGGGCGCTCGGCTCCGGCGGCACCGGCAGCGAGCTCGAGGTCGCGTGCGCACTGATCCGGGCGGTCCGGGACGGCGCCCAGATCGTCAACCTGTCGCTCGGGACGCAGACGCAGTACGACCAGCCGTCCCTCGCCCTGCGCGCCGCGCTCGAGGTCGTCCACGAGATCGAGGTCGACCGGGGCGAGGAGGTCCTGGTGGTCGCCGCGGCGGGGAACTTCGGGGACACCGCCCCCGTCTGGCCCGCGGCGTTCAAGCGCGTCATCTCCGTCGGCGCGCTCACCGCGGACCTGCGGCCCAGCGCCTTCTCCAGCCGCGGCTGGTGGGTGGACTGCTCCACGGTCGGGGAGGGCATCCTGTCGACCTTCGTCTCCGGCGAGCAGTCGCCCGACTTCACGTCGGACCCGGAGTCCTTCCCCGTCGACGCCTTCGCCCGGTGGAGCGGGACCTCGTTCGCGGCACCGCAGGTGGTGGGGGCCATCGCGCGCCTCATGCACGAGCGCGGGCTCGGCCCGCGAGACGCCTACGTCCAGCTGCTGGCCACCGGCAGGCCCCTGCCGGACTTCGGCCAGACCTTCAGCATCCTTCCGGGCGTGTAGAGATGCTGGGCACAGTGTGGCGGGCGCGCCATGATGGCATCCACGTCGACAGACGAAAGGATGGACGCGTGGACAACGACGACCCGTACCGAGCGTGGGACTCGCCGGCGCTGGTCGCGGGTGCGCTCGACGGTGACCAGGGTGCCTGGACCGAGATCGTCCGCCGGCACGCACCCGCCGTCATCGCACGCGTGCGGCAGTTCCGACTCACCCCGCACCAGGCCGAGGACGTGGCGCAGACCGTCTGGCTCAACCTCCTCGAGAACCTCGACAAGCTCCGCGACCCGCACGCCCTTCCGGGCTGGATCGCGACGACGGCGCGGCACGAGTGCATCCGCGTCACCAACCTCAACCGTCGCACGGTGCCGGTCGACCCCCAGGGCGGCCGGCTCGACGGGGCCGCGGAGTCCGACCTGGACCAGCGGATCCTGCTGGTGGAGCGCGAACGGGCGCTGCGGGAGGGGCTCGCCGAGCTCCCGACGCACCAGCGAGAGGTGCTGCTCATGCTGGCGGTGGACCCACCGCTGAGCTATGCCGAGATCGCCGAGAAGCTCGGCGTACCCATCGGCTCGATCGGCCCCACCCGGGGTCGAGGCCTCGCGCGGCTCCGTGAGACGGCCGCGATCAAGAACTATGTGGCGGCCTGGACGGCCTCCGCAGCTGGAGAAGGAGGCCGCGATGTCCTGGCACTCGGATGACCGCGCCCACACACCTTGGGCGAACGACGACGCACTGGGGTCCGACCTGGTGACCGCCGTCGCGGAGGCAGACCTCTACGACCGGGTCCTGGCGAGCGCCGACCTGGCGTTCCGCGCGCACCGCGGGATGGTCGACGCCCGCGCCGGCCTGGAGATGGATCTGCTGCTGCTCGAGCTCGTCTACGACTCGGGTGCGCTCGACGCGACCGCCGGCGTGCGCGACCGCTCTGGCGGCACGTCCCGCACCCTCGTCTTCGAGGGCGACGCCCTCAGCGTCGAGGTCGAGGTCGAGACCGCCTCGATCGAGGGGCAGCTCATCCCGCCCCGGCCCGGCCACGTGACGCTGCGGACGCCGTCCGGCGACGTCGCGTCGGTTGACACCGACGACGTCGGGTACTTCCGGTTCGACCTGCGCCCCGACGGGCCCCTGCGGCTGGAGTGCAGCAACGGAGAGGGCACCTGCGTGACGCAGTGGCTCCCGTACTGATCACTCGGAACTGAGTCGTCGAACGACGAAGGCCCGGTCCCCACGGGGACCGGGCCTTCGTCGTTCGTCCAGACCCAGATCAGGCCGCGTCGTCCTCGGAGGTGAGGTTCCGCGTCTTGTTCTGGTCGACCAGGATGCCGGGGCCGTTCGTGGTCGAGAACGTCGCCTTGGCGATGTAGCGACCCTTCGAGGCGGACGGCTTCAGGCGCAGGATCTCGTCGAGCGCTGCGGCGTAGTTCTCCACCAGCTGCACGTCGCTGAACGACGTCTTGCCGATGATGAAGTGCAGGTTCGCGTGACGGTCCACGCGGAACTCGATCTTGCCGCCCTTGATGTCGGACACGGCCTTGGCCACGTCCATCGTCACGGTGCCGGTCTTCGGGTTCGGCATGAGACCACGCGGGCCCAGGACCTTGCCCAGTCGACCGACCTTGCCCATGAGGTCCGGCGTCGCGACGGCGGAGTCGAAGTCGGTGTAACCGGCCGCGACCTTGTCGATCAGCTCGTCGCCACCGACCTCGTCGGCGCCGGCGGCGCGGGCCTGCTCGGCACGCTCACCCGTCGCGAAGACGATGACGCGGGCGGTCTTGCCGGTGCCGTGGGGCAGGTTGACCGTGCCACGGACCATCTGGTCCGCCTTGCGCGGGTCCACACCGAGGCGGAAGGCGACCTCGACGGTCGCGTCGTACTTGGTGGTCGACGTCGCCTGCGCGAGCCGGACAGCCTCGAGGGGGGCGTAGAGCGTCCCCTCCTCGATCTTCTCGGCGGCGTTGCGGTACGCCTTGCTGTGCTTGGCCATCTGCTTGGTTCTCCTTGGTAGCAGTCGTGGTCTGTCGGGCCGCACATGGCCCTGCCACTGGGGGTGTTACGGGGAAATCAGCCCTGGACCGTGATGCCCATCGACCGGGCGGTGCCGGCGATGATCTTCTCGGCCGCGGCCAGGTCGTTCGCGTTGAGGTCCTCGAGCTTCGTCGTCGCGATCTCGGTGATCTGCGCCTTGGTCAGCGAGGCGACCTTGACGGTGTGGGGCGTGGGCGAACCCTTGGCCACACCGGCGGCCTTCTTGATGAGCTCGGCGGCCGGCGGCGTCTTCGTGATGAAGGTGAACGAGCGGTCCTCGTACACCGTGATCTCCACGGGGATGACGTTGCCGCGCTGCGACTCGGTCGCCGCGTTGTACGCCTTGCAGAACTCCATGATGTTGACGCCGTGCTGACCGAGCGCCGGACCGATCGGCGGCGCGGGGGTGGCCGCGCCGGCCTTGATCTGGAGCTTGATCAGGCCGGTGACCTTCTTCTTCGGGGGCATGCTGAACTTCCGTTCTGTGTTGTGGGCCGACGCCGTGGGCGATGACCCGGTTGCAGGCTCGAACAGGTCAGATCTTGGCGACCTGGCTGAACGAGAGCTCGACCGGGGTCTCMCGGCCGAAGATGGAGACGAGCACCTTGAGCTTCTGGTTCTCGGCGCTGATCTCCGAGATCGTCGCCGGCAAGGTGTCGAAGGGGCCGTCGGTCACGGTGACCGACTCCCCGATGGTGAAGTCGACCTTGATCGCCGCGGCGGCCTTGGCGGCGCTCGCGGCGGTGGTCGGGGTCTTGGGCTCGAGCGACGGCGCGAGCATCGAGAAGACCTCGTCGAGCGTCAGCGGCACGGGCTGGTGCGTGTGGCCGACGAACCCGGTGACGCCCGGGGTGTGCCGGACGGCGCCCCACGACTCGTCGGTCAGGTCCATGCGCACCAGGACGTAGCCGGGGATCCGCACGCGCTTGACGACCTTGCGCTGCGCGTTCTTGATCTCCACGACCTCTTCCATGGGGACCTCCACCTGGTAGATGAAGTCCTCCATGTTCAGGCTCTGGCGACGGTTCTCCAGGTTGGCCTTCACGCGGTTCTCGTAGCCGGCGTAGGAGTGGATGACGTACCAGTCACCCAGCTGGCTGCGGAGCTGGGACTTGAACGTGGCGACGGGGTCCTCGTCGACGTCGGGCTCGGCCTCGTCCTCGTCGACCTCGAGCTCAGCGTCAGCCTCGACCTCGCCGTCGGCGTCGCTCTCGGTGGCGTCGACGAGATCGACACCCTCGGTGTCCCCGGCGGACGCCTCGACGGCCTCGACCGACGCGATGGCGTCGTCGAGCTCGATCTCGGCGCCCGTGGGCTCCTGCGACTCCTGCGACACGTGCAACCTGCCTTCTCTAGCGAGTGCGCCCCGGCGTGCCGGAGCGGTGAGCGCCCCACCGGAGCGGGGCGACTGAGGGACGAGCGGGCGTCAGCCGCCGAAGACCCAGAACGTGAGCTTGCCGACCGCCAGGTCCACCACGGTCACGAACGCCATGATCACCGCGACGAACACGAGCACGACGCTGGTGTAGGTGATCAGATCCGATCGCGTCGGCCGGACGACCTTCTTGAGCTCGCCCTTGACCTGACGGAAGAACAGAGCGATCCGGGCGAACAGTCCGGGACGCTCCTTGCCCTTCGCGGGCTTCGCCGGGCGCGCCGCCGAACCCTCGGCGTCGGACGCCGCAGCCGGTGCTGTTTCGCTCACGTCTGGCCCCTACGTCTCGTGGTGGTCGGGCTCCGTACGGAACCCGACGATCGGACGGGCCGACGCGTCGCGCCGGACCGACCGGCGGTCCTGCTCACCGCCCTGCCCCGGGAGGGGCCGAGCAGATGCGCAGGGTAGACAGGACTCGAACCTGCAACCTGCGGTTTTGGAGACCGCTGCGCTACCAATTGCGCCACTACCCTTCGGCGGCCTCGGCCTCCACGACGGTCCGTGCGCCCGAGGGCGCGCACCGACGGACACCACCCGCAGGGGGGTCCGTGCAGGCTCCCGGTGCACTGCTGCGCTGCAGTCGTTCTAGGCAGGCACAGCTCGCCGGGGCACGGCTCATCATGGCGGATGTCAACCGCCGGGGGTCCACTGTACGCGACGCGAGGGGCTGGGTCGAACTGCCCGATCCGTGAAATGTGTGGGCGCTCCCCCACGTGACCTCTGCCACTATGGGGGCCGTGAGCGAGCAGACGTCCTCCCCCCGTCCCCGCGTGTCCGCCCGACTGGCTGCGATCGCCGAGTCGGCGACGCTCGCGGTCGACGCCAAGGCCAAGGCCCTCAAGGCCGCCGGACGTCCGGTCATCGGCTTCGGCGCCGGTGAGCCCGACTTCCCGACGCCCGGGTACATCGTCGACGCGGCCATCGCGGCCGCGAAGGACCCGGTCAACCACCGCTACACGCCGGCCGCCGGGCTGCCCGCGATGCGCGAGGCGGTGGCGGCCAAGACGCTGCGCGACTCCGGCTACGAGGTCAAGCCGTCGCAGGTGCTCGTCACCAACGGCGGCAAGCAGGCCGTCTACCAGGCGTTCGCGGCGATCGTGGACCCGGGCGACGAGGTGCTGCTGCCCGCGCCGTACTGGACCACGTACCCCGAGGCCATCCGCCTCGCGGGCGGGGTGCCCGTCGAGGTCTTCGCCGGCGCCGACCAGGGCTACCTCGTCACGGTCGAGCAGCTCGAGGCCGCTCGCACCCCCAAGACCAAGGCGCTCCTGTTCTGCTCGCCCTCCAACCCCACCGGCGCGGTCTACTCCCCCGAGCAGACGGCGGCCATCGGACAGTGGGCGCTCGAGCACGGGATCTGGGTCATCACCGACGAGATCTACGAGCACCTGACGTACGACCACGCCGTGTTCACGCCCATCGTGCGCGTGGTGCCGGAGCTCGCCGACACGACGATCGTGCTGAACGGCGTCGCGAAGACCTACGCCATGACCGGCTGGCGCGTGGGCTGGATGATCGGCCCCGCCGACGTCATCACGGCCGCGACCAACCTGCAGTCGCACCTGACGTCCAACGTGGCCAACGTGTCGCAGCGCGCCGCGATCGCCGCGCTCACCGACGACCTGGCCGCCGTCGAGGAGATGCGGTACGCGTTCGACCGTCGTCGGCGCCTGATCGTGGAGATGCTCAGCGTCATCGACGGCTTCGAGGTCCCGGTCCCCCAGGGCGCGTTCTACGTGTACCCGTCGGTGCAGGGCGTGCTCGGCCGCACCATCCGCGGCGTCACGCCGACCACGTCGGCCGAGCTGGCCACCCTCATCCTCGAGGAGGCCGAGGTCGCGGTCGTCCCCGGCGAGGCCTTCGGGCCCAGCGGCTACCTGCGCCTGTCGTACGCCCTCGGCGACGACGACCTCGTCGAAGGCATCAGCCGCATCCAGGCGCTGCTCGCGTAGGGCCGGCCGGTCGCCGTGGACGCGCGCGGCCTGGACGCTCCGGCCGACGGGTGGATGTGGACCCAGCCGACGAACCACGGCTGACACACTGACCCCGTGCGAGACCTTGCCACCCTCCCCAAGGCCCACCTGCACCTCCACTTCACCGGGTCGATGCGGGTCTCGACGCTGGCTTCGCTGGCGCAGCAGCACGGCCTGCACCTGCCGGACGCGCTGCTCGACGACGACCCGCTGCGCGTGCCGGCCGACGAGCGCGGCTGGTTCCGGTTCCAGCGGCTCTACGACGCCGCACGGGCCTGCGTCCGGTCCGAGGCGGACATGCGTCGGATCGTCGACGAGGCCGCGGCCGACGACGCCTCGGAGGGCTCTGGCCGGCTCGAGATCCAGGTGGACCCGACCTCGTACGCACCGTTCGTCGGCGGCATCACGCCGGCGCTGGAGATCGTGATCGACGCCGCCCGCTCGGCATCGCTCGCCCACGGCATCGACATCGGGGTCATCGTCGCGGCATCCCGGATGCGGCACCCGCTCGACGCCCGGATCCTCGCGCGCCTCGCCGCGCACCACGCCGGCGACGGTCCCGGGCAGGTGGTCGGGTTCGGCCTGTCCAACGACGAGCGCCGCGGCGAGACCGCCGAGTTCGCGCACGCCTTCGGCATCGCCCGCGACGCCGGCCTGGCGTCCGTGCCGCACGGCGGCGAGCTGCTCGGGCCCGCGCACGTCGAGGCCGTCGTCGACCATCTGCTCCCCGACCGGCTCGGGCACGGCGTGCGGTCCGGCGAGGACCCCCGGGTGCTCGACCGGGTGGTGTCGTCCGGGATCGCGCTCGAGCTGTGCCCCGCGTCCAACGTCTCGCTCGGCGTCTACCCGACCGCCGCCGACGTGCCGCTGCGCGCGCTCGTCGAAGCCGGGGCGACGGTCGCTCTGGGCGCGGACGACCCCTTGCTGTTCCGGTCGCGTCTCGTCGACCAGTACGAGCTCGCACGGTCGGTGCACGGCTTCTCCGACGACGAGCTCGCCTCGCTGGCGCGTGCGTCGATCAACGCCAGCCGCGCGTCCTCGGCGGTCAAGGCCCGTCTGCTCGCCGGCGTCGACGGGTGGCTGGCCTCCTGAAGCGTGCGCGTGACCGCGAGGATGAGACTGTCCATCCACAGACCCAGGGGAGCCATCGATGACCACGCAGCTGGAGGTCGACGTCCGCTCAGAGGTGCCCGCGTTCGAGCAGATCCGGGAGCAGGTCGTCGCACACGTGGCCGCCGGGCGGATGGTGGCCGGGGACCGGTTGCCGACGATCCGCGCGCTGGCCACCGACCTCGGCCTCGCACCCGGCACCGTGGCCCGCGCGTTCCGCGAGCTGGAGGCCGAGGGGATCGTGGAGACACGTCGTCGTGCCGGGACCGTGATCGCGGCGGGGGCGTCGGTGCCCGCGGACGTCGCCCGGCGGGCGGCCGAGGTCTATGTCGCGGCGGTCCGCGCGGCCGGGCTCGCCGACGACGAGGCGCTCGACGTGGTGCGCGGTGCGCTGCTGGGCGAGGCGGCGTCCGAGCGGGTCTGAACGCGAGGGCGCTCGTCGAGATCGGCCTCTCGGCGCGAGATCGGCGGTGCGACCTGACGATCTCGCGGCGACAGGTCGATCTCGTGCCGCGTCAGGTGCCCGGCGGTGAGGCTAGAGGCTGACGCCGACCAGGACCGGCTCCGGCTCGAGGGTGAGGCCGAAGGTGGAGACCACGCCCGCGCGCACCTTGCGCGCGACCGCCAGCAGGTCCTCGGCCGTCGCGCTCCCCCGGTTCGTCAGGGCGAGCGTGTGCTTGGTCGAGACGGTCGCCGGGCCGGGGGCTCCGAAGCCGCGGGAGAAGCCCGCCTTCTCGATGAGCCAGGCGGCGCTCGTCTTGACCAGGCCGTCGCCGCCCGGGAAACGGGGAGCGTCGGACGGCAGGTCGTCGGCCTGCGACGGCG
This sequence comes from Cellulomonas sp. P2_B4, assembly GCF_056404795.1. Lineage (NCBI taxonomy): Bacteria > Bacillati > Actinomycetota > Actinomycetes > Micrococcales > Cellulomonadaceae > Cellulomonas > Cellulomonas sp. P2_B4. The sequence continues at coordinate 116,926 of NZ_JBFUDI010000001.1, forward strand.
TGAGCAGCGGGTTGGTGAAGAACGAGCCTGCGCTCCAGGTGTCGTGGTCGGCGGGGTCCAGGACCATGCCCTTGCCGGCGCGCAGTCCCAGGACCGCCTCCCGGACCTCCGCGAGCGGCGCGCGCTGGCCCACCTCGATGCCCAGCGTCCGCGCGAGCTCGGGGTAGACGACCGGGCGGGACAGGTCGCCGGGGCGCAGCTGGAACGTCACGTCGAGCACCACGTACCGCGGGGTCGGCGACCAGGGCGCCTGCGGGTCGTCGGCCGAGGGTCCGTGCATCGACCGCTTGAGCAGGGAGGTGCGGTAGCCGAACGCGAGCGTCACCAGCGGGAGCGTCCGGACGCGAGCGCGGCCACGGTCCCAGACGCGGACGAGCGAGATGCTCTGGGACACCTCCTGGCCGTACGCGCCGACGTTCTGCACGGGCGTCGCACCGGTCGAGCCGGGGATGCCCGACAGCGCCTCGAGGCCGGTGAGCTCCTGCTCGACCGCGTACCGCACGACCTTGTCCCACGGGGTGCCGGCCGGGACGGTGAGCGTGGCGCCGGCGCACGCGGAGGCGTCGGGCACGTCGATGCCGGACCGGACGTCCCGCACGACGACCCCGTCGAAGCCCGCGTCCGCGACGAGCAGGTTGGATCCTCCGCCGACGACGAGCAGCGGCTCACCGTCCGCGTCCGCGGCGCGGACCGCGTCGAGCAGCTCGGCCTCGGTGGTCGTCTCGACGTACCGGGTCGCGGGCCCGCCGACGCGCAGGGTCGTGAGGTCCGCGAGCGTGGTCCCGCCGGCACGGACGGACGGCCACACGATCGTCGGGGGGACGCTCGCGGGGGAACAGTCGTCGGTGCTCAGCTCGATCTGCACACGTCCAGGTTAGTCCTGAGCCGCGACCTTCAAGGGCGCGGCGGCGCTCACGACGCACAGGCCGAGCACGATCGGCACGATCACGACGAGCAGCGCGTGCCGGTAGCCGACGTGCTGGGCGAGCAGCCCGATGAGCGGCGGGCCGGCGAGGAACGCGCTGTAGCCGATGGTCGCGACGACGCTGACCCGGGCCGGCGCGCGCTTGGGGTCGTCCGCCGCGGCGCTGAGGCCGACCGGGAACCCGAAGGCCGCACCGGCACCCCAGGCCACGACGCCGACGAGCGCGAGCCACAGCGGCCCGGCGAGCGCGAACACGACCAGGCCCACCAGGGACAGCAGGGCGCACAGCCGCAGGACGACGACGCGACCGCGCCGGTCGAGCAGCGCTCCCCCGAACCAGCGCATGGTCGTCATGGCCGCGACGAACACGCCGAACGCCAGCGCGCCGAGCGCCTCGGCGGTGCTGAAGCCGTCGACGACCGCGAGGCTGACCCAGTCGTTCGCCGAGCCCTCGGTGAGCCCGGCGGCCAGCACGATCAGCCCGATCAGCAGCGTGCGCGGCTCGAGCCATGCGGCGAGCGCCCCGCGCGCACCCTTCTCCGGTGCGTCCTCGTGCGCGACCGCGGCCTCGTCGGCCGGGGCCAGGAACCTGCGCACCGCGAAGCCGACGACGACCACGGACGCGATCACGGCGATCGGGACGTGCACGACCACGGGCACGTGCAGGGCGGCGAGGACCGCCGCGAGACCGGCCGCGGCGACCGTGCCGAACGAGAACCCCGCGTGGTACCGCGGCATGATCGTGCGCCCGAGGTGCTGCTCGACGGCAGCGCCCTCGAGGTTCATCGCGGCGTCCCAGACGCCGGTGCCGATGCCGAACAGGACGAGGCCGAACCCGACGACGAGCACCTGGCCGAGCGCCACCCCGACGGACGCGATGACGAGGCCGGTCGCGTTGAGCACCGCGAACGCGAACACGGTCCGGCGGGCACCGAGTCGTTCGACAACCATGCCCGACAGCGGCAGCGACACCAGCGACCCGACCGCGCCGACGAGCAGGAGGGCACCCATCTGCGCGGGCGAGAAGTCGAGGCCGTCGCGGATGGCGGGCAGGCGCGCCGCCCACGTCGCGAAGTTGAAGCCGTTGAGGAAGAAGACGACGAAGACCGCCACCGAGGCGCGCTCGACGAGGCGCGCGTGCGAGACCGTCACGGGTCGATCGTCCTGCACAGGTCCACTCACGGCACACGCACCAGGCGACGGCGACGTGTGCGCTGCGTCGGGACGACGTGGCGCGACGCCGCGACCGGGTCGGGGTCGGCGTCCGCGAGCATGGCGACCGGGAGCTGCTCGGGCTCGGTCGGCTCGCCCGGTGTCTCGGGAGCCACCCGAGCCGCCAGCACGACGCTGGCCACCATCGCGACCGTGATGAGCACGAGCGCGTGCCGGGCGCCCGTGGCGGCGGCCGCGATGCCCAGCAGCGGCGGCGCGGCGATCGAGGCGACGGACGCGAACGACGACACGACGGCGACGCGGCCGGCGGCGCGCATCGGGTCGTCCGACGCCGCCGCGATGCCGATGGGCACCGCGAGCGCTGCGCCGAAGCCCCACAGGACCACGCCGACCCCGGCGAGCACCAGCGTGGGCGCGAAGCCGAAGAGCAGCAGCCCGACGATGGCGACCGAGCCGGAGGTGCGCAGGACGACGACGCGACCGAACCGGTCGATCAGGCGCGTGCCGAGCAGGCGGACCAGCGTCATCGCGCCGACGAACACGCCGAGCATCGCGGCGCCGACGGCCTCAGGCTTCTCGAACCCGTCGACGACCGCGAGCGAGAGCCAGTCGTTCGCCGACCCCTCGGACAGGGCGGCAGCCATGACGACGACGCCGATCAGGAGCGTGCGCCGCTCCCGCCACGAGTCGAGCGACGAGGCGATCTTGCGACGACGCCCGGCGGCCACGGCCGACGCAACGGGACCGTCGGTCACAGGGACGGTCCCGTTGCGCGGACGGTCGCCGGGGGCGGCGTCGAGGACGACGCCCCGAAGCGAACCGAGCCGCCACGCGACCGCCACGGCCGCGATGACGGAGAACTGCAGCGCCACGGAGATGTCGTAGTGCGAGGCGAGCGCACCGATCGCGGATCCCGCGACGGCACCGATGGAGAACGCCGCGTGGAACTGCGGGATGACGGTGCGCCCCATCGCCCGCTCGATCCGGGCCGACTCGACGTTCAGCGGGACGTTGCCGAGCGCGATGGCCACGCCGTTGAGGAAGATGCCGACGCCGAGCAGCGGGACGGACCCGACCGTCGGGCCGACGCCCATGAGGACGTACCCGACCGCGAGCACCGCCGTCGACAGGAGCAGCGAGGTGCGGCTGCCGAACCGCTGCACGATCATCCCGGCGAACGTCACGGTCAGCAGCGCGCCCAGCGAGCCGATCAGGAGCATCAGCCCCAGCTCGCTGGTCGAGAGGTCCAGCAGGTCGCGGACGGTCGGGATCCGCGCGAGCCAGCTGGAGAAGATGATGCCGGTCAGACCGAACAGGCCCATGAGGAGCCAGCGGGCTCGACTCACGGCAGGGGGCAGCCCGGGGCGGGCGGGGTGACTCACGAAAGGCTCCGAGACGGTGGTGGGCGGTCTGTCCTGGTTCGACATCGAATCGATTCGACCTCGCGACGAACGGGCGGTCGAATCGATTTGAGGGACGCCGACATTCTGCGGGTACGCTTGCCGCTGCGTCAAACAGATTCGCGCTCTGCATGCCGGAAGACCTGCTGCAACGTCGCACCCCGGAGGTCCCGCCCTGTCCCCGTCCCGCCCCACGCTGGCCGACGTCGCTGCCGCGGCGGGGGTCTCGGTGTCGACGGCCTCGCTCGCGTTCTCCGGTGCCGGACCGATCGCGCCGACCACCCGGCAGAAGGTCCTGGACGCGGCCGTCCGGCTGGACTACTCCGGCCCGAACCCCCTGGGACAGCAGCTCCGTCGCGGCCGGTCGGGCATCGTCGGGGTCGTCGTCGGCGACTCCCTGGGCCGCTCGTTCCGCGACCCCGTCTCCATCCAGGTGCTCGACGGCCTGGTCAGCACGCTCGGCCCGCTCGACCTCGGCGTCCTGCTCATCCCCGGCTCGAGCGAGCCCACGGGCCCCGCGGTCGACCCGCTGATCGAGACCGCCGCCATGGACGTCGCGGTGCTCATGTGGGGCGGCACCACGGACGACCCCATGCTGAGCGCGCTGCGCCGGCGCGGGATCCCCGCGGTCATCGTCGAGGGCAAGAAGTCCGACGACGTGGCGTCCGTGGGCATCGACGACCGCGGCGGGATCCGGCAGGTGACCGAGCACCTCGTGGCCCTCGGCCACACCCGGATCGCCACCGTCACGCTGCCGTTCAACCGGCTGCGCAACGAGGGGCTCGTCGACGAGGACCGCATGGCCCACCTCGAGTGGGAGATCACGATCCGGCGGATGGCGGGCGTCACCGACGCGGGCGTCACCCCGGTCGCGATCTACGAGACCCCGGCGTCGCTGGTCGAGCACGGGCGTTCGGCGGGACTGGCGCTGCTCGCGGGCCCGGACCGGCCGACCGCGGTCGCCTGCCAGTCCGACCTGCTCGCGTCGGGCGTCGTGCTCGCCGCGCGCGAGCTGGGGCTGCGCGTCCCCGAGGATGTCTCCGTCAGCGGCTTCGACGGGCTCGACCTGCCCTGGCTGGGGCCCGACGTGCTGACGACCGTCAGCCAGCCGCTCGCCGAGAAGGGTGCGGCGATCGGGCACGCGGTGGAGGACCTGCTGGCCGGCGAGCCGGCCTCGTCGCGCGAGCTGCCCGTGCGGCTGCGGATCGGCACCACGAGCGGACCGGCCCCCGCGTAGTCACCAGCGTCGGCGGACCGTGGCCTTCGGGCCGGTCACCAGGCTCGCCGCGGGGACGTCCTCGGCCACGACGGCCCCGGCGGCGACCACCGCGTCCCGCCCGATGCTGACACCGGGCAGGATCGTCGCGCCTGCGCCGATCCACACGTTCTCCGCGACGTCGATGGGCGCACCCGTCAGGTAGAGCCGACGCTCGGCGGGGTCGACGGGATGGCCGCTGGTGATGAACGTGACCTTGGGTCCGACCATCGTTCCCGCGCCGAGCCGGATCCCCGCGTAGTCCAGGAACGTGCAGCCCTGGTTGACGAACACCCGCTCGGCGAGGTCCAGGTGCAGCCCGTGGTCGGTGTAGAAGGGCGGGTAGATCGTCACGCGGTCCGGCAGCGGCCGACCGAGGATCTGCTCCAGCAGCGCGGCCTTGCCCTGCTCGTCGTCAAACGGCAGGACGTTGAGCCGCGACGTGAGCTCGGTGACCTGCAGGACCCTCGCGGCCATGGCCGCGAACTCGGGGCCGTGGATGAGCATGAGGCGGTCGGCGGGCACCCCTAGAGCTTCACGACCGCCTGGGCCTTGCCCAGGACCCGGGCACCCTCGACGCTCACGGTCAGGTCGATGCGGGCCGTCCCTGCCTCGGGGTCCAGCGCTCCGACGACGGCGACGACCTCGATGGTCGCGGCTCCGGGGTCGGGGACCGGGACGGGGCGCGTGAAGCGCACCTGGTAGTCGACGACCTTGCCGGGGTCGCCGGCCCAGTCGGCGACGACGCTCGCCGCGGCGCCCATGGTCCACATGCCGTGCGCGATGACGTCGGGCAGGCCGACGGACGTGGCGACACGCGCGTTCCAGTGGATCGGGTTGAAGTCGCCGCTCGCGCCCGCGTAGCGGACCAGACGTGCGCGGTCGACGGTGACCTCGCGACGTGCGACCTCGGTGCCCACGACCAGCTCGCCGGTGTCGGTCATGACTCCTCCGGGCGGACGGCCAGGGTGGAGACGACGGTCGCGACGGCCGAACCGCCCTCGTCGGCGATCTCCGCACGTGTCGTGATCATGGCCAGCCCGGCGCGCACGGTGATGGCGTCGACGTGCAGCACCGTGACCAGCCGGTCACCCGCGTGGATGGGCCGGTGGTGGGTGAACCGCTCGTCGGCGTGCACGACGCGGCTGAAGTCGATGCCCGCGGCGGGGTCCTCGAACAGCTGCGCCTCGGCACGCTGGGCGACCACGACGGCGAACGTCGGGGGCGCGATCACGTCGGGGTAGCCCAGCGCGCGCGCCGCCGACGGATCCGTGTGGGCGGGGTGGGAGGAGCCGACGGCGTCGGCGAACTCCCGGAGCTTCTCGCGGCCTACCTCGTAGACCGCGTTCGGCGGGTACTCGCGTCCCGCGTAGCTCGTGTCGACCTGCATCTCGGGTTCAGAGAACCGAGATCAGCGGGTCTCGCGGTGCAGGGTGTGACGGTTGTCGCGGGGGCAGAACTTCTTCATCTCGAGACGGTCGGGGTCGTTCCGACGGTTCTTCTTCGTGATGTAGTTCCGCTCCTTGCACTCAGTGCACGCGAGCGTGATCTTCGGACGGACGTCCGAGCTCTTGCTGGCCATGGTCTTGCCACCTCTCGCACCCGTACGGGTACCGCGATCTCGTCATTGCGCGCCGGCCGACGCGCTGTTGTGTCACTTGGCGGTAGCGGGAGCGGGACTCGAACCCGCGACACCACGATTATGAGCCGTGTGCTCTAACCACCTGAGCTACCCCGCCACTGTCGATCTGTCCGACGAACGGGCCGCACGCAGATCTCCTACGCAGCAGCACTTCCTTCGAACACACCACAGAGCCCCGAAAGGGAATCGAACCCTTGACCTTCTCCTTACCATGGAGACGCTCTGCCGACTGAGCTATCGGGGCAGCGCGAGCAAGGTTACACGGGCCCTGGGCTGGTCGCGAAATCGGATCCAGCCGCCGGCACGCGCCGGCTGGTGAGCCGGCCCTGCACGCAGCAGCCCGGACCGGTGAAGGTCCGGGCTGCGTCCGTGGCGGGTGAGGGATTCGAACCCCCGTAGGCGTTGCCAGCTGATTTACAGTCAGCCCCCTTTGGCCACTCGGGTAACCCGCCAGGGTCGTGCCCGCCGTCCGACGTCCGTCCAGCCTCGACTGGCCGGCCGCGCGAGCAGCGTGCGGGTGGAAGGATAGCAACACCCGGGCAGTGCTAGCGAAACGGTCAGGCGCGCCCGCGTCCAGCAGTCGAGTCAGCAGGAGGAGTGTCATGGCGAGCGAAGCGTCGTTCGACGTCGTCAGCAAGGTCGACCGCCAGGAGGTGGACAACGCGCTGAACCAGGCCTCGAAGGAGATCGCCCAGCGGTACGACTTCAAGGGCGTCGGCGCATCGATCGCGTGGAGCGGCGAGAAGATCCTGATGATCGCGAACTCGTCGGAACGCGTCCTCGCCGTCCTGGACGTCTTCGAGACGAAGCTCATCCGCCGCGGCATCTCCCTCAAGTCGCTGGACACCGGGGGCGACGACGGCCCCGAGCCCAAGCCGTCCGGCAAGGAGTACCGGCTCGAGGCCCTCATCAAGGAAGGCCTCTCCAGCGAGACCGCCAAGAAGGTGGCCAAGATCATCCGCGACGAGGGCCCCAAGGGCATCAAGACGCAGATCCAGGGCGACGAGCTGCGCGTGACCGGCAAGAGTCGCGACGACCTGCAGAGCGTCATCGCGCTGCTCAAGGGCGCCGACGTCGACGCCGACCTGCAGTTCACGAACTACCGCTGAGGCGCGCCGCCGCGTCAGGACTGCGGCTGCGGACGTCACCCGGCAGGCCTGGTTGAGCGTCGTCTGCGGCTGAGCCGGCGCGCGAGAACAATCTGAACGACGTCATGGAACGGCTTGGCGTCCACCAGGTTGTTCTGGAGCGTGCCGGACCTCAGCCGGGAGGCCGGATCAGGAAGCTGACCTCCCAGTCCTCGCTGGTCTCGCCGTCCAGGGAGAGGCGCCACTCGTAGCGCTGGCCGGCCGTCAGGTTGATGCCGGGGCCGATCCCGAATGCGAGCGGGACGTCGATCGGGGTGCCGGCGGGGATGCCCGACGGGCGGCCCGCCTCGACGTTGCCCTCGATGCGCAGCGGACCGAGGCCGTTCACGCCGTTGACGAGCACCGGCTGGCCGTCGGCGTCGAGCAGCTCGACCACCAGGGCGCGGCTCGTGTTGGTCTCGTCCCAGCCGAACTGGAGCAGGATGATGATCGCGGCCGGCGGGGTCGGGCTGGTCGTCGTCGACCAGCCGAGGCCCAGCGCGTCGACCTTCCCCTCCGAGACCTTGGCGGCGTCGGCGAGCAGGAGCTTGGCCCTCACAGGACCGGGGACGTGCGGGACATCGGGGTTCTCCTGTCGGCGGTGCTCAGTAGCGGGTGATCCCGCCCTGCTGGTTGGCCTGGGCCTCCAGGCGGGCGATGCGGTCGGCCATCGGCGGGTGCGTCGCGAAGAGCTTGCCCATGCCGGCGCCCTTGAACGGGTTGGCGATCATCAGGTGCGACACGTCCACCAGCTCGCGGTCCTGCGGCAGCGGGCGGGCCTGGGTGCCCTGCTCGAGCTTGCGCAGCGCGGAGGCCAGGGCGAGCGGGTCGCCCGTCAGGGTGGCCCCGTCCTCGTCGGCGTCGTACTCGCGGGTGCGGCTGATGGCCAGCTGGACGAGCATCGCGGCGACCGGCGCGAGCAGCGCGAGGAGCAGGCCCGCGATCGGGTTGCCGCGGTCGCGGTCGTCGCCTCCCCCGCCGAAGAACAGGGCGAACTGCGCGAGCGACGTGATGACGCCCGCGACGGCGGCGGCCACCGACGAGGTGAGGATGTCGCGGTTGTAGACGTGCATGAGCTCGTGCCCGAGGACGCCGCGCAGCTCGCGCTCGTCGAGGAGGCCGAGGATGCCCTCGGTGCAGCACACCGCCGCGTTGGCGGGGTTGCGACCGGTCGCGAACGCGTTCGGGGCGGCCGTCGGCGAGATGTACAGGCGCGGCATCGGCTGGCGGGCCTGCGTCGAGAGCTCGCGCACGATGCGGTACATCGCCGGCGCCTCGAGCTCGCTGACCGGACGCGCCCTCATGGCACGGATCGCGATCTTGTCGGAGTTCCAGTAGCTGTACGCCGTCATCAGCAGGCCGAGGGCGGTGAACAGCACCAGGAACTTCGGTGTCCCGCCGCCCAGCAGCCATCCGATCCCCAGCAGGATCGCCCACATCGCGCCGAACAGCGCTGCGGTCTTCAACCCGTTGAAGTGCTGGTGGCCCATCGTCTCCCCGTCTCTCGTCTGCACCCCTGAAACGCTTACCGACGGGCAAGCGTTCCCGGACGCACGAAGGCCCCCGCGAACACGTCGCGGGGGCCTTCGTGGAGTGCTCAGTCCTGCGGCAGCGGCTGGCCCAGCGCGACGGCGACCATGTGGTCGCGCGGGACGAGCTTGATGCGCTCGCGCCCGTGCGGCTCGCCCAGCCCGCGCTCGTACGCGTCCAGGAGCTCCCAGCCGGTCCACTGGATGACGTCGACGCTGCGGCCGGTGAGGAAGTCGACGATCGCCGACGGGTCGCGGTCCGTGGCCGTGTAGAACGCGTCGCCGCCCGAGGCGACGTCCTCGCCGAGGTGGCGGATGGTCTCCGACGCGTCGGACTTGGTGTGCCCGATGAGGCCGACGGGGCCGCGCTTGATCCAGCCCGTCGCGTACACGCCCGGGAGGTGCTCGCCGTCGACGTCGACCACGCGACCCTCGCGGTTCGGGATCACGCCGGCGACGTCGTCGAACGGGATGTCCACGAGCGGCGACCCGAAGTACCCGACGGCGCGGTACACGGCGCCGACCGCCCAGTCCTGCGTCTGGCCGGTGCCGGTGACGTTGCCGTCGCCGTTCAGCGCGGTGCGCTCCGTGCGCAGCCCGACGACCCGGCCGTCCTCGCCGAGGATCTCGACGGGCTTGTGCAGGAAGTGCAGGTGGATGCGCCGGCTCGCGGTGTTCTCCTCCGGCTCCTTCAGCGTCCAGTCCGTGAGGGTCTTGACCACCTGCTTGGTCTGGTTCGAGGAGTGGATCGCGGCCATCGAGCCCTCGTCGAAGTCGAAGTCCTCGGGGTAGACGATGACGTCGACGTCCGGCACGTGGCCGAGCTCGCGCAGCTCCAGCGGGGAGAACTTGACCTGGGCCGGACCGCGGCGCGCGAACACGTGCACGTCGGTGACCGGGGAGGCCTTGAGGATCTCGTAGACGTTGCCCGGCAGCTCGGTGGGCAGCAGGTCGTCGGCGTGCTTGGCCAGGATGCGGGCCACGTCGAGCGCGACGTTGCCGGCCCCGAGCACGGCGACGTGCTGCGCCTCGAGCGGCCAGGTGCGCGCGACGTCCGGGTGGCCGTCGTACCAGGACACGAAGTCGGCGGCGCCGTAGGAGCCCTCGAGCTCGATGCCCGGGACCGGCAGCTCGGCGTCGCGGATGGAGCCGGTGGAGAAGATGACCGCGTCGTAGAACTGGCGCAGGTCGTCGAGCTTGAGGTCCGTGCCGTAGTCGACGTTGGCCAGCAGGCGGATGTCGCCGCGGCTCAGCACGTTCTGCAGCGCGACGATGATCTGCTTGATGCGGGGATGGTCGGGCGCGACGCCGTAGCGGACCAGGCCGAAAGGCGCGGGCAGGCGCTCGAAGAGGTCGATGCTGACGTCGAGGTCCGTCTTCGACAGGATGTCGGCGGCGTAGATGCCGGCCGGTCCTGCGCCGACGATGGCCACTCGCAGAGTGCTCACGGGCGCTGCTTGCCTTCCGATCTGGGGGGTGCCTGGCCAGTCCACAGTGCGAGAACATCGGCATCTGCAGGGCTGTGCAGGGGCCAGTCTAGGGCGCACGGTGAGGTCACCCTGAGTCGCCCGCCAGAATGCGGACAGGCCTGAGACGGCGTGTCGCGACGACGACCTAGGGTGGGCGGGTGCCGCAGCCCCCCTCCCGCCTCGACGGTCTCGGTCTCGCGGCGGGCGTCGGCGCCTACACCGCCTGGGGCATCCTGCCCCTCTACTTCCCGCTCCTTGAGCCCGCGACACCGGTCGAGATCATCGCCCACCGGGTCGTCTGGTCGCTGCTGTTCTGCATGATCCTGCTGTTCGCGACGCGCGGCTGGGCGGGCTTCTGGCGCGCCTTGCGGACGCGCCGGATCCTCGGGCTGCTCTCGATCGCGGCGGTCCTGCTGGCGATCAACTGGGTCACCTACGTCTTCGGCGTGCTGACCGACCGGGTCGTCGACGCGTCACTGGGGTACTTCATCAACCCGCTCGTCACCGTGACGCTGGCCGTCGTCGTGCTGCGCGAGCGCCTGAGGCTGGCCCAGTGGGTGGCGCTCGGCTTCGGCGCGGCCGCCGTCGTCGTCATCACCGTCGGGTACGGGCAGCTGCCGTGGATCGCGCTCGTCCTCGCGCTCTCGTTCGGGTTCTACGGCTTCATCAAGAACCGCGTCGGGCGCACCGTCGAGGCGATCCCGGGCCTGGCCGTCGAGACGCTCGTGCTCGGCCCGTTCGCGCTCGGCTACCTGCTCTGGCTGGGCTGGGCGGGCGACGGGACGTTCGCGGCACAGGGCGTCGGGCACGCGTTCGTCGTGGCGGCGGCGGGCATCATCACCTCCGTACCGCTGCTCCTGTTCGGCTCGGCCGCCCGGCGGCTGCCGCTGAGCATGATGGGGCTCCTGCAGTACATCGCGCCGACCCTGCAGTTCCTCATCGGCGTCGCGGTGCTGCACGAGGAGATGCCGCTGGCGCGGTGGTGCGGCTTCGCGCTCGTCTGGGTCGCCATCGTGATCCTCACGGTCGACGGCGTGCGCACCAGCCGCGCCAACCGGCTGGGGCGTCGGGCTATGGAGCAGGCCGTCGCATGAGGGCCGCGTCCACGACGATGACCGTCACGTTGTCCTTGCCGCCCGCGGCGAGCGCCGCAGCGACGAGCCGGTCCGCCGCGTCCTGAGGGTCGTCCTCGGCGCGCAGCTCGGCCTCGATCCGGGCGTCGGACAGCGGGTCCGTCAGGCCGTCCGAGCACACGAGCATGCGGTCGCCGGGACTCACGGGCAGCAGCCACACGTCCGGCTCGACCTCGCGCGCCCCGCCCCCGAGCACCCGCGTGACGACGTTGCGACGCGGGTGCCGCGGCGCGTCCTGCGCGGGCACCACCCCCGCGGCGACGAGCTCTGCGACCTCCGAGTGGTCGTGGGTGACCTGCTCCAGCACCGCCCCGGCCATCCGGTAGGTGCGCGAGTCCCCCACGTTCAGGACGAGCCAGCAGGGCACGTCGTCGTGCTCGGTGAGCACCACCCCGGTGGCCGTGGTGCCCGGGCGGCGACCCACACCCTTGGGAAGCCGGCGCACCGCGGCGTGGGCGTCGCGGACGATCCGGCGGGCGTCGTCGGGCTCGGGAGTCCCTTGGGCCAGTGCGCGCAGCACCTCGATCGCCGTCCGGCTGGCCACCTCGCCCCGGTCGTGACCGCCCATACCGTCCGCGACGAGGAACGCCCCGTCCTGCGTCCAGACCGAGTCCTCGTTGCGGGCGCGCTCGGCGCGTGCGGTGGCGACGCCCACCCGGAGGCGTACCCGGGCGTCGTTCATGGGGTGCCGACGAGCCGCGCGGTCGCAGGATTCATCGCGTCCTCGTCCCGCTCGCCGTTCATGGGGTGCCGACGAGCCGCGCGGTCCCACGGATCATCGCGTCCTCGTCCCGCTCGCAGGCATCGCGCGGGACCGCTCCCCGACCCCTGCGCCCGATCGTCGGCCAGCATAACGACGGCCGGTCGGCGGTGCACCGGAGCATCACGGTCCGGCTCCCTCGGCTCGGCCGAAAGGACCAGGCCACGGGCAACCGTTCGGCCGTTCGGCCGGAGGCGCCCCGCACTGCGCGGCCGATGTGACGGCCCACCACGCGTCGGGACGATCGGAGCCACCCACCTTGGAGGCTTCCGATGTTGTCGCAGACCTTGTTCCGCCTGGGCCGCACGGCGGCCCGCCGCCCCTGGGCCGTGATCTCGGCGTGGCTGGTGCTCGCCGTGCTCGTCGTCGGGGCGTCCAGCGCCTTCGGCGAGAAGCTCGAGGACTCGTTCCGCGTGCCCGGCCTCGACTCGCAGCAGGCCAACGACCTGCTCGAGTCCGCAGGGTCCGGCCAGGCGGGGCTCACGGCGCAGGTCGTGGTCACGCCGGCCGACGGCGGCTCGTTCGCCGACGACCCCGCGGCCCGGACCGCGCTCGCGCAGCTGCAGTCGGACGCCGCCGAGCTGCCGCACGTGCTGGGCACCACCGACCCGACGGCCGTGCTGGCCGGCTCGAGCCAGGAGTCCGGGGTGGTGTCCCCCGACGGACGCGTCGCGCTGCTGCGCATCCAGTACCCGACGATCGACCAGCTCTCCGCGGCAGACCTCGACAACCTCGAGGCTCTCGACGGCGGCCCGGACCTGCGCGTGGAGAAGGGCGGCGACCTCTACTTCGCCTACGAGGAGTCCGCCGGGAACGTCGGGGAGCTCGTCGGCATCCTCGCCGCGCTCGTCATCCTGTTCCTCGCGTTCGGGTCGTTCACGGCGGCGTTCCTGCCGATCGGCATGGCGGTTCTCGGGCTCGCGGTCGGGACCGGCGCGATGGCGCTGCTGGCCAACCTCATCGTCGTCCCCAGCTACGCGCCGGTGCTCGGGGCGATGGTCGGGCTCGGGGTCGGCATCGACTACGCGCTGTTCGTCACCACCCGGCACCGGGAGTACCTCGCGCGCGGGCTGGTGATGCAGGACTCGATCGCCCGGTCGATCGCGACGGCCGGACGGCCCGTCGTGTTCGCGGGCGGCATCGTCGTCGTGTCGATCCTCGGGCTGGCCGTCGCGGGGGTGCCGTTCATGACGGCGGGCGGGATCGCGATCTCGATGGTCGTGCTGATCATGGTCGTCGCGTCCGTGACCCTCCTGCCCGCCCTCCTCGCCCTCGCCGGGCGCCGCGTCGTCGGGCGTCGGCCCGTGCACGCCACGAGCCCGGGCTGGGCGCGCTGGACCCGGCACGTCACCCGGCACCCGCGCGTCTACCTGGTCGGCGTCGTCGCTCTGCTGCTCGCGCTCGCGGCACCCGTGCTGGGCCTGCGCGTCGGCATCCCCGACGACGGCGCGCTGCCGCCGAGCTTCACGCAGCGCCAGGCGTACGACCTGGTGGCCGAGGGCTTCGGGCCGGGCCGCAACGGTCCCCTCGTCGTGGCCGTCGCGCTCAACGGCGACGCCGCGTCCCTCGCTCCCCTGGCGTCCGCGATCGCCGACGACCCCGGGATCGCCGGCGTGGAGGCACCCGTCGTACGCGGCGACGTCGGCACGATCGTCGCCTACGCCACGACCGGACCGCAGGACGCGGCGACGACCGAGACGGTCGAGAGGCTGCGCCACGACGTGTTCCCCGCCGCCCTCGAGGGCAGCCCGGCGCGGGCGCACGTGGGCGGGCAGACTGCGAACTTCGCGGACGTCGGCGTCCGCGTCAACGACCGGCTGCCGGTGTTCGTCCTCGCCGTGCTCGGCATGTCGTTCCTGCTGCTCATGCTCGTGTTCCGCTCGGTGCTCGTCCCGCTCAAGGCCGTGCTGCTGAACCTCCTGAGCATCGGGGCGTCCTACGGCGTGATGGTCATGGTGTTCCAGTGGGGCTGGGGCGCCGACCTGATCGGCCTCGAGTCCACGGTGCCGATCGTGTCGTTCATCCCGATGTTCATGTTCGCCATCCTGTTCGGGCTCTCCATGGACTACGAGGTGTTCCTGCTCAGCCGGGTGCGCGAGGAGTACGTGTCCACGGGCTCGAACGACCAGGCCGTCGTCAACGGGGTGGCCAAGACCGGTCGGGTCATCACGTCGGCCGCGCTGATCATGGTCTGCGTGTTCCTGGCCTTCGTGCTCGGTGCGGACGCGGCGACCAAGATGTTCGGCGTCGGTCTGTCGACCGCGATCCTCATCGACGCCACCCTGGTCCGGATGGTGCTGGTGCCCGCGACCATGAAGCTGCTCGGCCGCGCCAACTGGTGGGTGCCGCGCTGGCTGGACCGGATCCTGCCGCGGGTGGACGTGGACGCCGAGGAGCGGCTGCCCGAGCCCAAGGTCCTCGTGCCGGCCTAGCCGGTGCCGTCGGTCGGGGCCGGCCAGTCCAGCTCCGACCGGCTGCGGATCTCGATCGTGCGCTTGCCGAACCGCACGATCCATCCCGCCTCGACCCTCGCCCTCTTCCCGGGGGCGAGGGAGAGCTCGGTGCCGTCGGGGCGCACCAGGACCGTCCCGTTGGTCGAGCCGCGGTCGACGACCCAGAGCCGGTTCCCCCGGCGCTCGCGGCCGAACGCCAGGTGGACGCGGGAGATCGAGCCGTCGGGGTCGTCGATCGCGACGAGGTGCGTCAGACCCGGCTCGTCGTCGGGGGCCCGGCCGACCAGGCCGTCACCCTCGACCTCGAGACGCATCCCCGTGTCGAACAGGAGCACCAGCCCGGGCGCGGTCACCCGAGCCGGGGGCTCGTCGGGCCGCAGCCGGGCGTGCTCCAGCTCGGGCAGGCCGGGGTCGGCGGGACGGATCTCGGGCTCGACCAGGCCGTCGGGCCGGCGCTTCGACGTGCCGCCGATCCGCGGCAGTCGGGGGATGCGTCGCGGCGACTTGGCGACGATCGAGATCGCCACGGTCGGGGGCGCCCCGATGATCGGTCCCGGTGCGACGGGTGTCGGCAGCCCGGAGACGAGCCGGTTGGGCACGTCGATCAGCGGGGCGTCCGATCCAGAGCCCGGCGCGGTGACCTTCGAGGGGCGCGGTCCGGGCGGACCCGTGATGACCTCGACCGGTTCCACGGCGGGCGATGCGGTGATCGGCTTCCAGGGCGCCGGACGGATGAGCCCGGGTGCCGTGGAGATGACCGGGCCGTCGCTCGCGGGAGCCTCCCGCGGCGGCGGTACGACCCCCGGGACCGGCCGCACCAGGCCGAGCACGGGCTGCGCGCCGAGCGCCCGCACGACGGCCGGCGCGGTGCCCGGGCCCTCGACGCCGGCCTCCCGCACGGAGCGCGCCCGCAGCACCAGCGTCCGGGCCGCCTTGTCGTGCCAGCCGCGGCGTGCGGGCGAGTGGTCCCAGGCGCCGGACGCGGCGACGACCCAGGCACCGACCAGTGCGACGAGCGCTCCGGCGACCTCCACCAGCACGCGCACCCCGATGGCCGGCAGACCGGCCGGCCGGTGCGTCCGCGAGCCCATCGTGCGGATCCCGGTCAGCCCGTTGCCCACCGTCGCACCCGTGCCCGCCTCGACGAGCCACTGCGTCAGGGCCGCGACGACCAGCAGGCCGGGGACCGCGAGAGCCGACGAGGTCCACGCGCCGGCGGCGTCCCGCGGACCGCCGGAGGCCACCGCGACCAGGTAGCCGAGGCCCACCGCGACCACGAGGACCAGGACGTCGATCGTGAAGGCCAGCACCCGCAGGCCGACGGGCGCCACCGTCTGCGGCGTGATCTCGGCGACCGCGTCGAGCACCGGCCGCACCGGGACCCGACGGGCGACCGGCCCGGGGGGCGCGCCGCACGCGGCACATCGCCTCGCGCCGGGCGCGAGCGACGCACCGCAGACCGCGCACGGTGTGCTCACGTCGGACCTCCCGGAGTCGGCCCCTCGGCGGGCCGCTGCCACATGGTGCCAGAACGCGCGCCGCGTGGATCAGGACGCGCGGTCGACCAGCGCATCCGCGAAGGAGACGAGCGCGTCCTTGACCGGTCCGTCGTCGAGCGCGTCGAGCTCGCGCACCGCGGACCGGGCCAGCGCCACCGCGCGCTCGCGCGTCTCGCCGACGACCGGGTGCACCCGCAGCGCCGCCACCGCACGGGCGAGGGCCTCGTCGTCGGTGAGGTCGGAGTCGAGCAGCGCGAGCACCTCGTGGTCCTGCGCGGTGGCCTCGGGCGAGGCGGCCCGGGCGCGGAGCAGCAGCGCGGGCATGGTGGGCACCCGCTCGCGCAGGTCGGTGCCCGGCGTCTTGCCCGTCGTCGCACCGTCGGAGGTCAGGTCGATGACGTCGTCGGCCAGCTGGAACGCGACGCCGATCTTCTCGCCGAAGGCGGTCACGATGGCCACGACGTCGGGGCGGCAGCCGGAGAACATCGCGCCGAACCGGGCCGACGTGGCGATCAGCGAGGCCGTCTTGTCGGCCAGCACCTGCAGGTAGTGCGCCACGTGGTCGTCGTCGGGACGCGGCCCGACGGTCTCGTGCAGCTGGCCCAGGCAGAGCCGCTCGAACGTGGCCGCCTGGATGCGCACGGCGTCCGGACCGAGCCCGGCGACCGTCGCGGACGCCCGGGCGAACAGCAGGTCGCCCGTGAGGATGGCCACCGAGTTGCCCCAGACCTCGTGCGCGGCGGGCGCACCGCGACGCAGCGGCGCGGAGTCCATGACGTCGTCGTGGTACAGCGTGGCCAGGTGCGTGAGCTCCACCACCACCGCGGCGTCGATGACCTCGAGCCGCGAGCCGTCACCGAGCTCGGCGGCCAGGAGCGTCAGGAGCGGGCGCAGCCGCTTGCCCCCGGCGTTGACGAGGTGGCGCGAGGCGTCGTCGGCCAGCGGGTCGACGTTGGTGACGGCGTCGCGCAGCCTCTCCTCGACGATCTCCAGCCGAGCGGACAGGCGCTCACCGAGCGCAGCATCGGCCAGCGGGAAGGCCGTCATCGAGGTCACGGCACGAACCTATCTTCCCGACGGCCCGTTCTTGGCAACGGGCCCAGCCGCCGGGAGCCTCTCGACGTCACGGCAGGAACGATGCCACGCCCTGGATCGCCTCGATGACCGGGGACGGCGCGATGCCCAGCCCGATCGTGATCAGCGCGCAGATCGCGATCGCGGCGACGGCCAGGCCCTCGGTCTTCACGACTGTCGTGGAGATCGTGGAGCGGGCCTCGACCCGCGTCTCGACGGCCACGGCCGAGTCACCGGCGATGCTCGACGTGCCCGACGCCGCGTAGACGTCGGCCGCCGGCTCGTCGTCGGCACCCGCGGGGCTGGTGAAGAACATCAGGACGATGATCCGCACGTAGAAGAACGCCGCCGCCGACGACGCGAGCACGCCGATGAGGGCGAGCGGCCACGCGCCAGCGTCGACCGCGGCCGAGAACACGCCGAACTTCCCGATGAAGCCCGCGGTCAGCGGGATGCCCGCGAACGAGAGCAGGAACAGGGCGAACGTCACGGCGAGCACCGGGTTGGTCCGCCCCAGGCCGGCCCACTGCGACAGGTGCGTGGCCTCGCCGAGGATCGGGCCGGGGGTGCCGTCGGCCGCCTTCCCCGTCCGCTCCCGCACGAGCCAGACGATGCCGAACGCACCGACCGTCGCCGCGCCGTAGACGAGCAGGTAGAACAGGACCGCGGTGATGCCGGCCTGGTTCAGGGCGATGATGCCGGTCAGGATGAAGCCGGAGTGCGCGATCGAGGAGTACCCGAGGATGCGCTTCATGTCGCTCTGCACCAGGGCGCCGACGGTGCCCACGACCATCGTGAGGATCGCGACCGTCCAGAGCACCACGCCGAGGTCCCAGCTCAGGCCCGGGAACACGGTGTAGACGATGCGCAGCAGCGCGCCGAACGCGGCGACCTTGGTGCACGCGCCCATGAAGCCGGTGATCGGGGTCGGGGCACCCTGGTAGACGTCGGGCGTCCAGGTGTGGAACGGCACCGCGCCGACCTTGAACAGCAGACCCGCGAGGATGAGCACGGCCCCGACGAGCAGCAGGCTCTCCATGCCGGTGGGCGTGCTGATGGCCTTCGCGATGTCCGAGTACCGCAGCGAGCCGCTGTATCCGTAGATCAGGGCGATGCCGAACAGGAACAGCGCGGACGCGAACGCACCGAGCAGGAAGTACTTCATCGACGCCTCCTGCGAGAGCAGGCGACGACGACGCGCCATGCCCGCCAGCAGGTACAGCGGCAGCGAGAGGACCTCGAGCGCGACGAAGAGCGTCAGCAGGTCGCCGGCGGCCGGGAATATCAGCATGCCGCCCGTGGCGAAGAGCACCAGCGGGTAGATCTCGGTCTGGCGGACGCCCTTGCGCCGGGCGACCTCCTCGTAGTCCGACCCGGGCACGGCCGCGGCGTTGGGCGCGAACGCGTCCTCGCCGGTCTCCGTACGGTCGGCGATGATCAGCAGCGAGACCACCGCGAGCAGCGCGATCGTTGCCCACAGGACCAGCGTCGGTCCGTCGACGAGCAGCGAGCCGCCGAGCACCGTCGTGCCGCCGGTGTCCTCCACGCCTGGCCACAGCAGCACCACGGCGACGAACGCGCCGATCGTGGCGGTCAGCGCCAGCGCGAGCTGCGTGGTCCGTCGTGCCCTGGCCGGGACGAACGCCTCGACGAGGACGCCGATGATCGCGGCGCCCAGCACGATGAGGACGGGGCTCAGGGCCCCCCAGTCGATCGTGGGTGGGGTGAACATCAGTTGCTCCCCTCATCGGCGGGGAGGTCGGACACGCCGACCTGCTCCAGGGTGACGGTCGCCGGCGGGCTGACCAGGTCGAGCGCCGGCCGCGGCACGAAGCCGAAGACCAGCATGAGCAGCAGCAGCGGCGCGATGGCCCAGCGCTCGCGCGAGCGCAGGTCCGGGGTGCCCTCGAGGTCGGCCGGGGCCGGACCGGTGAACACCCGCTGGTAGAGCCACAGGATGTAGATCGCGGCCAGCACCACGCCGACCGTCGAGACGATCGCCGCGGCCGGGTGCCGCGCGAACGTGCCCACGATGACCAGGAACTCGCTGATGAACGTGGACAGGCCCGGCAGCGACAGGACGCTGAGCCCGGCGACGAGGAAGAAGCCGGCGAACACCGGCACGATCTTCTGCAGGCCGCCGAACGCCGAGATCTCCTGCGAGCCGCGCCGCGCGACCAGGAACCCGGCGAGCAGGAACATCGCCCCGGTCGAGAGCCCGTGGTTGACCATGTAGAACGACGAGCCCGCGATCGACGTCGACGTGAACGCGAAGATGCCCAGCACGATGAAGCCGAAGTGCGACACCGACGTGTAGGCGATCAGCCGCATGATGTCCTTCTGGCCGATGGCCAGGGCGGCGCCGTAGATGATCGAGATGAGCGCCAGCACGATGATCACCGGGGCCGCCCACTGCGAGGCGTTCGGGAACAGCGGCAGGCACAGCGTGAGCATCCCGAAGGTGCCCACCTTGTCGAGCACGCCGACCAGCAGCGTCGACGTGCCCGCCGGCGCCTGCTGCGCCGCGTCGGGCAGCCAGGTGTGCACCGGGAACATCGGCGCCTTGATCGCGAAGGCCAGGAAGAACGCCAGGAACAGCAGCTTCTCGGTGGTGGGCGCGATGTCGAGGCCGGTGAGGTTGGCCGTCAGGAAGCCCTCCGGGCCGCCCGGTCCCTGCAGGTACAGCGCGATGACGGCGACGAGCATGATCAGGCCGCCGGCCAGCGAGTAGAGCAGGAACTTGACGGCCGCGAACCGTCGCAGCGCCCCGCCGAACATGCCGATCATGAAGTAGACCGGGATCAGCATGGCCTCGAACAGGACGTAGAACAGGAACACGTCCCGGGCCGAGAACACGGCGACGATGAACGCCTCGAGCAGCAGGACGAGCGCGAGGTAGCGGCGCAGCTTGTCGGTCGGGACCGTGAGCGAGCCCTGCTCTCGCCAGGCGGCCAGGATCACCAGCGGCACGAGCACGATCGACATGAGCACCAGCGCGAGGCCGACGCCGTCGACGCCGACGGCGTACGACACCCCGAGCGCGGGGATCCACGGCTGCTGCTCGTAGAGCTGGACGGTCTGCGAGGCGCCGGTGTCGAACGCGAGGAGCGCGCCGACGCCGAGGGCGAGCACGAGGAGCGACACGGCGAGCGTGATGGACCGCGTGTGCTTGCGGAGTCCGGCCGGGAGCGCCCAGAGCAGCACGGCGCCGAGCACCGGCACCACGATGAGGGCGGTCAGCCAGGGGAAGGAGGACGACATCGGTGTGAGCTCCATCAGTTCTGGATGACCAGGACGACGACGACGAGGGCGACGAGACCGAGCAGCATCGACGCGGCGTAGGACCGGACGTAGCCGGTCTGCACGCGGCGCGCGATCTCGCCCAGGCCGACCGTGACCCGACCGACGCTCGCCACGGTGCCGTCGATCGCGGTGCGGTCGACGTAGACGAGGGAGCGGGTCAGGGCCTGGCCCGGCTCGACCAGCAGGACGTCGTTCACGGTGTCCTGGTAGAGGTCGACACGGGCCGCGCGGGTCAGCGAGGTGCCGACCGGCGGGACCACGGGGACGTGCGAGGCGGCGTAGCGGCGGTAGGCGATGACGATGCCGACCGCGACGAGCGCGAGCGTGACGACCTTCAGCACGAGCGCGTTGACCACCGGATCGTCCTCGTGCGGGGCGCCGAGCACCGGCGAGAGCCAGTCGACGAACTTGCTGCCCGCGTTGAGGTACCAGCCCAGACCGACCGACCCGACGGCCAGCACGATCATCGGCCAGGTCATGAGCCTCGGGGACTCGTGCGGGTGCTGGTGCTCGCCGTCGGCCTTGTTCGTCCAGCGCTTCTCGCCCTCGAACGTCATGAAGAACAGGCGGGACATGTAGAACGCGGTGATCGCGGCGCCCAGGAGCGCCACCGACCCGAACACCCAGGCCCGCCAGGGCGCACCCTCCACGGGCACGAAGGCCGCCTCGATGATGTGGTCCTTGCTGAAGAAGCCGGAGAACGGCGGCACGCCCATGATCGCGAGCCAGCCGCACCCGAACGTGATGTACGTGATCTTCATGTACCGCGCCAGGCCGCCGAAGTGGCGCATGTTCACCTGGTCGTCCATGCCGTGCATGACGGAGCCGGCGCCGAGGAACATGCCGGCCTTGAAGAAGCCGTGCGTCAGCAGGTGGAAGATCGCGAACGCGTAGCCGACGGGACCGAGCCCGGCGGCCAGCACCATGTAGCCGATCTGCGACATCGTCGAGGCGGCGAGCGCCTTCTTGATGTCGTCCTTGGCGCAGCCGACGATCGCCCCGAAGACCAGCGTGATCGCACCGACGCAGACGACGACGAGCTGCGCGTCGGGGGCGGCGTTGAACAGCGGCGCGGACCGGACGATGAGGTAGACGCCCGCGGTCACCATGGTCGCGGCGTGGATGAGCGCCGACACCGGTGTCGGGCCGGCCATCGCGTCGCCGAGCCAGGACTGCAGCGGGAACTGCGCGGACTTACCGCAGGCGGCCAGCAGAAGCATGATCGCGATGCCGTTGAGCGTCGCCTGGCTGGTGCCGGGGGCGATCCCGTTCAGCACCTGGTCGAAGCTGACGCTGCCGAAGGTCGCAAACATCAGGCCCATCGCGATGATGAGCCCGAGGTCGCCGATGCGGTTGGCGACGAACGCCTTCTTCGCCGCCACCGCGTAGTCGAGCCGGTGGTTCCAGAAGCCGATCAGCAGGTACGACGCCAGACCGACGCCCTCCCAGCCGAAGAAGAGCAGCAGGTAGCTGTTGGCCAGCACGAGCGTGAGCATCGCGGCGATGAAGAGGTTGAGGTACGCGAAGAACCGGCGCCGGTCCGCGTCGTGCTCCATGTAGGCGACGGCGTAGACGTGGATGAGCGTCCCGACGAACGTCACCAGCAGCACGAACGTCATCGACAGCGGGTCGAGCCGCATCCCGGCGTTCAGGTGGAACGAGCCCGCATCGATCCAGGTGCCGAGGTCCACGTCGAAGACCCGCGAGTCCTCGGGCCGCTGGAGCATCTTGACGAAGACGATCGCGCCGACGACGAACGCGGCCGACGAGGCCAGCACGCCGAGCCAGTGGCCCCAGCGGTCCGTCCGCCGCCCGAGCAGCAGCAGCACGGCGGCGCTGAGCAGCGGGATGCCGACGAGCAGAGGTGCGACGAGCAGGATGCCCGCCTTCACGGTCTCGGTCGCCGGTCCGATCGTGTCTGATGGCAGGCTCGCCACCAGGGCTGTCAGGGTGTGCACGTCCCCGCCCCTCAGTTCTTCAACAGGTTGACGTCATCGACCGAGGCCGAGCGTCGGGTTCGGAAGATGGCCACGATGATGGACAGGCCCACGACGACCTCCGCGGCCGCGACGACCATCACGAAGAAGGCCATCACCTGCCCGGTGAGGTCCCCGTGGATGCGCGAGAACGTGACGAGCGTGAGGTTGGTGGCGTTGAGCATGAGCTCGACCCCCATGAACACGATGATCGCGTTGCGCCGCAGCAGGACGGTCGTCGCACCCAGCGAGAAGAGGATCGCCGCCAGCACGAGGTAGTTGGACAGGCTCACTGGTTGTCCTCCGTCGCTGCAGTGCCCGAGACGCTCTCGCTGGCGCCGAACGTCTTGCCCGCCACGACCGAACCACCCGCGAGCACGCGGTCGATGCGGGCCGCGAACTCCTCGGCGTCGGCCTCCTGACCGCGGATGCGCAGCACGCGCGGCACCGAGATGTCGAGCGGCTGCCCGTCCGGGCCGAGCGCCGGGACGTCCATGGCGTTGTGCCGGGCGTAGACACCGGGTGCGGGCAGAGGCGTGAGGATCGCACCGGCCGCCACGCGGGCGTCGGCCCGCTCCTTCTGGCCGAGACGCGGGGTGAGCCGCTGCCGGTGCGTGAGCACCAGCGCGCCGAGCGCCGCCGTGACCAGCAGGGCGCCGACCACCTCGAACGCGAACACGTACTGCCCGAACAGGATCGTCGCGATGCCCTTGGGGTTGTCGTTGACCGCGGCCGGCGTGAAGCCCTTCGGGCTGTAGACCGCGGTGACGACGACGCCCACCAGCACGCAGGCGAGACCGATGCCGGCCAGCAGCGCGATCCAGCGCTGCCCCCGGATCGTCTCCACCAGCGAGTCCGACCCGTCGACGCCGACGAGCATGAGGACGAACAGGAAGAGCATCATCACGGCGCCGGTGTAGACGACCACCTGCACCATCCCGAGGAACACCGCGCCCTGGGCGATGTACAGGATGGCCAGCGAGATCATGATCGTGATCACCAGCAGGGCGGCGTGCACGGCCTTCTTGACGACGAGCAGACCGATGCCGGCCAGCACCATGATCGGCGCGAGGCACCAGAACAGGACCGCCTCGCCGGTGGACGTCTTGCCCGTCTCGGCGAGGGCCTGGATCAGGGCCGCACTCGTCTGGCTCATCGGGTGCCCTGCCTCGTCGCGGCCGCGACCGTGGCGGCCATGACGGCGGCGGTCGGCCCCGGCACGTTGGCGGCCTCGAGACCGGCACCGCCGGGCAGCGTCGGGTCGTCGGGACGGTGCTCCTTGACCCACGCGACCTGCGCCGGCGTGGAGCCGGTGACCTCACCGCGGTAGTACTCGGTATCCGTGGTGCCCTCGACCATCGGGTGCGGCGCCTGCAGCATGCCGCTGCGCAGCGGCGCCAGCAGGTCCTGCTTCTCCCAGATCATGCCCGCGCGCGTCGGACCGGCGAGCTCGTACTCGTTGGTCATGGTCAGCGCCCGGGTGGGGCACGCCTCGATGCACAGGCCGCAGAAGATGCAGCGCAGGTAGTTGATCTGGTAGACGGAGCCGTACCGCTCGCCGGGCGAGTGCTGGGCCTCGGGCGTGTTGTCGCCGCCCTCGACGTAGATCGCGTCCGCGGGGCACGCCCAGGCGCACAGCTCGCAGCCGATGCACTTCTCGAGGCCGTCGGCGTACCGGTTCAGCTGGTGACGCCCGTGGTAGCGCGGCTTGGCCGGCACCTTCTCCGACGGGTACTGCTCGGTCACCGTCGGCCGGAACATGTTCGAGAGCGTCACGCCGAAACCGCCGACGGGCGCGAAGAAGTCCGAGACCGCGTTCCGCGGCTCGATCATCGACTGGTAGCCCTCGGGCCGGGCCACCTCGCCGGAAGGCTTGCGCGGAGCGACGGACTTCCCGGGCGCCGGTGCGGGCTTGCGGGCAGCGGGCTGCGCCGGCTTGCGGGCCGGCTGCTTGCCGGACCCTGCGGGTGTGGGCTTGGGCTTGTCAGCCACCGTTGACCCCTCCTTCGTCGCTCTCGTCGGCACTCGACGGGGCGGGCCTGTCCGCCACGGACACAGTTGCCTTGGCTGCGGCCATGCGCTGCTTGCGCGGCGACGGCGGCAGCACCTGACCGGGCAGGGGCGGCACGGGGTAGCCGCCCGCGTACGGGTCGTAGACCTCGGACGCCTTGGGTCCCTTGGGTGGATCGGGCTTCTTCTCGGGGATGAACGCCCAGATCAGCGCGCCGACCAGGACCACGACGGCGACCGCGATCAGCACCTTCTGCAGCGGGACGTCGGTGAACTGGTGCACGCCCTGGTAGACGCCGACGACCACGACGAACGCGAGCGCGGCGGGGATCAGGATCTTCCAGCCGATCTTCATGAACTGGTCGTACCGGAAGCGCAGCACCGAGCCGCGGACCCAGACGAAGAAGAACATGAAGATCCAGATCTTGGCGATGAACCACAGGATCGGCCACCAGCCCTCGTTGAGGGCGCCGCCCAGGAAGTTCTCCGGCACCGGCAGCCGCCAGCCGCCGAGGAACAGCGTCGTCGCGATCGCCGAGACGTTGAGCATGTTGATGTACTCCGCGAGGAAGAACCACGCGAACTTCATCGACGAGTACTCGGTCATGTAGCCCGAGACGAGCTCGCCCTCGGCCTCGGGGAGGTCGAACGGGAGCCGGTTGGTCTCGCCGACCATCGAGACGATGTAGATGACGAAGGCCGGGATCAGCGGGATGAACCACCAGAGCCGGTGCTGCGACTCGACGATCTGCGACGTCGACATCGACCCCGCGACGATGAACACCGTCACCAGCGACAGGCCCATCGCGAGCTCGTAGCTGATCACCTGGGCGGTCGAGCGGACCGAGCCCAGCAGCGGGTACGTCGAGCCGGAGGACCAGCCGCCGAGCACGATGCCGTACACGCCCACGGACGCGCACGCCAGGATGTAGAGCACGGCCACCGGGAAGTCGGTCAGCTGCAGAGGCGTCTCGATGCCGAACATGTCGACCATCGGCCCGAACGGGATGACCGCGAACACGAGCAGCGAGCAGAACACCGCGATCATCGGCGCGATGATGTAGACCATCTTGTCGGCGGCCTTGACGGTCATGTCCTCCTTGACCAGGAGCTTCATGGCGTCGGCCAGCGACTGGAGCAGGCCGAACGGGCCGTGCACGTTGGGTCCGGGCCGCTGCTGCATCCGGCCGACGACCTTGCGCTCGAACCAGATCGCGAACAGCACGCTGACCAGCAGGAACACGACGATCGCGACCGCCTTGATCAGGACGATCCACCAGGTGTCGTTGCTGAAGTTCGCGACGACGGGCGGGAGCGCGTCGGTGATCATGCGCTGGCCTCCTCGTTCTGCGGCTCGACCGCCCGCGGACCGGGTGCCAGGCGCACCACGTCCCCCGCGTCGGCGTGCAGGGTGTCTCGCACGGCGCTGCCGAGCGAGTTCGTCGGCAGCCAGACCACGTGGTCCGGCATGTCGGTGACGACGACCGGCAGCGTGATCGTGCCGGCGTCGGTGCCCACCGCGATCGAGCCGCCGTCGACGACGCCGACACCCTGCGCGGTGCCGAGCGAGATCCGCGCGACCGCCCGCTTGGCGGTGCCGGCCAGGAACGGCTCGCCCGACTGCAGCCGACCCGTGTCGAGCAGCTGGTGCCAGGTGGCGAGCACCGCGGTGCCCGGGCTGACGGCCGGCGGTTCGGCCGGAGCGACCGACGGGGCGGCGATGCGCGCACCGTCCCAGCCGCCCAGCTGGTCGAGCTCGGCGTGCACGGCCTCCAGCGACGGCAGGCCCAGGTCGGCGCCGAGGGCGTCGGCCAGCTGGTCGAGCACGCGGTGGTCGGCCAGCGCGTGCGACACGAGCGCCTGCGGGAACGGACGCGGGCGTCCCTCCCACGTGACGAACGTGCCGGACTTCTCGCTGGGCGGCGCGACCGGGAGGACCACGTCCGCGCGGTCGGTGACCTCCGAGCGACGCACCTCGAGCGAGACGAGGAACGGGATGACGTCCAGGGCCTCGCGGGCGATCGCCGGGTCGGGCAGGTCGCCCGGCTCGAGGCCGCCGACGACGAGCGCGCCGAGCAGGCCCGCACGAGCCGCGGCGATGATCTCGCCGGTCGAGCGGCCCTCCGCGGAGGGCAGGCTGTCGACGCCCCACACCGCGGCGAGGTCGACGCGGGCCGCGGAGTCCGCGACCGGCCGGCCGCCGGGCAGCAGCGTCGGGAGCAGACCCGCCTCGACGTTGGACCGCTCGCCGACACGACGCGGGATCCACGCCAGGCGGGCACCGGTGCGCTCGGCGAKCCGCAGGGCGGCCGAGTAGCCGCCGGGCACGCTCGCGAGCCGCTCACCCACCAGGATGAGCGCGCCGTCCGCACGGAGCCCGTCGAGGACCTCGTCGGCAAGCCCGTCCAGCACCTCGGCCTCGATGCCCGGGGCCGACGGGATGAGCGTGCCGCTCAGGCGCTGCAGGCCACGGCTCTCCAGGGCGGCGACCGACAGGACCGTGGTCTTGTGGTCCAGGACCGCGGAGCGCAGGCGCAGGAACGCGATCCCGGCCTCCTCCTCGAGCTCCAGGCCGACCAGCAGCACGGTGGGCGCCCGGTCCAGGTCCGCGAACGTGACCTCGAGCGTGCGGCCGGCCACGTGGTGACCGAGGAAGGCCTCCTCCTCGGCGGAGTGCGGGCGGGCCCGCCCGTCCACGTCGTTGGTGCCGAGCGCGACGCGGGCGAACTTGCCGTACGCGTAGGCGTCCTCGAGCGTCAGGCGACCGCCGGCCAGGACGGCCCAGCCGGTCGCGGGCTCGCGCGGGTCGGTCGGGTGGGCCGCCGCACGCAGACCCGCGGCGGCGGCGTCGAGCGCCTCGACCCAGCTGGCCGGCTCGAGCTCGCCGTCGGCGTTGCGCACGAGCGGGGTGGTGATGCGGTCCGGGGCCGACTGCCACGTGAACGCGAAGCGGTCCTTGTCGGTGATCCACTCCTGGTTGACGGTCGGGTCCTCGCCCGCGAGCCGCCGGAGCACGACGCCGCGGCGGTGGTCGACGCGGATGGCCGACCCCTGGGAGTCGTGCTCGCCGACGCCGGGCGTGCTCACCAGGTCGAACGGGCGCGAACGGAAGCGGTACGCCGCGCTGGTCAGGGCGCCGACCGGGCAGATCTGCACCGTGTTGCCCGAGAAGTAGCTGGCGAACGGCCGGCCGGAGGTGTCCTCGGCCGACGCGCCGATCGGCGTCTCCCCCTCGAACCCGAGGATCTGCGTGTCGAACCGGCCGATCTGCTGGTTGGCGCCGCGCTTCTGCAGGTCGATGAACACGTCGCCGGCGATCTCCTCGGAGAACCGCGTGCAGCGCTGGCACAGGATGCAGCGCTCCCGGTCCAGGAGCACCTGCGTCGAGATGGCGATCGGCTTGGGGAACGTGCGCTTGACGTCGACGAACCGGGTGCTCCCCCGGCCGTTGCTCATCGCCTGGTTCTGCAGGGGGCACTCGCCGCCCTTGTCGCAGACCGGGCAGTCGAGCGGGTGGTTGATGAGCAGCAGCTCCATGACGCCGTGCTGCGCCTTGTCGGCCTCGGCGGACGTGTGCTGCGTCTTGACCTGCATGCCGGGGCTGGCCTCGAGCGTGCAGGAGGCCTGGGGCTTGGGCATCTTGGACAGGGCACCGTCGCGACCGGGCGCCCACACCTCGACCAGGCACTGGCGGCACGCGCCGGCGGGCGCGAGCAGCGGGTGGTCGCAGAACCGCGGGATCTGGATGCCCAGCTCCTCGGCGGCGCGGATGACCAGCGTGCCCTTCGGCACCTCGGTCTCGATGCCGTCGATGGTGAAGGTGACCGTGGCGGCCGGTTCCGCGGGCTTCTCGGGGGGAGCCGACGGGACCAGCTTCGTGTTCGCGCCGGAGGACAGGATCGTCATGCGTGGACCCCCGCGAGGACGCCGGTCTGGCGCGGCGTGTAGGTGAACAGCGAGCTGTCCTCGGGCGGGAAGAGCACGTCGGCCGGCGTGTGCGTGCCGGCCTCGAACTCCTCCCGGAAGTACTGCACGGCCGACGTGATCGGGCTCGTCGCGCCGTCGCCCAGGGCGCAGAACGCGCGGCCCAGGATGTTGTCGCAGAGGTCGAGGAGCAGGTCGATGTCCGCCGACGTCCCCTGACCGGCCTCGATGCGCTGCAGCACCTGCGTGAGCCAGTAGGTGCCCTCACGGCACGGCGTGCACTTGCCGCAGGACTCGTGCTTGTAGAACTCCGTCCAGCGCGTCACCGCGCGGACCACCGAGGTGGTCTCGTCGAAGATCTGCAGCGCGCGCGTGCCGAGCATCGAGCCGGCCGCACCGACCGACTCGTAGTCCAGCGGCACGTCGAGGTGCTCGGCCGTGAAGATCGGCGTCGAGGACCCGCCGGGCGTCCAGAACTTCAGCTCGTGACCCTCGCGGACCCCGCCGGCCATCTCCAGCAGCTCGCGCAGCGTGATGCCGAGCGGCGCCTCGTACTGGCCGGGCCGCGTGACGTGGCCGGACAGCGAGAACAGCCCGTGGCCGGTCGACTTCTCCGTGCCCATCGACTTGAACCAGTCGGAGCCGCCGACGACGATGCCGGGCACCGACGCGATCGACTCCACGTTGTTCACCACCGTGGGGCGCGCGTACAGGCCGGCGACCGCGGGGAACGGGGGCTTGAGCCGCGGCTGGCCGCGCAGGCCCTCGAGCGAGTCGAGCAGCGCCGTCTCCTCGCCGCAGATGTACGCGCCCGCGCCCGCGTGCAGCGTGATCTCCAGGTTGTAGCCGGAGCCGAGGATGTCCGTGCCCAGGTAGCCGGCCGCGCGGGCCTCCTGGATCGCGTTCAGGAGCCGCCGGTACACGTGCAGGACCTCGCCGCGCACGTAGAGGAACGCGTGGTCGCAGCCGATCGCGTAGCTCGTGATGATCATGCCCTCGATCAGGTGTTGCGGGCTGGCCATCATGAGCGGGATGTCCTTGCAGGTCCCCGGCTCGGACTCGTCGGCGTTGACGACGAGGTAGCGGGGTCCGCCATCGGGCGCGGGCAGGAAGCCCCACTTCATGCCCGTCGGGAAGCCGGCGCCGCCACGGCCGCGCAGCCCGGAGTCCTTGACCATCGTGACGACGTCGGCCGCCTGCATCGTCAGGGCGCGACGCAGGCCCTTGTAGCCGCCCGCCGCCTCGTAGGTCGACAGGGCCCACGAGCGGTCGGCGTCCCACGTGTCCGTGAGGACCGGGGTCAGCGTGGTCGCCATCAGGACTCCTTCGCGTCGTCGGAGGTCTGCTTCTTCTGCTCGCCCGAGGGCGACACGTCGCCGGCCGTCGTCGCGGGCCGCTCGGCGCTCGACTGCTCGCCGCCGACCCTCGGCTGGCTGGGCGCCGCGGGAGCGGCGGAACCGCTGGCCTCGAGCGGCGGGGCCGTCCAGCCCTCGGCGCGGGCCAGCTCGATGCCGCGCAGCGTCGGGACGCCGGCGCCCACACCCTCGTCGGCGCGGCCGTCGTCGAACCCGGCGAGCACGCGGGACATCTCCCGGAAGGTCACCACCGTGTCGGCACCGCGGGTGGGGACCACGGGCTTGCCCGCGCTGATCGTGTCGACGAGGTCGCGCGCGGTGTCGGGGGTCTGGTTGTCGAAGAACTCCCAGTTGACCATCACGACCGGCGCGTAGTCGCAGGCCGCGTTGCACTCGACGCGCTCGAGGGTGATCCGGCCGTCGTCGGTGGTCTCGTCGTGCCCGACCCCGAGGTAGTCGGACAGCTCCTCCCAGATGGCGTCGCCGCCCATGACCGCGCAGAGCGTGTTGATGCAGACGCCGACCGTGTACTCGCCGTTGTGGTGGCGCTTGTACTGCGTGTAGAACGTCGCGACCGCGGACACCTCGGCCGTGGTCAGGCCCAGGTGCGACGCGCAGAACGCGATCCCGCGCGGGCTGACGTAGCCGTCCTCGGCCTGCACCAGGTGCAGCATCGGCAGCAGCGCGGAACGCGCCTGCGGGTAGCGGGCGACGATCAGGTCCGAGTCCGCGGTGAGGCGCGCGTGCGTCTCCGCGTCGTAGGACGTCCGGTGCGTCTGCCCGGGCGTCCGCCCAGCTTCCACCGACATCAGCGGTCCACCCCTCCGAGCACAGGGTCGAGGGACGCGACGGCGACGACGACGTCGGCCACCTGCCCGCCCTCGCACATGATCGACGTCGCCTGCAGGTTGTTGAACGACGGGTCCCGGAAGTGCGCCCGGTACGGCCGCGTGCCTCCGTCGGACACCAGGTGCACGCCCAGCTCGCCGCGCGGGTGCTCCACGGTCTGGAACACCTGCCCGGCCGGCACGCGGAAGCCCTCGGTGACCAGCTTGAAGTGGTGGATCAGGGCCTCCATCGAGGTGCCCATGATCTCGCGGATGTGGTCGAGCGAGTTGCCCATGCCGTCGGCGCCGATGGCCATCTGCGCAGGCCAGGCCACCTTCTTGTCCGCGACCATGACCGGGCCGGGGCCCATCTTCTGGAGGCGGTCGAGGGTCTGCTCGACGATCTTCATCGACTGGTAGCACTCCTCGACCCGGATGACGAGGCGGCCCCACGAGTCGCCGGTCTGCTCGACCGGCACGTCGAAGTCGTACGTCTCGTACCCGCAGTACGGGGTGGCCTTGCGCACGTCGTACGGCAGGCCCGCGCTGCGGAGCACCGGTCCCGTCATGCCGAGCGCCATGCAGCCCGACAGACCCAGGTAGCCGACGTTCTTGAGGCGCAGGTGCAGGATCGGGTTGGCCATCATCAGGTCTTCGAGCTGCTTGAAGAACTTGCGGACGACCACCAGCGACTCGCGGATCGTGTCGATCGCACCCGGGGGGATGTCCTGCGCGACGCCGCCGGGGCGGATGAACGCGTGGTTCATGCGCAGCCCGGTGATCAGCTCGAAGATCTTCAGGATCTCCTCGCGGGCGGTGAAGCCCACGGTCATGATCGTCGTCGCGCCGAGCTCGTTGCCGCCCGTGGCCAGGCAGACCAGGTGGCTCGTGATGCGGTTGAGCTCCATGAGCAGCACGCGGATGACCGTCGCCCGCTCGGGCACGTCGTCCGTGATGCCCAGCAGCTTCTCGACCGCCAGGCAGTACGCGGCCTCCTGGAAGAGCGGGGCCACGTAGTCCATGCGCGTGCAGAAGGTCACGCCCTGGGTCCAGGTGCGGAACTCCATGTTCTTCTCGATGCCGGTGTGCAGGTAGCCGATGCCCGCGCGGGCCTCGGTCACCGTCTCGCCGTCGATCTCGAGCATGAGCCGGAGCACGCCGTGGGTCGACGGGTGCTGCGGGCCCATGTTGACGACGATCCGCTCCTCGCCGAGGCGGGCGGCCTCCTCGGCGATGTCGGACCAGTCGCCGCCGGACGCCTCGAAGGAGGGGATGCCCTCGGTGTCGCCGTCGACGACCCGTGGGGTAGAGCGGGGTGCTGCAGTTCGGGCGTTGGGTGTGGTCATCGGTACGACCTCCGCTGGTCCGGGGGCGGCACGGTGGCGCCCTTGTACTCGACCGGGATGCCCCCGAGGGGGTAGTCCTTGCGCTGCGGGTGGCCCGGCCAGTCGTCGGGCATCTCGATGCGGGCCAGGGCGGGATGCCCGTCGAAGATGATCCCGAAGAAGTCGTAGGTCTCGCGCTCGTGCCAGTCGTTGGCCGGGTACACCGGGACCGTCGACGGGATGTGCGGGTCGTCGTCCGACACCGCGACCTCGAAGCGCAGGCGGCGCGAGTGCGTCACCGAGACCACGTGGTAGACCGCGTGCAGCTCGCGGCCGGCGTCGTGCGGGTAGTGCACGCCCGAGACGCCGAGGCTGAGCTCGAAGCGCAGGTCCTGGTCGTCGCGCAGCACCTGCGCCACCTCGACCACGTGCTCGCGCCGCACGTGCAGCGTGATCTCCTCGCGGTCGATCACGACGGACTCGACCGCGTTCGCGTAGCCCGTGCCGGACTCGTCGAGCACCTCGGTCAGGATGTCGACGGCCTCGTCGAACCAGCCGCCGTAGGGGCGCTCGCTCGGGCCGGGCAGCGCGATCGGGGCGACGAGGCCGCCGTAGCCCGACGTGTCGCCCGAGCCCGTCGTACCGAACATGCCCTTGCGGACCTCGACGATGTCGATCGGGGTGCGCGTGGTGTTCTGCGCGCCCGCCTCGAGGGCCGCCTCGGTCGTCGCCTGCGCCTCGGTGCCGGCGGCACCGGGCTTCACCGCGGCAGCGGCATCGTTCTTCTCGGTCACTTCAGCAGCCCCGTCATGTGCGACGTCGGCGTCGCGGCCAGCGCGGCGGCCTCGGCGGCGGCGGCCGCGTTCTTGCGGTTCACGCCGAGGGGCTCGTTCTCGATCTGCTCGTGCAGGGCCAGGATCGCGTTGATGAGCATCTCGGGCCGCGGCGGGCAGCCCGGCAGGTAGATGTCGACCGGGATGATGTGGTCGACGCCCTGCACGATCGCGTAGTTGTTGAACATGCCGCCGCTGCTGGCGCAGACCCCCATCGAGAGCACCCACTTGGGCTCCGACATCTGGTCGTAGACCTGGCGCACGACCGGTGCCATCTTCTGGCTCACGCGGCCGGCGACGATCATCAGGTCGGCCTGGCGCGGCGAGGCGCGGAAGACCTCCATGCCGAAGCGGGAGATGTCGAACCGGCTCGCGCCCGCGGCCATCATCTCGATGGCGCAACACGCGAGGCCGAACGTCACGGGCCACAGCGACGACTTGCGGAAGTAGCCGACGAGATCCTCGACCGTCGTGAGCAGGAAGCCTGACGGCGCCTCTTCGATCCCCATCTCACACCTCCGGATGTGCAGTGATAGCTGTGGTCATGACCGCTGTCAGTCCCACTCGAAGCCCCCGCGACGCCACTCGTAGACGAACGGGACCGTGATGATCAGCAGGAAGCCGATCATCGCGACGAGCCCGAACATCGCGAGCGTGCTGAAGCTGACGGCCCACGGGTAGAGGAACACCACCTCGATGTCGAAGACGATGAACGTCATCGCGACGAGGTAGTACTTGATCGGGAAGCGGCCGCCGCCGATGGCGTGCGGGGTGGGCTCGATGCCGCACTCGTACGCCTCGAGCTTGGCGCGGTTGTACCGCTTCGGGCCGAGCATGACGCTGGAGCCAACGCCACCGAGCGCCATGAGGGCAGCGATGCCCATCAGGAACAGCAGCGGCACGTACGGGTTGCTCATCGTGCGTCACTCCTCAACGGCGAGGTCGGTGCGGGGGGTCGGGTACAGCGTGGTGCGGTCAGGCTGCCGGTGCGAGCCGACTGAGTCCGGAGATGACCCGGTCGACCAGGTCACCGCCGCGGGGTTCGTAGCAGTCGGACAAGAGCTTGAGGACGAACTTCATGACGAGCGGCTGGGGCAGGCCGTACCGCGTGCACACCCGCATGATCTCCGGGTGCTCGATGAGCCGGACGAAGACCCGGCCGAGCGTGTAGTAGCCGCCGAGGTCATCCTTCATCCGGCGCTGGTAGGTGGCGAACGCGCGCTCCCGGCCGGCGGCGGTGCCCCGCGCCAGGCCCTGGGCGATCGCGTCGGCGGCGACCCGGCCCGCCTGCAGGCCGTACGCGATGCCCTCGCCGTTGAACGGGCTGATCATCCCGGCGGAGTCGCCGACGAGCATCAGGCCGTTGCCGTACAGCGGCCCGCGGTTGAACCCCATCGGGAGCGCCGCGCCACGGACCGGGCCGACCTGGTTGTCGGGCGTGAACTCCCACTCGGCCGGCGCGTTGGCCATCCACTTGGCGAAGAGCGCCTTGTAGTCGACCTTCGTCGCGGCCGCTGTGCTCGACACCGAGCCGAGGCCGACGTTGGCGGTGCCGTCGCCGAGGGCGAAGATCCAGCCGTAGCCGGGCATGAGGTTCGACCTGCGTGGCTCGCCGTCCCAGAGCTCGAGGTGGCTCTCCATCCACGCGTCGTCGTGCCGCGGGGTGCGGAAGTAGGTGCGGACCGCGACGCCCATCGGGCGGTCCATGCGCTTCTCCAGACCCATGCCGGTGGCGAGCCGTGCGGAGACGCCGTCGGCGGCGATGACGATCGGGGCGCGGTACTCCGCGGCGCCTTCGGCGGTCTTGGCGGTGACGCCCACGACGCGGCCTGAGCGCTCGTCCCGCACCGCGCCCGTGACGTTCGTGCGCTCCTGCAGCTTGGCGCCCGCGGAGCGCGCGTGGTCGGCGAGCGTGTGGTCCAGGGACATGCGCGACTTGGCCAGCCCGTACGACGGGTAGCTCGACAGCTCGGGCCACTCCAGCTCGAGCCGGTGCCCGCCGCCGATGACGCGCAGACCCTTGTTCCGGATCCACCCGTCCTGCTCGCGGATCGGCAGGCCCATGCGCACCATCTCGGCGACCGCGCGGGGCGTCAGGCCGTCGCCGCAGACCTTGTCGCGGGGGAACTCGGACTTCTCCAGGAGCAGCACGTCCAGGCCCGCGGAGGCGCAGTGAAACGCGGCGGCGGACCCTGCCGGGCCCGCGCCCACGACGATGACGTCTGCGTCATCGTGCGCTGCATCCACCACCAGTGACCCCACTTGTGACGTTGTTCACGTACTGATTCGGCGAGTGTAACCACGGCCAGAAACGCTGTCTGCGAAGGCTTGGCTTACTTGCGACGACAGGGTGCGGAACGGCCCTGATCTGCGCGGAAACTCGTGGTCGAACATCCCGCAGACGACGCCCCGCCGGTGCAGTTCGAGGCGTTGCGCACCCCATTGTTCACCCCGGCGGGCGACGAGTCCCGGCATTCGCTGATCGGGCTTCGCGCGGGACCCGCCGGCGCGGGTCTCCGGCACGGTCCCCGGTGGTCGTCGACCTCCTCGTGCCCTCGTCGCAGAGCGGCCGTGCGAATCTGCCGGCTGACCTGCGGGTGGGGGCGGCCGGGGCGGGCAGGAGTCCTCGCGCGGCCCGGCAGCGTCGGGACGGGCCGAACCGACGCGACCTGGCGCCACCTGGGACTGGAGTGGCCCGTGAGACGCCTGAGATGCCCCAGGAGTCACTCGAACACCACGCGTCCCAAGTGGCGCTAGGCAAGGCCGGATGGCGCCGCCGGGTGGGCGACCGGCGATGGCCGCCGAGGAAGTCCGTCGCCGGACGCGAGCGCGGCGCCTACTCCGGGCGGGTGGCGCGGTGGAGGGCGACGACGCCGCCGGTGAGGTTGCGGAACGCGACCTGGGTCCAGCCGGTGCCCTTGATGAGGCGGCCGAGGGCCGCCTGGTCAGGCCACGCGCGGATCGACTCGGCCAGGTAGACGTACGCGTCGGGCTCCTTGGACACGGCCCGCGCGACGGGCGGCAGGGCCCGCATGAGGTAGTTGGTGTAGACCGTGCGGAACGGCGCGAACGTGGGTCGCGAGAACTCGCAGACGACGAGCCGGCCACCGGGCTTGGTGACGCGGTAGAGCTCGTCCAGGGCGCCCTCGACGTCGGACACGTTGCGCAGCCCGAACGACATCGTCACCGCGTCGAAGGACTCGTCGGCGAACGGCAGGTGCAGCGCGTCCCCGGCCACGAACGCCAGGTCGGGCCGGCGCCGCTTGCCCACCTCGAGCATCCCGACGGACAGGTCGCACGCGATGACGCGCACGCCGGCGTCGGCCATGGGTTCCGACGAGGTCCCGGTGCCGGCGGCGAGGTCGAGGACCGTCTGGCCGGGCTGGGCGTCGACGGCCTTGATGGTGGCGCGCCGCCAGGCCCGGTCCTGCCCGAGCGACAGGACGTCGTTCGTGCGGTCGTATCGGGCGGCCACGGCGTCGAACATCACGGCGACGTCGTGCGGGTCCTTCTCGAGGCTGGCGCGCGGCATGGTCCCCATCGTCGCAGGTCCGCCGCGCCCGGGACGAACGCACGCACGGGGTCACACTGTGCTGAGCGCCACCTGAGGGTCGGCACGGCGTGCGCTCGGTGCAGGCTTACGCTGGCCCTGATGAGCCAGCAGCCCACCGCCCCGGGGTCCGCCGGGACCCCGGTCCCGCACCCCCTCGTGGTGCGCACCGTCGCTCTCGACGACCTGGCGCAGCAGCGGTCCGCCGCCGACCTGTTGGACCTCCTGCCCTCGACCGGGTCACCGCTCGCGTGGGTGCGCCGCGGCGACGGGCTGGTCGGCTGGGGCGAGACCTTGCGCGTCGAGGTCGCGGGACCGGACCGGTTCGCCGACGCGGAGCGGGCGTGGCAGAAGCTGCTCGCGCACGCGATCGTGCGCGACGAGGTGGGAGTCCCCGGGTCCGGACCGGTCGCGTTCGGCTCGTTCGCGTTCGACGACGACTCCCCGGCCGGCGGCGTGGTCGTCGTGCCCAGCGTCGTGGTCGGTCGTCGCGGGGGACGGACGTGGCTGACGAGCATCACGACCGGCGCCCGGATCGGCAGGGCACCCCGGCTCAGCGACGTGATCGGTCCGCGCGTGGCACCGACCGACCCCGGCATCGTGGCCTACTCCGACGACGAGGCCGGCGACTGGCGCGACATCGTGGCGCAGGGCATCGCGGCCATCCGTTCCGGTGCGGTGGAGAAGGTCGTCCTCGCCCGCGACGTGCACGCCGTCACCGAGCACCCCGTCGACGCGCGGTGGGCGCTCGAACGCCTCGCCGACGCGTACGAGTCCTGCTGGACGTTCAGCGTGGACGGCCTGGTCGGCGCGACCCCCGAGCTGCTGGTCCGCTCCGAGAAGGGGCTGGTCACCTCCCGCGTGCTGGCCGGCACGATCCGGCGCACCGGCGACGACAACGCCGACCTGGCCCGCGCCGCGATCCTCGCGCACTCCTCGAAGGACCTCGAGGAGCACGAGTACGCGGTGCAGTCGGTCGCGCACGCGCTCGACCCGTTCTGCTCGTCGACGAACGTCCCCGACGTGCCGTTCGTGCTGCACCTGCCGAACGTGCTGCACCTCGCGTCCGACGTCACGGGCGTCCTCGCACCGACCGAGGGCGCGCACCCTTCGTCGCTCGCGCTCGCCGCCGCGCTGCACCCGACGGCGGCCGTCTGCGGCACCCCGACGGTCGCCGCCCGCGAGCTGATCCGCGGTATCGAGGGCATGGACCGCGCCCGGTACGCCGGACCGGTGGGCTGGTTCGGGGCCGACGGCGACGGCGAGTGGGGCATCGCCCTGCGTTCGGCGCACATCGACTCCGACGACCCGCGACGCGTGCGACTGTTCGCGGGCTGCGGCATCGTCGCCGCGTCCGACCCGGCAGCCGAGCTCGCCGAGTCCGAGGCCAAGCTCGAGCCGATGCGCTACGCGCTCGGCCGCGACGCCTGAACCGCGCAAGCACGCCGACGGCGCCCGCTGACGGCGAGGGCCCCCACTGCACCGGGCGCCCTCGC
This sequence comes from Cellulomonas sp. P2_B4, assembly GCF_056404795.1. Lineage (NCBI taxonomy): Bacteria > Bacillati > Actinomycetota > Actinomycetes > Micrococcales > Cellulomonadaceae > Cellulomonas > Cellulomonas sp. P2_B4. Next base: position 154,964 of record NZ_JBFUDI010000001.1, read on the forward strand.
TGCTGACGGGCGCCGTGGACGCCTGGGACCCCGACGAACGCCCAAGTCCCGGACCGCGGCGTGTGCGGTCCGGGACTGGTGGCGGTCCGTGTCGGACCGCGGTGGCGCGGCTCAGGGGGTGTGAGCCGCAGGAGGCTGACCGTCCGGGAAGGAGCCCGGGGCCGGCGGCCGGATCCCCGATGGGGGGGTGCGGGGACCGGCGGCCGCCGGCGGTCAGCGAGAGATCAGCCCTGCTGCTGGCTCTGGAACCACTTCCACAGCTCGTCGGGGCTCATGCCGTTCGGGAGGCCGTTGGCGCCGCCCTGGTCGCTGCCGTCGCCCTGCTGGCCCTGGTCGGGGGCCTGCTGGTCGGGCGCCTGCTGGCTGCCGTCACCCTGCTGGTCCGGCGCCTGCTGGCTGCCGTTGTCCGACGAGGCCGCCTGCTCCGGGCGGACCGCGAGCGTGACGTCGATGTCCGACGCCTTGCCGTCGCGGACGACCGTCAGCGTGACCTTGGTGTCGGCCGGGAGGGCCCGGACGTAGGCGGTGAGCGACTCGGCACCGGCGACGGCCTTGCCGTCGATCGCGACGATCGTGTCGTCGACCTTGATGTCACCCTTCGCGGCGGGCGAGCCGTCGCTCACCGACTTGACCACCGCGCCGCGGCGGGTCACGCCGTCGGCGGTGGCGGTGCCGTCGTCGAGCGTCACACCGAGGAAGGCGTGCTCGGCAGAGCCGTCCTCGACGAGCTGGGCGGCGATGTTCTTGACCAGGTCGACCGGGATGGCGAAGCCGAGACCGATCGAGCCCGACTCCTGCGACAGCGTCGCGATCGAGGAGTTGATCCCGATCACGCGGCCGGAGGCGTCGAACAGCGGGCCACCGGAGTTGCCGGGGTTGACCGCGGCGTCCACCTGGATGGCGTTGGTGACCGTGGTCTCCGTGCTGCCCTCGCCCGAGGTCGAGACCGGACGGTCGACCGCGGAGACGATGCCCGTGGTGACGGTGCTGGCCAGGCCGAGCGGGTTGCCGACGGCCATGACGGGCTGGCCGACGACGACCTTGGACGAGTCGCCGAACGCGGCGGCCTTGAGGTCCTTGGGCGGGTCGGTGAGCTTGATGACGGCCAGGTCGGTGGTCGGGTCGGTGCCGACGACGGTGGCCTTGAAGATGCGGCCGTCGTTCAGCGTGACCGAGATGCTGTCCTTGTCCGCGTCACCGACGACGTGGTTGTTGGTCACGATGTGACCGGCGTCGTCGACGACGACCCCGGAGCCCTCGGCGCCGGAGCTGCCGCCGCCGATGGTCACGGAGATGGCGACGACCGAGGCTTGGACGGCCTTGGAGACGGCCTCCCAGTCGGGGGCGTCGGACGTGGAGCCGGAGACCGGGACGGTGTCGTTGGTGTCCTGGCCGATGGTGGCGAGCGAGGCCGGACGACCGGCGGACGCGTCGTCGTCGTGCGACAGGCCGGTCACGACGCCGCCGGTGGCGACGGCAGCGACGATGGCTGCGGCGGCCGCGGCCGAGACGACAGGGATCCACGTGCGGCGCTTGCGCTGCGTCGGGACACCCGTCGGCGCCTGCGGGTTCTGCGGGGCCTGGGGGGCGTACTGGGCGGCGGGCACCTGGTACGGGGCGGCGGCCTGGTGCACGACGGGCTGCTCGATCTGCGCCTGGCGGATCTGCTGCTGGACGAGCGCCGGGTCCTGCACCGAGGCGCGCTGCGCGGCGTCCCACTGGGCGCGGCGGACGGCCTCGGCCTGCGCGGCGGCGGCGGCCTGGGCGGCGGCGGCGGCCTGGGCGGCCTCGTACGCGGCACGCTGGTCGGCCGGGGCGGCCGGGTGCGGCGGGGTGAACGGGTTGGTCGGGTGCCCCGCGGGGGCGACCGGCAGCGGCTGCGTCGCGTGGAGGGGCGGAAGCGGCTGGGTMGCGGCGACGGCGGGCTGGGCCGGGGCGACGGGCGCGATCGGCTGCGTCTGCTCGACGGGCGTGATCGGCTCGGTCGGCTGGTTCTGGGACTGGTCGCCAGCGTCGGCGCCCTGGTTCGGGGTCGTGGTCATGTCTGTGGCCTCCTTGGTATGCGACAACTACACAAGGCCGCGCTGGAGGCACCCTTCGCAGAACCTGGGAATTGTCTGCGAGTTTCGAATGGATCTGGGACTTCAGTCCTGCAACGCGTGGGAGACCGCGGCCGCGACCTCGCTGGCCAGCCGCTCGCCGAGGGCTCGTCGGCCCGTGCGGTCCACGCGGACCTCCACGACGCTCAGCCCTGGTCCCGGGGCGGCGAGGGCGGGCAGCAGTCCGTCGACGTCGCCCACGCGCGTGTGCCGCACCCCGTACCCCGCACAGAGGGCAGCGATGTCCGCGCCGTGCGGGGTGGCGAACACGCGCTCGAACGCGTCGGCGCGCTCGGGCTCGCCGGGTTCGAGCGTCGCGAAGATCGAGCCCCCGTCGTCGTTGGCGACGACGAGCTGCAGGTGCGCCGTCTGCTCGAGCGGCCCGCGCAGGAGCCCACCGACGTCGTGCAGGAAGGTGAGGTCGCCCAGGAGAGCGCGGACGCGGCGGTCGGGCAGGCCGAGGGCGACCCCGACCGCGGTGCTCACGGTGCCGTCGATGCCGGCCAGGCCGCGGTTGGCGACGACGACCGGGGGCGTCGACCAGCGGGCCACCAGGTCGAGGTCGCGCACGGGGTTCGACGACCCGATCACCAGCACGTCGCCGGGGGCGCTGACCTGGGCGACGGCGCGCGCGAGCGCCGGCCCGGTGACGCGGGTGCCGCTGCGCGACCGCGAACGCCGGGCGTCGTCGGCGGAGTCCAGAACGCCGTCGATGGCTGCGGCCGCGGCCTTGTCGGCGGTGTGCCACGCCTCGAGCCATCCCTCCGGCGCCCGCATCCGGCCGTTGCGCATCCGCGCCGGCGCGTCCAGGAGCACCTCGCTCGCGTTGCGGGTCGCGTCCGGCCAGTCGGCGCCCCGCTGACCGATGACGACGACCTCGACGTCGGACCGCCCGAGCAGCCGCTGCACGGGTCGGGACAGCGTGGGGCGGCCCACGACGACCGCACGTCGCACGGAGCCGCCGAGCAGCGGGTGCGCGAGCAGGTGCACGTAGGCCGCGATCGCGTTGGCGCCGCCGCGCGCACCGGAGGACGGCTCCGCGAGCAGCGGCCAGCCGTTCGCCTCGGCCAGCCGGCGCGCGAGCGGTCCGGCGTCGTCCCCGGCCACGACGACCGTCGGTGCCCCACCGCGACGGCCGCCGGCGGTCGGCTCGGCGGCGGGCGCGACCGTCGCGACCGGACGCGCCTGGACGTGGGTGAGCCCGACCGTGGACGGCTCGGGCCACTCCTGCCCGCCCGGCACGAGCGGCTCGCGGAACGCGACGTTCAGGTGGACGGGTCCGGGGTCGCCGCTGCGCGCACCGGTGGCCGCCGCGAGCGCGCGCGCGACGGTCCGGCGCAGGTCGCGCGCCTCGTCGCGAAGCCCCTCGGGTGCCGGCAGGTCCAGGCCGAGGCGGACGACGGGACCGAACAGACCGACCTGCTCGGTGGTCTGGTTGGCGCCCGTGCCGCGCAGCTCGTGCGGGCGGTCGGCGGTCAGGACGACGAGCGGCAGGCCGCTGTGGTGCGCCTCGAGGACGGCCGGGTGCAGGTTGGCGGCCGCGGTCCCGGAGGTGGTGACCACGACGACCGGGCGCGGCGGGACGGGAGCACCGTCGGGGCCGACCGCGGACGCGCGCACGAGGCCGAGGGCCACGAACGCGGCGGAGCGCTCGTCGATCCGGACGTGCAGCCGCAGCTCCGGTGCGCCCTCGGGACGGTCGGGCCGCGCGGCGTCGGCGAACGCGTACGCCAGCGGCGCGCTGCGGGAGCCCGGGGCGAGCACGACGTCCTCGACGCCCAGCGCCGCGAGCGCCTGGACGAGAACCCGGGCGGCGGAGGTTGCGGGATCAGCCCCGGCGCCCGTCGTGGTCACGCCTGCCATCATGCCCGAGCCTCGACGGCCCCGACCCGTCGGCGCCACCGTTCGGCCAGCTCGTCGTCGGCCGCGGACGCCTCGAGCAGGGCGGGGTCCGGCTCCGGGCGGCGGACCGGGATCGCGCCGTCGACCGGCAGGAGCGGTTCGGCGACGAGGTCGGCGGTGAACAGCTGCGCGGTCGCGAGCCCGCACGCGTACGGGAGCTCGGGCAGCGCGGCCGCGAGGGCGATCCCCGCGGCCAGCCCGACCGACGACTCCAGGGCGCTCGACACGACGACGGGCAGCCCGACAACCTCGGCGAGCTCCAGGCACGCCCGGACGCCGCCGAGCGGCTGCACCTTGAGCACCACCACGTCGGCGGCGTGCGCGCGGGCCACGGCCAGCGGGTCCTGCGCGCGCCGGATCGACTCGTCGGCGGCGATCGGCACGTGGGTGCGCCGGCGCAGGGCCGCGAGGTCGTCGACGGTCGGTACGGGCTGCTCGGCGTACTCGAGCCCGCCCGCGGCGCGGTCGAGCGCGAACAGCCGGGCGACGGCCGTGTCGACGTCCCACGCGGCGTTCGCGTCGATGCGGATCGCACCCGTCGGCCCGAGCGCGTCGCGCACGGCTTCGAGGCGGGCGATCTCGTCGGCCAGCGACTGGCCCGGCTCGGCGACCTTGACCTTGGCGGTCCGGCACCCGCCCGAGACGGTCACGAGGCGGTGCGCGGTGGCGGCGTCCACCGCCGGGATCGTGACGTTGACCGGGATGCTGTCGCGCACCGGCTCCGGGAACCCCACGTCAGCCGCCTCGCGCGCGGCCCGCCACCAGGCCAGGGACTCCTCGACGTCGTAGTCCCAGAACGGGCTGAACTCGCCCCAGCCCGCCTCCCCGCGGACCAGGACGCCGTCGCGGACCGTCAACCCGCGGAACCTGGTCCGCAGCGGGACGGCCCAGACGTGCAGGTCAGCGGGCATGCCTCAACCCTACGACCGCTCCCAGGCCGCCACGAGCAGGGCGTACGCGGTCGCCCGGACCGGGCGGTGCTCGGTCAGGGCACTCACCACGGCCCCGTCCACGATCGCGACGGTCACCGGGCCGCTGGTCGGTGCGCCGACGAGGGCCACGAGCCGCTCGACGGCGTCGTCCACCTCGCCTCGTCGGGCCGCGAACGCGCGGGCCAGTGCCGGGTCCCGCCCGGCGCCGAGCAGGTGCTCGTAGTGGCTGCGCACCTCGACGTCGTCGCCGGGCGGCAGGACGGCGTCGGCGACGAGAACGGCGGCGCGGTGCGGATCGTCGTCGACCGACTCCCCGCGGTGCTCCGCCGAGAGCGCGTGGGCGGCCCAGGCCTGCGCCAGCGCGCCACCCGCGGCCTCCGCGAGCTCGTCGAGACTCCCGAAGTAGTAGGTCGTGGCCGAGACCGAAGCGTCGGCCTCCTGCGCGACCCGGCGGTGGGTGAGCGCGCCGGGACCCTCGCGGAGCATGAGCGTCGCCGCGGCGCTCGCGAGGTCGGCCCGTCGGCGCGCGCCCTTGCCCGTCGTCCCGGCCGTCGTCGGCACCGTCATCAATGGCCCCCGCCCGAGAGGTTGAGCCCCACCACGCCGGCGACGATGAGGACGAGCGAGACGATCTTGAGCACGGACACGGACTCGCCCATGATCACGATCGCGAGGACCGCGGTCAGCGACGCGCCGATGCCGACCCAGACGCCGTAGGCGATGCCGACGGGCAGCGACTTGAGCGCCCAGGCGAGCCCGCCCATCGAGGCGACGAGCATGACGACGAAGAACACGCTCGGCCAGAGCTTGGTGAAGCCGTCGGACGCCTTGAGGCTCAGCGCCCAGCCTGCCTCGAGCATGCCGGACAGGATGAGAACGACCCAGGCCATGGTGATGCACCTCCGTGGGCCTGGCGTGGTCACAGGCCGCGAGCGTGTGCGCCGGGTGGCAGTCTCCGCCGTCGCGCCGCACGTTCTGGTACAAGTGTACCAAACAGTTAGGGTGGGTGCCGTGAACCTTCCGGCATCCGTCAGCGACACCTTCGACCCGACCCGGTGGCGGACCGTCGCGGGGTTCGATGACCTCACCGACCTGACCTACCACCGCGGCGTCGCGCGCGGGCCCGAGGGCGCCGAGGGCGACCTCCCCGTCGTCCGCGTCGCGTTCGACCGGCCCGAGGTGCGCAACGCGTTCCGGCCGCACACCGTCGACGAGCTCTACCGGGTCCTCGACCACGCGCGCACCACGTCGACCGTCGGGACCGTGCTCCTGACCGGCAACGGACCGGCACCGAAGGACGGCGTCTGGTCGTTCTGCTCCGGCGGCGACCAGCGCATCCGCGGCCGCGACGGCTACCGCTACGCCGAGGGCGAGACCTCCGAGGGCATCGACCCCGCACGCGCCGGCCGCCTGCACATCCTCGAGGTGCAGCGCCTGATCCGGACGATGCCCAAGGTCGTCGTGGCCCTGGTCAACGGCTGGGCCGCGGGCGGCGGGCACTCCCTGCACGTCGTCGCGGACCTGTCGATCGCGAGCCGCGAGCACGCCCGGTTCATGCAGACGGACGCGAACGTCGGGTCGTTCGACGGCGGGTACGGGTCAGCGCTGCTGGCCCGGCAGGTCGGCCAGAAGCGGGCCCGCGAGATCTTCTTCCTCGCCCGCGAGTACTCGGCCGAGCAGGCCCTGGCCTGGGGCGCGATCAACGACGTGGTCGCCCACGACGAGCTCGAGGAGGCCGGGCTCGAGTACGCACGGATCATCGCGACCAAGTCGCCGCAGGCCATCAGGATGCTGAAGTTCGCGTTCAACCTCGCCGACGACGGCCTGGCCGGCCAGCAGGTGTTCGCCGGCGAGGCCACGCGGCTGGCGTACATGACCGACGAGGCGGTCGAGGGGCGAGACGCGTTCCTCCAGCGCCGCGAGCCCGACTGGTCGGGCTTCCCGTACGCCTACTGACGCCACGTCCGAGCGAGCGGTCGCCGGGCGACCGGGGACTCGGGCGCAGGCGAGCGAGCGGTCGCCTGGGCGACCCGGGACTCGGCCGCGGCGGGTCAGTGACCGCTGACGGCCCAGCCGGCGAGGTCGACGACCGCGCCGAGGACGCCGGCCGCGGCCACGAGCAGGCCGACGAGGACGACGCCCGCGACGACGACCGCGCCCATCGACCGGACGTCGTGCTCGCGAGCCGAGGAGTGCGTGAGATCTGCCATGCCCCCAGGCTCGCCGCCGGGCAGGGGTCAGCACATCGGCCCGAGGTCGCGGACGGGAGGCCCCGGGGTCATCCCGCAGGCGGAGTCAGCTGGTGGCGACGGTCCCCGTGCCGAAGGGCACGAGCTCGACCCAGGTGTTCCCGGGGGCGAGCTCGGCGGGCGCACCGTTCTCGAGGAACACCCTCATCGGTGCCGCCTGGTTGTCCTTCTTCCAGGTCACCGGCACGATCTTGCCGCCGGTCGCGACGAACCCCTGGCCCGACCCGCTGAGCTCGTAGGTGGGCACCGGCACACCGCCCTGGGCCGCGTACCCGGTGGGTGGGTGACCGGCGACGATCGAGACGACGTTGACCGCCGACAGCCGGGCACCGCTGCGCGCGGAGGACGGCGTCGCACCCTCGGAGCGGAGCCAGGTGCCGCTGGCGGCGTCCCAGGTCCAGGTCGGGCTCGACGCGGGCGAGAGGTTGAACGACAGCGTGCCGGCCGGGGTCCCGACGAGGGCCGCGGCGGCGCGGTCGGCGCTCCGGGCGATGTCGAACTGCTCGGCGGGCGAGGCCTGGTGGTCGGCGTCCGCCTGGGCCCAGAACGTCGTCGGGGTGCCGTAGACGTTGTGCGGGGCCGCCCGGTCCTTGGTGCGGTACATGCCGGGGGCGCCGGCGTCGTGGCTGATCATCTGGATGCCGCTCTCGGCCACGAGCTGCAGGATGCCCGGCTGGCCGCCCGAGAACGCCAGCAGCCCGTGCATGGGCGCGAGGATCTGCGGGTCCATCGGGCGCACCGACCGGATCGGCCCGACCTCGGCGGGCACCTGCGAGTGGAACACCGCGACCAGCCGGGACACGTCGAACTCGACGATGGTCTCCCAGACCACGTCGGCCTGCTCGAGGCCGGACTGCGGCCGCGCGACCAGGGTGTTCTCGATCTTCACGGCGAGTGCGGGCCGGACGGCGGGATCGCCGGGGATCCCGGTCAGCGGCCAGCGCGCCACGACGACCGGGGCGGGTGCGGCGGCCTTGGCCGGCGGGATCGTCGGACGGACCGTCACGGTGGTCGGGCTGGGCGCCGGTTCCTCCGGTGCCGGCGAGCTGCACGCCATGAGCGCGAGCAGTGCGCCGAGCGCCACGCCGACCGAACCGATACGCGTCCTGGACCTCATCCGACTCCCCCTGTCGCCGCCGTGCTCATGCTCAGGTTGCCACGCGCGCACGGCGCGACGCGGGAGCACAGGCCGGGGTCAGCTCATCGTGACCGAACCCGTGCTCGAGGGCACCAGCTCGATCCAGGTCACGCCGGGGGCCAGGGTCGCGGGCGAGCCGTCGGGCGCCGTCAGCGTGAGCACCTCGCCGATCGAGTTCTTGGTCCAGGTCACGGCGACGAACTTGCCGCCGCTGGACAGCGTGCCCTCGCCGGTGCCCTCCATCACGGTCTCGGGTACCGGGTTGCCCGCCGGGTCGACCGTGCCGGAGTTCACCAGCCGGACCGAGAGGGTGACGACGTTCGTCGCGCCGAGCCGCGCCCCGGAACGGACGACCGCCGGGGTGGCGCCCTCGGAGCGCAGGTAGGTGCCCGAGCCCGCGTCCCACGACCAGGTGGGCTTGGCGTAGCCGGACAGCTTCACGCTGATGGTCCCGGCCGGCGCGCCCGTGGCGATCGCCGTCGCGGACTCGGGCCTCTTGGCGAAGACGAACTGGGCCGGCGGTGCGGCGCTGTGCTCGGCGTTGGCCTGGTCCCAGAACGTCTGCGGGGTGCCGTAGACGTTGTGCGGGGCCGGGGCCACGCCCTTCTTGCGGTAGAAGCCGGCCGCACCGGCGTCCATGCTGATCGTCTGGATCCCGGCGGCCTGCAGCGCGTTCACGAAGCCCGCCTGGCCGCCGGAGAACGCGATGAGGCCGTGCATGGGCGCGATGATCGCGGGGTCCATCGGACGCACGGAGCGGATCGGTCCGACCTCCGTGGGCACCTTCGAGTGGTAGACGGCGACGAACCGGCTGATGCCGCCCTCGACGACCTCTTCCCAGACGTTGTCCGCCTCGTCCAGGCCGGTCTGCGGGCGGGCCTCGCCGGAGTTCTCGATCTTCACGGCGAGCGCGGGGCGCACCGGCATGTCGGTGGCGGCGACACCGGTCAGCGGCCAGCGCGGCGGCACGACCGGCGCCGGCGGCGCGACCTTGGCGGGCTCGATGACGGCGCCCTGGGTGACGTCGGGGACCGGGGTGGGCGTGTCGGTCGACCCGCCGCTGCACGCGGCGAGGAGCGAGACCGTGCCCGCGAGCACGACGAGCAGCGCGGGCAGCCGGCGCGCGCGGATGGTGGCAGTGAACACGGGGAGCTCCTTCGGATCGGACCGCGGACACTCTACGGGCCAATTCCGGGCCGGTCCGGGACCCAGGGCCCACGGGCGGGGCGCCTAGGCTGGACCGGTGAGCCGCCCCCTGCGCGACGTCCCCGCGCGGGCCGATCTCCTGCTGCCGGCGCTCGCCGCGGCCCTCGACGGCTCCGGCCCCGCCGTGGGAACGGGCCCCGACGAGGTGTCCGACGAGGTCGCCCTGGTGGTCAGCACCTCGGGCTCGACGGGGGACCCGCGTGCCGTCCTGCTCTCGGCGGCCGCGCTGCGCGCCTCGGCCGCGGCCACCGCCGACCGCCTGGCCGGCCCGGGGCAGTGGCTCCTCGCGCTCCCGCTGCAGCACATCGCCGGGCTGCAGGTCCTGGTCCGCTCGGTGCTCGCCGGCACGTCGCCCGTCGTCGTCCCCGACGGACCGTTCCGTCCCCCCTCCTTCGTCGCGACGACCTCCAGGCTCGGCCCCGGCCCCCGCTACACCTCGCTCGTGCCGACACAGCTGGTCCGCCTCCTCGACGACGCCGCGGGCACCGACGCCCTGCGCACGTTCGACGCGGTCCTCGTCGGCGGGGCCGCGACCGGCGCCGACCTGCTCGGGCGGGCACGCGCGGCGGGTGTCCGGGTGGTCACCACGTACGGCATGTCCGAGACGTGCGGGGGCTGCGTGTACGACGGCGTCCCGCTGGACGGGGTCACCGTGCGGCTCGACGACGACGGTCGCGTGCTGGTGTCCGGCCCGGTGCTCGCGCTCGGCTATGCCGACGGCGTCCAGGAGCCGTTCGTGCACCTCGACGGCCGCCGCTGGATGCGCACCTCCGACCTCGGCACCTGGGTCGACGGCCGGCTGACGATCCTCGGCCGAGCCGACGACGTGCTGGTCAGCGGCGGCGCCAAGGTGTCGCCGCAGGCGGTCGAGGCGGCGCTCGAACCCCTGGGCGAGGTGGTCGTGGTCGGGCTGCCCGACGACGAGTGGGGGCAGGTGGTCGTCGCCGTCGTCGTGCCTCGTCCTGGCACCACCCCGACCCTCGCGCAGGCCCGCGCCGCGGTCACCGAACGCCTGGGCGCGGCCCACGCCCCGCGCCACCTCGTGGTCACGGGTTCGCTCCCGCTGCGCGGGCCGGGCAAGATCGACCGTCGAGCCGCACAGCAGCTCGCACACGAGCTGATCGAGAGGAACGACACGTGACCACTGCCAGCGACTGGGTGCAGGGCGCTCGACTGCGCACGCTGCCCGCCGCCGCCGCCCCGGTCCTGGTCGGCAGCGGCGCCGCGGCCCAGCTCGGCTCGTTCGACCTCGGGCGCGCCGCCCTGGCCCTGGGGGTGGCGCTGGCCCTGCAGGTGGGCGTCAACTACGCCAACGACTACTCCGACGGCATCCGCGGCACGGACGTGGACCGCGTCGGCCCGATGCGCCTGACCGCGTCGGGGACGGCCAGCCCCCGCTCGGTGAAGGCCGCGGCGTTCACCGCGTTCGGCGTCGCGGCGCTCCTCGGCCTCTGGCTCGTCTCGCTCACCGGCCAGTGGTGGCTGCTCGCCGTCGGCGCCGTCGCGATCCTGGCGGCGTGGGGGTACACGGGCGGTCGCCGGCCGTACGGCTACCGCGGGCTCGGCGAGGTCGGCGTCTTCACGTTCTTCGGGCTCGTCGCGGTGCTGGGCACCACCTACACGCAGGCCGACGAGCTGTCGTGGCCCGCGTGGGTCGGGGCGGTGGCCGTCGGCATGCTCGCGTGCGCGCTGCTCATGGCCAACAACCTGCGTGACGTGCCCACCGACGCGCTCGTCGGGAAGCGGACCCTGGCGGTGCGCCTGGGCGAGCACCGGTCCCGCCGCGTGTACGCCGCGCTCGTCGTGCTGCCCGTGCTGCTGGGCGGGATCGTCTGCGCGTTCGCCAACCCGTGGACGCTGATCGTCCTGCTGCTGCTCGCCCCGGCCGTCGCGCTGGCCGTGACGGTGCTGCTGGGCGCCCGCGGCCGGGCACTGGTCCCGGTGCTCATGTTCACCGGACTGCTCGAGCTGGCGTTCGGCGTCCTGCTGGGCGTCGGCCTCGCGCTCTAGGGCTCGCGCCGGGCGGCGTCGTCCGCCGCGTCCTCGACGAGCGCGTCCTCGTCCGGGCGCCGTCCCCGCTCCACCCGCGCCGCGATGTGCCGGGCGGCGGCGTCGCGCTGCCGGGTGAGCAGCACGTAGGAGAGGCCCCACGCCAGGACCGCCGCGACGATGGCCGCGAGCCAGGAGCGCATGCCGATCCACCACAGCGCGACGAAGCAGACGGCGAACAGCGCGAGGCGCAGGAGCGAGAAGACGACGACGGGCACGGGTACCAGGGTAGGCCGGTCCGGGCAGCGGCCCGCCCCAGGGCGTCTAGGCTGGTGCGATGCGCAACCTCGTCGCCCTGGCGCTCATCGGCCTGGCGATCTACTGCCTCTTCGACATCCTGCGCAGCAACCGGGACGAGCGGGTCGGGGTGCACCCGCTGCTCTGGATCGTGCTCGTGCTGTTCGTCCCGCTGCTCGGCTCCCTCGTGTGGCTGGGCGTCCGCTGGTCCCGTCGCACCGCCTACGCGGAGATCTCCGACGCACCGCCGGCCAAGCGCACCGAGCGCCTGCGCTCCCCCGCGCCCGACGACGACCCGGACTTCCTGCGCCGGCTCGACGAGGAGCGGCGTCGCAACGACGGGCCCCCGGCCACCAGCTGAACCCCTCAGCACACATCAGGTCGCGCGTCCTGGTTCGAGAGAGCGCTCCCTGGCGTTCGTGCTACGTCTTGACAGGCGAATTGTCCGGGTCAAGGGTGATCCCTCAGAGAGCGCTCCCTCGCGTTCTCCAGCCCGATCCCACCCTGTCAATGACGACCCTTGGGGGAAGCATGGCTCCCGTTCCGCACCCCGTTGCAGGTGGCCGCTCTGTCGGCCGCCTCCTGATCGCCACCCTGGCCGCGCTCGCCGTGGTCCTCGGGCTGGCGGCCGTCCGCGCCGACCAGGCGCACGCCCTCAGTCCCGGCGTCGTCGTCCTGTCCCAGGGCAAGCCGACGACCGCGTCCTCCACCGAGAACGGCGGGACGCCCGCCGGCGCCGCGACCGACGGGAACACCGGCACCCGCTGGTCCAGCTCGTCCGCCGACAACCAGTGGATCCAGGTGGACCTCGGCTCCACGCAGTCGTTCTTCGAGATCGACCTCACCTGGGAGGCCGCCTACGCCTCCGCGTACACGATCCAGGTCTCCGACAACGGCACGACGTGGACCACCGTGCGCAACGGCACGGCGACCTCGGCCGCCAAGCAGTCGCTCGCGATCAACGGCTCCGGTCGCTACGTGCGCCTGACCGGCACGCAGCGGGCAACCGGCTACGGCATCTCGCTGTTCGAGCTCGAGGTCCTGGGCACCACCACGCCGCCGGCCAACCCGGTCCTGCTGTCGAAGGGCAGGCCCACGACGGCCTCGTCCGCCGAGTCCGCCGGCACGCCCGCGAGCGCCGCCACCGACGGCAACCTCGGCACCCGCTGGTCGAGCGCCTTCTCGGTCCCGCAGTGGATCCAGGTCGACCTCGGGGCGCCCAGCGCGCTGAGCCGGATCGACCTCACGTGGGAGGCGGCATACGCCACCGCCTTCCAGATCCAGTCCTCGCAGGACGGTTCGGCGTGGACCACGCTGTCGTCGCAGACCGCGACGAGCAGCGCCAAGCAGTCGGTGCCGCTCTCGGGCACGGCTCGGTACGTGCGTCTGAACGCGACCGGACGAGCCACGGGCTACGGCGTCTCGCTGTGGGAGCTCGAGGTGTTCGGCACGACCGACGGCACCACGCCGCCCGTCGACCCCGGCACGCCAGTGCTGCTCAGCTACAAGAAGCCCGGGGCCGCGTCGTCCAGCCAGGACGACGGCACCTGCTACCAGTGCACCCCGGACAAGGCGCTCGACTACGACGCCGCCTCGCGCTGGGCGTCCGCCAACCCGGCCGGCTGGGTCGACCCGGGCTGGATCCAGGTCGACCTCGGCGCGACGGCGCACGTCTCGAAGGTCGTCCTGCAGTGGGACCCCGCGTACGCGACGGGCTACCAGGTGCAGGTCTCGGCCAACGGAACCGCGTGGACGACGATCTACACGACGACCACGGGCAAGGGCCTCAAGGAGACGCTGAACGTCTCCGGTGACGGCCGCTACGTGCGGCTCAACCTCACCAAGCGCAGCGGCCCCTACGGCTACTCGCTGTACGGCTTCGACGTCTACGGCACCGGCGGCAACCCCGTCCAGCCGCCCACGTCGAACGTCCCGCCGCCCAACTTCACGCGCCTCGCGTTCAGCGACGACTTCTCGGGTGCGGCCGGCAGCGCGCCGGACGCGTCGAAGTGGACGATCGACCCCGGCACCGGGCAGAACGGTGAGCAGCAGTACTACACGCCGACCGGCAACCTGAACATGGACGGTCAGGGCCACCTGGTCATCCAGGCGCGCAAGGAGACGGCGGGCGGCCGCAGCTACACGTCGGGTCGCATGAACACGACCAACAAGTTCATGTTCACCTACGGCCGCGTCGAGGCGCGGATCAAGGTGCCGACGGGCCAGGGCTACTGGCCGGCGTTCTGGATGATGGGCGCCGACTTCCTCACGGGCCGCCCGTGGCCGTACAACGGCGAGGTCGACATCATGGAGGTCCTCGGCAAGGACACCACGACGTCGTACTCGACGCTGCACGCCCCGGCGTACAACGGCGCCGGCGGCTACGGCGGCTCGTACAAGCTGCCCGACGGGTCGCCGCTGTCCAACGACTTCCACACCTGGGCGGCGGAGTGGGACGCGAGCGGCATCCGCTACTTCCTCGACAACCGCCTGGTGTTCACGGCCGACAAGGCCACCGTGGAGTCGACCCGAGGACCGTGGATCTACGACCACGACTTCTACATGATCCTCAACCTCGCGGTGGGCGGTGACTGGCCCGGTCCGGTCGACGCGACCACGCCGTTCCCCGCGCAGATGCTCGTGGACTACGTGCGGGTGTACCGCTGACGTCCTGCGGCGGGGCCGGTCACGGCCCCGCCGCAGCCAGTGCTAGGAATGGACCCATGACCAGCAGGCCGGGCCCCTCCACCATCGAGGAGGTGGCCCGTCGGGCCGGGGTCTCGCGCTCGACGGTGTCCCGGGTGCTCAACGGCGTCGCGACGGTCGACCCCAAGATGCGGCGCGCGGTCGACGAGGCCGTCCGGGTCACCGGCTACGTGCCCAACCTGGCGGCTCGGTCGCTGGTCACCCGTCGCACCAACTCGGTGGCCCTGGTGATCTCCGAGCCGGCCTCGGGGATCGCCGGCGCCGAGTTCCTGCAGCGGATCTTCTCCGACCCCTACTTCGGCCGCGTCACGGCCGGGGCCCAGCAGGTCCTGCGCGCCACGGGCGTCCACCTGGTCGTCGTCCCGGCCGACCGCGAGGCGCACGACTTCGTGCTCAGCTACCTGCGCCAGGGGCACGTCGACGGGGTGCTGTTCCTGTCGGGTGGCGACGAGACCGGGCTGCCGTCCGCGCTCTACGAGATGAACGTCCCCGTCGTGCTCTCCCACCAGCCCACGGCCGCGCTCCCCGTGAGCTGGGTGGACGCCGACCAGACGATCGGCGGGCGGCTGGCCGCGGAGCACCTCGCCCGCCTGGGCCGGCGTCGGGCAGTGGTGCTCGCCGGCCCGGCGGAGCTGGCAGCCGCACGCGAGCGGCTCACCGGGTTCCGGGAGGCGGCCGCCGCGCGGGGGATCGCCGTCACGGTGGTGCCCGGCGACTTCTCCGCCCGCAGCGGCACCGCGGGCGGGCGCACGATCCTGGCCGAGCACCCAGGCACCGACGCGGTCTTCGCGGCGAACGACCTGGTGGCGGAGGCCCTCGTGCGGGTGCTGGTGGACGCGGGCCGCCGGGTGCCGCAGGACGTCGCCGTCATCGGGTTCGACGACAGCACGACGGCCACCGACGCGGTCCCCGCCCTAACGACGGTCCGTCAGCCGGTGGAGGACATGGCCGGCGAGATGGCCCGCCTGCTCCTGGACCGCATCCGCACGCCGGACCAGCCTCCGCGCGGCGTCATGTTCACGCCGACCCTCGTCGCGCGAGAGACGGCCTGAGGGCTCAGAGCCCCGAGTACGAGTGCTTGCCGGTGACCACGAGGTTCACGACGGTGAAGTTCATGAGCACCACGGCATAGCCGACGAAGACGAAGTACGACGCCCGACGCCCGCTCCAGCCGCGCGTCGTCCGCGCGTGCAGGTAGGACGCGTAGACCACCCAGGCGACGAACGTGCCGACCTCCTTGGGGTCCCACCCCCAGTACCGGCCCCAGGCGTGCTCGGCCCAGACGGCCCCGCCGATGAGCGTGAAGGTCCACAGGACGAACGCGACGGCGTTGAGCCGGAAGGACATCGCCTCGAGGTCGCGGCCGCTGGGCACCTGCTCCAGCCAGCTGAACCGCCGACCCGTGAGCGTCGTCCGCACGCGGCCCGCGTTCTCGACGCGGCCCTCCTCGCGGTAGCTCTTGAGCACCTGGAGCACCGACGTGCCGAACGCGACCGTGAAGATGCCGGTCGCCGCGATCGCGACGCCGACGTGCAGCACGAGCCAGTAGCTCTGCAGGGCGGGCTGGACCTGGTCGGCCTGGATGTAGAACCAGTTCAGCGCGACGACGAGCGCCACGACCGACAGCCCCATGACGAGCACGGACAGGAACGCGATGATCCGGCGACGCTGGACGACCGCGAGGATCAGGGTGGCCCAGAACACCGCGACGAGCGTGAACTCGTACATGTTCGCGGTGGGCCAGCGGCCGGCCGCGATGCCCCGCAGCACGATGGCGCCGAGCAGGACCGCGATGCCGAGCCAGTGCGTCGAGCGGGCGATGCCCTCGGCGCGGACGGACCGCCCGGGTGCGCGCTGGTCGGCGGAGCCGGCGGCCGCGGAGACCGGGCCCCCACCCGCGGCGACGAGGGCCGGCTGGGCGACGCGCTGCGACCGGTCGGCGATGCGCGCGAGGTCCACCGAGTACGCGACGAGCGCCACGGTGAAGGCGGTGGCGGCGGCCCAGACGAGCAAGGTGCTCAGGTCACCGGTGTCCATGGTTTCCCTCTCGGTCGGAAGGTGTCGCCAGCGTCGCCGCGAGCACCCGGTCCAGCTCGGGCTGCAGCCCGACGTCGTCTCCGCGCGCGAGGCCCGCGGCGGTCACTACTGTACGGCCGGAGTCCTCGTCATGGCCGGGCGCGAACCTCAGCCAGACCCGGCGACGGGGCGCGAACAGCGAGGTCGCGAGCCCGGCGAACGCCAGCAGCGCGAACACCAGGACGAACACGAGCGCGGGGTCGTGCCGCAGGTCGAGCGCCACGAACCGCTTGATCCCGTTGAACGTCAGCGTGCCCAGTCCGTCGGGCAGCTCCACGGTCTCGCCGGGCTTCACCACGAGGATCACCGGGTCGCCGGACGCGTCCGTGACCTGCGTCATGCGGGCCTCGTCGAGCTCGTACACGTTCTGCGGGACCCCGGTGTCGAGCCCGAGGTTCCCCTTCCAGACGTTCAGCACGAGGATCGGGTCGTTCGGCTCCGGGAACTGCGAGACGTAGGCGGGCCCGTTGGGGGTCTGCACCGTCTTCTTCGTCGGCAGCAGGAACCCGATGAGGCCGATCTGGTCCTGCCCGTTCGTGACGTCCGGGACCTTGATGACGCCCTTGGACGTGTACACCTGGTCCTGCGGGAGGAACGGCGTCGGACCGTCGCTGACCACCGCGCCGGCGGCGTCGTGGATCGTGATGTCCGGCGCGTAGCCGTTGCCCTGCAGGTAGACCTTCGCGCCGCCCGCGTCGAGCGGGTGGTTGACCTTGATCGTCTTGGCCTGCGGATCCTCGCCGGGCTCCGTCAGGGTCACGTGGGCGGTGAAGTCGCGCGACGCGAGCGTCTGCGGGTCGAACCGGGACTCGAAGTCGTCGAGCTTGAGCGTGAACGGGACCAGGCTGCTCGGCGAGTACGCGGTGCCGCGCTCGAACGTGTCGTAGGCGCCCTGCGAGTTGGCGAAGCCGGAGCCCTGCACCACGATCATCTGCCCGCGGTAGTGCAGCACCTGGCCGGTGGCCACCGAGATGAGCAGGCCGACGAGGGCCAGGTGGAACACGAGGTTGCCGGTCTCGCGCAGGTACCCGCGCTCCCCCGCCACCGACCACGTGCCGTCGCCCTCGTCGCGCGCCTCGACCCGGTAGGTGGGCACGAACGGCAGCCAGCGCCAGCCGCTGCGCAGCACGGTGGTCGCCGTGCTCGACAGCGCCTGCGGGGTCTCGTCGGAAAGGCCCGTGCCCTGGGCCGGGAACCGCCCGAACCGGCGGGGCGCGCGCGGTGGCCGGCCCCGCACGCCCGCCAGGTGCACCTTGGTGCGCGGCAGGATGCAGCCGACCAGCGAGACGAACAGCAGCAGGTAGATCGCGCTGAACCAGACCGAGGAGTAGACGTTGAACGCGCCGAGGCGGTCGAGGACCGGGCCGAGCGTCGGGTGGTTCGTCAGGTAGGCGACGACCTTCTCGGGGCTCTGCGCGCGCTGCGGCCAGACGGTGCCGGGCACCGCCGCGACCGCGAGCAGCATGAGCAGCAGCAGGGCCACGCGCATGCTGGTGAGCTGCCGCCAGGCCCAGCGCAGCCAGCCGGTCAGGCCGATGCCCTGCACGACCGGCTTCTGCTCGGCCGGCTCGGTGGGCTCGGTGAAGACGTCGGAGATGCCCTCGGGGCGGTACTGGCTCACGTCACACCACCGGCACGAACGGGTCGTTGCCGGACACGAGCCCCTGCAGCCACGCAGCCCAATGGCCCCAGACGCCGGTCACGAGCGCGATGCCGAGCACGATGAGCATCCCGCCGCCGAGGCGCATGATCGCCAGGCGGTGCCGGCGCAGGAACGCCAGGGCCTTGGCGCTGCGCTCGACGCTGAACGCGACGAGGAGGAACGGCAGCCCGAGCCCCAGGCAGAACGCGACCGCCAGCACCCCGCCGCGGCCCGCGGTGCCGCCGTCGAGCGACAGGGCGATGATCGCGGCGAGCGTCGGGCCGATGCAGGGCGCCCAGCCGAGGCCGAACGTGATGCCCAGCAGCGGCGCGCCCCACAGGCCGGCGCGCGGGGCGAGGTGGACGCGGCGCTCGTTCTGCAGGAACGGGATGAACCCGAGGAACGCCAGGCCCATGACGATGACGACGACCCCGAGCACCCGCATGATCGTGTCCTGGTACTCCAGGAGGAACCCGCCGAGCGACCCCGCGAGCACGCCGAGCACCACGTACACGGCCGTGAACCCCGCGATGAACAGCGAGACGCCGAGCATCAGGCGGCTGCGCTGGGGCGTGGGCACCGGCGCGCCGATCGGGCGGCTCCCGGCGGCGCCGGTCATCCCCCCGAGGTAGCCCAGGTACGCCGGGACGAGCGGCAGGACGCACGGCGACGCGAACGAGACCAGCCCGGCGAGCAGCGCGACCGGGATCGCGAGCAGCAGCGACCCGGAGATGATCGCCTGGCCGAAGGCGTCACCGGCGTCCGCGACGACGCTCACGGGGGCGTCGCGGCCGGCTCGGCCACCAGCTCGTCGATCATCGAGCGCAGGGTCGAGGGGTCGACGACGCCCAGGATCCGGCCGGCCACCAGGCCGTTGCGGTCCAGCACGACCGTCGTCGGCACGGCGTTGATCGGGACGACCCCCTCGAGCGCGGCGACGGCAGAGCCGTCCTCGTCGTGGATGCTCGGGTAGGGCACGTCGTGGGCGGCCTGGAAGGCCTGCGCGGTGCCGGTGGCGTCGGTGTGGTTGATGCCGAGGACGTGCACGCCCTTCGAGGCGTAGTCGTCGGCGACGGCGGCCAGGTCCGGCGCCTCGGCGCGGCACGGCGGGCAGTTGGCGTACCAGGTGTTGAGCACGACGACGTCGCCGAGCCAGCTGGTGACGTCCTGCGTGGCGCCCTCGTAGTCGGTGCCGCTGAGCGTCACGGGGCCCTCGCGGTCGGCGGCGACCCAGGTGCGGGTGCTGCCGTCGCCGGACTGGTAGCCCTGCTGCGCGACGTCGCTGTCGTTGGTCGCGGGACCGCACCCCGCGAGGAGGAGCAGTCCCGCCGCCAGGGCGCCCGCGAGCCGTACGCGCACGTCAGGCCCCCGCGACGGTCTTGGTCCCGGGCAGCAGCGCGGCGGCGGGCTCGCTGTAGCCGATGCCGACGAGGGTGTCGCCCTCGTAGCGCAGGCTGGTCAGGGACGCGACGGAGCACTGACGCCGGCGGGGGTCGTGCCACAGGCGGCGGTTCTCGAGCGCGAGGCGCGTGACCCAGACCGGCAGCTGGTGGCTGACGAGCACGGCTTCGTGCCCGCGCGCGAGCACGAGCGCGTCCGCGACGGCACCGAGCATGCGCTCGACCTGCTCGGCGTACGGCTCGCCCCAGGACGGGCGGAACGGGTTGCGCAGGTACGGCCAGTGCTCGGGGTGGCGCAGCGAGCCGTCGCCGACCCCGAACTTCATGCCCTCGAAGTGGTTGCCCGCCTCGATGATGCGGGGCTCGGTCGAGAGGTCGACCCCGAACGCCTCGGCGATCGGGGTCGCCGTCTCCTGCGCGCGCTGCAGCGGCGAGGCGATGACGGCGACGACGTCGCGGCGCGGCGGAGGGGCGGCCGCGGTCGCGCCCTTGAGCCGGCGCTCACCCCCGGGGGCACCGCTCGCCGTGCCCGCGAGGTGCGCGGCGACCGTCTCGGCCATGGCGACGCCGCGCTCGGACAGGCGGTAGCCGGGCAGCCGGCCGTAGAGCACACCCTCGGGGTTGTGCACCTCGCCGTGCCTCATCAGGTGGATCGTGGTGGCGACCATGGGGTCAGTCTCGCAAACACTCCTGTGCACTCAGCACGCGTCGAGGCTCTCCACGGCGTGACACGCGCCACCCGTCAGGTGCAGGCGCACCGTCTCCATGGCGTCACCGAGTGCTGCGAACTGCTCCGGGGTGAGCACGTCGACCAGGTGGTCGCGCACCGACTGGACGTGCCCGGGGGCCGCCGCGACGAGCGTCTCCCACCCCTTGTCGGTCATCGTCGCGTTCACGCCGCGGGCGTCGGACTCGCACGGGACGCGGGCGACGAGGCCCGACTCCTCCATGCGGCGGATCGTGTGCGTGAGCCGGCTGCGGGAGTGCGCGACGTTGTCGGCGAGCTGCGCCATCCGCAGCGTGCGCCCGGGCGCCTCGGAGAGCCGCACGAGCACCTCGTACTCGTGCGTGGACAGGCCGGACTGCGCGTCGAGCTCGTGCTCGAGCGCTCCGAGCAGTCGGGCGACGCCCTGGCGGAACGAGCGCCAGTGCTCCTGCTGCTCTGCGGTCAGCCAGACGACGGTCTCAGCCGTCGCCGTCACAGGCTCTGTGCTCGTGCTCACAACACGCTTCCTCGTCTCGGGGTTGCAGGGGGAACGCAAGTGTAGTACAACTTTGAACTAACGGATTAGTTGATCGTTCAACATCTTGAGGAGCACGTCATGAGCGCCACCACCACGACCGCACTGCCCACGGGCCTGACCGCCGGCACCTGGGCCATCGACCTCTCCCACACCGAGGCGAGCTTCACCGTCCGCCACGCGGGCATCTCCAAGGTCCGCGGCACCGTCGCGGTGACCGAGGGCACCATCACGGTCGGCGAGCACCTCGAGGCCACCTCGGTCTCGGTCACGCTCGACCCCTCCACCGTGTCCACGGGCGACGCCAACCGCGACGGCCACCTCAAGAGCGGCGACTTCTTCGACGTCGAGCAGTTCGGCCTGTGGACCTTCGTCTCCACCGGCGTCCGCGAAGAGGGCAAGAAGCACGTCATCGTCGGCGACCTGACCATCCACGGCGTCACGCAGTCCGTCGAGCTCGACACCGAGTTCAACGGCACCGCGGTGGACCCGTTCGGCAACACGCGTGCGGGCTTCGAGGCCACCGTCGCGATCTCGCGCAAGGACTTCGGCCTGACCTGGAACGCGGCCCTCGAGGCCGGCGGCGTCCTGGTCGGCGACAAGGTCACCATCGCGCTCGACGTGTCGGCCATCAAGGGCTGACCTCCTCCCGCGCACGACGACAGCCGGTGTCCCCCTCGGGGGGCACCGGCTGTTCTCATGCCGAGTCCCCCAGGCCCGCGCGGCGGCGGTCGTGGAACGCGAGGATCTGCAGCTCGGAGGCGACGTCGACGGCGCGCAGGTCCACGTGGTCCGGCACCCGCAGCGCCCGCGGTGCGAACGTGAGGATCCCGACCACGCCGGCCTCCACCAGGGCGTCGCACACCGCCTGCGCACTGGCCGCCGGGGTCGCGATGATGCCGATGGTCGCGTCCGTGCTCCGGACCAGGTCCGCCAGGCCCTCCCAGGGCTGCACGACGAGCCCCGACACGGACGTGCCGACGACACCCGGGTCGGTGTCCACCAGCCCGACGACCGCGAAGCCGCGCTCCGCGAACACCGAGTAGCTGGCCAGCGCGTGCCCCAGGTTCCCGATGCCGACGATGACCACGCGCCGCTGCGTCGTCAGGCCCAGCACCACGCCGATCTGCTCGGACAGGTGCGCCACGTTGTACCCCACCCCCCGCCGACCGTAGGAGCCGAGGAACGACAGGTCCTTGCGCAGCTGGGCCGGGGTGACACCGGCCGCGCCCGCGAGCTCGTCCGACGAGGTCGTGACGACGCCCTCGAGCCCCTGCAGCGCCCGCAGGTACCCGGGCAGCCGCGCGACGGTCGCCGGCGGCACCTCCCGGGCAGCACCCGTCGCGCGGACTCTCGGCGTCGTCCGAGGCTCCGTCCGTTGCGTGTCCACATCGACCCCCGCGACAGCACTGTCGACCCGTCAGGGCCTGATCCTGTCCGTCAGGGTAGGGGTCAGGACGCGGCTGCCGTAAGGGTTCGCCGCAGACGCGCGGCATCGATCCGCCAGTACCCCTGCTGGACGCCGTCGACCTCGACCACCGGGATCAGCTCGCCCAGCTCGTCGACCAGGTCCCGGCCCTCGTACGGACCGGCCTCGATGTCGACCTCCGCCCACGCCGTCCCGGTCTCCTCGCACACCGCGCGGACCACCTCGCGGGCGTCGTCGCAGAGGTGGCAGCCGGTACGGCCGTAGAGGAGGACCCTCGTGTTCGCCATGCGTTCACGGTACCGACCTGGGTCGTGCGCACCGGCACAGGGTCCGTCGTTAGAGTGGAAGCGTGCGTCCGGCCCCCGAGAGCCCCGTCGCCCCGGCCCCCGTCCCGCGGGAGCCCGGGGCCAGCCCGGACGGACCACGCACCGGCGCGTTCTTCGACGTGGACAACACGATCATCCGCGGGGCGAGCGCGTTCCACCTGGCCAAGGGCCTGTACCTGCGGGGGTTCTTCCGCAAGCGCGACCTGCTGCGGTTCGGCCTGCACCAGTTCCGCTACCTGACGTTCGGCGAGAACAAGCAGCAGATCGACGAGGTCCGCCAGCGCGCGCTCGAGATCATGACCGGCCACTCGGTCGCCGAGGTCACAGCCATCGCCGAGGACGTCTACGACGAGGTCCTGCTGCTGCGCATCTACCCCGGCACCCAGAAGCTTCTCGACGAGCACATCGCGGCGGGCCACTCCGTCTGGCTCGTCACGGCCACCCCGCGCGAGATCGGCGACATCATCGCCCGGCGCCTCGGCGCGACCGGCGCCCTCGGCACCATCGCCGAGCACAAGGACGGCTACTACACCGGCCGCCTGGTCGGGGACATGCTCCACGGCCGCGCCAAGGCCGAGGCGGTCCGGGCGCTCGCGTCGAGCAACGGCATCGACCTGGCCGAGTCCTACGCCTACGGCGACTCCACCAACGACGTGCCGATCCTGTCCGAGGTCGGGTTCCCCTGC
Organism: Cellulomonas sp. P2_B4; assembly: GCF_056404795.1. Taxonomy (NCBI): domain Bacteria; kingdom Bacillati; phylum Actinomycetota; class Actinomycetes; order Micrococcales; family Cellulomonadaceae; genus Cellulomonas; species Cellulomonas sp. P2_B4. The sequence goes on from NZ_JBFUDI010000001.1 coordinate 178,282, forward strand.
GCGATCAACCCGGACCGTCGTCTGCGTCGGCACGCCGCGCTCGTCGGCTGGCCCGTCCGCGAGTTCCGCACGCGGCGTCGCAACACCCGGCGCGGCACCGCCGTCGTCAGCGCCGCCGGCCTGGCCTGGGCGTTCGGGCTCGTCGCGCGCAACGTCCTGCGCACCTGGCGGGGGTCGCACGACTCATGATCGTCCGCCCCGCGCGTCCGCACGACGTCCCCCCGCTCTCCGCCCTCGCGGCCCTGACGTTCCCGCTCGCCTGCCCGCCGGGCTCCACGGCGCAGGACCAGCAGGCGTTCATCGACGCCGTGCTCTCCCCCGCGCAGTTCACGTCGTACCTGGCCGCGCCGGACCGTGCCGTCCTGGTGGCCGACGACGACGGTGAGCTCGTCGGCTACACGATGCTCGTCTTCACCGCGCCCACCGACCCGGAGGTCGTGGCATCCCTGACCCTCGTGCCGAGCGTCGAGCTGTCGAAGTGCTACGTCCACCCCTCGCACCACGGCGCGGGCATAGCGCACGCCCTCATGGCGTCGTCGCTCGACGTCGCCCGTGCTCGCGACGCCGCCGGCATGTGGCTCGGCGTCAACCAGCAGAACGGTCGGGCACGCGCGTTCTACGAGCGGTCCGGCTTCGCCGTCGTCGGCACCAAGCACTTCACGGTCGGTACCCGCGTCGAGGACGACTACGTCCTCGAGCGCGCCGTCTGAGCGCCGCCCACACCCTCGTCGCGCCACCCGGTCCACCGGCCACGCCGCCCGCACCCGTGCGCACCCCGCGCCGCCCGCCCCCGCCCTCGCCCTCGCCGTCGCCCTCCACCCGACGAGGTAGTGAGTTTCCGGCGACGTAGTGAGTCGCAACTGACGACCTCGTCGGAAACGCACTACCTCGCGCGAGTGAGGGGGCGCGCGGGAGCGAGGGCTGCCGGCGCGCGCGGGGGCGAGGGCTGCGGGGCGCGCGAGAGAGGGGCGGCGCGAGCGAAGGGGGCGGGCCTGCGCACCGGGTCGTGGCGCACCGTGTCCGGGCACAACAAAACGGGCCCGGCGTCGGCCGAGCCCGTCGTGCTGCGTCCTACGCCGGGTCGCCCCGGCGCGGGGTCACTTCTTGTTGCGGCGCTGGTGACGCGTCTTGCGAAGAAGCTTGCGGTGCTTCTTCTTGGCCATCCGCTTGCGGCGCTTCTTGATGACGGAACCCATGGGTCCTCACTTCGCTTCCGGGTGGAGGCCCGGCGGACGGGCCGTGCCTGCTGGTGGTCGATCGATGCGCGTGCAATGCCGGTGCAACCGAGTCGTCCACGCACGCAGAAAGTCCGAGGCTCTACCTTACGCGATCTTCAGGGCCCACCGCGACGCGCGGTCGAACTCAGGAGCTGCGACGGTCCTCGTCGGCGACAGGAGCCTCGACCGGGAGCGACGTGGCCAGGTAGTGGTCGAGGGCGTCCTGCGGGACGCGGAAGGACCGGCCGACGCGGACGCCGGGCATCTCGCCCGAGTGCAGCAGGCGGTAGACGGTCATCTTGGAGACGCGCATGATCTCGGCCACCTCGAGCACCGTCAGGTACCGGGTGCGGGCCGGCTGCTCGCTCATGCGGTCATGTCTCCTTCTAGGCCCTGCGACGTGCGCGGTCGCACGTCCACCGGAGGACGCCTGGTCAGCGTAGTGGCGCGTGGGACTGGAGTGAAAGGGGGGACGCGTGGGACTCGCTCGTGCAGCCCAGCGCCTCAGTCGTGCTCGGGATCGAGACCCAGGAGCGGGAAGACGGCCGCCCGGGTGGCGCGGATGGCGCGGTCGACGTCGTCGCCGGGGTCGTAGCCCGACGACCAGGGGCTGAACCGGGCGTCGCGGCCGTCCGTCATGACGTCCGGCCCCTGTCGGCCGTACCGCTCCTGGACGAGCGCGCGCCAGCTCGCCGGCACCACCGTGGCCGGGTCGATCGGCTGGTGGGTGGCGATGCCGAGCAGGTGGGTCCACGACCGCGGCACCACGTCGACGACGGCGTACCCGCCGCCGCCGAGCGCGACCCACCGACCGCCGGCAACCTCGTGCGCGAGCCCGTGCAGGATCTCCGCGGCCCGGCGCTGGCCGTCGAGGCTGACCCGAAGATGGGTCAGCGGGTCGAGCACGTGCGTGTCGCAGCCGTGCTGGGTGACCAGGACGTCGGGGGCGAACGCGCGCACGACCGCGGGGACCACGGCGTCGATCGCGCGCAGCCAGCCCGCGTCGCCCGTGCCGGAGGGCAGCGCGATGTTCACCGCCGTGCCCTCGGCGCCGCCCGTCTCACGCGGATGGCCCGTGCCCGGGAAGAGCGCCTGGCCCGTCTCGTGGATGGAGACCGTGAGCACGCGCGGCTCGTCCCAGAACACCTGCTGGACGCCGTCGCCGTGGTGCGCGTCGACGTCGACGTACGCGACCCGCTCGGCGCCCGCGTCGAGGAGGGCGCGGATCGCGACCGCGGCGTCGTTGTAGACGCAGAAGCCCGACGCGGCGGCGGGCATGGCGTGGTGCAGCCCGCCCGTGACGTTGACCGCGTGGACCGCGCGGCCCTCCCAGACGGCCAGCGCCGAGTCGACCGAGCCCTGCACGACGCGCGCCGTGGCCGCGTGCATGTCCGGGAAGATCGGGTCGTCCGTGGTGCCCAGCCCGCGGTCGAGGTCGACCACGCCGTCGGTCGCGGCCAGGTGCACCGCGGCGATGTAGGCGCGGTCGTGCACGGTCGCGAGCAGGTCGTCGGTGGCGACGGCCGCGTCGGCCAGCTCGACGTCGGGTGCGTCGAACAGGCCGAGGTCCTGGGCCAGCCGGATCGTCAGGTCCAGCCGCTCGGACGTCATCGGGTGCCCCTGCCCGAAGTCGTACGCGAGCATGTCCCGCGACCAGACCACGCGCACCGGACCGGTGAGGGGCTGCTCCGTCATGCGCCCACCGTCGCACCCGTCCGGGCCGGTGTCGATTCCGCCGGAGGCTGTGTCGGCTCGGTCCCGGCGGCGCGCGCGTGCCAGAGTGAGCCCGTTCGGGTGCGGAGCGGGAGGTTCGATGGCGCGGGGTGGACCCGGCGTGGCGTGGCGGGCGCGCGAGTACGTCGACCGCTCGGCTCGTCATTCCCCGGCTCGGCTCGCGCTCGGCGTGTTCGCGCTGGTCATCTCCATCTTCACGGTCCTGCTCTCGACGCCGTGGGCGACCGCGGGCGGTCGGCGCGCTCCGTTCGTCGACGCGTTCTTCACCGCGACCTCGGCCAGCACCGTCACGGGACTGGTGGTCGTCCCGACGGGCTCGTACTGGTCGACCACGGGCCAGGTCGTGATCCTCGTCGCGATCCAGGTGGGTGGCCTCGGCGTCATGACCCTGGCCTCGCTGCTCGGCATGGCCGTCTCGCGTCGCATCGGCCTGACGCAGCGGCTCCTCGTGTCGTCGGAGACCAAGGAGACCCGTCTCGGCGAGGTCGGCTCCCTGATCCGCACCGTCATCATCACGTCGCTGACGCTCGAGGCGTTCATCGCGGTCGTCCTGTTCCCGCGGTTCCTCATCTACGACGAGTCGGTGGGGCAGGCCGCGTGGCACTCGGTCTTCTACGCGATCTCGTCGTTCAACAACGCCGGCTTCATCCCGACGACGTACGGCCTGGACCCGTTCGTGTCCGACTGGTGGGTCCTGCTGCCGATCATCATCGGCGTGTTCATCGGCTCGCTCGGGTTCCCGGTGATCCTCAACGTCGCCCGGCACCTGCGCGAGCCGCGGCGCTGGAGCCTGCACTCCAAGCTCACGATCACGACGAGCCTCGCGCTGGTCGTCGTCGGGGCTCTCCTCATCGCCGCGTTCGAGTGGACCAACCCCGAGACCTTCAAGCCGTTGGACTTCAGCGGGACGACCCTCGCGGCGCTGTTCGCCGGGGTCATGCCACGCTCCGGCGGCTTCTCGACGGTCAACGTCGGCGACATGCACGAGGCCACCTGGCTGGTCAACGACGCCCTCATGTTCGTCGGTGGAGGCTCGGCCTCGACCGCCGGCGGCATCAAGGTGACCACGCTGGCCGTCATGCTCCTGGCGATCCTCGCCGAGGGGCGCGGCGACAAGGACGTCGAGGCGTACGGTCGGCGCATCCCGCGCGAGGCGCTCCAGGTCGCCATCGCGGTCACCATGGTCTCGGCGACGTTCGTGCTCGTCGCGTCGCTGCTCCTGCTCTCCATGACCAACCTCGCGCTCGACCAGGTGCTCTTCGAGGTGATCTCCGCGTTCGCGACCTGCGGGTTGTCCACCGGGATCACACCTGACCTGCCCGATCAGGCCAAGTACGTGCTCGCTGTGCTCATGTTCATCGGCCGAACGGGCACGATGACGCTTGCGGCCGCGCTCGCGCTGCGCAACCGTCGTCGGGTCATCCGGCTACCGGAAGAGAGGCCGATCATTGGCTGACAGATTCGGCGACCTGTCCAAGGGGTCGCAGAACGCACCGCGCGCGCCGAAGAAGGACTCGGGCGTGCTCGTCATCGGGCTCGGCCGGTTCGGGTCCGCCATCGCCGCGACCCTCGACCGGCTCGGGCAGGACGTCCTCGCCGTCGAGCGCAACCCCGAGCTCGTCGCGCAGTGGGCCGGCCGGATCGCGCTCGTCGAGGCGGACGCCGCCAACCCGGACGCGCTCGAGCAGCTCGGTGCCCGCGAGTTCCCGGTGGCCGTCGTCGGTGTCGGGTCCTACCTCGAGGCGTCCGTGCTCATCACGGGCAACCTCGTCGACATCGGGGTGCCGCAGATCTGGGCCAAGGCCGTCAGCAACGAGCACGCCCGCATCCTGCAGCGGATCGGCGCCCACCACGTGGTGCTGCCCGAGGCCGACGCCGGCGCACGCGTGGCCCACCTGGTGTCCGGCAAGCTGCTCGACTACATCGAGGTCGAGGACGGGTTCACCATCGTGAAGATGCGGCCGCCCAAGGAGACCCAGGGGTTCACGCTCGCGCAGTCCAAGGTGCGCGAGCGGTACGGCGTGACGGTGGTCGGCGTGAAGAGCCCCGGGCTCGACTTCGTCTACGCGACGCCGCAGACGCGCCTCTCGTCGAACGACCTGATCATCGTCTCGGGCCACGCCGACCTGCTGGAGCGCTTCGCCGCCCGGCCGTGACGGCCGCTCGTCCGGCCGGCTACTGCGTGGACTCGACGATCACCGCGCGCAGCCGCTCACAGACCGCCTGCTCGCCGGTGAGGTCCACCGCGCCCTCGGACGCACGGCCCCACAGCCAGAGGTCGAGGTCCCACGCGGTCCCGCTCACGGTCGCGGCGACGTCGCCGGCGTCCGCGACCAGCTCGGCGCACTCGTCGTCGTAGGTCTTGCCCGTCTTCGGCGACGTGCCCGTGAACCTGCCGAACGCGAGCACCCAGTCGCGGGTGGCGTCGGTCGCGCGCAGCCGCACCCGGGACCCGTCCGGCGTGAAGACGGCCCACGGCGGGAGGCCGCTGACCATCACGCCCCAGCATCTCGTCGACCCCGTCGGTCGCGAGGGTGACCCCGGGATCGCTCACCGCCAGACCGGCGGTCTGCTCGGCGTCCACCCGGTGCACCAGCGCCTCGTGCGCCTGCCGGCGGTACACCCAGCCGACCGTCCCGCCGGCGGGCGACCAGGACCAGCACGCATCGGCGGGGTCGTGGGCCGCGAGGGCGTCGAGCAGCGCGGTGGTGCGGGTCCGCAGGAACGGCACGAGCTCGGCGTCCGCGCGTCTCTCGGTCTCCTCGAGGTCGTCCGGTCCCGTGGGCGCCTGCGCGACGAGGCTCGACCAGAAGTCCTGCACCTCGCCGAGGTGGTAGGCGAGGTCGGCGACGTCCCACCCGTCGCACGCGGGAACGGCCGCGCCGGGACGCGCCGCGGCCATCGCGTCCGCCGCGCGCGCCGACTCCCGCGCGATCACGTCGGCGTAGTCCGCGGGCGTCAGCGCTGCGTCGGCTTCCGGTGGCTGGTCCATGCGGGCACGCTAGCGGCGGTCACCGACATGCACACCCGGTCCGCCCGATCTACGGTGACGCGTGCTCACCGATACGCTCCGCCGGCACGGTCCCGCGCTCGGGCTGGCCGCCCTGCTGGGGACCTCCGGCGCGATCCACCTGGTCCGGCCGCGCGTGTTCCACAGGCTCATCCCGCGCGTGCTCGGCGACCCCGGGCCATGGGTGCTGGGCAGCGGCGTGGTCGAGCTGGGGTGCGCCGCGACGCTCGTCGTCCCGCGCACCCGACGGGCCGGCGGGCTGGCCTCGGCGGTCCTGCTGGTCGGGGTGTTCCCGGGCAACGTCACGATGGCCGTGCGGTCGCCGCGACGCCTCACGACCCGGACCGCCGTGGCCTGGGCGCGCCTGCCGGTGCAGGTCCCGCTGGTCGCGTGGGCCTGGAGCGTCTACAGGGGTGCCGCGAGGTAGTGCTGGAGTGTCGGCGCGACCAGCTCGACGACGCGCTCCCTGGGCAGCGACGAGATCGGCTGCAGGTGGGCGACGTTGCGCGAGAAGAGGACGCCGGCCACGTGGGCCACCACGAGCGAGACCCGCAGCTCTCCGTCCGGGCCCGGCAACAGGCGCGCGACCTCGTCGTAGACCTCGCGTCCCACGTACCCCAGCAGGGCCTCGGCGTGCACCTCGCTCGAGCTCAGGCCCGCGAACGCGACCCGGATCGCCGCACCGCCGTCGGCCTCCCACAGCTCGAGGACCACCCGCAGCAGCCGCTCGCCGAGCCCGTCGATCCCGCCCGCGATCACCTGGGTGACGAGGTCCTCGGGGTCCACGTGGGCCGGGACCATCCCCGCGGCGAACAGCTCCGCCTTGTCCTGGAAGTAGTGCCGCACGAGCGCCGGGTCGACGTCCGCGCGGCGCGCGACCGATCGGATGCTGGCGCCGTCGTAGCCCCGCTCGGCGAACTCGTCGCGGGCGGCGGCCAGGATGGTGCTGCGCGTGTCGCCACCCGAAGGGCGTCGGCCGCGCGGGCGGACCGACTCCGCCGGACGGGCTTCGGACGTCGACATGCACCGAGCCTAGGACGGGTTCGTCAGGTCTTCACGACGAGTACTGGGCACCCAGCTCGCGCGACCGGTCCCGTGCCGCCTCGGCCGCCGCGACGATGCCTGCGCGCACGCCGCGGGCGTCGAGCACCTGGACCGCCGCGACGGTCGTCCCGCCCGGAGACGACACCCGCTCGCGCAGCACCGCCGGGTGGTCGCCGGACTGTGCCGCGAGCGCCGCGGAGCCCTCGACGGTGGCCACGGCGAGCCTCGTCGCGACGTCCCGACTGAGGCCGAGCAGCACGCCCGCCTCCGCCATCGCGTCGATCACGTAGAACGCGTACGCCGGCCCGGACCCCGAGATCGCGGTGACCGCGTCCAGGTCCTTCTCCTCCACCCGGAGCACCAGCCCGGTGGCGGCGAGCATCTTCTCGACGAGGACCAGGTGGCCGGCGCTCGCGTGGGTGCCGGCCGCGATCGCGCTGGCGCCCTTGCCGACGACCGCGGGGGTGTTCGGCATGACCCGGACCACGGGCGTGCCCTGGGCGAGCCTCTTCTCGTAGCTCGCGATCGGCAGGCCCGCGGCGACGCTGACCACGAGCGCACCGCCGCGCAGCACGGGCCGGATCTCGTCGAGCACCGACCCGACGACGTTCGGCTTCACCGCGATCAGGACCACGTCGGCGCGTCCGGCGGCCTGCGCGTTCGACGCGCCCGTCCGCACGCCGTAGGTCTTGGCCAGCTCGCCCGCGCGCTCGACGGCCCGCTCGGTGACCTCGACCTGAGCGGCGCCCCAACCCGCGGTGAGCAGCGCGCTGAGCAGGGTCTCCCCCATCACGCCGCCGCCCAGGACCGCGACCTGCGGGGTGCCCTGCTGGCTGGACTGCTCCGTCATCGTCGTCCTCCGTCCGTGCCGCGCCCGCGACGCGCAGAGCCTACCCAGCGGCCGTGCACGGGCGTCACGTCCGAGCAGATGTGGCCCTTGGGGCGCATCTGCTCGGACGTCGCGGGTCAGCCGCCCGCCGGGCCGCCGTCCGTGAAGCCTGCCGGTGGGCCACCGGCAGGGCCACCCTCGAACACGAAGCTCTGCGGGCCCTGGTCGTCTCCGCCCAGCCCGGACAGGCCGCCGTTCGACGAGGACGACGTGCCGGTGTCGATGGCCTGGTCGAGGTCGGCCAGCACCACCTCCTGGCCGAGCGAGAGGCCGTCGGTGATCTCCGTACGCTCGGCGCCGACCGCTCCGACCGTGACGGTGACGTCGGTCGGGGTGCCGTTCTTCAGCACCTGGACCGTCGTCGCGGTGCCGTCCACGTGGACCGCGGACGTGGGGACCGTGAGCACCTGGTCGGCGCCGGCGACCTGGATCCGGACCGTCGCCGACGCGCCGTCGTACAGCTGCACGTCGGTCGGGTCCACGGCCAGGACGACCGTGTAGGCCGGCTCGCTGGTCTGCGACGCGTCGAGGATCCCGATGCTGGAGACCGTGCCGGTGAGCGACGCGTCCGTGCTCGGTGTCGTGAGGGTCGCGCTCTGGCCGAGCTGGACGATGTCGATCTTGTTCAGCGGAACCGTCGTGGTGACCGTGTAGCCGTTGGTCCCGATGACCGTGACGACGGCCGTGGTCGACGACGCCTCGACCGAGTCGCCGGCGGCCAGCGAGACCGCCGCGACCGTGCCCGCGATCGGGCTGGTCAGCGTCGCGAACGGCAGCTTGCTCTGCGCGAGCGCGACGTTCGCCTCGGCCAGGTCGATCGCGGCCTGGTCGGCCAGGATCGTCGCCGCGGACGCGACGGCGGTCGAGCCGCTGGGACCGCTGCTCGCGGCAGGGGTCGTGGCCTGCGCCGACGGGGACGCCGAGGGCTTCGACTGGTCGGTCGGCGTGGACGCGTCCGTCGGCGTGGACGGGGTGGTCGGCGTGGTCGGGGTGTCGCCGGACGCCGACGAGGCGATCGCCTTCTGCAGCGCGACGACCGAGTCGTCGAGCGCCTTCGCCAGCGTCTGGAGAGCCTGCTGCTGGGCGTCCGTGGCAGTCTGCGCGTCGAGGGCGCCGGACAGCGCCGCCTGGCAGTCCGCGAGCGCCTGGGCGACGGCTGTCGTGTCGGGCGCGGTCGGGTCGGCAGGGTCGGCGGGATCGGCCGGGTCCGTGGGATCGGCCGGATCAGCGGGGTCCGACGCGTCCGCGGGGTCCGTCGCGTCGTCGTCGGATCCCGTGACGTCCGTGGGGACGACGGCCAGGAACGCCGCGCACGACGCCTGCGACGCCGTCACGCTGTCGCCGCTCGCGGCGAGCGCGTCGGCCGCGACCTGGTACTGGTCGAGCAGCGCCTGCTGGGCGTTCTGGACGTCCTCGACGGCCTTCGCCACGGCCGGGTCGGTCGCGTCGCCGCCGTGGTCGGTGTCCCCGGTCGGCGGGGTGGACGCGCTCGGCTCGGCCGACGGGGTCGACGAGCCGGTGTCGCCCGACGAGCCGGTGTCGCTGGTCGAGCCCGTGTCGCCGGCGGAGCTCGACGAGTCCGAGGAGTCCGAGCTCGACGACGACTGCGAGGCGAGGTCGTCGCTGAGCTGCTGCTGCGCCGTGGCCAGGTCGGCCTGCGCCTTGTCGACCGCGTCCTGCAAGGACTCGGTGTCCAGGGTCGCCAGCCTGTCACCGGCGGCGACCACCTGGCCGACGCTGACGTTCACGCTCGCGACCGTGCCGGAGACCGAGAACGACGCGTCGCGGCGCGTGGCCGAGGCGATCGTGCCGACCGAGTCGATGAGCTGCTCGACGCTGGACCTCTCGGCCGCGACTGTCCGGTACCGGGAGCCCTCGCCGCCGGTCACCGCGAGCGCGACCCCTCCGCCGGCCGCGACCAGCACGACCGCGCCGGCGGTGCCGAGCACGATGATCCGGCGACGGCGTGCCCGCCGCCGGGCCGCCAGGGACGGCCGGACCTCGGCGGTCTCGGGGGCGGAGCCGCGGTCACGCATCGGTGCCGCCCTGGCTGTCGTCGGAACCCTGCTGCCCGCCGGGACCGCCGCCGGTGAAGCCGCCGGGGCCGCCGTTCATGACGAACCCGGTGGTGCACGAGCCGTCGGTCGGCGCGGAGATGCTGACCGTCGTCGCGGTGACCTTGCCGCTGTCGTCGGCCTCGCCGCGCGCGGTGGCGCACTGACCGACGACGACCGCGGTCGCGTCCGCCGCCTGGGTGCGCGTGTACGCGGTGTCGGCCGAGACGGTGACGGTCCGGGAGGTCGTCGTGGTGTCGTCGGAACCCGGTCTCATCGAGACCGCGTCGAGCGTGATCGTCCCGCCGTCGACCGCGGTGACCTTGCCGCTCGCGCCGCCGCCGAACATCCGCAGCTGTCCGGGAGCACCCGAGGGCGCGCCCGACGGGGCCGTGCCGTCGGCGGGCGGGTTCGGCGCGTCGGTCGGTGCGCCGTCGGGAAGGTCGCCGCCCCCACCGCCGGGTCCGCCGCGGAAGTCGCCGCCCCCGAGGGTGCAGGTGCCGTCGTCGGCCGGCTCGGTGATCCGGATGCTCGTCGCGGCGATCGGCGACGAGGTGTCGGTGCCCGTCGAGCCGCCCGAAGAGCCGGACGACGTGCTCGGTGCCGCGGCTGCCACGACGCACGCACCGACCGAGACGTCCGAGAGCGTGCCGGCCACCTGGGCCGTGAACGTGGTGGTGTCCGTCCAGGTCACGGCGGTCTGGGAGTCGGTGCTGCGCAGCTGCATCACGCTCCCGGTGACGGAGGCGATCTCGCCGGACGCGCCGCCGCGGCCGGGGCCGCCGTCCTGCTGCTGCGCACGCGCAGGACCGTCGGTTGCGGCGGCGGACGGTGCCGCGGCAGCCGGCTCGGTGCCGCCGCTGCAGGCGCTCAGCACCAGGACGGTGGCCGCCGCGAGGGCGGGAAGCACCAGCGCGGTGCGACGTCGGGTGTTCATGGGAGCTCCTTGCTATTCCGCGCGCAGCGCGTCGATGGGGGCCAGTCGCGCGGCGCGCGTGGCGGGGTAGACGCCGAAGACGAGTCCGATGCCCATGGCGACCACCACGGCACCGGCCACCGCGGCGCCGGACACGACGACCGAGGTGTCGAGCAGGTCGGGCAGGACCTGGGCAGCGACGATGCCGAGCGCGGCGCCGAGGATCCCGCCGGAGAGGCCGAGCACCGTGGCCTCGACAAGGAACTGCCGCCGGATGGCCCACGGCGGGGCGCCGAGCGCCTTGCGCAGTCCGATCTCGCGGGTCCGCTCGGTGACCGAGACGAGCATGATGTTCATGACCCCGATCCCGCCGACGAGCAGCGACAGGGCCGCGATCCCGGTGAGCAGGACGGTGAGGGTCTTGTAGACCGCGGTCGCGGTGGACACCAGCGCGTCCTGGCTGTTGATCGTGAAGTCGGCGCTGTCGGCGCTGGTGATCCCGTGCAGGTTGAGCAGCAGGGTCTGCGCCTCCTGGTAGGCGGCGTTCAGCTGGTCGGTCGAGGCGGCCTGGACGTAGATCGTCGAGACCGCGTTGCGGCTCAGCCCGCCCGTCACGGTGTCCGCCGCGGTCGACATCGGGAGCACGGCGACGTCGTCGAGGTCGCTGTCCCCGGACGCGCCCTCGGCCTCGAGCACACCGACCACGCGGAGCTCCGTGCCGTTCACGGTGACGGTCTGCCCCACGACGCGCGTCGTGCCGAACAGCTCCTGCGCCGTCTCGGGTCCGAGCACGACGACCGCCGCGCGCTTCGCCTCGTCGTCGGCGGTGAAGAACGCGCCGCTCGCGACGGTCCGCCCGCGCACGTCGAGCCAGTCGGTCGTCGTGCCCGTGACCGTGGTGCTCCAGTTGGTGTCGTTGGCCTCCAGCGACGCGCTCGACGTCTTCTCGGCGGCGACGGCGCCGATGTCGGGCGCGTTCACCGACGACGCGAGCGCCTCGGCGTCTGCGGTGGTCAGCGTTGTCCGCGAGCCGAAGCCGCCGCGGACGCCGTCGGTCCCGGTGCTGCTGCCCGGCCGGACGATGAGCAGGTTGCTGCCGAGCTCGCTGATCTGCGCGCTGACGTCCTTCTGCGTGCCCAGACCCAGCCCGACCGTGAGGATCACCGCGGCGATCCCGATGAGAATGCCGAGCACGGTGAGGATCGAGCGCAGCGCGTGCGTGTGCACGGCGGCCCACCCGGTGCGGAAGGTCTCCATCCAGGTCATCGGGCACCGTCCAAGGTGCCGTCCGTGGTGATCTGACCGTCCATGACGCGCACCACCCGCTCGGCCCGCTCAGCCACGTCGGCCTCGTGCGTGATGAGCACGATGGTCCGGCCCTGCGCGTGCAGCTCGTCGAAGAGCCCGAGGATCTCGTGGGTCGACGACGAGTCGAGGTTGCCGGTCGGCTCGTCGGCGAGCAGCAGGGCGGGTTCGCCGACGAGGGCGCGGGCCACCGCGACGCGCTGCTGCTGGCCTCCCGACAGCTCGCCGGGCCGGTTGGCCAGGCGGTCGCCGAGGCCGACGCGCTCGAGGGCCGCGGTGGCCCTGCGGTGACGCTCGGAGCCGTGCACCCGGCCGTAGACCAGGGGCAGCTCGACGTTGCGCAGCGCCGACAGCGACGGCAGGAGGTTGAACTGCTGGAACACGAAGCCGATGCGGCGGTTGCGGATGTCGGCAAGGTCGATCTCGTCGAGCTCGCTCACGTCCTCGCCGGCCAGCCGGTACGAGCCGCGGCTCAGCGTGTCCAGGCAGCCGAGGATGTTCATCAGCGTCGACTTGCCGGACCCCGACGGGCCCATGACGGCCACGTACTCGCCCTGCTCGATCCGCAGGTCCACGCCCTTCAGCGCCTCGAACTCGATGCTCCCGGACGTGTACGTCTTGCCGACGTCCACGAGGTCGATGACCGGGAAGGTGTCGGTCGCCGTCGCCTCGTCGAAGAACGGCAGCGTCAGCTCAGCCATTCGCCGGACCGCCGCCCTGCTCGCTGAGCTGGGGGCCGACGACCGTGCCGCCACCGGGGTCGCCCTGGAAGAACTGGCCGCCGCCGGGCAGCTGCCCGCCCTGCTGCTGGTTGTCCCGCCCGGTCCCGCCGGTGCCCGGCGTGAACACCGCGAGCACGACCTCGTCGCCCTCGGCCAGGCCGTCGGTGATCTCGGTGAGGTTCCCGGACGTCTCGCCGACCGTCACGTCGACGGTCGTCGTCTTGCCGTCGGCATCCTGCACGTCGACCGTCGACTTCCCGTCGGTCGTGGTGACCGCCAGGCTCGGGACGGTGAGCACGTCGGTGCGGCGTTCGTAGATGAGCTTCACGTCCGCGGAGACCCCGTCGTGCAGGCCCTCCTGGTCGCCCGTCACCGCGACGGTCACCGGGTAGGCCGCGACGCCCGTGTCGCTGGTGGACAGCAGGCCGATCGCGCTGATCGTGCCGAAGACGGGCGTCGTATCTCCGTCGAGGGTGACCTCCGCCTGGTCACCGACCGCGACGAGCGCGATGTCGGCGTCCGAGACCGAGACCTCGACCTCCCAGCTGTCGGTCGAGACGATCGTGAACTGCGCGGCCGTGTCCCCGGTCGCGCCCTGACCCTGCGCCGACCCGACGACGTCCCCGACCTCGAGGGTGGCCGCGGTGAGCAGCCCGGCGACCGGCGCGACGAGCGTCGCCCCGTTCATCGCCGTCTGCGCGGTGTCGACGCCCGACTGCGCGACGTCGACCTGGGCCTGTGCGGCCGCGATCTGCGCGTTGCTCGACGTCGTCCCCGTGCCCGCGTCCTTGGCGTCCGAGAGCTTGGCCTGCGCGCTCGCCAGCGTCGCCTTGGCCTGTAGCAGGTCGGCCTGCAGCTCCAGCGTGTCGACCGTCGCGAGCGTCTGCCCGGCGGTGACCGTCTGCCCGACCGCGACCGGCACCGAGGTGACGGTCCCGCTCACCTCGAAGCTCACGTCCTGCTGCACGGACGGCGTCAGCGTCCCCGTGCCGCTGACCGACTTCTCCATGGTCGTCAGGCTCGCGGCGACCGTCCGGGTGATCTGCTGGGCCGTCGCCGCCGACGCATCCCGGATCCCGAACCACCAGACGGCCCCGCCGGCGAGCGCCACGACGACCACCAGCCCGAGCGTCCGCGTGAGCGGACTCGTACGCGTCCATACGCGCTGCATCTTGTTCCTCACGTCTGTGACCAGGCCGAACTGCCTGGGCCGAACGTAGGAACACCCCCTGGGCCACGCGTAGCACCGGCCTGTGGCTGACCTGTGAGAAGCACGCGACGTCCGCACTCGTCGGCGCCCTGGGGCACACGAGTGCGGACGCTCGGTGGAGCTTTACGACGAGGGGAGCAGCAGGCCGTCGCGGATCAGGCCTCGGGTCGACGGCAGGACGTCGGCGGCGACGGCGTCGGCGCCCACGTCGAGCAGGGCACCGAGGGCGGCGACGATCTGGCCGACCGACAGGTCGCCGTCGCACGCGCCGACGAACCCGGCGAGCGCGGTGCCCGCCTGGACGGCGCGGCCGAAGCCGCCTCCCTGGCGCAGCAGGACCACCTGCGGGTCGGCGTCGCCGGGCGTCAGGTAGCGCTCCTCGGTGACGTCCGGCGCGACGACCAGGTGCGAGGCCAGCAGGCCGTCGTCGTCGTGGAACTCGAGCCAGTCGTGAGCCTCGAGGGACGCGGCGATCGCCGGTCCGAGCGGCTGACGCACCGTGCCGGTGACCTCCTCGAGCCGGCGCAGCGACGGCGCCCCGGACAGCGGCCGGCGCAGCGTGAGGACGCCGAACCCGATCGCCTCGACGTCGCGGGACGCGAAGTCGTCGAGCCATGCCCCGTAGCGGGAGGCCCAGGCCGCGCGGTCGCGGTCGGGCGTCGTGCCGCCGTCGCGGATCCACGTCTCGGCGTACTGGGCGGGGTCCTGCAGCTCGCGCTGGATCACCCAGCCGTCGAGCCCGGACGCGTCCAGCCAGCTGCCCACGCGCTCGTGCCACTGCTCGCCGCGGCGGACCTCCCAGTTGCCCAGCAGCTGCGCGACGCCGCCCGGCGCCAGCACCGCACCGACGCCCTCGACCAGCTCCTGCACGATCGCGTCGCCGGCGCGGCCGCCGTCCCGGTACTCGTACGCGGGCATGCCGGGGGTGCGGGGCGTGATGACGAAGGGCGGGTTGCTGACGACGAGGTCGAAGCGCTCGTCGGCGACGGGCTCCAGCATCGAGCCCACGCGGAGCTCCAGGTCGACGCCCGCGAGCAGCGCGTTGAACCGCGCGAACTCCAGCGCGCGCAGGGAGATGTCGGTGCCGACGACCCGCCGGGAGTGGCGCGACGCGTGCAGCGCCTGGATGCCGCAGCCCGTCCCGAGGTCGAGGACGAGCCCGCGGGGGTCGCGGACCGTGACCTGGGCCAGCGTCGTCGAGGCGCCGCCGACGCCGAGCACGTGGTCGGTGCGCAGCGCGTGCCCGGTGGCCAGCTCGCCCAGGTCGGACGCGATCCACCAGTCGACCTCGCCGCGCCCGTCGACCGCCGCGTACGGGCGCAGGTCCACGAGCGCGCGCACCTGGTCGGCTCCCGTCTCGACGAGCCCGAGGGCGACCGCACCGTCGATGCCGAGCGTGGGGAACGCGGCGCCGATCAGCCGCGCCGGGACGACCGCGCCCAGCAGGAACGCGCGCACCAGCACCGCGACGGGCTCGTCGGAACCCGCGGTAGCGCGCAGCGCAGGGACGGGCTCCTCGCGGTGCAGGGCGTCGGCAGCGACCGCCCCGAGGACCTCCTCGACGCCGGCGACGCCGTAGCCGGAGGTGGTCAGGTCGCTGCGCAGCAGGTCGATCAGGGCGGGGTCGTGTTCCACGACGCCAGTGTCTCAGTGCAGGTCGACGACGATCGGCCGGTGGTCGCTGCCCGCCTCGACCGCCGGGCCGTCGGGCACGGACACCCCGGTGACGAGCACGTCGGGCGTCACGACGACGGCGTCGATCCGCTGCCGCGCACCCGCCGACGGGAACGTCGGGCCTGTCGGCACGGGTGCCGAGCCCAGGTGCGTGGCCAGCCGCGCCCACGCGGGGCCGTCGGGCTGCTCGTTGATGTCGCCGAGCACGACGGTCCGGCTCGTCGGCACGACGGTCGTCAGGATCCGGTCGAGGTGCGCGGCCCGCTCGGCCCGCACGAGCGAGAGGTGGACGACGACGACCGTGATCCCGTCGACGACCGCGACCGAGACGCCGCGCCGCGTCCGTCCCGGCCGCCACGACAGCCGGACCGCGCGACCGCCGTGCGCCGAACCGTCCCGCACCAGCAGCGCCGTCGTGCGGGCGCCCCGGCCGCTGACCACCGGGACCAGCCCGACCGCCGCCCCGAACCGGCGCATGCGACGCCGGCCGAACAGTCCGCGGGGCGGCTCCTGGACGGCGAGCACGTCGGGCTCCGCGGACCGGACGACGGACGCGGCCGCCTGGGCCGACATGTGCAACCCCTTGAGGTTGTAGGTCATGACCCTCATGCGCCGAGCAGTGCCAGCAGCCGGGCGAGCTCGACCAGGTCGCCGTCGGACAGGGCCGCGAACGCGGAGTCCTCGCCGAGCGCGCCCGCGGTCACGGTGCGCGTCGCCCGGCCCGCCGGCGTGAGCGTGACGACCTTCGAGCGCCGGTCCAGCGGGTCCTCCGACCGGTTCACCAGCCCGAGCGCACCGAGGCGCTCGACCAGCGTGGTGACGTTGGACCGGTCGCAGCGCATCGTCAGCGCGAGGTCCTTCATCGCGGGCGGGTCGGTCTCCGGGTCCAGGTTCCACAGGAGCTCGGCGAGCGGGGCGGTCAGCCGGCTCGGCCGCACGAGCTCGTCGACGTCGTTGCCCACCACGCGCGTGCACGCCGCGAACGCGACCGCCACCTCCCGCACCAGGTCGTTGCGCTGCACGCTGGACACCATAGCGACGCCCCCGGTCGCAGCAGCGGCCGGGGGCGTCACGTGCGGACCTCAGCGGGCGAGCAGCTTCTCCGCCTCGCGGGTCAGGTCGCCCTTGTCGTCGCGCGCCGCACGCAGGCGGGACGCGATGACGGCACCGAACGCGATGGCCGCGGCCACGGCCGCGATCCCGATGCGCAGCGCCGTGTTCGCGTCGTCGCCCACCGAGACGGCCACGACGGCCGGGGCGATGAGCAGCGCGACCAGGTTCATGACCTTGATCAGCGGGTTGATGGCCGGGCCGGCGGTGTCCTTGAACGGGTCGCCGACGGTGTCGCCGATGACCGCGGCCGCGTGGGCGTCGGAGCCCTTGCCGCCGAAGTTGCCGTCCTCGACGATCTTCTTCGCGTTGTCCCAGGCGCCGCCCGAGTTGGCGAGGAACACGGCCATGAGGACGCCGGCCGCGATGGCCCCACCGAGGAACCCGGCGAGCGGGCCGACGCCCAGACCGAAGCCGACGGCGATCGGCGCGAACGCCGCGAGGAGGCCCGGGGTGGACAGCTCGCGCAGCGAGTCGCGCGTGCAGATGTCGACGACGCGGCCGTACTCGGGGCGCTCCTCGTACGTCATGATCCCCGGGTGCTCGCGGAACTGGCGGCGGACCTCGAACACGATGGCACCGGCCGCGCGGGTGACCGCGTCGATGGCCAGGCCCGAGAAGAGGAACACCGTCGCGCCGCCGAGGATCACGCCGACGAGGGTGACCGGGCTGATGATCTGGTAGTTGAGCATCGCGGCCTGGAGGTCGCTGCCGACCGAGCCCGTGACGTCGCTGACGGCGGTCTGCACCGCATCCGCGTACGAGCCGAACAGCGCGGTCGCGGCGAGCACGGCCGTCGCGATCGCGATTCCCTTGGTGACGGCCTTGGTGGTGTTGCCCACGGCGTCGAGGTCCGTGAGGATCTGCGCGCCCTCGGGGGTGACGTCGCCCGACATCTCGGCGATGCCCTGCGCGTTGTCGCTCACCGGGCCGAACGTGTCCATCGCCACGATGACGCCGACGGTGGTCAGCAGGCCGCAGCCGGCCAGGGCGATGAGGAACAGGGCCAGGCCGATCGATCCGCCGGCCAGCAGGAAGACCCCGCAGATCGCGGCGGCGATGATGCCGGCGGTGTAGACGGCCGACTCGAAGCCGACGCCGATGCCCGACAGGACGACCGTGGCCGCGCCCGTGAGCGTGGTGCGCGCGACGTGGAGCGTCGGCTTGCTCGTCGTCCCGGTGAAGTAGCCCGTGACCCACAGGATGATGCCGGCCAGGACGACGCCGATGGCGACCGCGACCGACGCGATGAGACGCGGGTCGCCCGCGTGGTCGGCGAGGCCGGACGCGACGCCGTCGATCTCGGCGAACGTCGACGGCAGGTAGATGAACGCGGCGATCGCGGAGAGCAGGACGCCGACCAGCGCGGCGATGTAGAAGCCGCGGTTGATCGCGGTCAGGCCCGACTCGGCGCCGCGGACGCGCGTGATCGCCACACCGAGGACGGCGACGATCGCCCCCATCGCCGTGACGATGAGCGGGAACACGAGACCCTGCTCGCCGAACGCGGCCTTGCCCAGGATGAGCGCCGCGACGAGCGTCACGGCGTAGGACTCGAACAGGTCCGCCGCCATGCCGGCGCAGTCGCCGACGTTGTCGCCCACGTTGTCGGCGATCGTCGCCGCGTTGCGCGGGTCGTCCTCGGGGATGCCCTGCTCGACCTTGCCGACGAGGTCGGCGCCGACGTCCGCGGCCTTGGTGAAGATGCCGCCGCCGACGCGCATGAACATGGCGAGCAGCGCGGCACCGAAGCCGAAGCCCTCGAGGACCGCGGGCGCCTCGCCCTTGTAGATGAGGACGACCGCGGAGGCACCGAGCAGGCCCAGGCCCACCACGCTCATGCCCACGAAGCCGCCGGTCTTGAACGCGATGCGCGAACCCTCGGCACGCCCGCCCGGCTGGGACGCGGCCGCGGCGACCCGGACGTTCGCCCGCGTCGCGAGCCACATGCCCAGGTACCCGATCGTCGCCGAGAACACGGCGCCGACGAGGAAGAAGACGGACCGCCCGACCTTGACGCCGCCGTCGCCGGGGAGCAGGAAGAGCAGGGCGCACACGACGACCGCGAACAGCGCCAGGGTGCGGAACTGCCTGCTCAGGTAGGCCGAGGCCCCCTCCTGCACCGCCTTGGCGATGTCTTGCATCTTCTCGGTGCCCTCGCCCGCCGCGAGCACCTGGCGGCGTAGTACGACAGCGAAGATCAGTGACACGACGGCGATCGCCGCGATGACACCGACGATCGTGAGGCTCGTGGACCCGAGCTCGACCATGCATCCTCCTCGACACCGGCGCGGACCCCCCGGACCGCGGCCTGCCATCCAGCCCCGTTGCTGTGTGACCGGGCGAGTCTAGCCATGAGATGTGACCTGGATCGCACCACGACGCGTCCATCGTGTGACGGGCGCCCGAGCGCGGCGCGAACGGCGGGCGTTCACCTGATCGTGGGCGCGCTGCCACGGTGGCGTCCGGGTCGCAACCTGATCGTGATCGTGTCGCGCCCCTGTCGTGTCGATCCTGCGTCAGGGTGGCGCCATGGCCGGACGCGCCGGCACGAGGGGGCGATGCAGTGGGCAGCGAGTCGAGCACGGATCCGGAGCACGGGGGGCATCGCCGTCGCGTCGTCTGGACCACGGCGGGGATCACGACGGTTGCGCTCCTGCTCGCCGGTGTCGCCTACGCCGTCCAGCGCGAGAGCGCGGCGGCGCCCGTCGCGGAACCCACCGCGAGCCGGACGACGGCCCCCACGCCGACCCCGGCCGCGCCGCCCGCGGTCGTGCTTCCGACCGGCGACCCCGCGCTGCCGTTCGGGACGTGCGGGGCGCTGGCCGACGCCGCGCCCGCCGCCCCGGTCGAGACCATCGGCTTCTCCGCCGACCTGCGCCTCGACGCCTCGACCGTCACCGCCGGCGAGCCCCTCGGGCTGCAGACCCACTGGCAGGTGACGGGCGAAGCCGCGCCGCCCTACGTCTTCGTCCCCTCCGCCGGCCCGCGGCTCGCCGTGCTGCGTGACGGCGTCGTCGTCGCTGCCGGCGACCTGTACGAGGGCCGTGACATCGGCGACGACCTCATCTACCCGTACACGGACGCGGGCGTCGTGAACTACCGCGGAGCTCTCGACCTGGCCGTGTGCGACGACGGCACCTCGACGGCGGGCGCGCCCCTTCCTGCCGGTTCGTACTCGCTCGTCACCTGGGACGTGTTCACGACGGCGACCGAGGACGATGACGCGGCCCAGAAGCTGAACGCGGGCGAGATCACGATCGAGCAGGCCGCCGACCTCGCGGCCGCGACCGCTCGGACGTCGATCGGCGAGCCGGTGCTGTTCACCGTGACCGGCGAGGCGACGCAGGCGCGCGCCACGCCGTGGACCGACATCCCGCTCGTGCCGAGCCCGAACACCGCGTCGGTCCAGACCTGTGGCAAACCGGCGCCGGCCGCTCCGGCGACCTCGTGGATGTTCGAGCTGCAGGTCGTCCCCGGTCCGACGACGATCCCCGCCGGCAGCCCGTTGCGCGTCGACGGCACGTTGCGGTACTCGGGCCCCGACCGCGTCAGTGTCGGCGTCGCGTACACGGTGGACTACGTCGTCGTGCGCGACGGCGTCGTGGTCGGCTCCACGCTCCAGCCGATGGACGGGTGGATGAGCGGCGAGGACCTCGGCCACGGCGTCACGATGCCCGTCGCCGAGGAAAGCCCGCTCCTGGCGTGCGACGAGGAGTGGGGGGACTCGACCGGCGAGCCGCTACCCGCAGGCACCTACACCGTCTACCCGGCGCAGTACCTCGGCGGCATCCACCACAACGGCGTCTCGATGGCCAGCGACGACCTCGAGTGGCTCGAGGGGACGGTCTACGGCACACCGTTCGAGGTGACCCTCACGTGACCGGCGGCGGGGTGGCCGACCTCGGCGCCCCGTCCGCGACCGGACCGTGGAGCGTGGAGCTGCGGGAGATCACGCGCTGAGCGCGGCCTCGAGGGTGTCGTGGACGGTGAACACCTGCAGCAGCGCGGTGAGGCGCAGGACCTTGAGCAGCCGCTCGTTGTCGATCACGAGCTGCAGGGTGCCGCCCTGGGTCCRCACCTTCTTCAGGGTCCCGACGAGGACACCGAGGCCCGTCGAGTCCATGAACTGGACCGCCCGCAGGTCGATGACGAGGTCGGTGCGCTCCCGGCCCAGCACGTTCGAGAGCTCGTCGCGCAGGGCGTCGGCGGACGACACGTCGATCTCGCCGGCGACCTCGACGACGGTGCGGGGACCGACGTCCCGACTGGTCACGCGAATGTCCACGTATCCCTCCCTTGGAGGGCATTCAAACAGACTCACCCCACCGGCGTGACCGCGAGGTCGTCGAACCGCACCGCCGTGGCCGCCGCCGTCGAGCTCAGGTAGGTCTGCAGGTGGACCGCTCCCGCGCTCTGCAGGCCGGCGGTCGAGTCGGTCGCCGTGTACTGCCAGGTCGCGGGCTCGGGCGCCCCGACCTTCCACGCGCGGATCCGCAGCGTCGTCGGCGAGACGCCCTGCACCTGCACCCTGACCCGGAGCCGTTCGCCGCCCGCGAGCGTCAGGCCCGGCAGCGTCCCGCCGGACATCGCCGCGCCGCTGCGGTCGGTGTACAGCTGGACGCCACCGGTGCTCAGCAGCTTCACGCGGGCCCCGTAGACGGCCGTGCCGACCACGCGACCGGCGACGACCAGCTGGATCGTGCCCGTCGGGACGGCGTCGAGCCCCAGCGTGACCTGCGTGTCGGTGGACGTGGCCGCGACGCCCGCGAGCTTCGCGGTGACCGTGCCGCCCGGCGCCGGTGCCTCCAGGCCCACGCCGCCGCTCACCGAGAACCGCGTGTTGCCGCCGGTGAGCGTCCACGCGCCGCCCAGGTCGGCGCTCCCCCAGCCGCCCGTCACGGTGCGGCCGAACGCGTCGACGGCGAGCGCCGTCTGCACCGGTGGCGCGGTCACGGTCACCGGGCTGGTCGTCGTCGCGGACGCGCCGTCGTCGTCCGTCACCGTCAGGCCGACGGTGTAGGTGCCGGCCGCCGCGTACGTGTGGCTGGCGGCCGCCGTCGTGGCCGTCGCACCGTCGCCGAACGTCCAGGCGCGCGACACGATCGTGCCGTCCGGGTCGCTCGAGGTGGCCGAGTCCACCGCGACCGTCAGGTCCGTGGGTGTCGCGACGATCCGCGGCGTGGGCGCGACGTTGGCCGGCGGGGCCGTGACCGTCACGGGAGTCGTGGTGGTCGCCGACGCACCGTCGTCGTCCGTCACGGTCAGGCCGACGGTGTACGTCCCTGCCGCGGCGTACGTGTGGCTGGCGGCGGCCGTCGTGGCCGTCGCACCGTCGCCGAACGTCCAGGCGCGCGACACGATCGTGCCGTCCGGGTCGCTCGAGGTGGCCGAGTCCACCGCGACCGTCAGGTCCGTGGGTGTCGCGACGATCCGCGGCGTGGGCGCGACGTTGGCCGGCGGGGCCGTGACCGTGACGGGAGTCGTGGTGGTCGCCGACGCACCGTCGTCGTCCGTCACCGTCAGGCCCACGGTGTAGGTGCCTGCCGCGGCGTACGTGTGGTTCGCGGCGGGCGTCGTCGCGGTGGCGCCGTCGCCGAACGTCCAGGCGCGCGACACGATCGTGCCGTCCGGGTCGCTCGAGGTGCCCGAGTCCACGGCGACGCTCAGACCGGTCGGGGTCGCGACGATCCGCGGCGTGGGCGCGACGTTGGCCGGCGGCGGTGTGGTGCCGACGCCCGTCGCCAGGACGTCGTCGAACGACACGAGGAGCGCGCCGCCCGTGATCGCCGAGCCGATGTAGCTGGTGAGCCTGACTGCCCCGGGCACCTGCAGGCCCGCGGTGCCGTCGGTCGTCGTGTACTGCCAGGTGCTCGGCTCGGCGGCGCCGGCCTTCCAGGTGCGAGCGCGGATCGTCGTCGGACCGGTGCCCTCGACCTGCACGCGGACGCGCAGCCTCTCCCCGGGGGCCAGGACCAGGCCGGGGACCGTGTTGCCGACGAGGGCCGTCCCCGAGCGCATGAGGTGCAGCTGCACGATGCCGCCGGGCAGCTCCTTGATGCGCGCGCCGTAATCGGCGGTGCCGACGAGCCGGGCCGACGCCGTGAGGTAGAGCGCCGTGTCCGGCACCCGGTCGGTGCCGACCGTGAACGACAGGTCCGTGCTCGTCGACGAGACCCCCGCGAGCGCCGACGTCACCGTGTAGCCGGGCGGGATCGTCTCTCGGCCCACCCCCGACGCCACGGAGAACTTGGGATTGCCACCCGTGTGCGTCCACGCGCCGCCGACCTCTGCGGTGCCCCAGCCGCTGGCCACCGTACGGCCGAACCCGTCGCTGCCCAGCACGGTCGGTCCGGCGCCCGCCGCCGTGTACGACCAGGTAGGCCCGCGGGTGACCGTCGTGCCGTCGTCGACCGTCGCGTACCAGTCCACGACCGTGCCCAGGGGCAGGTCGGGTACGGCGACCGACGCCACCGCGCCCGCGGCCACGTTCGCGGTCCCGACGACCGGCAGCGGCGCGGGCGTGGTCATGTCGTACGGCACCGTGAACGCGCTGTCGGCGTCCGTCTCGAACTGGCCGAGGAACGGTGAGTACGTCGTCGCGCGGATCTGGTCCGCCGCCGGGTCGAACGTCAGGTACCGCAGCCAGCCGTTCCCGCCGCGGTCGCGGTCCTGGTAGTCGGTGAGCATCGACTGCACGGGCTTGCCGCACGCGTTGGTGTCGGTGCGCCGGGCCTCGGCCGTGACGTCGTCGGAGAAGTGCCCGTTCACGACGAGGAACACCGAGCAGCTCGGCTGGACGAGCTTGTTCCACAGGTCGACGCCGCTGTTGCCGCCGTCCAGACGCGCGACCTGGGTGGTCAGCTCGCCCGTCATCCAGATGTAGCTGTGGGTCGCGATGATCGCGCGCCGGTCCGGGTACGCCGCGAGCACGCGCTTGGCCCAGTCGACCACGTAGTCCGGTGCGTTGAACTCGAGGCTGAGCAGCAGGAAGTCCATGCCGTCCGCGCTGAACAGCGAGTAGCTGTCGAGGTTCTGCCGGTCGACGGGGTCGTCGCCGAACTGGTCCTGCCCGAGGTAGCCGCCGTAGGACGCGGTCGGCGAGTTCCACCCCGCGCTCGCGTACCGGCTGACCGGGAAGTACTGCTGGTAGAGCGGCGCCTCACCCGTCGTCAGGTTCATGTCGTGGTTGCCCGGCAGCACCGCGCTCGGGATGTTCGCGGCGTCGAGGATGCCCATGTACTGCGAGGCGCGCTGCCACTGCGTGACCGAGGTGTCGACGCCGACGATGTCGCCGAGATGAGCCACGAACACCGTGTTCAGCTGGTTCTTGGTGTCGGCGATCCACTGCGCCTGCTGCCGCATGATGTCCGTGTTCGCCGACGTGCTCACGTAGTTCTGCGTGTCCGGCATCAGCATCAACGTGAACGGCGCTCCGGCACCGGGGGTGCCCGCCGTGCGTGCTGCTGCGTGGAACGTGACGTCGACGCGCGCGTCGTCCGGGTCATTGGCCCGGACCTGCAGCTGACCACCGGTCGGGACGGTCGAGCCCGCGGCAGGCGCGACGAGCTGCGGCAGTCCCGGTGCGACGCCGCTCGCGGCGGCAGGGGAGACGAGTCCGACGACGAACGCGCCCACCGCGAGCGCGACGACACCCTTGCGAGCACGCATCGGTGGCTCCCCGGTGAGCGGGAGCGGACGCCGCGGCGCCGGCGGCCAGTCGTCCCGCTGCCGAGTTCACGCCCTCGGGGGAACCGTGTCAATATCTGACAAACCGGACACGGCAGGTTTCACCCTGCCGGGTGCGTGTCGGTGGGAGTCGCTACGGTCGCGGGCGTGACGTTGGAAGGGAAGGTCGCGCTCGTCGCCGGGGCGACGCGTGGTGCGGGTCGTGGGATCGCCGTGGCGCTCGGCGAGGCGGGCGCGACGGTGTACTGCACCGGGCGCAGCAGCGCGGCGCGCTCGTCGTCGTCCTCCGATTCGTCGTCCTCCTCTTCGTCGTTCTCATCTTCGTCGTACGACCGCTCCGAGACGATCGAGGAGACCGCCGCGCGGGTGTCGGCCGCGGGCGGGACGGGCATCCCGGTGCGGGTGGACCACGCGGTTCCCGACGAGGTCGCGGCGCTCGTGCAGCGGATCGACGCCGACCACGGGCGCCTCGACGTGCTGGTCAACGACGTGTGGGGCGGCGAGAACCTCATCGAGTGGGACGTGCCGGTCTGGGAGCACGACCTTGCGGGCGGCCTGCGGATGCTCGACAACGTGACGCGGACGCACCTCGTCACCAACCACTTCGCGCTCGCGCTGCTGTCGCGCGCCCCGGGCGGGCTCGTCGTCGAGATGACCGACGGGACGCGCGAGTACAACGAGGCGACCTATCGGGTCTCGTCGTTCTACGACCTGGCCAAGGCCGTCCCCGTGCGGCTCGCGTTCACGCTGGGCCACGAGCTCGCCCCGGTCGGCGGCACCGCGGTCGCCCTGACCCCGGGCTGGCTGCGCTCCGAGATGATGCTCGAGCACATGGGCGTGACCGAGGAGAACTGGCAGAACGCGTCCGACCGGCACTTCGCCGCGATCTCCGAGAGCCCGCTGTTCGTGGGACGGGCCGTCGCCGCGCTCGCCGCCGACCCGGACCTGCACCGCCACAACGGCGGCTCGTTCTCGTCGGGCGGGCTGGCCCAGGAGTACGGGTTCACCGACGTCGACGGCTCGCGGCCCGACTGCTGGCGCTACCTCGCGGAGGTGCAGGGGGCCGGTCTGCCCGCGGACGCGTCGGGGTACCGCTGACGGTCCGACCGGTTCTGGGGTTGTCGCGCCCTCAGCCGACGACGAACCGGACCGCCTCCCCGGGCCGCACCTGGGCGAGCAGGTCGATGGCTCGGTGGCGGACGACGGCGAGCACCGGGTAGCCGCCCGTCACCGGATGGTCGACGCCGAAGACGACGGGCTGACCGTCCGGCGGGATCTGCACGGCCCCGGGTACCAGCCCGGCGGACGGCAGCTCGGCCGAGTCGCGCCGCTGGACCGCCCGTCCCGCAAGGCGCAGCGCAACTCGGTTCGTCGCCGGCGTCACCGTGTACTCGTCTCCGCACAACACCGCGAGCCCGTCGTCGAACCAGTCGACCTGCGGGCCGGCGGTCACCGGCAGCACGACGTGGGTCGGCCACGGGCGCTCCGGGGCGAGCTCGACGAACGGCCACTCCTGCGGTGGCGCCCCGACCGGGAGCACGTCGCCGGCACGCAGCGGGGCCGGGCCGATGCCGGCCAGCTGGTCGGTGGACCTCGAGCCCAGGACCGGAGGCACGTCGATCCCGCCGCGCACCGCGACGTAGGACCGCAGTCCGTGCGGCGACGTGCCGACCCGGAGCTCGGCACCGGCGACCAGCTCGAGCACCGCGTTGTGCGCGACGGGCGTCCCGGCCACCCACACCGGTCCGGGCGCACCCGTGACCGCCACGGTCAGCGCGGTGGTGGCCCGGACCCGCAGCCCTCCGAGCAGCACCTCGAGGCCTGCGGCGCCCTCGTCGTTGGCGACGAGCCGGTTGCCGAGCCGCAGCGACCCCGCGTCGGCCGCACCCGATCGACCCACGCCGATGTGCGCCCAGCCCGGCCGGCCGAGGTCCTGGACGAGCGTGAGGACACCGGGGTCGAGGACCTCGATCATCGCGTCTCCACGAACCGGACCCGGGTGCCCGGCGGCAGGACCGCGGGCGGGTCGCGGTCGACGTCGAACAGCCTGGTGCTGCACGTCCCGAGCAGCCGCCAGCCGCCCGGGGTAGCCGCCGGGTAGACCGCGCTGAACTCGTCGGCGATCGCGACCGACCCGGCCGGGACCTTCTGCCGCGGGGACGCCAGCCGCGGGACGCGCAGCACCGGGTCGAGGCCGGTCAGATAGGCGAAGCCGGGCATGAAGCCGCCGAACGCGACCGTGTACTCCGCGCCGGTGTGGCGGGCGACGACCTCGGCGACCGACAGCCCGGTCAGCTCGGCGACACCGTCGAGGTCCTCGCCGTCGTAGGCGACCTCGAGCGTGACCAGCTCGCCCGCCTCGGACCTGGCGACGGCAGCCGTGCGGTGCGCCCACGCCTCGGCCACCACGGGCTCCAGCGCGACGGGGTCCGCGCCGGGGGCAACCCGCAGCAGGAGCGTGCGCGCCGCGGGAACCTGGTCGACGATCGTCGCGACGACCGCCGAGCGCCCTGCGCCGGGCGCCTCGCCCTCGTCGGCCTCCCTCTCGGGGACCACCGCCTCGCGGGCCGCACGGATCGCGTCATCCAGGGCCCGGACGGCCGTGAGGTCGGCGAGCTCGACGAGCACCGCGTCGTCACCGAACGGCACCACGCGGAACTCGTCGGGCTCGACGCCCACGGCCCCGCTCATGTCGTCGCGAAGGGCTGGACCACGACGCCGGACTCCTCCAGGGCGCGCCGGACCGACCGCGCGAGCACGACGGCGCCGGGGGTGTCGGAGTGGACGCACACGGACTCGGCGCGCACCTCGACGTCCGTGCCGTCGACGGAGGTCACCAGCCCCTCGTCGGCGATCCGGACCACCCGGGCCGCGACCTGCGCGGCATCGGTGACCAGCGCACCGTCCTGCGAGCGGGGCACGAGAGTCCCGTCGGCGCGGTAGCCGCGGTCGGCGAACGCCTCGGTCACGGTGCGCAGACCCCGCTGCTCCGCGAGCGCCAGCACCGCGGAGCCCGGCAGCCCGACGATCGGCAGGTCGACGGCCTCGACGACGGCGCGCGCGTGCCCCTCGTCGTGCACCACGGTGTTGTAGAGCGCGCCGTGGGGCTTCACGTAGGCGACCGTGGCGCCGACCGTGCGCGCGACGGCCTGCAGGGCGCCCAGCTGGTAGGCCACCTGCGCGCGCAGCACGTCCGGCGGCACGTCGAGGACACGGCGTCCGAAGTGCTCGCGGTCCAGGTAGGAGACGTGCGCACCGATCGACACGCCGCGGACCGCTGCGGCCCGGCAGACCGCCGCCATCACGCGCGCATCGCCAGCGTGGAACCCGCAGGCCACGTTCGCGCTGGTCACGACGTCAAGCAGCAGCGTGTCCAGACCGTCGACCCCCGGCGCCCACGGGTCGACGTCCTCTCCGAGGTCGCAGTTGAGGTCGATGCGGGCCGCCATGCTCCGATCCTGCCAGCGCGGGCGTCACCCGGTGCGAGGATGACCCGGTGGTGGGATCCGGCGAGCTGCTCGACGTCTTGCTCGCCGGGGGCCGACGAGCCGACCGGATGACCCACGTCCGGCACCTGCCTGCCCGGGAGGGCACCCAGGCGGACTGGCCCTCGTGGGCCGACGTCGACCTGGTGCGCGGGTACCGGGCGCTCGGCGTCGAGCGGCCGTGGACCCACCAGGCGACGGCGGCGGATGCGGCCTGGTCCGGCCGGCACACGGTCCTGGCGACGTCCACCGGCTCCGGCAAGTCCCTCGCGTTCTGGCTGCCCGCGCTCTCCCGCGTCCGCGCGGCCGCGGCCCGGTCGACGCTCGACCCTGGCCGGATCGAGTCGCTGGCCCGACGTGCCACCACCTTGTACCTCTGCCCGACCAAGGCCCTGGCCGCCGACCAGCTCGTCGCCCTCGACCGGCTGCTCGTCGCGTCGCGGACGCAGGACACCCGGATCGCGACCTGCGACGGCGACACCTCGCTCGAGGAGCGGCGCTGGGTGCAGGAGTACGCCGACGTCGTGCTCACCAACCCCGACTTCCTGCACTTCGCGCTCCTGCCGCAGCACCGGCGGTGGGCCCGGCTGCTCGGCTCGCTGCAGTTCGTGGTGCTCGACGAGTGCCACGCCTTCCGCGGCGTCTTCGGTGCGCACGTCGGGCTGGTCCTGCGACGGCTGCGGCGGCTGGCCGAGTCCTACGGCGCGACGCCGACGTTCCTGCTCGCGTCCGCGACGACCTCCGACCCGGCGGTCAGCGCCGCCCGGCTGATCGGCGTCGACCCGTCCGAGGTCACCGCCGTGACCACCGACGCCTCCCCCGCCGGTCGCAAGACGTTCGTGCTGTGGCAGCCCCCGGAGCTGCCCGGCGTCGCCTACCCCGTGTCCGACGACGACCCCTGGGCCACCGACCTGCCGCTGCCGGACCTGGCGCGCGCACCGGACGACCTCGGCCCGCCCAAGCCCGACGACGTCTGGGGGTCCTCGACGACGAGCGACCCGAGCGTCGCGCCCGGCGACCCAGGCGTGGGCTCCGCGG
Organism: Cellulomonas sp. P2_B4; assembly: GCF_056404795.1. Taxonomy (NCBI): domain Bacteria; kingdom Bacillati; phylum Actinomycetota; class Actinomycetes; order Micrococcales; family Cellulomonadaceae; genus Cellulomonas; species Cellulomonas sp. P2_B4. The sequence goes on from NZ_JBFUDI010000001.1 coordinate 207,379, forward strand.
GTTCGGCGACCACCGCGCTGTCCGCGCTGGCCATCGCGCGCGAGGGCTCCGGGCCTGTCGGCACGGGCGAGCGCGTCGTCAGCGAACCCGCCGACCGGCCCCGCCGCACCGCGACCGCCGAGATCGCGGACCTGCTGGCCGACCTGACCATCGCGGGCGCGCGCACCCTCGCGTTCACGCGGTCGCGTCGCGGCGCCGAGTCCGTCGCGGCCTCGACCCGCGGACACCTCGAGGAGGTCGACCCGTCGCTCGGCCGCAAGGTGTCGGCGTACCGCGGCGGCTACCTGCCCGAGGAGCGGCGCGCGCTGGAGCACGCGATCCGCACGGGGTCGCTGCTCTCCCTGGCGACGACGAACGCCCTGGAGCTGGGCGTCGACATCTCGGGGCTCGACGCGGTGCTGATCGCGGGCTGGCCCGGCACGCGCGTCTCGCTGTGGCAGCAGGCGGGCCGCGCCGGGCGGGCCGGTGCGGACGGTCTGGTCGCCCTCGTCGCGCGCGAGGACCCGCTCGACACGTTCCTGGTGCACCACCCCGAGGCGATCTTCGACACCCCGGTCGAGGCCACGGTCTTCGACACGACCAACCCCTATGTCCTCGCTCCCCACCTCTGCGCCGCGGCCGCCGAGCTGCCGCTGCGGTTCGAGGAGCTGGACCGCTTCGGCCCGCGCACGTTCGAGCTGCTGGGCGAGCTGGTCGAGCGCGGTGCCCTGCGCCGGCGGCCGTCGGGCTGGTACTGGACGCGCAACGAGGTGGCCAGCCGGCTGACCGACCTGCGCGGCTCGGGCGGCGACCCCGTCCGGGTCGTGGAGTCCGTGACCGGCCGCCTGCTCGGCACGGTCGATGCGGGGTCCGCCGACTCGACCGTGCACACCGGCGCGGTCTACGTGCACCAGGGGCTGACCTTCGTCGTCGACGAGCTGCGCCTGGAGGACGGCGTCGCCCTGGTCACGCGGCGGGACGTCGACTACGGCACCTGGTCCCGGCACGCGACGAGCACCGAGATCCGCTCGGTCGACGCGCAGGTCCCGTGGGGACCGGTCACCTGGGGGTTCGGCGCGGTCGACGTCACCACCCAGGTCACCGGCTACCAGCGCAAACGCATCCCCGACCTGCAGATCCTCGGCAACGAGACGCTGGACCTGCCCGAGCGCACGCTGCGCACGACCGCCGTCTGGTGGACCGCGCCCGCCTCCGTCCTGGAGGCCGCCGGGGTCGACGCCGAGACAGCCCCGGGCGCCCTGCACGCCGCCGAGCACGCGTCGATCGGGCTCCTCCCGCTCCTCGCCACGTGTGACCGCTGGGACCTCGGCGGCCTGTCCACAGCACTGCACGCGGACACGGGCATGGCCACGGTCTTCGTGCACGACGGCTACCCCGGCGGTGCCGGCTTCGCGGAGCGCGGGTTCACCCTGGGCGCGACCTGGCTGAGGGCCACCCGCGACGCGATCGCCGCCTGCCGCTGCGTCTCGGGCTGCCCCGCGTGCGTCCAGTCGCCCAAGTGCGGCAATGCCAACAACCCGCTGGAGAAGGCCGCCGCCGTCCGCCTGCTCGACGCGGTCCTCGCCCACGCCCCCGCCTGAGCGTGCCGGTCGGCAGAAACCCGCCCGCCGATCGAGCKCCGGTCGTCAGCCACGCGCGGATGCCGGGCCGGCCCTGGCTTCGGCGGACGCGGCACCGACCTGCGTCGACACGACGACCCGCACGCGCACCACCCCGCCGCCCTCGTCCTCGCAGACCGCCAGCCGTCCGCCGTTGCGTGACGCGGTCTGGCCCGCGATACCGCACGGGTCCCCGGCCCCGAGCGGCAGGAGCCGCGACGCCGCCGCGAGCGCCGCGAGGTCGGCGGCCGCCTGAGCGCGTGCCCGTGCCGACTGTGCCGAGGCGAGCAGCCCGAGGAACGCGGCCATGACGATCACGACGCACACGAGCCCGATCAGGATCACGGTCCCCGACCCCTCGTCGTTCACGGACGGACGCCACGGCCGTCGAGCCCGGGGTCCGTGGCGGCCGCGAGCAACGGTCCGCCAGCGACGGAACGCGCTCACGGCTCGTCCCGCGCCACGGACGTCGACGACGCGCGCAGCGGGACGCCCCGCCAGGGACCGACGGCATCCGACACCGTGACGCTCGCCCAGCCGTCGGAGCGCGACACGCTCACCTCCGCACCTGCGCCGGCCACCCGGCGCGCGGTCGCCACGACCGCCGCATCGTCCTCACCGAGCGCCGCCGACCGCGCGCCGGCCCGCGCGCCGTCGGCGCACCTCGTCTGGGCGATCGCCGCCGACGACACCGCGAGCAGCGCGACGAGCACGAGCACCACGGCGGGCAGCCCGACCGCCAGCTCCGCCGTGACGCTCCCCCGATCTCGGGCGCCGGCGACGCGCCGGGCGAGGCGTCGACCCGTCACTGCCCCAGCGCCTGCCGGATGATCGCGAGCAGGAACCCCCGCACCTCGTTGCCGCGCAGGATCACCACCAGCAGCCCCGCGAACCCGACCGCCGCGAGCGTCGCGATCGCGTACTCGGCGGTCGCCATCCCCGCCTCGGCGAGCTCGTCGCCGACGTGCCGGCCACGGTCCCGCACGGTCGCGACGAAGGTCGGCAGGACGGCTCGTCGACGGCGCGCCGCGAGCCGGGGCTCGAGGAAGTGCACCGACCGGTCCGCCGACATCGGCTCCTGCCACGGCGGCGCCCCCCGCTCGGTGGTCCCGGCGGTCGCGTTCCCCTCGTCCTCTTTCATGGCCTTCACCTCTCCTTCGGGACGACGCCACTGCGGCGTCCCACCCAGCCTGCGGCGGTGCACGACCGCCGAACCGGCCCACCGACGATTGGTGCGCGCGACCGACACGGAGCGGGCTGTGGATGCGTCACCCGAACAGCCCGGTCGCGAGGCTGAGGACCATCGGCACCAGGCCGAGCAGGACGAACGCGGGCAGAAAGCAGAGCCCGAGCGGCAGGACGAGTCGCACGCCGAGCGCCCCGGCCGCGGCCCGGGCACGCGCGCGACGCCGACGACGGAGCTGGTCCGCGCGTGCGCGCAGCGCGGGTCCCGGCGCGGAGCCGCTGGTCCAGCTCGCCTCCAGAACGTCGGCGACGTGCTGGAGTGCCGGCGGCGACCCCGCCCACGCGGATCGCCAGGACGCCCCGAGCAGGAGCGACGCCGACGCCCGCGCGAGGCCCTCGCCGGACGGACCACCGACCGCCGAGCCGACGGCTTCCAGCGCGCGCGGCACCGACGCGCCGGTCGAGAGCGCGACCTCGACGAGGTCGAGGAGCAGCACCGGGTCCGACGCGACCGGCGCTGCGGCTGCCGTGCCCCGTGGCCGCGACGCGCGGACCGGTCGACGGCACCACCACGGGCTCGTCGCACCCAGGACCGCGAGGACCACGACAACACCGGTCATGCCGCCCGCCGCGGGATGACGCCGCCGGCCTGCCGACCTGGCGGCGCGTCGAGGCCACCCGGGCGCCGGCCCGTCGACGCTCCGGCGTCGCGTTCCGCACGCGCCAGCAGCGCCTTCGTCCACCACCGCCCGAGCAGCACCAGCCCGACACCGCACACGGCCGCCGCGGTCCCCACCCCGCCATCGAGCACCACCGCGACCGGGTCGGCGCCGAGCGCGACGCCCAGCAAGAGCCCGAGCAGGGGCAGCCACGCCAGGACCTGAGCGGTGGCGCGGGGACCGGCGAGCGCCGCTATCCGCTCGCCCTCGCACTCCTCGTCGGCCGCCAGTCCCACACCGACCCGGTCGAGGACCGCGGCGAGCGGGGCTCCGAGCTCGTCGGACAACCGCGCCGCTGCGGCGACGGCCGCTGCCCGCTGAACGTGGCCCGAAACCCGGCGCGAGACCGGTCCGGTCAGGTCGACGACGGACGGCACCCGGCCCACACGACGGCCCAGCGCCCGCGCCCAGGCCTCCGCGGGCGGGGCACCGGCCCGCAGGTGCGCAGCGGCCGCCGCCAGGACCGCGGACAGCTCGGGCGCGTCGAGCGACGACCGCCCTCGTCGCCTGCTCCCACGCCGCCTCGAGGGCGAGGCGACCACGCGACGCGGGACCCGCGAGCCGAGCACCAGGATCGCCGCGGCGACCGCGAGACCGGCCACGACCGTCATCGCAGCCCGAGCCGCTCCGCGAGCGCGGACCACCCCGGCCCGCGGACGCACGCTCCGCCGGGGTCCGCCCGGACGGCGTCGAGCACCTCCAGCGCGCCCGCGGACGACCGACGGACCACCCCGACCTCGGCCACGTGCCGCAGACCACGGTCGGCACCGGCCCGGCGCAGGTGCAGCACGGCGTCGACGGCGCTCGACGCCTGGGCGGCGACGGCGTCGCGGGACATGCCGGCCAGCGCTGCCAGGGCCTCCAGCCGCGCCGGCACGTCGGCCGCCGCGTTCGCGTGGAGGGTCGCGAAGCCGCCGTCGTGCCCGGTGTTCAGGGCGGCCAGCACCTCGCGGACCTCGGCGCCCCGGCACTCCCCGAGCACGATCCGGTCCGGCCGCATGCGCAGCGCGTTCCGGACGAGCTCGCTGAGCCCGACCGCACCGGCACCGTCGACGTTGGGCTGTCGCGCGACGAGCCGGACGAGGTGCGGGTGCCGCGGCTGCAGCTCACCGGCCTCCTCGATCACGACGATGCGCTCGTCGTCGGGGACCAGCGAGAGCAGTGCGGCGAGCAGCGTGGTCTTGCCCGAGCCGGTGCGGCCCGAGACCAGCACGTTCGCCCGCGCCGCGACGAGCGCGCGGACCACCGGGACCAGCGACGGCGCGAGCGTCCCCGAGAGGACCAGCTCGTCGACCGTGAAGGCCCGCGAGCGCACGACGCGCAGGCTCAGCAGCACCCCGCCACCGGCGACCGGCGGCAGGACGGCGTGCAGTCGGGTGCCGTCGGGCAGGCGCGCGTCGACCGCGGGCGCGGCGTCGTCGAGCCGTTGTCCTCCGGCGGCCGCGAGCCGGACGGCGAGAGCCCTGACGTCGTGCTCGGAGCCGAGGTCGAGCGGCACGTGGGCCAGCCGCCCGCACCGCTCGACCCAGACGTCCTGCGGACCGTTGACCAGGACGTCGGTCACGTCGGGATCCTCGAGCAGCGCCTGGAGCGGACCGGCGCCGAACAGCTCGCCGCGCACGTCTCGTGCCGTGGTGAGCAGCGCGCTCGACCCGAGCACCACGCCCGACGACCGCGCGGCCGCCTCGACCGCGACCTCGAGCGCCTCGCCGGTGCCGACCCTCGCGCGCACCCGATCCAGGAAGGCGGCATCGAGGCTCACAGGAGACCACCGACCAGCCGCGCGGCGGTCCGTGCCGTCCGCCCGCGCGGCGGGACGCCGTCGCCGCCCAGCCGTCGGTCGCGGGGCAGCGTGCCCAGCACCGGCAGCGCGACGGCCGAGGCGACCTCGGACGCCCCGAGCACCCCGGGCCCCCGGACGACCAGCCCGACGCCGGCTCCGTCGAGCATCGGCCGCATCGCCAGGACTCCCGCGACGGCGACGAGGTCTCGGGGCGCGACGACGAGCACCGCGTCGCACGCGGCCACCAACGACTCCCCTGCGACGACGTCGGAGCGATCCAGGTCCAGCACGACGGCACCGACCTCCGCGCAGAGCCCGTGCAGGACGTCGACGACCACCGCGGGCTCCGGAGGGCCGGGCCGGAACCGGTCGGCACTGAGCACCGCGCACGACCCCCACCGCGGCAGCAGCGCGACGACCTCCGCACCGGCCACGTCCCCGCGCGCGTCGCGCAGGTCCGGCCAGCGCATGCCGTCGACACCCTCGAGGCCGAGCAGCACGTCGATCCCGCCCGAGCCGCGGTCGAGGTCGACCAGCACGGTCGCGGTCCGCCGGGCTAGCTGGCGCGCGAGCGCGGCGGCGAGCGTCGAGGCACCCGCGCCTCCGCACGCTCCCACGACGCCGAGCACCAGTGCAGCCACGTCCACCCACTTCCGGCCGGACGGTCGCCGGCTCCGGCCCAGCCTGCGCCGACGAGGTGCGGCGGAGGCGGTGAAGGTGGCCCACCCACCCGGCGGCCGGGCTGTGGACGGCTCAGTCGGCCCCGTCGGCGCCGGTCATCCATCACGTGTCGGTGAGTCCCGTTAGGCTCGCGGGAGCACGCAGCCGCCGACCCCCGGAGCACCATGGACGACCAGCAGACGTCGCAGTCGGCTGTGCCCCGGACCGCCGCGTTCTTCGACCTCGACAAGACGATCATCGCGACGTCGTCGGCCACCGCGTTCTCCCGGCCGTTCCTGGCCGAGGGCCTGCTGACCCGGCGCGCGGTCATGCGCAGCGCCTACGCGCAGCTCCTCTACCTGGTGGGGGGTGCCGACGAGGACCAGACCGAGCGCCTGCGTGCCCAGCTGAGCCGGATGGTCACCGGGTGGGACGTCGCACAGGTCTCCTCGATCGTCGCCGAGACCCTGCACGAGTCGATCGACCCCTCGGTGTACCTGGAGGCGGTCGCGCTCATCGACGAGCACCACGCGGCCGGCCGGGACGTCGTGGTGGTGTCGGCGTCCGGCTCCGAGGTGGTGGAGCCGATCGCGGCCGCACTCGGCGCGGACCACGTGATCGCGACGCGCATGAACGTGGTCGACGGCCGGTACACCGGCGACATCGACTTCTACGCGTACGGCGAGAACAAGGCGTCCGCGATCGAGGCGCTCGCCGCCGAGCAGGGGTACGACCTGGCGGACTGCTACGCGTACTCCGACTCGATCACCGACGCGCCGATGCTGGGCGTGGTCGGCCACGCGTTCGCCGTGAACCCGGACCGTGCCCTGCGCCGGCTCGCCGCGGAGAACGACTGGGGCTCGCTCACGTTCGAGCGCCCGGTCCCGCTGTTCTCGTTCCCCCGCCCGCCGGCCCGCGTCATCACGTCGGGCGCCCTGGTCCTCGCGGCGGCGGCGGCACTCGTCGTCTGGCTCGTCCTGCGGCACCGTCGCACACGCCCCTGACGAACGACAGCGCCCCCGAGAGGGCGCCGTCGCCAACGATGACCGGAGGGTGATCATGCGTGCACCGTCGTCGGTCGCTACGGGACCAGCCCGGTCGACCTGCCCATAGGTGGGCTCTCCTGCGCGTGGGTGCCCTCGCGGGTCATGCTGTTGTGACTCCTTGCTACTCCGGTGTGCGACATATGGGAACCCCCACCGGTCCGACCGCAGGCCAGGACGGTCGGGCCGACGCATGCTGGGACAGCCGTCCGCTGGGTGGGACGAATTCGGCCTGCACCTGAGACGCGGCCGGACGTCCGGACGGACGTCGGGTCAGTCGTCCGGGAGGGACCCGGCGAGCACGCCGTCGGCCACCCGACGCGCCCGTGCGGCGCCCTCGACCGTGGCCAGCGAGCAGGCCTCGATCCAGGCCGCCACACCGGTGGGCGTCCCCGTCGCGAACCCCGCCGCCGCGCCGAGGTAGGGGTTCAGCGACCACGACTCGACGACCGATCCCGTCGGGTCCAGCCCGCGGGTCGTCGCGATCAGCCGGGCCGTCGCACGCGCGACGACGCCGTTGCCCGCGCGGAACGGCCGCAGCGTGAGCAGCTCGGCATGCACCACCGCGGCGACGACGAGCGCGGGCGCGTCCGACGAGCCCACCGTCGAGGCGAGCAGGTCCACCCGAGCGGCGAGCGCATCCCCCGCGAGCGCCGGCCCGAGCCCGGTCAGGTCCGCCGGTGGGAGGTCCCCGCGGAGCCGACCGACGTGCTCGTCCGGCAGCCACCCGCCGGTCGCGGCGGCATGCACCCGCGCGAGCAGCTGTCCGAACGGCGGCAGCGCGGCCGCTCCGCGAGCGCCGAGGGCCGGCATCAGCTCTTCCACGACGACCGTCGCGCGCAGCGCACCGGCCACGACGGGTTCGTCGTCGGAAGAACCCCCGGTGGCCAGCGAGCGCACGACGGCCAACGGGACGCGCGCACCCTCCAGGGCGGCCGACTCACGCGTCGAGCGCAGCCCGGCCTCGGCGCGCACCTCGCGCCAGCGCCGCCGGTAGGCCTCGTGCCAGCGCAGCTCCTCGCACGCGACGCGCGCACGCTCGACGGCGTCGCGGACTCCGGGCAGGTGCATCAGGGGCTCGAGGCTCACGCGCGCCACCCTACGAGCGGGAAAGCGACACAATGGCCGGATGGTGTCACCCAGCGTCTCCTCGTCCATCACGGCACGGCTGGAGGTGCAGGCCCGGCCGACGGCGGTCAGCGAGCTCACCACCGCCATCGAGAAGGCCGGCGGCATCGTCACGGCCCTCGACGTCACGGCCTCGGGCCACGAGCAGATGACGGTCGACGTCACCTGCGCGACGCGCGGCGAGCAGCACGCCTCGGAGATCGTCGACGCCCTGCGGGTCCTGACCGGCGTCGTCGTCGACCGCGTCAGCGACCGCACGTTCCTCATGCACCTCGGCGGCAAGCTGTCGATCGAGTCCAAGGTCCCGCTGCGCAACCGCGACGACCTCTCGATGGCGTACACGCCCGGCGTCGCGCGCGTCTGCGAGGCCATCGCGGCCCACCCCGAGGACGCCCGCCGCCTGACCATCAAGCGCAACACGATCGCCGTGGTCACTGACGGCACCGCGGTCCTCGGGCTCGGCAACATCGGCCCGCTCGCGTCGCTGCCGGTCATGGAGGGCAAGGCGGTGCTCTTCAAGCGGTTCGCGGGGATCGATGCCTTCCCGATCGCGCTCGACACCCAGGACGTGGACCAGATCGTCGAGACGATCTGCGCGATCGCCCCCGTGTTCGCCGGGATCAACCTCGAGGACTTCTCGGCGCCGCGGTGCTTCGAGATCGAGGCTCGCCTGCGCGAGCGCCTCGACATCCCAGTCTTCCACGACGACCAGCACGGCACGGCGATCGTCGTCGTCGCGGCCCTGACCAACGCGCTGAAGGTCGTCGGCAAGCAGCTCGACACCGTCCGCATCGTGCTCTCGGGCGCGGGCGCGGCGGGCACGGCGGTGCTCAAGCTCCTGCTCGCCGCGGGTGCGCGCGACGTCGTCGTCGCCGACATCGAGGGCGTCATCCGGCACGACCGCCCGGGCCTGGCCGAGTCGCTCGTGTGGACCGCGGCCGTCACCAACCCGCGCGGGATCACGGGCTCGATCCCGGACGCCCTGAAGGACGCCGACGTGTTCATCGGCGTCTCGGCGCCCGACGTCATCACCGGCGATGACGTCGCGACGATGGCCAAGGACTCGATCGTGTTCGCGCTCGCCAACCCCCGCCCCGAGGTCGACCCGGACGACGCGGCCCTGCACGCGGCCGTCGTCGGGACCGGCCGCTCGGACTTCGCCAACCAGATCAACAACGTGCTGGCGTTCCCGGGCGTCTTCCGCGGCCTGCTCGACTCGCAGTCGCACCGGATCACGGACCAGATGCTGCTCGCGGCCGCCTACGCGCTGGCCTCGGTGGTCACCGACGCCGAGCTCAACCCCACGTACATCGTGCCGAGCGTCTTCAACCCGGAGGTCACGACGAGGGTCGCCGCCGCGGTCTCGCGCGCCGCGGAGTACACGCCACCCGCCCAGGCGACCTACGCGATCTGATCCGGCTCGTCCCCGACGGCGTCAGGCCCAGGTGCCGCGCACGTACGGCGCCTGCCAGCCCGTCGCCGACGTGCCCTCGACGACGTCGGCCGAGCCCGGCTCGACGGGCAGCGCGCCGGTCGCGACCCCGAGCTCGTGCGCGGCGCGCAGTGGCCAGAACGGGTCGCGCAGACCCTCCCGGCCGAGCAGGACCGCGTCAGCGGACCCGTCCGCCAGCACAGCCTCGGCCTGCTGGGCGTCGGTGATCAGGCCGACCGCCGCGACGGGCAGCCCGGACGTCTCGCGCACCTCGCGGGCCGCGGGCACCTGGTAGCCGGGGCCGACGGGGATCGACGCCGGCGCGTTCCCGCCGGTGGACACGTCCACGAGGTCGACGCCGTGGGTGCCCAGCTCCTTGGCGACGAGGGCGACCTCGTCCACGGTCAGCCCGCCCTCGACCCAGTCCGTGGCGGAGAGCCGCACGAACAGGGGCTTGTCGGCCGGCCAGATCGCACGGACGGCGTCGGCCGTCTCGACGAGCAGGCGCGAGCGGTTCTCGAGCGGGCCGCCGTACTCGTCGGTGCGGTCGTTGGACAGCGGCGAGAGGAACTGGTGGAGCAGGTACCCGTGCGCCGCGTGCAGCTCGACGACGTCGAAGCCGGCGTGGTCGGCGCGCATGGCCGCGGCCGCGAAGGCCCTGGGGATCCCGGCGATCTGCTCGAGCGTCATCGCCCGCGGCGCCGCGTAGCCGGGGAACGCCGAGTCCGAGGGACCGACGGTCTGCCAGCCGCCCTCGCCCGACGGGACCGAGCCGCGCGGGCCGTCGAACCCGCGGTAGGTGGACGCCTTGCGACCGGCGTGCGCCAGCTGGACCCCGACCTTGGCGCCGCGTGCGTGCACGAAGTCGGTGATGCGTCGCCACTCCGCGATGTGCAGGTCGTGCCACAGGCCGGTGTCCTGCGGGGAGATCCGGCCCTCGGGGACCACGGCGGTCGCCTCGGCGATCACGAGCCCGAACCCACCCGAGGCCCGAGCCCCCAGATGGACCAGGTGCCAGTCGTTCGGGCTGCCGTTGGTCGCGGAGTACTGGCACATCGGCGCGAGCCAGGCGCGGTTGGCGAAGGTGATGCCCCGGATGGTGAGCGGGGTGAAGAGGTGGGTCACACCGCTGGGCAACCCTCGACCGCGCGACGCCATTCCCCGTGTCCACCAGGCGGGCAGCGCGCCGCACGCGCGGGGCCAGGTCCCGACCTCTGCGAGCAGCGCGCCGCACGGCGCGAGCCCCGACGCGGCAATACGGTGATCAGGACAGCGGCGCCTCTCGACGCCGCACCCGCGCCCTGCCCCGAGGAGCATGCATGAGCACCTCCGACCCCGACCGTCCGGCCGACGACACCACCCCTGCCCCCGTCGAGCGGAGCACCCCCGCCGACGAGACAGCGTCGACCCCCGGCACCCCCGCCGAGCCGGCGCCCGCGGCCCCCTCGGACCCCGAGCTCGTCCCGCCGACCGAGCCGGTCGCCGCCGAGCCGACCGTCGCCGAGCCGGTTGCCGAGCCGGTTGCCGAGCCGACCGTGGCCAAGCCCGCCGCGGCAGAGCCGGTGGTCGAGGAACCGACCACCGCGGAGCCCGTCGCCGCAGAGCCCGTCGCCACGGCGCCGGTCGTGGCAGCGCCCGTCGTCGGCGAGACCGCCGCGCCGGTCACCGAGCCCGTCAGCCTGGACACGGGCCGCCACGCGGTCGTCCGCCCGACCCCCGTCCCGCCCGACGACCCGACGCCGGACCCCGTCGTCGCGACGGCTCCGCGGACGGCCGCCACGCCTGTCGATCCGGAGGTCGCAGCGGTCGCCGCGGCGTCCGTCGCGAACGAACCGGCCACCGAGGCACCCGCCACCACGCCGGTCGCGGCCTACGGGGCCATCACACCGGAGCCCGAGGACGACGGACGCCTGTTCCCGGACCCGAACGCGCCGAGCAGCCCGTCGGCGGGCTCGCGCATCCTCGGGGTTCTGGTCGGCCTGATCCTGACGCCGATCGCGGTCGGGGTCCTGCTGCTGGGCGAGTCGCAGATCCTCGAGGCACAGGTCGACGGCTGGGACGCGACCACGTCGGTCTTCGGCATCGTGCTGGTCACGCTCGGCCTCCTGCTGCTCGGCTGCGTGCTGCTGCTGGGCGTCTGGACGGCGGCGGTCCCGATCACGGGCGGCGTGATCATCAGCGCGGTGGGCGCCGTGTATCTCTACGCCCCGTCGCTCGCCCGCGAGCAGACGCTGACGCTCCTCTCGTCGAAGGGCTGGGAGCTGACGATCAAGCAGGTGACCGTGTCGGCGACGTCCGGCATGGCGCTCGCGGCAGGCTTCCTGCTGCTGCTCGCCGGCCTCGTCATCGCGTCGGCCCGCAAGCGTGGCGTGCACCTCGGCGAGTTCCGCGAGCGTCACAAGGCCTGAGCAGCAGGTCCTGCGGGGTCCGGCTAGAGTTTCCGACCGGACCCCGGTCCACCTGCACCGACGTAGCTGCACAGGAAGGTGGTCTCCGTGACCGCGAACGAGCCCACCCACGAGCCCGGTCTCGAGAACCTGCTCACCGAGGAACGCCGTTTCCCGCCGAGCGCCGAGTTCGCCGCGCAGGCCAACGCGCAGCACGACCTGTACGCGTGGGCCAACGCCGACCGCCCGAGCTTCTGGGCGGACCAGGCCCGAGAGCTGCTCAGCTGGGAGAAGCCGTTCGAGGAGGTCCTCGACTGGTCCGGCGCTCCGTTCGCCCGGTGGTTCGCCGACGGCACCCTGAACGCGGCGTACAACGCGGTCGACCGGCACGTCGAGGCGGGCAACGGCGACCGGGTCGCCCTGCACTTCGAGGGTGAGGGCGGCGACATTCGCACGATCACCTACGCCGACCTGCAGCGCGAGGTGTCCAAGGCCGCCAACGCGTTCACCGCGCTCGGCGTGGGCACGGGCGACCGCGTCGCCATCTACCTCCCGCTGATCCCCGAGGCCGTCGTCACGATGCTCGCCTGCGCGCGCATCGGCGCACCGCACTCGGTCGTGTTCGGCGGCTTCTCGGCGGAGGCCCTGGCCAGCCGCATCAACGACGCCGAGGCCAAGCTCGTGGTCACCGCGGACGGCGGCTACCGCCGCGGCGCGGCCAGCGCGCTGAAGCCCGCGGTGGACGACGCGATCGCCAAGGGCACGCCGTCGGTGGAGCACGTCCTCGTCGTGAAGCGCACGAACCAGGACGTCACCTGGAACGACCGCGACGTCTGGTGGTCCGACGTCGTCGACACGGCCAGCGACCAGCACACGCCCGTCGCGGTGGAGGCCGAGCACCCGCTGTTCATCCTCTACACGTCGGGCACCACGGGGAAGCCGAAGGGCATCTTCCACACGACCGGCGGCTACCTGACGCAGGCGGCGTACACCCACCGCAACGTCTTCGACCTCAAGGCCGAGACGGACGTCTACTGGTGCACGGCCGACGTCGGCTGGATCACCGGCCACACCTACGTCGTCTACGGGCCCCTGATCAACGGCGCCACGCAGGTCATCTACGAGGGCACGCCCGACACCCCGCACCGCGGGCGCTGGTGGGAGATCATCGAGAAGTACAAGGTCACCATCCTGTACACCGCCCCCACAGCCATCCGTACGTGCATGAAGTGGGGCGAGGAGATCCCGGGCAAGTTCGACCTCTCGAGCCTGCGGGTGCTCGGGTCGGTGGGCGAGCCCATCAACCCCGAGGCGTGGATCTGGTACCGGCGTGTCATCGGTGGCGACAAGGCCCCGATCGTCGACACGTGGTGGCAGACCGAGACCGGCGCGATCATGATCAGCCCGCTGCCGGGCGTCACCGAGACCAAGCCGGGGAGCGCGCAGGTCGCGCTGCCGGGCATCGCGGCGGACGTCGTCGACGACGAGGCGCACTCCGTGCCGGACGGCTCGGGCGGCTACCTGGTGATCACCGAGCCGTGGCCCTCCATGCTGCGCGGCATCTGGGGCGACCCGGACCGCTACAAGGAGACCTACTGGTCGCGGTTCCAGAACCTCTACTTCGCGGGCGACGGCGCCAAGAAGGACGACGACGGCGACATCTGGCTGCTCGGCCGCGTGGACGACGTGATGAACGTGTCCGGCCACCGGCTGTCGACCACGGAGATCGAGTCCGCGCTGGTCAGCCACCCGTGGGTCGCGGAGGCGGCCGTCGTCGGCGCCAACGACGAGACCACGGGCCAGGCGGTCGTCGCGTTCGTCATCCTGCGCGGCGACGCCGCCGGCAAGGACCAGGAGGCGGACGCGGTCCAGACCGAGCTGCGCAACCACGTGGCCAAGGCGATCGGCCCGATCGCCAAGCCGCGCCAGATCCTCGTCGTCGCGGAGCTGCCCAAGACGCGCTCCGGCAAGATCATGCGCCGTCTGCTGCGCGACGTCGCCGAGAACCGTCAGGTGGGCGACGCGACGACCCTGGCGGACTCGTCGGTCATGGACCTGATCGCGCAGGGCTTGGCGGCGCCGGGGGCGAAGCAGGAGGACTGATCCGGAGCGAAGCGGAAGGTGGGGGCGCGCCAGCGCACCCGCCTGCAGCGCAGCGCAGGATCAGTGCGACCATCAAGCAGGAGGACTGATCCGGAGCGAAGCGGAAGGTGGGGGCGCGCCAGCGCACCCGCCTGCAGCGCAGCGCAGGATCAGTGCGACCATCAAGCAGGAGGACTGATCCGGAGCGAAGCGGAAGGTGGGGGCGCGCCAGCGCACCCGCCTGCAGCGCAGCGCAGGATCAGTCCGACCATCACGCAGGAGGACTGATCCGGAGCGCAGGATCAGTCCGACCATCAAGCAGGAGGACTGACCTCGCGGGCCTCGGCGGACGCCTCTGCGGCGGCGTTCGCCGGGCTCAGGGCCAGGGCCACGCAGCCGACGAGGGCGAGCGCGATGCCGAACGCGGCGGCCGGGTCCCAGCCGTCGCGGATCCGGTCGCCGAGCACCCAGATGCCGACGACCCCCGGCACCACGACCTCGAGCACGGAGACGACGGCGGCCGCGGTCCCCACGGACCCGCGCTCGAGGGCGCGCAGGTAGGCCAGGGCACCGGCGACGGCGCACAACGCGATCGCGACGGCCAACGGCTGGAAGATCGTCGCCCAGAACCCCTCCGACTCCGTCGCGGCGCGGGCGGCGATCGCGGCGCCCGAGTACCCGAGCCCGCCGATCACCGCGAGGACGACGGGCCGCCCGTTCCGGTAGAACACCACGAGCAGCACGACGAGCCCGGCCGAGGCCGCGATCAAGATCGCGACGAAGCCCCGCGGCGCCGGCACCGCGGGCTGCTCCCCACCCGCGAGCGACACGATCACCAGGGCGACGACGACCGCGACCACGGCGGCCACGTCGACGGGCCGCATGCGGGTGCCCAGCACGAACCGCGCCAGCACGACGACGACCACGAGCGACGCGGCGATGATGGCCTGCACGACGAACAGGGGCAGCTTGTCCAGCGCGACGAGCGAGAGCACCCAGGCGAGGCCGTCGACGACGAACGCGGCGATCACCAGAGGCTGCTTGATGACGGCGAGCCCGGCGGCGCGACGCGTGGCCACGGCCTGCATGATCGTGCTCACGCCGTAGGCGGTCGACGACACGATCGCCGCCAGCAGCGCCCAGATCACGCCGGCGCCCCGATGCTGCCCAGGAACCGGCCGATCACGGGGATCTCGGTGACGCCCTCGGCGCCGGCCAGGACGAGCGCCTGCGTCGCGACGAACTCGACGGAGTCGAGGAGCACGTACCGCGGCACCCAGCCCGGGTCGAACTTCTCGTTGAACGTGCTGAGGGTGCCCATCTGCGTCCCCTCCGACATCCTCTGCAGCAGCGGACGCGTGATGGCGTCGATCCGGGAGCCGGACTCCTCGCCCTCGAGCACCTCGCGCATCATCGCGAAGTTCAGGCCCAGACCCCGCTCACCGCGCCCGGCGAGCTCGGCGATCGTGGCGACGATGTTCGCGTCGATCAATCCGTTGGGCAGGCCCTCGACATCCGTGCGACGGCGCATCACGTCGAGCGACCAGCCGCCGATCGCCGTCGCCGGGACCCACTGGCAGAAGGCGTCCACCCGCCCCTCCGACGAACGCGTCACGGAGAGCATCAGCCCGGTGTCCTCCGGCTGGAACAGCCGCGACAGGGTCATCGAGAAGCCGCGCTCGACGTCGCCCTGCCGCGACTCCTCGCTCATCGACATGATCTCGGAGCGCAGCCGCGGGTCGAGCGCCGACGGGTCGTGGAACGTCGTCGTGTACCCGGCGCGCTCGATCCGGTTGACCGCCTGCCGCAGCGACTTGTGCGCGCGTCCTTCCAGGCTGAACGTCGGGCAGTCGACGATCGCCTCGTCACCCAGGTAGACGGTGCGCAGCCCGCTCGACTCGTAGGTGGGCAGCCAGTCCTGTGCCGCCCCGATCACGCTCACCGACCAGCCGAACTCCTGCGCGTAGCCGAGGAACTCCGCCCAGACGAGCACCCGCTCCTCGACCGGTCCGACGGGGTCGGGCGAGACGAGGCAGACCCCGGCGCGCACCGAGTGCGCGACCACCGACGACCCCGAGAAGAACCAGTCCTTGTCGTCGCGCAGCGCGAAGTAGTCGAGCGTGCCCGAGCCGTACCGCTGCACGACGAGCCGTGCCCGTTCGCGCTCGTCGTGGTGGTCGGCCGGGCTGAGTCGGACCGGCCGGCGGGGCGAGAGGAGCGACCAGAGCATGGCGACGACGAAGACGAGGGTGAGCACGAACGTGACGGGCTGGATGATCCCGGCGTAGCGCTCGACGTCGTCGGCGGACGCATCGGTGGCGACGAAGTACACGACCAGCCCGACGAAGAACACGACCACGAACACGACCGCCGCGACCGACCAGAGGACGGCTCGGCGCACGGCCCGCGCGGTCGGCAGGACCGGGAACGACCGCGCCTGCGTGGCCAGCCAGACGATCCCGGCGCCGAGCAGGAGCGCCGAGAAGACGTCGAGCCCCTTGGCGAGGTGGACCACGACGGAGACCGACAGCATCGCGAGCGTGGCGACCCACGCGAGCCGGTGCCCGCGGCGCAGCCCGCGCGCGGTGAGCATCAGGGCCAGCGAGACGATCACCAGGGTCGGGCGGGCGGTGTGCACGACGAGCCCCGGGACGGTGTCGCGGACGAGTCCCATGTCCTTCCACAAGGGGTGGACCGCCGCCGAGACGAGCCCCAGGATCGCCAGCACGAGCACGACCCGCGACGCCAGCACCCGGACGCGCACACGGCGTCGCTGCTCGTCCAGTGCCGTCCGCGCGACCCGCGGGACCAGCACGCTGCCCGCGGCCGTCATGGGTGCAGTCTGCCGAAGGACTCGTCGGGGTGCGAGGCTGTCGCGCATGCTGCAGGCCGACGACCAGCCAGGCGAACACCTGCCGCAGGACGTGCTGCGCGAGCTCGGCAGCGGCAGCGACTGGATCAGCTCGTGGTGGACCGTCGCCGTCGTCGGTGTCCTCGCGGCCCTCACGATCGCCTGGGCGGTGCGGCGGCGTCGGCGCGAGCGCCGCTCCTGGCCCCTGTGGATCTGCGCCGGCCTGGCCGTCCTGCTCGGGCTCGGCGTCGCGACCAACGCCTATGTCGGCTACATGCCCAACGTCGCCGCGGCCCGGGTGACGCTCGCCAGCTGGGGCATCGGGACGGTGCACGGGATGAAGCACGGCCACCCGTCGGAGCGGACGGGGAACGCCGACGAGGGCACGGTCGAGTCGGTCCACGTCGCCGCTCCGGCAGCCGACCGCATGCCGGGCGACTCGCTGACCTGGATCTACACGCCCCCGGGGTTCGACGACTCGGGAAAGACCCGCTACCCCGTCGTGTACCTCGTGCACGGCAGCCCGGGTGCGAGCGGCGACTGGTTCGCGGCCGGCGCGCTCCCGCACACGATGGACGTGCTGCTCGCGCACCGGCTGGTGCAGCCCATGATCGTCGTCGCGATGGACGTCAACGGCACCGGCCCGAGCGCGGTCGACACCGAGTGCCTGGACTCGACGACCGGGGGCTCGCAGGTGTCCACCTACATCAACGACACCGTGGTGCCGTGGGTGGACCGCACCTACCCGACGAAGGCCGACTGGAAGCACCGGACCGTCGGGGGCTTCTCGTCGGGCGGCTTCTGCGCTCTCGACCTGGGCCTGCAACCGCCGACCCAGTTCGGCGTGATCATGGCGATCGAGCCGTACGGCGACCCGGGCACGGGCGGGACGGCGATGCTCGCGACGAAGGCGGAGTGGGAGGAGCACGACCTCACGAAGCGCTCCAGGACCATGCCTCTGCCGCACGAGGTCGCGCTCTACGTCGCGCTGGCGAGCCTCGACCACGGCGCCCCGTCACACAACGGTCCCGAGATCGCCACGAACCTCGAGGGCCGCGGCGACACGACGCTCGTMATGACGTTCGAGGGTCAGCGACACACCTGGAACATGGCCCGCTCCGCGCTCCCGCACGGCCTGGTCTTCGCGTCGGCCCACATGCCACCGCCGACGTGACGCGTCAGCGCGACCAGAGCGTGCGCAGGTTGTGGACCGCCTCGCGGCCGGCGCGGTTGGCGCCGACGGTCGACGCGCTCGGGCCGTAGCCGACGAGCTGGATCCGCGGGTCCGCGACCACCTGCGTGCCGTCCATGACGATCCCGCCGCCCGGCGCGCGCAGGCGCAGCGGGATGAGGTGGTCCAGCGATGCCCGGAACCCTGTGCACCACAGCAGCGTGCGCGCCGCGACGAACGCTGGACCGTCCACCCAGCCGTCGGCGGGCGGCTCGTGCGGGTCCCACGTCACGCCGTCGGGGGTGATCCGGGAGAACATCGGCCGCGCCGTGAGGATGCCGGCCGTGATGCCCAGGCGGTACTCGGGCGTCAGGGGCAGGCCGGTGACCGAGACGATGCTCGACGGCGGCAGCCCGGCCCGGGTGCGGGCGTCCACCTGGGCGACCGCCTCGCGGCCCAGCTCGGGCGTGAACTGGACGTCGCGCCAGGCGGGCGGGCGCCGGGTGACCCAGGTGGTCGTCGTGACGCGGGAGAGCGCGAGGGTCAGCTGGACCGCGGATGTCCCGCCACCGATGACCACGACGTGCCCCTCGGAGAGGTCCTCGGGGAGCCGGAAGTCCCGGGCGTGCAGCTGGCGTCCGCCGAACGTCGCGACCCCTGGGTAGGTGGGCCAGAACGGCTTGCCCCAGGTGCCCGACGCGTTGATCAGCCCGCGGGCGCTCCACTCGACCACCTCGTCGGGACGCGTCACGCTCTGGCTGCGCACCAGCAGGCGGCCGTCGTCGGTCGACGACACGCGCGACACCCGCACGGGCCGCTGCACGCGCAGGTCGAACGCCTCCTCGTACTGCGCGAAGTAGTACGGGACCGCGAACGCCGCGGGCTCGGACGGGTCGGGCGCGACGAGCGGCATCCCCGGCAGGTCGTGCACGCCGTGCGCGTCGGCCATGGTCAGGCCGGGCCATCGGTACTGCCACGCACCGCCCGCCTGGGGCGCGTCGTCGAGGACGACGAACGTCTCCTCGGCGCTCGCCCAGCCGGGCTCGCCGACGGCGACGAGGCCGCTCTTGCGCAGGTGGTACGCCGCGGAGAGGCCGGCCTGTCCGGCACCGATCACCACGACGGTCACCTCGACCGGCCCGGAGGGCGCGGACGTCCGGGCGCGCCGGGACCGGCGGGTCTCCGGGGGGCTCTGGGACGGGTCCATGGCCCGCCCAACCTACCCGCTCGCCCCGGACGACCCCGAGCGGATCCGACCCCCTTCACCGGAACGCGCGCAATTGTTGGACAGCCGTCCGGTTCCACCCGTGGTGGGATGGCCTCATGGTCGACACGTCCACGCAGGTCGTCGTCACGGCGACAGCCGGTCCCCTGTCCACGACGGCCGCCGACGACGTCCGTGCCCTCGCGCACCGCGCCGCCGGTGCCGACGGCGTCGCCCCGCTCTCGGAGCAGCCCCTGCTGTGGCTCACCGAGCCGGAGGCGCCCGCGGTCCACCTCAAGGCCGCGCTGGGCGACGTGCTCGTCGGCTACGCACAGCTCGACGTCGGGTCGCAGACCAGCGTCAAGGCCGAGCTCGTGGTCGACCCGGCCCACCGCCGCTCCGGCGTCGGCAGGGCGCTGCTGGCCCGGGCCCGGGCCGAGGCCGAGGTCGTCGACGAGCGCGAGCTGCGGGTGTGGGCGCACGGCGACCTGCCTGCCGCCCGGGCGTTCGCGCGGGCGGCCGGGATGGCAGTCGTGCGCGAGCTGCTGCAGATGCGCCTCGACCTCACGGCGCGGCCGCAGCAGGAGACCGCGCTCCCGCCGGGCGTGACGGTGCGCGCGTTCCGGCCGGGTGCCGACGAGGACGCCTGGCGCCGCGTCAACTCGCGCGCGTTCTCGCACCACCCCGAGCAGGGCCGCATGACCTCGGCGGACCTGCGGGCACGCGAGGCCGAGGACTGGTTCGACCCCGAGGGCTTCCTGCTCGCGGAGCGCGACGGCCAGCTGCTCGGCTCGGTGTGGACCAAGGTGCACCCGGCGGGCGAGCACGGTCCGGGCCGCGTGGGCGAGATCTACGTCGTGGGTGTGGACCCGGACGCCCAGGGCCTCGGCCTCGGTCGCGCTCTCACGGCGCTCGGCCTGGACCACCTGACCAGCGGCGGGCTGACGGCGGCGATCCTCTACACCGGCGCCGAGAACACCGTGGCGGTGCACACCTACGAGCGCGCGGGCTTCGTCGCGGCCGGCGTTGATGTGATGTTCGGCTCCGATACCAAGAGTTCACCGAGGGATGTCACGATGGGCGCATGACGGACCTCACCGCCCTCGACCCTGACCTCGCGGCCCATATCGCGGAGCATGTGCGCCCGGCCGCGGTGACCGAGGTCGAGGACGTCGAGCTGGAGCTCGAGCCGCTGCCCGACGACCGTTTCCTGGACCGTGAGCTGTCCTGGCTGGCGTTCAACCAGCGGGTGCTGGAGCTGGCCGAGGACCCCGATCTGCCCCTGCTCGAGCGGGTGCGCTTCCTGGCGATCTTCGCCTCGAACCTCGACGAGTTCTTCATGGTCCGCGTGGCCGGCCTCAAGCGCCGCATCGCCACGGGCATCGCGGTCACGGCGGCGTCCGGGGCGTCCCCGCGCCAGGTCCTCGAGGCGATCAGCGAGGAGGCGCACCGGCTGATGTCCCGGCACGCGGCGGTGTTCGCGGACCAGGTCCAGCCCGCGCTCGCCGACGAGGGCATCACCCTGGTGCGCTGGAGCGACCTGGGCGAGTCGGAGCAGGACCGGCTGCGCAAGTTCTTCCGCCGGCAGATCTTCCCGGTCCTGACGCCGCTGGCCGTCGACCCCGCGCACCCGTTCCCGTACATCTCGGGGCTGTCGCTCAACCTCGCCGTGGTGGTGTCCAACCCCTCGACCGGCAAGGAGCACTTCGCCCGCGTCAAGGTGCCGCCGCTGCTGCCCCGATTCATCGCGGTCGACGCCTCCGGCCGGCCCAGCGCCCCGGACGTGCAGGCCGCCTCGCTGGAGCGCGGCCCGGTCAGCTTCGTGCCCGTCGAGGACGTCATCTCCGAGCACCTCGAGCAGCTGTTCCCCGGCATGGTCGTGCAGGAGCACCACACGTTCCGCGTGACCCGCAACGAGGACGTGGAGGTCGAGGAGGACGACGCCGAGAACCTCCTCAAGGCCATGGAGAAGGAGCTGCTGCGCCGCCGCTTCGGCCCGCCGGTCCGCCTCGAGATCGCCGACGGCATCAGCCCGCGCATCCGCAGCCTGCTCATCCGCGAGCTCGGGGTCGACGAGGAAGAGGTCTACGAGCTGCCCGCGCCGCTCGACCACACCGGCCTGCACCTCATCGCCGACCTGGACCGCGCCCCGTTGCAGTACCCGCGGTTCGTCGCATCGACCCCGCGCCAGCTGGCCGAGGTGGAGAGCGCGACACCGGCGGACATGTTCGCCAAGATCCGCGAGCGCGACATCCTGCTGCACCACCCGTACGACTCGTTCAGCACCTCGGTGCAGCAGTTCCTGCAGCAGGCGGCCGCCGACCCGCAGGTGCTCGCCATCAAGCAGACCCTCTACCGCACCTCGGGCGACTCCCCCATCGTCGACGCCCTCATCGACGCCGCCGAGGCCGGCAAGCAGGTCCTGGCGCTGGTCGAGATCAAGGCGCGTTTCGACGAGCAGAACAACATCTCGTGGGCCCGCAAGCTCGAGCAGGCGGGCGTCCACGTCGTGTACGGCATCGTCGGCCTCAAGACCCACTGCAAGCTGTCGCTCGTGGTCCGCCAGGAGTCCGACGGCCTGCGTCGCTACTGCCACATCGGCACCGGCAACTACAACCCGAAGACCGCGCGCCTGTACACCGACCTCGGGCTGCTCACCAGCGACCCCGAGGTCGGCCAGGACCTCACGCGGCTGTTCAACCAGCTGTCCGGGTACGCGCCGAAGTCGAGGTTCCACCGCCTGCTCGTCGCGCCGCGCTCGGTGCGCAACGGCCTGATCGAGCGCATCGACCGCGAGGCCGCCGCCGCGCGCGAGGGCCAGCCGGCGTGGATCAAGATCAAGGTCAACTCGATGGTCGACGAGGCCACGATCGACGCCCTCTACCGTGCGTCGCAGGCCGGAGTGCCCGTCGACCTCGTGATCCGCGGCATCTGCGCGCTGCGTCCGGGAGTCCCCGGACTGTCGGAGACCATCCGGGTCCGCTCCATCCTCGGGCGCTTTCTCGAGCACTCGCGCATCTTCGCGTTCGCGTCCTCCGTGAAGCCCGAGGACGCGACCTTCGAGGGGCCGGAGGTCTACATCGGATCCGCGGACCTCATGCACCGCAACCTCGACCGTCGCGTCGAGGCGCTCGTCCGGATCGCCGACCCCGACCAGGTCAGCGAGCTCATCGAGCTGCTCGACGAGTCGATGGACGACGGCACCGCGTCGTGGCACCTCGACTCGAACGGTGCCTGGGAGCGTCACTACGTCGGCGCCGACGGCCCCCTCGTGGACCTGCAGGCGGCCCTGATCAGCCGGCAGCGCCGCAAGCACGGCAAGGGCCGGTGAGCCCCACGCAGGCGCCGGTCATCGTCGAGGCGGCCGGCGCGATCGTCTGGCGCGTGCGTCTGGAGAAGCTCCAGGTCGCCATGGTGCACCGCCCGCGGTACGGCGACTGGTCCTGGCCCAAGGGCAAGGTCGACCCGGGCGAGACCATCCTCGGGGCCGCGACGCGTGAGGTGGCCGAGGAGACCGGCCACGACGTCGTCCTCGGCGTGCCGCTGCCCGGCCTCGAGTACGGCCTGTCGGACGGCCGCCGCAAGCGCGTGCACTACTGGGCGGCCCAGGTGGCCGGCCGACCGGACGCCGCTGCCCTGCGCGCGCGCCCGCCGGTGCCCCCGGTGAGCCCGAAGGAGATCGACCAGCTGCGCTGGTTCGACGCCGACGTGGCGTTCAAGCGGCTCACCCGGCCCGACGACCAGGAACCGCTCGACGACCTGGTCGAGGCGTACGCGAAGGACCGTCTGGACACGCGCGCGCTGGTGGTCGCGCGGCACGGGACGGCCCGGCGCCGCGCGGACTGGAAGGGCACCGAGCTCGACCGCCCCCTCACGCCCGAGGGCCACCGGCAGGCGAACGCCCTGACCCCGATCCTGTCGACGTTCGGCGTCGGTCGCGTGGTGACCAGCGCGTGGGCCCGGTGCGTCAGCACGATGGCGCCCTACGCCGCGGCCGCACAGGTGGTGCCCGAGGTGTCGGCCATCCTCACCGAGACGTCGCACCACTCGTCGCCGGCCAAGGTCGCGGCCGAGGTGCTGAGCCTGCTCGAGGCGCACGCCGACGTGGTCCTGTGCACCCACCGGCCGGTGCTGCCGACGGTCGTCGACGTGCTCGCGCAGCACGCGGGCCGRCAGATCGCCGACGCGCTGCCGCACGCCGACCCGTTCCTGCACCCCGCCCAGGTCCTGGTCGCGCACGTCGCGCAGACGCCCAAGGGGCCCCGCGTCGTGGCGACCGAGACGCACCGGCCGCACGAGGTCTAGCGGGCGCCGAGGCCCAGCAGGATCGGGTTGAGGATCCAGTAGACGATCGCGGCGACGAGGGCCGCAGCCGGGATGGTCAGCACCCACGCGTAGGCGATGTTCTTGGCCACGCCCCAGCGGACCGCCGACACCCGCTTGGTGGCACCGACGCCCATGATCGCCGAGGTGATCGTGTGGGTCGTCGAGACGGGGGCGTGGAACCAGTAGGCGCTGCCGTACAGGACCAGCGACGCGACCGACTCGGCGACGAAGCCGCGGGCCGGGTCGAGCTCGATGATCTTGCGCCCGAGCGTGCGCATGATGCGCCAGCCGCCCGAGTAGGTGCCCAGCGAGATCGCCGTCGCGGCGGAGAGCTTGACCCACAGCGGGATCGAGTCGCCCTCGTGGAACCCGCCGGCGACGAGCGCCAGGACGATGATGCCCATGGTCTTCTGCGCGTCCTGCAGGCCGTGGCCGAGGGCCATCGCCGCGGCGGACGCGGTCTGCGCGAGCCGGAACCGGCGCTGCGTGCGGGCCGGCGCCCGATTCCGCACGATCCAGAGCAGCAGGACCATGAGCAGGAACGCGCCGAGGAAGCCGATGATCGGGGAGAAGACCATGGGCAGGACCACCCGGTCCCAGATCTCGCTCCAGTGCACGGTCACGCTGGCGGCGATGCCGACGCCGGTCAGGGCGCCGATGATCGCGTGCGTCGACGAGGACGGCAGGCCCAGGCGCCAGGTGATGAGGTTCCACGCGATGGCACCGACGAGGGCGGACAGCACGATGATCAGCCCCTCCTCGGGGCTGACGTTGTCGATGCTGATGATGTCCTCGGCGATCGTCGTCGCCACGTTGGTGCCGAGCAGGGCGCCGAGGAGGTTGAAGAACGCCGCCATGAGCAGCGCGACGCGCGGGGTGAGCGCGCGCGTGGAGACCGAGGTCGCGATGGCGTTGGCGGCGTCGTGGAAACCGTTGGTGTAGTCGAAGCCGAGCGCGAACACCACGACGATGATGACGAGCGCGATCTCCACCGCGGTCAGGACTCCTTGAGCGCGATGGTCTCGACGGTGTTCGCCACCTTCTCGAACGCGTCGGCCGCGTCCTCCAGCCGCTCGACGATCTCCTTGATCTTCATGAGCTGGATCGGGTCGGTGATCTCGTCGAACATCTGGGCAAGCAGCTTGCGGTGGATCTTGTCGGCCTGGTTCTCGAGGCGGTTGACCTCGACCCAGTACTCGGACAGAGAGTCCATCGAGCGCAGGCGCGGCATGGCCTCGGCGGTCAGCTCGGCGGCGCGCTGGAGCACCTGGACCTGGTCGGACACGCGGGCCGGCAGGTCGTCCACCTTGTAGAGGACGATCAGGTCGGCCGCTTCCTCCATGAAGTCCATGCAGTCGTCGAGGCTCGACGCGAGCGTGTAGATGTCGTCACGGTCGAACGGAGTGACGAACGTCGAGTTCAGGCGGCGCATGATCAGGTGCGTCGCCTCGTCGGCCTCGTGCTCCGCGTCCGCGATGCGCTTGCCGATCTCCTTGCGGGTCGACCGGTCGGCACCGAGCATCTCGCCGAGCAGGTTCGCACCGGTGACGAGATGGGTCGCCTGAGCGGCGAAGAGGTCGAAGAACGTGGTGTCGCGCGGGGTCAGGCGCAGGCGCACAGCAGGCTCCGTGGAGGGGGGAGGAGGACGGGGATCAGGCTAGGTCACGGCCGGTCGAATGCCTAACGCGCGGCAGCGCGCGCATGGACACATAGTGACAGGCCGGTAACGGCCGCGGATCACCCGCGCGGCGTACACGGCATCGCGCACCAGCGCACTCCGGGTGCGACGACGCCGGGCCGCGGAGCGCCTCTCGGCGCGGGGCCGCTCGAAGCGGCTTGAGATGGAGCCCGGGGCTACCGCGACCCGACGTCGCTGCCCATTCTAGTCCCGACCTCGTTCGACCAGGCCTACTCGAGCTTGTCCGCACGCCACAGCGCGGCAGCCCGGGACAGCTCCTCAGCCGTCCGGACGAGGGATGCCGCACCGCGCGTCAGCCGGACCGCACCGGTCGGGTCCACGTCGTCGAGGTGGTCGGCGTCGAACGCGGCCCCCGTCGCGAGGACCTGGCAGAAGGCCGCCGCCCGCTCGAGCGCGACCGCAAGATCACCCGTGTAGACACCCGAGAGCACCGCGTCGGCGACCGCCCGCACGTCGTTCGGCCCGGGCGCGTCCGCGACCCCGGCGACCGCGTCGTGCACCGGCGCCGCGGCGACCCCCAGCCGGTAGCGGTCCGCGATGGTCTCCGGGTCGCGACGCACCCACTCGCGCAGCACGTAGAGCCGCCACAGCGCACCCGGCAACGTCTCGGCGGGGCTGTCGGACCACAGCGCGGCGACGACGTCGAGCCCCTCGGTCTCCACGAGCGAGACCAGCCGCGCCACCACCTCGGGATCCGCGTTGGCCCGGCCCTGGTGCACCAGGGCCGCCGCCGTGGTGTGCGCCGCGTCGTTGCGCACGGCGGGGTCGTACCCGCCCGGCAGCTCGTCGGCCGCGGCCGGGTCCAGCATCGCTGGCCGACGGGGGCGCCGTGCGCCGGGTGTCGCGTCCATCGCACGATCTTGCACCGCGTTCGCACCGACGGCCAGCAGGTCGGCGCGTCGCCGACCTCGTGCCGACGACGTGCGGAGGGACCGCCTGAGGTCCAAGGTGGGTTGCAGGTCCGGGGAGCGCCCCGGCGACACGGAGGTCAGGGAACATGTCGCACGCGTCAACGCCGCCGCCGGGCTCAGCCGACGTCCCGGACAGCCCCTACAAGAACAAGGCGATCGGCCTGGCCGTCGCGGCCGCGGTCGGCGGGTTCCTGTTCGGGTTCGACAGCTCGGTCATCAACGGCGCCGTCGACGCCATCCAGGACCAGTTCGAGATCGGCTCGACCCTGACCGGGTTCGTCGTCGCGGTCGCCCTCCTCGGCTGCGCGTTCGGCGCCTGGCTCGGCGGCAAGCTCGCCGACAAGTTCGGCCGCACGCGCGTGATGCTGGTCGGCGCGATCCTGTTCTTCGTCTCCTCGATCCTGTCCGGCCTGGCGTTCGGCGTCTGGGACCTGATCCTGTGGCGCATCCTGGCGGGCATCGGCATCGGCATCGCGTCCGTCATCGCCCCGGCCTACATCGCCGAGATCGCGCCGGCGGCCATGCGCGGCCGGCTGGGCTCGCTCCAGCAGCTCGCGATCACCCTCGGTATCTTCGCCGCGCTGCTGTCCGACCAGCTGCTGCAGGGCGTGGCCGGCGGCGCGTCGGAGACGCTCTGGCTCGGGCTCGAGGCCTGGCGCTGGATGTTCATGGTCGCGGCCATCCCGGCGGCCGTGTACGGCTACCTCGCCCTGCGCATCCCCGAGTCGCCGCGCTACCTGATCGCCACCGGCCGGCGCGACGAGGCCAAGGAGGTCCTGGCGACGACGCTCGGCGCGGATGCCGACGTCGAGGACCACGTCGTCCAGATCGAGAACACGATCGCCACCGACAAGAAGCTCGAGGCCCAGGCGAGCCTGAAGGGTCCGCGGTTCGGCCTGCTGCCGGTGGTGTGGATCGGCATCCTGCTGTCGGTCTTCCAGCAGTTCGTCGGCATCAACGTGATCTTCTACTACTCGACGACCCTGTGGCAGGCGGTCGGCTTCGACGAGAGCCAGTCGTTCATGGTCTCGACGATCACCTCGGTCACCAACGTGCTGGTGACGTTCATCGCGATCGCGCTCATCGACAAGATCGGCCGACGGCCGCTCCTGCTCACCGGTTCCATCGGCATGGCGGTGACCCTCGGCATCATGTCCCTGGCGTTCACGCAGTCGACGGGCTCCGGCGAGAACGTCACGCTGCCCGACCCGTGGGGTGTCATCGCCCTGATCGCCGCCAACCTGTTCGTCGTCTTCTTCGGTGCCACGTGGGGTCCGCTGGTCTGGGTGCTGCTGGGCGAGATGTTCCCCAACCGCATCCGCGCCGCCGCCCTCGGGGTGGCCGCCGCCGCGCAGTGGATAGCGAACTTCCTCATCACGGTCACGTTCCCGCCGCTGCTCGACACGTTCGGGGCATCGATCCCGTACCTGATGTATGCGATATTCGCTGCGCTGTCCTTCCTGTTCACCTTGTGGAAGGTGCCCGAGACCAAGGGTGTCGAGCTGGAGGACATGGAGGGCGTCAAGGTCGACCGCTCCAGGCGAGGTTCGGCCGCATCCCCCTGACGAGGATGCGATCCGCCGCCGGGGCGGCGCGCGACGGCGCGGTGGGGAGCTGTCTCCCCCACCGCGCCGTTCGCGTCTGACGACGGGAATGGATCGACGATTCAGTTGCTTGAAGCAAGTGTTAATGTACAGTTGTGTTGAGCAACCACTTGAGCTGAGGAGCGCCATGACGCCCGTCCTGCCCGACAGCGCGCAGCAGAGGCTGCTGCGGTCGATCGAGTCGTTCAGCCGTGCGCTGCGCGAGTCGGCGGTCGCGCTGTCCCGGGACCTGGGCTGCACGCGCGGCACGCTGGCGATCATCCGGATCCTCGAGGCCCGCGGCTCGGTGCAGGTGGGCGAGATCGCCCACCTCATGCGCGTCGACATCTCGGTGGCCAGCCGCCAGGTCAGCCAGCTCGTCGACGAGGGCCTCGTCGAGCGGGCCGTCGACGACGAGGACCGGCGCGTCCGGACGGTGCGCCTCTCCCCCGCCGGCCGCGCGCTGGCCGACGACGTGCGCGAGCAGCTCGACACGCACCTCGAGGAGATCTTCGGCGACTGGTCGCCGGCCGAGTTCACCGCCACCACCGACGCCCTCGACCGCCTGGCCGCGACGCTCACCACGCCGCTGCGGCACGACGCCCCGGGGCCCGTGCTCACGCCGGCCTGACGCGCCACACACCTGAAGAACAGATCACGACCTGCCGACGACGCCAGGTCCCAGTCGCAGAGAAAGAAGCAAGAACCGTGTCCACCACCACGCCAGAAACCACCTCGACGGCGGAGCACGAGACCGTGCGCGACACCCCGCCGACCATGACCCGTCGCGAGGTGCTCGAGTCGCTCTCGGGCATCCTGCTCGGGATGTTCGTGTCGATCCTCGCGACGAGCGTCGTCTCCTCGTCGCTCCCCCGGATCATCTCGGACCTCGAGGGCTCCCAGTCCGCGTTCACCTGGGTGGTCACGGCCACCCTGCTGACCACGACGATCAGCACGCCGATCTGGGGCAAGCTCGCCGACCTCGTCGACCGCAAGCTGCTCATCCAGCTGGCGCTCGCCATCTCGGTGATCTCCTCCGCGCTCGCAGGCCTCTCCCACGGCGTCGGCATGCTCATCGGCATGCGCGCCCTGCAGGGCATCGGTGCCGGCGGCCTGACCGCGCTCGGCACGGTCCTCATCGCCGACATCATCAGCCCGCGCGAGCGCGGCAAGTACATGGGCCTCATGGGCGCCGTGATGGGCCTCGGTATGGTCGGCGGCCCGCTGCTCGGCGGCGTCATCACCGACGGCCCCGGCTGGCGCTGGAACTTCTTCGTCGGCCTGCCGGTCGCGATGGCCGCGATCGTCGTGCTGCAGCGCACCCTGCACCTGCCGAAGCGCGTCAAGCGTGCCGTGAAGATCGACTACCTGGGCGCGACGCTCCTCTCGATCGGCATCGCGCTGCTGCTGCTCTGGATCACGTTCGCGGACAACTCGTTCGCGTGGGCCTCGTGGCAGACCGCCGCGATGGTCGGCGGCGCGATCCTCGCCCTCGGGCTGGCCATCTGGACCGAGACCCGGGCCGACGAGCCGATCATCCCGCTGCACCTGTTCAAGAACCGCACGCTGGTCATGGCCGTCATCGCGAGCATCTCGGTGGGCGTCGCCCTGTTCGGCACCTCGGTCTTCCTGAGCCAGTACATGCAGCTGGCCCGCGACAAGACCCCGACCCAGTCCGGTCTGCTCACCATCCCGATGATCGTCGGGCTGCTGGTCTCCTCGACCGTCTCCGGCCAGATCATCAGCCGCACGGGCCGCTACAAGGGCTTCATGATCGCCGGCGCGATCCTGCTCACCGGTGGCATGGCGCTCATGGGCACCATCGAGTACGACACCAGCTTCACGCTCGTCGGCGCCTACCTGGTGATCATCGGCCTCGGCGTGGGCATGCTCATGCAGAACCTGGTGCTCGCCGTGCAGAACACGCTGGACATCAAGGAGGTCGGCACCGGCACCGCGACCGTGGCGTTCTTCCGGACCCTCGGCGGCGCGCTCGGCGTCTCCGTGCTCGGCGCGGTCCTGGGCAACAAGGTCGCGAGCCTGCTCGTCAGCGGCCTGGCCTCCGCGGGCATCGACCCGTCGCTCATGGGCAGCGGCGACGCCCTGCCCGACCTGTCCACCCTCCCGGACAACATCCGGGTGATCGTCGAGCAGTCGTTCGGCAGCGCCATCGCGGAGCTGTTCCTGGTCGCGGCGCCGATCGCCCTGGTCTCGCTGATCGCGGTGCTGTTCCTCAAGGAGGTGCCGCTCGGCAACCGCTCCGGCATCGAGCAGCTGCTCGAGGAGGGCCAGATGCTCGCCCCGGCCACGGCCGCTGCCACGGCCGCAGCGGACGCCACCTCCTCCACCGACGAGGACGGGACGGGCAAGACGCTCGACGAGGAGCTCGACGAGCTCACCGAGAACGTCTCGGGTCGCGCCAGACGGTGACGTAGGGAAAGGTTTCGGCACGCGCCGCCCTCGGTCCCCTCCGACCGGGGACGGCGCGTGTCAGCTTCTGCGCTCCCGCGCGGCCGCGAGGTCCGCGTTCAACCGGGAGATGTGGCCGGCGAACGAGCCGATGTCGTCGTCGTTCCAGTCGCGCAGCGCGTCGCGGAAGAACTCCCGACGAGCCCCCTGGGCGGTCTCGAACCGCTGCCGGCCCTCGTCGGTGAGGTCCAGCAGCTGGCCGCGGTAGTCGTCGGGGTCCGGTCGGCGGGACACGAGCCCGAGGTCACCGAGACGGGCGAGCTGGCGCGACATGGTGCCGCGGCCGACGCCGATGTTGGCGGCCAGGTCGCTGGCCCGCACGCCGGGGCTCGCCGCGATCATCGCCAGCAAGGAGTACGCGGCCGGCTCGAGGTCGGGGTGGACCTGCTTCGAGATGGTGGCCGACGAGGCCTGGGCGCGACGCAGCAGCAGACCCATCTCGCGCTCGAGCTGCCGGAACTGTTCGTCGACCACGGCCCCATCCTCGCGGACCGGACGGAGAATTAACCCACCGGCACGTGCGCGGTTCGAGGCGTTTCACCTGTTCAGCGGCGATCCATGGGTGCCAGCACCCAGTCCGAGCCGTGAGACGTGGTCAGCGGGACCAGGTGGCGCGCTGCCGGGCCACGTGCGCGATCGCGGCGACGCGGTGCAGGTCGAGCCGTTCGGGCATCCGCCGGAACGCCGTCTGCACGTCCTGCCGGGACATCACGACGGTCTCGCACTGCGGGGTGCCCTCGCGGATCTCGAGGTCGCCGTGGACCACGACGACGCCGCGGACGTTGATGTCGGCGCATCCGGCCGCGAGCAGCAGCCCGCGGACGCGACCCGCCTCGAGCTTCGCATCCCGCAGGTAGGGCATCGAGCGGCCGTCGACCTCGAGGCTGCGACCGTCGACGACGACCGACTGGCCGGGGTGCCGGCGCTCCGCGACCGTGAAGGCGCCGCCGGGACCGATCAGGAGGTGCTCGACGAGCGTGCCCTGGCGGCCCAGCGGCACGTCGTGGATGACCTGCCAGCCCTCGTCGGTGAGGCGCTCGAGCCGCGTCCGCACGGAGCTGCCGCGCTCGGCCCGGATGCCGGCCAGGTCGATGGTGTCCCAGTCGTCACCGCCCAGCCACGCCTGCAGCGCAGCGTCGTCGGCGGCGTCCAGGGCGCCGATGCCCGGCGTGGCCACCGGGAGGGCGAGCTCGGTGACGTCCGCGCGCAGGTAGGCCTGTGCGGCGCGACGCAGCCCGAGCTCGAGGATCGGGTCGTCGGCGACGACCTCGCCGGACTGCAGGTCGACCGAGCCGACCCTCCGCCCGGTCTCCTGCGTGACGAAGAGACGGTCAGCGCCGTAGCGCCGCCATCTCCGCACGGTCAGGACATCTTCCACGAATGCATTATCGGCACTACAGGTGTCGGACTTCAGCATTGTCGACCATCCGGACGTCACTCGGACGGGGTGTCGCGACGGCACGCCGTGCTCTTCCCCGTCCGTGTCACGAGCATCAGGTCGTCAGGCGCTCGGCTCGAACGTCAGGCTCACCGAGTTCATGCAGAACCGGTCGCCGGTGGGCGTCTGCGGGGCGTCGTCGAACACGTGCCCCAGGTGCGAGCCGCACCGCGCGCAGCGGACCTCGGTGCGCACCATGCCCAGCGTGCGGTCGGTGATCAGCTCCACCTTGTCGCCCGCCAGGGGCGAGAAGAAGCTGGGCCAGCCGCAGTGCGAGTCGAACTTGGTGTCGGAGCGGAACAGCTCGTTGTCGCACGCGCGACACCGGTAGACGCCCTCCCGCTTCTCGTCCAGCAGCGCCCCCGTCCACGGCCGCTCGGTCCCCGCCTTGCGCAGGACGGCGAACTCTCTCGGCTCGAGCTCCAGGGCCCACTGCTCGTCGGTCTTGGTCACCTCGTACGTCATCGGACTTCCTCCCAGAATCGATTGCGTCCTGTGCAACCACGCGTCCCCCGCAGGAGTTCCCGACGCGCCCGGGCGGTGCCCTGACCTGGGTAGTTCGTGATTCTTCCCACAGTTCCGCATACTCTCGGCCAAGCGGACGCAGCACTGCGCTCGCCACTGGAGGACGCCTGTGCCCGGAGCCACCCGCCGCCGCTGGTCGCTGACGCGCTACTTCGCGGTCGTCAGCATCGTGGCCATGGCCGTGCTCGGGATCGCCCTCGTGTGGGTGACCTGGACCGTCATGAGCAACCAGGCGGTCCGCGACGGGATGGACGCGGCGGAGTCCGTCCAGACGTACGCGACGGCCACGGTCCCCATCGACTCGTTCGTGGTCCCGGACGTGCTGACGCCCGAGCAGGCCGCCGCCGTCAAGGTCGCCACGGCCGGGTTCGCCGACAACCTGATCGAGCTGCGGCTGTGGGCGCAGGACGGCTCGCTGATGTACAGCTCGGCCACGCGCACCACGACCGCCTTCCCGGCGGGCGACAGGCTGGACAGGGTGATGAGCACCGGCGCGTCCGACGCGCGGATCATCACGGACGTGCGCGGCGTCAGCCTGAGCTCCGACGAGACCACGCAGAAGGCCGTCCTCGACGTCTACGTCCCGGTCCACGTGAACGAGACGATGACCCGCGGCTCGACCCTGTCACCCATGCCTCGCCAGAGCGAGATCATCGGCGCCGCCGAGGTCATGCTGGACCACACGGCAGCCACGAGGGCGCTCTCGGACGCTGTCCGGACGGTCGCGATCGTCGTCGTGCTCGGCCTGTTGCTGCTGTGGATCCTGCTGTTCCGTACGGTCTTCACCACGTCCCGGCGCCTGCAGGCCACGGCCCTCGAGAACGCGCGGCTGGCGCTCCTGGACTCCCTGACCGGCCTGCCGAACCGCCGCATGCTCGCCGAGCGGATGCGGCGCACCATCCTCGAGGCCGAGGAGACCGGGAGCCGGGTCGGGCTCATGCTGCTGGACATCGACCGGTTCAAGGACATCAACGACTCCCTCGGCCACGACCGAGGCGACGAGCTGCTCGAGCAGGTGGCCGAGCGGCTGCGCGGGGCCCTGCGCGACGACGACATCGTGGCGCGGCTGGGCGGCGACGAGTTCGCGATCCTGCTGCCCGACGTCCGCTCCGTCGCGAACGCCGAGCGGCTCGCCCGCCGCGTCCGAGGGCTGTTCGTGCCGCCCTTCATGCTGGGCGAGCTGCCGCTGCACGTCGACACCTCGGTCGGCGTCGCCTGCCTGCCGGACCACGCGGGCGACGCGTCGTCGCTCATGCGGACCGCGGACGTCGCCATGTACGCGGCCAAGCACCACCGCACCGGCGTCTCGGTGTACTCCTCGGACGAGGACGACTCCTCGCCTGCCCGCCTGGTGCTGCTCGGCGACCTGCACCGCGCGCTGAGCCCGGCCGAGGGCGAGCCGCGCGAGCTGCGCATGCACTACCAGCCGAAGATCGAGCTCTCGACGGGGCGCACGATCGGTCTCGAGGCGCTCATGCGGTGGGTGCACCCGACCCGCGGCCTGCTGCCGCCGAACGTGTTCATCCCGCTCGCCGAGCAGTCCGGGCTCATCCACGACGTCACGCGGTACGTGCTCATCGAGTGCATCACGCAGCTCGCGGCCTGGCGCGCCGAGGGCCGCGCGACCCCGGTCGCGGTGAACCTGTCCGCGCACGACGTCACCACGTCGGCCGTCGTCGACCTGATCGAGCAGCTTCTCGACGAGCACGGCGTGCCCGCGGACCTGCTCGAGGTCGAGATCACCGAGACCGCGCTGGTGTCGGACCCGTCGCGCGTCGTCCCCGTGCTGGAACGGCTGAGCGCGCTGGGCGTCCGGGTGGCCATCGACGACTTCGGCATCGGCAACACGTCGATCTCCCAGCTGCGCGACCTGCCCGTGGACGAGCTGAAGATCGACCGGCTCTTCGTCTCGGACCTCGGTGCCGGCGGGCGTGAGGGTTCGGACGTGCTGGTGCAGGCCATGGTCGACCTGGCCCACTCGTTCGACCTGCAGGTGGTCGCCGAGGGCGTCGAGGACGCCGCCACGGCGGCGATCCTGCTACGCCTCGGTGTCGACCAGGCGCAGGGGTTCCTGTACTCGAAGGCCGTGCCTGCCGACGACCTGCCCCTGGTCAGCGCCGTCCCCCGACCGCGCCGCGGCCGGAGCAGCAGAGCGCACGCGGCGGCCACGATCGTGCAGGAGGAACGGCCCGTCCGACACGCCCGTCCACCGCGTCCACCCCGCCCTGACGCCACGAACGGGTGATAATTCGTCGTTGCACTCAAGTTCGGCCCCACGGTGCCGATGGGAGAGTCTCGCACTATGCCCTCTGGAGGGTGCTCTGATGATGGACGACCTGCTCCACGAGATGATCGACCCGGCACCGGCCCCGCGTGATCTGGCCCGTCGCCGTCGGCTGTGGACCACCGTGATCATCGTCGGGCTCGCGGTCATCGGAGCGACCACACTGACGACGTCGGCGCTCTTCACCGACGACGACGCGACGTCGGCCTCCATCCGGACCGGCAACATCGACCTCGTCGTGGGTCAGACGGTGCCGTTCGCCGTCATCCCCGAGGGCCTGGCCCCCGGCGACTCCACCTTCGTGCCGCTGACGGTGTCGAACGCGGGCTCGCTCCAGCTCCGGTACTCGATCTCGTACTCGGGGACGCCGGGTGCGGGCACGGGGACCGGAGACCTCAGCAACATCCTCGAGCTCAGCATGTTCCAGGTCGACGAGGCCGCGTGCAACGTCGCCGGCACCACCGGCCTGACACCGATCAACAACACGCAGGCTCCTGTGACCAACTGGCCCACCGCCGCCAACCCCGCCCCGCTCGTCGGCGTGCCGGGCGCGCGTCCCGCGGACGGCAACGACCGGACTCTCCCGGGCGGGAACACGACCGAGAGCCTGTGCGCCCGCGTCTTCCTCCCCCTTGCGGCCGGCAACGAGTACCAGGACACGTCCGTCACGCTGGACCTCCTCTTCAACGCCGAGCAGACCGCCAACAACCCCTGACCTGCAGATGACCGCTACGAGCGGGAGCCGCCACACTCCCCTGGTCGACCGCCGTGCTCCACGGACCCCCGGCCGGTCGGCCCTGCGTCGACGCCAGCCGGTCTGGCGGCGGGCTCTGTCGATCGTGCTCTGGGCGATCATCGCCGTGTGCGGGCTCGCCTACGCGGTGTCGTTGGCGGTGCCGCTGTGGTTCCAGGTGCACGACCAGCGCCTGCTCGTGGTGACGTCCGGCTCGATGTCGCCGAAGTTCGACGCCGGTGACGCCGTCGTGCTGCGGGCGATCACCGACGAGTCGGACCTGAAGGTGAACCAGGTCGTCTCCTTCTGGCCGGTCGGGTCCGAGGAACTGGTCACGCACCGGATCGTGGCCCTCCAGCGGATCCCCCAGACGGTCCTGGACCCGACGACCGGTCGCCAGGTGCCCGACGTCGACTCCGCCGGGAAGCAGAAGATCCGGTCGTTCGTCATCACCAAGGGCGACGCGAACCCGGAGCCGGACGTCGACGCCACGCCGGTCGAACGCGTCCGCGGGGTGGTGCTCGCCGTCCATCCCGGGTGGGGATGGGTGCTCGACTGGGCAGGATCGAACGTCGGACGCGCCGTGATGCTCGTCCCTCCGCTGCTCGCTCTCGCTACGCTCGAGCTGCTCTCGGTCCACGACCGTCGCCGCTCCGGCCGCGGTCGCCCTGTCGAGAGCGCCGGCGACAGGAGGGTGGATGAGCTCCTCCTCGACTGACGACCCGCGCCCCTTCCTGTCAGCGGACCGCGGGTCGATCCTGCGCCTCGTCGTGGTGATCGCCCTGGGCGTCGCCGCCCTGGTCGGTCCCCTCGTGGCATCGACCTCCGCACGGTTCACGGAGCAGCAGGAGGTCGGTGTGGTGATCTCGGTCCCGCCCACACCGACCCCGAGCGTCACGCCCTAGGACCGGAGCCCGCGCGCCGCGAGCAGCACCGCGTCCGGGTCGTACACGAGCGACAGCGTCTGCAACCGGCGGGCGACCTCGGCCGGGAAGACGCGAGCCGCCCAGACCGGGCCGGACGTGTCGGTGAAGTTCGGCAGACCCCCGTCGGTGGCCCACGGCGCGAGCCCGCTGTGCAGGCGGGCGCTGTCGCTGACCACGGACTGCGCGATCTCCGGGATCAGCACGCCGAGCGAGAACACGGAGAACCCGGCGTCGCGGTACGCGAAGGCGCTCGGCACGCCGCGGTCGTCGCGGACCTTCCCGCCCAGCTGGCGCACCTCGACCATGGCGAGGGCCGTCGGGGCGGCGGGTCCGGCGAGCTCGATCAGCCGCTCGGCGGCCTCGGGCCCGAAGGTCGACAGGAGGCTGTGCTCCTCGTGCAGCGGCATCGGGTCGATCGGGTCGGTGTGCACGTCACCCAGCTCGGCGTAGGGCATGACCCGCACGGTGTCGATCAGCGGCTCGGCCACCGACCGCAGCGCCTGGATCATCTGGGCGCCCTGGGACGGGTCGCCGGTCCAGGCGAACCGCACCGAGACGGTCGTCCGTCCGCGCAAGGGCTCCGGGAACATCGGCAGGTCGGGCAGGCGCATCACCGCGAACGACGTGGTCCCCGCCTCCGGGAGCAGGGTCGACCACACGCTCCAGGTCCGGATCACGGACGGGACCGACGCGGCGTCGAACCAGAGCGCGCCCGCGTACAGGGTCGCCTGCTCGACGAGGTCGATCTCGACGGCGGTCACGATCCCGAGCGCACCCTTGCCGCCGCGCAGCCCCCAGAAGAGGTCCGCGTTCTCGGTGGCGGTGGCCCGACGGATCACGCCGTCGCCGGTCACCACGTCGAACGCGCGGACGGTGTCGGAGGCCAGGCCGTGGGTGCGGGCGACCGGGCCGATGCCGCCACCGGTCAGGTAGCCGACCACGCCGACGTCGGGCGACGAACCCGCCAGGCCCGCGAGCCCGTGCGGTGCGCACGCCTCGAGCACGGCCTGCCACTTCACGCCGGCGCCGATCCGGGCCCAACGCTCGTCGGCGTGCACCGTGACCTCGTCGAGCGCGACGGTGCTGACCAGGATCGCGTCCTGCATCGTCTCGGTGGCGCCGTGCCCGGTGCCCTGGACGGCGACCCGCACACCCGCGGTCGCGGCGACGCGCAGGGCGTGGCTCACGTCGTGGGCGTCGCGGACGGCCACGACCCCGGCCGGCGCGATCGCCTTGACGAGATTGGAGGTCCGGGTCAGGGCCGCGTACTCGTCGGTGCCCGGCAGGTGCACCGGGATCCCGGTGTCGACGAGGGTCGTGAGGGCGGCTGCCGGAGAGGGACGGTAGTCCGAGCCGACCGGCGAGCTGAGGATGGTCATCGTTCGAGTTCCTTCAGAGTGTCCGGCGCGGGTCTGCCCGCGCTCCTTGTCCGCGCCAGTGGGCGCACGGGCAAGAAGGGCACGCTTCCGAACGTCTGATACATCCCGAGATGTCCGAAGCTACGGACGAGTAGCCAGTCGGGTGCTGCCACCTACCCCGGCGGCATCGCCGGGAGGTCGATCGTGAACGTGGTGCCCTCGCCGACCAGGCTCGCGATCGACAGGCTGCCGCCGTGGGCGTCCACCACCGCCTTGGTGATGGACAGACCCAGCCCGACGCCGGGGATCGCCCGCCGGGTGGCCGTCGACGCCCGGAAGAACCTCGTGGTGAGCGACTCGAGCTCGTCGGGCGGGATGCCGATCCCGCTGTCCGCGATGGTGATCCGCGCACCGGTCCCGCTCGGGGCGGCCGTCACGCGGATCGCACCACCGGCGGGCGTGAACTTGATCGCGTTCGAGACGAGGTTGTCGACCGCCTGGGCGAGCCGGACGGGGTCCGCCTGGACGACGGTCTTCTCGATCACCGCCTCCAGCGCGACGCGCGCACCCTCGGCCGCCGGGGTGGCCGACGCGACGGACGCACGCACGATGTCGGCGACGTCCAGCGTCTGCGGGGAGATCGAGAACCGCCCCGCGTCGACCTGCGCCGTGAGCAGCAGGTCGCCGACGAGCCGGAGCTGGCGGCGGGCGTTGCGGTCGATGACGGTCAGGTACTCGCGCTGCTCGTCGGTGAGCGGGTCGGTGCCGTCGGTCAGCAGCTCGAGGTAGCCGAGCACCGAGGTCAGCGGCGTGCGCAGCTCGTGGCTCACCAGGCTGACGAACTCGTCCTGCAGGCGCGCGGCCTCGCGCTCGGCCGTCACGTCGGTGGCGACGACGACGTAGCCGGCGATCGTGCCGTCGACCTCCTCCCGACGTGTGACCGCGAGACGCACGGTGAGCGTCGACCCGTCCCGGCGCACGTACGTCCAGTCGCGCACCTCGGGGCGGCCGGCCATCGCGGCGGCGACGAGCGTGTCGAACAGGACCCGAGGGTTGTCGATCCCCTCGGTGTCGTCGAAGAGATCGCGGCGACGCGCGTCGAGCTCGGACTGCAGGTGGAAGGACGTGAGCCGGACCTGGCCGACGACCTCACCTTGCGCGTACCCGAGCAGCCGCTCGGCGCCCGGGTTGAACACCTCGACGATGCCGTCGGCGTTGGTGGCGATGATCGCCTGCTCGGTCGCGGAGTCGATCACCGAGATCAACTGGTCGCGGGCCGCACGGCGAGCGTCGGCGACGCGCGCGAGCTCGACCGCGTCGTTGCGGGCGCGATCCAGCAGTCCCGCTTGCTGCTTCTGCAGGCGCTCCAGCATGGCCGTCCGCGCACGCAGACGATCGGTGGTCTCGTGCACGGTCACGGCGATCACGCACGCGGCGAGCGACACGAAGAGGCTCCGGATCACCGTGTCCCGGGTGATCGGCACCGAGGGGTCGAGGAGAGGTGGTGCGAAGATCACCGCCGCGACGCCCACGGTGCCGATCACGACACCGCGGCGACCGCGCTGGGAGGCCAGGGCGATCACCGGGAAGAACACGATCGTCGTGAACAGCGAGCCGATTCCCCCGGTCCCGGCCCGGAGGATGCCGACCGCTGC
This sequence comes from Cellulomonas sp. P2_B4, assembly GCF_056404795.1. Classification (NCBI taxonomy): domain Bacteria; kingdom Bacillati; phylum Actinomycetota; class Actinomycetes; order Micrococcales; family Cellulomonadaceae; genus Cellulomonas; species Cellulomonas sp. P2_B4. Next base: position 246,529 of record NZ_JBFUDI010000001.1, read on the forward strand.
GATCTGGATGACGGCGAGGAGGTCCGGCGCACTCTCGGGCCACTTGGTCCACGGCAGCAGCCGGGCGGCGAGCGCCTGTGCGATGACGAGGACGGTCGCGACCAGCACGTACTCGGGGATCGGGACCGGGATCCATGGCGAGAGGATCAGCAGGATCGCGACGAGGTAGAGCGCCAGGAACGGCAGCTGTCGTTCGATCACCGAGGCGTCAGGTCGGAGCAGGCGGTGCACCGTCGCGGCCCAGCGCGTCTGGTTCACGCGGTCGGTGGACCGACGGCCGGTCCCGGCGCGCGCGGTTCCCAGCCGACGGTCCTTCTGGAACCGCCGTTCGATGCCGTCCCAGGGCGGCTCCGCGGGAGGCTCGGTCACCGAGCCGCCAGCGCCGCGGTCAGCGCCTGCTGCACGCCCTCGCCGGTGAACGGCTTGGGCAGCCAGGCGTCGACGACCGGGTAGTCGTCCGTGTCGAGCACGGAGGTGACCACCACGGCGAGCGCGGGACGCAGGTCGCGCAGCTCTCCGATCAGCTCCGCACCGCTCATCCCCGGCAGCCGCAGGTCCACGAACGCGGCGTCCACCGAGAGGTTGTCGTGGTCGGCGAGCGCGTCCTCGGCCGTGGCCACCGCGACCACCTCGCACCCGAGGCGGCGCAGGTGCCGCACGAGCAGCGCCAGCTCGTCCGGCTCGTCGTCGACGACCAGGACGCGCGTCACGGGAACTGTCCGTGCAGCAGGAGGACGACCACGGTGCACGCCGCCGCCACCAGGCCGACGACCACCAGCAGCCGGCGCTCGTACCGCCTGTTCGTCTCGATCTCGTCGCTGAGCGCCTCGTCCGTGAGGGTGGCCCACCGTTCCTCGTCGGAACTCCTCCCACCACCCGCGGCGCTCATCCCACCACCCGCGGCGCTCATCCCACCACCCGCGGCGCTCATCCCACCACCCGCCCTGTCTTCTCCGTCTTGTCCCACACTGCCGCAGCCCCCCGCCACTGTTTGACGTACGCGTCCAGGGTGATGGCGCAGAGCACCGGCCCGAAACCCACAAGGTAGAGCAGCGGGAGCGCCAACGGCTTGAGGACGCGGGTCCGCTCGAGCTGTTTGACCACCCACGCCAGCACCATCGCGATCACCGACCAGGCGTAGAGCGTGAGCGTCCACACCTCGCGGCCGACCGGCGTCATCTCCCAGCCGAACAGCTCGGGCAGCCGGACCTCCAGCAGGTCGGGGAACCACGCGGCGACCATGACGACCAGCGCGCCGACGCCGGGGAAGGCGATCCCCTGCAGCCACGAGCGCCGCGCGGTCTCCCGGTCCAGCATCATCGTCGTGACCGTGATGAAGACGTAGGCGCAGACGGCCACCCACCACAGCGTCTGGAACGCGGCGGTCGCGGTGACCTCGGCGACGAAGTAGAGGCCGACGAGCCCGACGGCGGCGAGGATCATCGCGACCGGCAGGAGGTAGATGGCGAACCAGATGATGCCGAAGTCGAGCCGGCCGAGGCCGTGCGCGCGACGCGGGCGGAACCAGACGCGGCGGAACGTCCGCGTGATCTGCACGTTGCCGCGGGCCCAGCGCACGCGCTGCTTCCACAGGGCGGTGATCGAGTCCGGCTCCTCGGCCAGCACGACCGCTGCAGGCTCGAAGACGACGCGGCGACCGGCCAGCTGCGTGAGGAACGTCGTGTAGGTGTCCTCGGCGAGCGTGCTCGTGTCCACCTGCCCGCCCACGGCCTCCAGGTTGGTGCGCGAGTGCAGCTGTGCACCCCCCGCGAGGCAGGCCATGGCGCCCATGACGTTCTGCGCGCGACGTGCGGCGGCCTGCGCGGTCACGTACTCGTAGCCGATGAAGCGCGCGACGCTCCCCGGGCGGTCGCTGCCCTCGCGGATGAAGGCGGTGACGGCGCCGACGTTCTCGTCGGCCAGGTGCCGGGTCATGCGGCGCAGGGAGTCAGGACGGTAGATGACGTCGGCGTCCATGATCAGCAGCGCCTGCATCCAGTCGTCGGCCAGCGCCGCCCGGATCCCGTGGTTGAGCGTGTGCGCCTTGCCCTGACCGCCCTGCTCGCGGCGCAGGTGCACGATCCGGCCGTCGTACTGCTCCGCCTTGGCGCGCACCACGTCGGGGGTGTCGTCGGTGCTCGCATCGTCGACGACGAACACCTTGAGGCGGTCCGGCGGGTACTCCAGGCGCATCAGCCGGTCGAGCGACGCCGACAGCACCGCCCCCTCGTTCCACGCCGGGACGATGACGACGACCCTCGGCAGGTGCGGCGCGGCCCGGCGCAGGTGGTTGCGGAAGGCGTGCACCGGCACCAGCAGGTACTGGTACAGCCCCGCGAGGACGGGGATCGCGCCGATGCCGACGAAGGCCGCGAGGACCGCGACGAGGACGTCGCGCCACGGGCTCGTCACGACGTGCGCACCCAGTCGTACGCGCCCACGTCCGCCTCGGTGTGGGCGTCGGTCGACGGCACGAGCTCGACGCCCGCGGCCCGCCACCGCGTGGCCACCCGCGCTCCCGGGCACTGCCACTTCTCGTTGACCTCGACGAGGGTGCCCGTGGCGATCGCGACGTCCGCGAGCGCGTCGATCAGCTCGTCGGGCACGTCGTCCTCGCTGAGGCCGATCTTGGGCAGCACCGAGAACGGGTGCGCGAGCTGGGCCGGGCCGACCCGCTGCATCGCCCGCATCGTGGCCGCGACCAGCATCTCGATGACGTCGGCGGGATCGAGGCCGCCGAGGATCCGCTCGAGGGTGGCGCGCGGGCTCCACGGCCCCAGCGGCCCGGGGAACTGGTGGTCGGCGAGCAGGATGCGGTCGGGCCCGCCGGGCTCGCCGATCGACGCGAGCACCTGCGGCGGGGCGTCGACGGTGCCGTCCGCGTCGAGGATCTTGGCCTCGACGCCGGTGAGCACGGTGATGCTCTCGATCCGCGGGAGTGCGCGGACGGCGGCCAGGAACTCCGGCACGTAGGTCGTGGACTCGCGCACGTGGTCGACCATCCGGATCACGCGCAGGCCCGCACGGTCGGCGGCCGTGAGGTTCTCGGCCGGGGTGCTGACGGCGTCGTCGGAGAACGTCGAGTGGACGTGATGGTCCTCGTCGGGGCCTGGAACCCTCCTGCTCATCGGGGCTTCAGGACCTCGTCGACCGGCAGGAACACGTCCTCGAGGTAGCGGACGTTGGCGATCTCCTGGAAGTCGACGTGCGCCGGGACCGGCCTCCCGAGGACCGCGTCGAGGGTCAGCGACGGCATGTCGACGCCCGCGGCGATGGTCAGCGGCATCGCGCCCGGGAACCGCGGGTTCACCTCGAGCAGCGCGGGCACGCCGGCGGCGTCGTACTTGAGCTGGACGTTGGCGACCGTGGTCAGCCCCACCGCCCGGGCGACCGACGACGCGGTCTCGATGAGGGCGTCGTCGTGCACCGTGACGCCCGCGACCGCGACGCCGGAGTCCACCCGCAGGCGGGCGCGCGGGACGGCCGCGATCACGTTGCCCTCCAGGTCGGCCAGCACGTCGACGGAGAACTCGTCGCCCGGGAGCATCTCCTGGACGATCAGGTCCTCCTCGTCGTGCACGGCGTCGAGCTCGGCCTGCGAGCCGACGGTCCGCACGCCGCGCGAGCCGGCCCCGCGCCGCGGCTTGACGATCACCGGGAAGTCCCAGCCGCTCGTCGCCTCCACGGTGCCGAGCAGCTCGGTGCGGGGCACCCGGACGGTGCGGTCGCAGGCGCGTGCCAGCGCCAGCTTGTCGAGGCACGTCTCGAGGGTGCGCAGCGACGGGGAGGCCAGGATCGCCCCGCCCAGGTCGTCGCGCACCGCCGCCAGCAGCGGCAGCTCGACGTCCACCGTCGGGAAGAGCACGTCGATCCTGTCGTCGACGCACAGCTGCCGGACCACGTCGACGAACTCCGGCGCCCGGCCCGCCGGGACCAGCCGCCGGTAGGGCGCGTCGACCAGGTAGATCGCGCTGGCCCAGCGGTCCATGTCCGCCGCGAACACCTCGACGTCCCCGCGGCGCAGCAGCGACCGGATGACCGCGACGCCCGCAGGTCCGCCGGCGCCGGTCACCAGGACCCTCATGCCGTCGCCCCGTGCTCGTCGGCCTGCGCCTCGACGGACGCGGCCGCGACCAGCCCCGCGCCACCGCGGAGCATCGCGGCCGCGCGGATGGTCTCCAGCGGTTCGGCGAACGCCCCCGTGCCGAACCGCGACCAGTACCGGGCGGTCGCGCGCACGAGCTCGGGGTCCATGTAGTCGCGGTGGGCCTGGGACGTGAACGCCTCGAGCATGCGCAGCTTGGTGTCGACGAACCCGTCGACCGGGACGAACCGCGTGGGCCGGAAGTCGATCGTGGACGACGGGCTCTGGAAGCACGCGAGCGAGGGGACCCGGCGGGCGGCGACCTCGACGGCCTGCCGCACGGCGCGGTGGTCCTGGTGGCGGTCGTGCTCGCTGTGCGTGTAGACGATGGTCGGCTGCACCTCGCGGATCGTCTCCTCGATCGTCGTGATGAGCCCGTCGGCCGGGTCCAGGCGGGTGTCCTCGAAGTCGTGCAGGTACAGGCGGGCGCCGATGATCGCGGCGGACGCGAGGGCCTCGTGCCGACGGGCCTGGACGTCGCCCCCGACGGAGCCGCTGGACAGGGTGAGGATCACGACCGTGTCGCCGGCCGCGCGGTGCGAGGCGAGCGTCGCGCCGACGCCGATCTCGACGTCGTCCGGGTGCGCCCCGACCGCGAGGACCACGTCGTGCGGGTCCTGGGCCGCCCGCTTCTGGCGCCCCTGCGCCGCGAGCGCGGAGATGCGCTCCAGCAGCGTCGCGGCGGCGACAGGCTTGACCAGGAACTCGTCCGCGTCGCGCCGCAGCGCGTCGACCGCGTAGTCCACGCTCGCGAAGGCGGTCATCACCGCGACCGGCGTGCCGGCGGCCCGCGAGCGCAGCTCGTCGAGAAGCTCCAGACCGCTCATGCCCGGCATCTGGATGTCGGTGAGCACCACGTCGAACTGCGTCCTGGCGACCTCCGCGAGCGCGGACATCGGCTCGTGCACGACGGTGACGGCCATGCCACCGCGGCGTTCGAGCACGGTGCGCACGTACTGCGCGGTGTCCACGTCGTCTTCTACGACGAGCACCTTGATCTGGTCGTCTGCCACTCGAGCTGCCCCTCCGTCGCCGGTCGGTCTGTCCCCACGCTATAGGTCTGCGTCGCCTGCCACCGCCCGGGGAATAGGCGTGGCGGGTCCCCTGTTGGATCGGCTAGTACATGCAAACGCATGAACATTTGATCCATCTGTGAGGCGAGAGAGATGCAGTTCGGGATCTTCACCGTCGGCGATGTCACCACCGATCCGACGACCGGCCGGACGCCGGACGACACGGAGCGGGTGCGCAACATGCTCACCATCGCCCAGCACGCGGACGCCGCGGGGCTGGACGTGTTCGCGACCGGCGAGCACCACAACCCGCCGTTCGTCCCCTCGTCGCCCACCACGATGCTCGGCTACCTCGCGGGCACGACGAAGAACATCGTCCTGTCCACCGCGACCACCCTGATCACGACCAACGACCCCGTCCGGCTGGCCGAGGAGTACGCGATGCTCCAGGTCATCTCCGACGGTCGGATGGACCTCATGATGGGTCGCGGCAACACCGGCCCGGTCTACCCGTGGTTCGGTCAGGACATCCGCCAGGGCATCCCGCTGGCCATCGAGAACTACGCGCTGCTGCGCCGCCTCTGGGAGGAGGACGTCGTCGACTGGCAGGGCAAGTTCCGCGGTCCGCTCCAGGGATTTACATCGACCCCGCGTCCGCTCGACGGTGTCCCGCCGTTCGTCTGGCACGGCTCGATCCGCAGCCCCGAGATCGCCGAGCAGGCCGCGTACTACGGTGACGGCTTCCTGCACAACGCGATCTTCTGGCCGCTCGAGCACGCCGCGCAGATGGTGAACTTCTACCGCCAGCGCTACGAGCACTACGGGCACGGGCAGGCCGACCAGGCGATCGTCGGGCTCGGTGGGCAGGTGTTCATGCGCAAGAACTCGCAGGACGCCGTGCGCGAGTTCCGTCCGTACTTCGACAACGCGCCCGTCTACGGGCACGGCCCGGCCCTCGAGGACTTCATGCGCGACACCCCGCTGACCGTGGGCAGCCCGCAGGAGGTCATCGACCGGTACGGGAAGTTCCGCGACCAGGTCGGGCACTACCAGCGTCAGATGTTCCTCATGGACCACGCGGGTCTCCCGCTGAAGACCGTGCTGGAGCAGATCGACATCCTGGCGACGGAGGTCGTCCCGGTGCTGCGCGCCGAGGCCGAGTCCGCCCGTCCCGCGCACGTGCCGGCGAACCCGCCCTCGCACGCCTCGCGTGTCGCCGCGGCGCGAGCTGCGGGTACCGTGCACGAGCAGGTCGTTGCCGAGGACACCTTCACGGGTCTCCGGGCCGAGGACTCGCTGCAGTCATGACTAGTTTCGGGAAAGGCATCACGATGAGCGACCGCTCCATCGTCGTCATCTCCGCCGGGCTCTCCCAGCCCTCGTCGACGCGGCTGCTGGCCGACCGGCTCGCCGACGCGACCGTCACGGAGCTCGCTGCCCGCGGCATCACCGCGCACGTCGAGACCGTGGAGCTGCGCGACGTCGCCCACGAGGTGGTCAACATGACCCTCTCCGGCTTCGCGTCCGGACCGCTCAAGGACGTCATCGAGAAGGTCACGGCGGCCGACGGCGTCATCGCCGTCACGCCGATCTTCTCGGCCTCCTACTCCGGGCTGTTCAAGTCGTTCATCGACATCCTCGACAAGGACGCGCTCGTCGGGCGGCCCGTGCTCGTCGGCGCGACCGGCGGCACCGGGCGGCACTCGCTCGCGCTCGAGTACGCGCTGCGACCGCTGTTCGCCTACCTGCGGGCCGACGTCGCCGGCACCGCCGTGTTCGCGGCCACCGACGACTGGGCCGACGGGGGCGGCGACGACGTCAACCCGCTGCCGAACCGCATCCGTCGCGCCGGCCGCGAGCTGGCCGAGATGGTCGCGGACCGCGAGCCGTCCGCGCCGGTCGGCCTCTACGACGCGGTGCCGTCGTTCGAGGACCTGCTCGGGGGGCACTGACCCACCGGCGACGAGTACAGCAACGAGGGCGGGAAGCCGTGGCTTCCCGCCCTCGTCCTCTTCGTGCCCGTGCACCCGGGCCGGTCGTGCCCCGGCCGTGCACAGGCGTTGGGGGGCGCTGCTCTTCCGTCGTGGCTCTGTCTTGGCTGCTGCGGGCTGTCCCGGCTACTGCGGGCCGAGCGTGAACGCCGTGCCCGTGGGGGCCGTCTCGACGTCGAGGCGCTGGTCGGCCAGCGTCAGGGACGCCTCCGGGTCGACGTACACGCGACTCGTCCCGTCCGTGACCACATCATCGCCCGGGAACGCTTCCGGCACGAGCGCAAGCTCGAACTCGCCCGTGTCCTGCTGGGCGATGCGGAGGCCGCCGGTCTCGTCGGGAAGTCCGGCCTTGCTGGTCAGGGTGTGGACGGCGGTTCGTGCGCTGTCGGTCAGGGTGAGCATGCTGCTCTCCTTCGATCGGCGTTTCTTGCGTGCCCGTCCACCGTGCGCAGGTCTTGGCGACGACGGCAAATCGAGTCCCGCTGAGCGAGACCCGGGCTGTCCAACGGTCGCGCGCCCGCGCGATCGGCCCTAACCTCCGCACCATGCCGCTCCCGCTGTGGATCACACGCGTGAACCGGCGGGTCACCAACCCGCTGCTCGGTCTGCTCTCCGACGAGATCCCGCCCTTCGCGACGCTGCACCACGAAGGCCGGTCGAGCGGCCGCCGTTTCCACACGCCGTTGATGGCGTTCCCCTCCGGCTCCGGGCGCATCACGATCGCGCTGACCTACGGGCCGCGCGTGCAGTGGCTGCGCAACATCGAGGCGGGTCGTCCGGCCAGGCTCGTGCGTCGTCGCACGGTGCTGGTCCTGTCCGACCCGGTGCGGCTGCGCGGGGCCGAGGGTGCGCGGCTGGTGCCCGCCTGGACGCGCGGGGCCCTGCGGTTGCTCGGCACCGACGAGTTCGTTTCGCTGCGGGCCGACGATCCGTACGATCGCCCTAGGTCGTGATCGGGCGGAGGAGGTGGCACGGTGCCGCGTGAGGGCTTTCCGGCCTCGACGGTCGACGAATACCTCGACGCCGTCCCCGCGGCACAAGGTGCGGCCCTGCGGGTGGTGCGGGACCGTTTGGTCGCGGCCGTGCCCGACGCCGGGCAGACCATCTCCTACCAGGTCCCGACGATCACCTACCGGGGCGTCGGGCTCGTCGCGCTGTCCGTCGCGAAGGCGCACTGCAGCCTGCACCTGATGAGCCCTCCGCTCGCGCGGTCGCTGGCCGGGACGCTGCCCGAGGGGAAGCTGTCCGGCGCGACGCTGCAGTTCCCCGACGACGCGCCCCTGAGCGACGAGACGGTCCGCCGGATCTCCGCGCTGCGGATGGCCGAGGTCGACGAGCGCCTCGACGCGCGATGACCGACCCTCCCTCGTCGTCGGCACCCCATCCCTCTCCGCTGCGCACCGCCTCCGCGCCGCACGGGGTCCACCTGGGCGGACGCCTTCGGCGGGCCATGCGCGTGCTGACCGAGCCGCCGCCGCCCGGTGTCATCGCGGAGCCCGGCGAGCTGCCGACCGTGCCCGCGGACCTGGTCCCGCTGCTGCGCGAGCTGGGCGCGGCGCTGCTCTCGTCGGGACAGTCCGTCATGGACACCGAGCAGCAGATCGGGGACATCGCGCAGGCGTACGGCGCCGACCAGGTGCGCACCCTGGTCCTGCCGACCGGCGTGTTCATCCACGTCGAGACCGCCCAGGGGCCCGAGAGCGACTTCACCGGCCCCGACACCGAGCAGACCCTGCCGCTGCACCAGATCGGCGCGGTCGACCGGCTGGTCCGCGACCTGACCACCGGGACCGCGGACCTCGGCGAGTCGCGCGTCCGGCTCCGGCAGATCCTCGCCACGCCCCCGCACTACGGGCCGCTCGCGGTCGTGCTCGGCCACGCGCTGCTGACGGTCGGGTTCGGGCTGATCCTCTACCCGGCGGTGAACGCGCTGCCCGCGTACGTCGTGATGGGGGCCCTCGTCGGCCTCCTGCGCCTGCTCGCCGACCGCTGGCCCACCCTGTCCACCGCCCTGCCCGTCGTCGCCGCCTTCCTCGTCAGTGTCGCGACGATCACCGTCGTCGCCCCCTTGCTGGACACCGACCCCATCCGCCTGCTCGCTCCACCGCTGGTCAGTTTCCTGCCCGGTGCCGTGCTGACCGTGGCCGCCATGGAGCTGACCAGCAACCAGGTCATCGCGGGCGCCTCCCGGCTCGTCTACGGGATCGCCCAGCTCCTGCTGCTCGGGTTCGGGGTCGTCGCCGCCGTCACGGTCGCCGGACCGTTCTCCACCGAGAGCACCTCGTCCCTGCTCGGCTCGTGGGCCGCGTGGGTCGGGGTGCTGTTCGTCGCCGTCGGGCACCGGTACTTCTCGTCGCCACCGCGGGGATCGTTCTGGTGGCTGCTCCTCGCCCTGTACGCGGCGTTCGCCGCCCAGACCCTCGGCCTGCTCCTGCTGTCGCCGCAGCTGTCGGGGTTCGTCGGCGGCCTCGTGCTCGTGCCCGTCTCGCAGGCCATCCAGCGTGCGCGCACCGGCCCGCCGGCCATCGTGACCATGCTGCCCGCGTTCTGGCTGCTGCTGCCCGGAGCCCTCGGGTTCCGCGGGGTGTCCGAGCTGGCGACCGGCGTCGACGCGGGGGTCACCGACATCATCGACACCGTGCTGGCGCTCTTCTCCATCGCGCTCGGCGTCATCGTCGGCACCGCCCTGACCCGCGACGCCCGCCGCGTCGGCCGCGCTGTCGTACGCGCGGTGAATCCGGCCCCGTAACGCTTGGCCCCGCAGTCCGCTCACACCATCCCGCGCCTGCTCCCGACGATCCCCGACGACACCGTCGTCCCCGCCCAGCGCTCCGTGTCCGTGCACCCCTCCGCGCAGTGCATGCCGCAGGTCGGGCACACCCAGAGCGTGTGGTGCCGGTCCACCGTGCACCCGCAGGTCACGAACCGCTCCGACGGCCGCCCCGGGCCGCTCGTCGTCCACCGGTGCCCCGCGGGGCACCCGGGAGGCGGCACCCGCACCCACCCCCGAGGCGTGCGCTGCCACTTCGACCAGTCGATCTCCCGGACCACGGTGCACTGAGCCCGATCTCTTGCGACGCACCCGGTTGTCCACAGATCACATCCGCGGCCGGTCGCGTGTCGGTGGTCGATCGTACACTTGTTCGAACGGATCGATCCGGCGAACAGGAGGCGCGACGAATGAGCACGACACGACCCGACGCGTCCGACCCGGCGTCCGCCTCCGACCCTGGGTTCACGTCGGCGTCCAGCCCCGCGTCCGGGTCCAGCCCGGCCTCCGCTTCGAACTCCTCGGCTGCGCCCGATCCCACGTCTGCGGAGTCCACCTCGACGGCCGGGCCAGCGGCCACGACCGCCGGGGTCGGKCTGCCGGAGTTCCCGGTGCCGGGTGCTTCTCTCCTGGACCTGGCGGCCCTATTGGATGGTGTGCAGGTCGCCGATCTGCCYTCGGGTGCGGTGATCGGGGTGGTCCAAGGCTTCGAGCAGCTGATCCGCGCGGCGCAGGCGGCCCAGGCGGTCGCGATCCATGAGCTGGAGGTCCGCCGCCCCGTGCATCCGTCTCCGGTGCCGGATGAGCTGGCGTGTGCGTTGGTGATCACGCGGCGCTCGGCGGAGATGCTGGTCGTGCGAGCAGCCCTGGCCTGCACCCACCCGGCGGTCCTGGACGCCTGGGCCGCGGGCCGGGTGGATGCGCGCAAGGTCGACGTCCTGATGGGCGAGGTGATGGTCGCGAACCCGTCGGGGCGTGACGCGGTCCTGACCGTCGGGTTGGCGGCGGCGGAGCGGATGACGGGCCCGCAGCTGGTCCGGCATGTGCGCGCCGCGGTGATCGCCACCGACCCCGATGCCGCCCAGGAACGCCTGGTCGCGGCGCGGGAGGACCGGGCGGTGTCGTTGACGGCGTCGGTGGATGGGATGGCGTGGCTGTCCGCGTACCTGCCCGCACCCGAGGCGGTCATGGCCTTCACCGTGCTGGACGCCCTAGCCGGGACCACCCGCATCGACGGGGACGACCGCACGGTCGACCAGCGCCGCGCCGACGCGTTCGCCGACGTGTTCACCTCGATCGTGGACCGGCAGGCGACCCCGGACGGGACCCCGCTACCGCGCCGCCACGGCCACGCGATCACCATCGGCGTCACCATCGCCGCAACGACTCTGGCCGGGCTGGACGACCAGCCCGGGTTCCTGGGCTCCTACGGGCCGATCCCCGCGGCGATGGCTCGTGAGCTGGCTCAGGACGGGACCTGGCGGCGTCTGCTGACCGACCCCACCGGGCTGGTCATCGACACCGGCACGGTCAGCTACCGGCCGGGTGCGGACCTGACCCGGACGATCATCGCCCGGGACGTGACCTGCACGTTCCCCGGATGCCGACAACCCGCCACCCGCTGCGACCTCGACCACATCACCCCCTACAACCCCACCTGACCCGGCGCCGACCAGACCCACGCCGACAACTTGCATGCCCTGTGCCGCCACCATCACCAGGCCAAGACCAAGAAACACTGGAACGTGCACCGCAACCCCACCACCGGGGTCACCTGGTGGACCAGCCCCGACGGCATCACCTACGCCCGACACCCCACACCCCTCCTCATCGACCCCGACACCCTCACCTGCCCACCACCCGGACGACGACGACGCCAAACCCACCAGGACGACGACGAGCGCCCACCCTTCTAGACGACGAACGTCCACCCTTCTGACGACGACCACCCTCTAGACGACGAACGCCCACGCTTCTAGACGGCGACGAACGTCCATCGTCCTCAGGGAGAGCAGCGCTAGGCGCCGGTCGGGGGCAGTCTCGGCTGCGTCGTCGTGCTGCCTGCGGAAGGGTGGGCGCATGGAGCAACGGGTTGCCGCGTATGCCGTGATCGTCGAGGCCGGGAAGGTTCTGCTGCCGCACTGGAACGAGTCCGGGCACTCGGCCTGGACGCTTCCCGGCGGCGGTATCGACTGGGGCGAAGATCCGGCAGACGCGGCGGTCAGAGAGGTGCTCGAGGAGACCGGGTTCGTCGCGGTTCTCGACGAGCTCCTCGGGATCGACTCGCTGGTCATCCCCGCCGAGGAGCGCTTCGAGCCGGGACGCGGACCGGCCCACGCGATCCGCATCGTGTACCGCGCGCACGTCGTCGGCGGCGAGCTGCGCGACGAGCCGGACGGTTCGACGGACAAGGCGGCGTGGTTCGAGCTGGCGGAGGTGGACGACCTCGAGCGGGTCGAGCTGGTGGACACCGGGTTGCGGTGGGCGGGGTACCCAGGGTGACGATGTGGCCGGCCGAGTGGATTTATCTGACTCCGCGTCAGATAGACTCGTGGCATGCACCTCGTCTACGAACTGATCGTCGTCCTGCACCTCCTCGGCTGGGCGATCGTCCTCGGCGGCAGCCTGGTGAGCCTGCGCGAGCCGCGGATCGCACCCGGCGTGCTGCACGGCATGCTCACCGCGCTGGTCACCGGGATCATCCTGGCCGGGCTCGCCTCGGCTGACGGCTGGACCGACCACGAGCCCAGCAGCACCAAGCTCGCGGTCAAGCTCGTGATCGCGATCATCGCGACCGTCCTCGTCGTCCGCGGCGTGCGCAAGCCCGCGGTCGTGACCCGCGGATACCTCGGTGCCATCGTCGGGCTCGTCGTGGTGAACGTGGGCATCGCCGTCATCTGGCACTGACCACCTGGCGTTGGCGATCTGGCACAGGCGGTCTGGCACAGGCGATCTGGCACTGACGATGTGGCACTGACCATCTGGCACTGGCCCTCTCGCACGACCATCTGGCACTGACGCGCCGGGCCGCCGGTCCCGGTCTGATCTAGGGTTCCCGCCGTGGGAACCCTCGGAGAAGTCCTGGTCGGACTGGCGATCCTGGTCGGCCTGGTCGGGGTCGTCGTGCAGATCCTGCCCGGGCTGTTCCTCGTCGCGGCCGCCGTGATCGTCTGGGGGATCGTCACGGGCGGCCCGGTCGGCTGGACCGTCGTCGCGGTCGCGGTGCTGGCCACGGGGCTGGCGTTCGTCGGGGAGTACCTGCTCGCTGGCAGGCACCTCAAGCGAGCCGGAGTGCCGTTCTCGACGATGGTCGTGGGCGGGCTGCTGGGCATCGTCGGGTTCTTCGTGATCCCTGTCGTGGGCCTGGTCATCGGTTTCGTCGTCGGCGTCTTCCTGGCCGAGTGGCTGCGCTCGCGTGACCACCGGACGGCGTGGCGGTCGACGGTCGCGGCACTGCAGGCGACGGGCCTGACGATCCTCGTCGAGCTGGCCGGGGCGCTGATCACCACCGCCGCGTGGATCGTCGGGCTGCTCGCGTCCTGAGTCCCGCCGCGTCCACAGGCGGCCGTCGATGTGGGCGGCGACGCCTACTCTTGGAGGGCCATGACCTCGCTCTTCGACAGCCTCTCGCTCTCCGTCCCCGGCGTGCCCTCGCGGCCGCCCAAGGACGCGTCCGCCGTCCTCCCGTCGGGCCTCGCGCCGCGCGGCACCGAGGAGGACTCCGAGGCCGAGGCGGAGGAGAGGCGGGCTCGTCGGCAGGCCAAGGCCGACGCCCTCGTCGACGGGCTCAACCCGCAGCAGCGCGAGGCCGTGCTGCACCAGGGCGGTCCGCTGCTGATCGTCGCGGGTGCCGGCTCGGGCAAGACGCGCGTGCTCACGCACCGCATCGCGTACCTCATGGCCACGCGTCGGGCGCGGGCGGGCGAGATCCTCGCGATCACGTTCACCAACAAGGCCGCCGCCGAGATGCGGGAGCGGGTCGAGCAGCTGGTCGGGCCGGCCGCGGGCCGCATGTGGGTGTCCACGTTCCACTCCGCGTGCGTGCGGATCCTGCGCCGCGAGGCCGGCACGCTCGGGCTGCGGTCCAGCTTCTCGATCTACGACTCGGCGGACTCGCAGCGTCTGCTGACGCTCGTCGCGCGCGAGCTCGACCTGGACCCCAAGCGCTACCCGGCCAAGGCTCTGGCCAACAAGATCTCCAACCTCAAGGACGAGCTGGTCGACCCCGAGACGTTCGCGGCGACCAACGGCCACGGCGCCACCAACGACTTCGACGCGGCGCTCGCGCAGGTCTACACGCGCTACCAGGCGCGGCTCAAGCAGGCGCACGCGCTCGACTTCGACGACCTGATCATGTCCACGGTGCACCTGCTCCAGGCCTACCCGGCCGTGGCGGAGCACTACCGGCGGCGGTTCCGGCACGTGCTGGTCGACGAGTACCAGGACACGAACCACGCGCAGTACGTGCTGGTGCGGGAGCTGGTCGGCACGGGCACAGCCGACGAGGAGGTGCCGCAGGGTGAGCTGACCGTCGTCGGCGACGCGGACCAGTCGATCTACGCGTTCCGCGGCGCCTCGATCCGGAACATCCTCGAGTTCGAGCACGACTACCCGGACGCCCGGACCATCCTGCTCGAGCAGAACTACCGCTCCACGCAGAACATCCTCTCGGCTGCGAACGCCGTGATCAGCCGCAACCCCGGCCGCGCCGGGAAGCGCCTGTGGACCGACTCGGGTGCTGGTGCGCAGATCGTCGCCTACGTCGCGGACACAGAGCACGAGGAGGCGCGGTTCGTCGCCGAGGAGATCGACCGGCTCGGCGACTCCGACAGCGTTCGGCCCGGCGACGTCGCGATCTTCTACCGCGCCAACGCGCAGTCCCGGGCGCTGGAGGAGGTGCTCGTCCGTGTCGGGCTGCCCTACAAGGTGGTCGGCGGCACGCGGTTCTACGAGCGCAAGGAGATCAAGGACGCGATCGCCTACCTGCGGGCGATCGCCAACCCCGACGACGACGTCAACCTGCGCCGCATCCTCAACGTGCCCAAGCGCGGGCTGGGGGACCGGTCCGAGGCGATGGTCGCGGGGTTCGCGGAGCGTGAGCGCATCTCGTTCGGGGCGGCGCTGGAGCGTCTCGACGAGGTCCCGGGACTGGGCACCCGCGCGATCGTCGGGCTCGGCTCCTTCGCGGAGATGATGTCCGAGCTGCGCTCGCTGGCCGCGGAGGCGGGTCCCGCCGAGGTGCTCGGTGCCGTGCTCGACCGGTCGGGCTACCTGGCCGAGCTGCGCGGGAGCGACGACCCGCAGGACGCCTCCCGGGTGGAGAACCTGGCCGAGCTGCACGCCGTCGCGGCCGAGTTCTCGCAGAGCGACCCCGAGGGCGACCTGGCCGACTTCCTCGAGCGCGTCTCGCTGGTGGCCGACTCCGACCAGATCCCGACGCCCGACGAGGCGGACCCGGACGCCCCGGCCCGCCCCGACCCGGGCGTGATCACCCTGATGACCCTGCACACCGCCAAGGGCCTGGAGTTCCCGGTGGTGTTCCTGACGGGTATGGAGGACGGGACGTTCCCCCACCTGCGCTCGCTGTCCGACTCCGACCAGCTCGAGGAGGAGCGGCGGCTGGCGTACGTCGGCCTGACCCGCGCCCGGGAGCGGCTGTACATCTCGCGCGCCGCCGTCCGCACCGCGTGGGGCGTGCCCAACGAGTTCCCGCCCAGCCGATTCCTCGACGACCTTCCCGACGAGCTGATCGACTGGCGCCGGCGCGAGTCGTCGACCTCACAGCTGCGCGGCGGGTGGGGCTCCGGCTACGGGACGAGCGGCGGCTACCGCAACCAGTCCTCGGGCGGCGGGTACCGCAAGGCCCCGGTCCGCGACGACCGTCCGGCGCTGCCCTCGACTGGCGCGACCTTCGGCTCTGCGACGCCGCGTCCCGATGCGGCGATCCCGCAGCTGGCGATCGGCGACCGGGTCACGCACGACTCCTACGGCCTCGGCACCGTGATCGCGATCGAGGGCGCCGGTCCCAACGCCGTGGCCAAGGTCGACTTCGGCACCGACGGGACCAAGCGCCTGCTGCTGCGGTTCTCGCCGGTCACCAAGCTCTGAGCCAGGGCCAGAGCCAGAGCCAGAGCCAGAGCCAGAGCCTGCACCAGAGCCGGAGCCAGAGCCAGGGCCTGAGAATGCGCTAGACGTACCGGTGCAGCTCGACGGCCTGCTCGTAGGTCAGGGTCGGGATCTGACGGCGGATCTCGGTGATGCCGGCGGACTCGCCGTGCTCGACGCGCGCCGTGTGGACCTTCTCGACGTCGAGCGCGGCCCGCGCCTCGTCGAGCGGCCCGGGACGGCGGCGGGTGCGTCGCCGGTCGCCGCCGGCCGTCAGCGCCCAGGCGGCCAGCAGGACCGCGACCAGGATCACCACGGTGGTGACCGTCGCCGGCAGGTTGTCGGTCGAGACGTACACCAGGAAGGCGAGCGCGAGCACGCCGATCCCGAGCACGGTCAGCATGGTCCGGCGGCCGTTCGACCGACCTCGTCGCGCCCCGGGGACGTCCTGTGCCATCACGAGCCGAGCGTACGTCCCCGGCCTGGGCGGTCCGGTCCGTCGTCGCGCCGCGGCGGGCGGGTACCCGACGGCGGACGCGGCGGGCGGAGCGTCCCCGACGACGGCAGGAAGATCACGACCGGCCGACCGGGGTCTGCGACCAGGCGACGGCGACGGCCTGGCGGACGTCGTCGTCGGCGAGGCCGAGCGAGTCCAGCGCGCCGGCGGCCCGCGGGTCGTCGAGGCGGACGGCCGCGAGCAGCAGGTGCCCGGTGTCGATCCGCTTGTGCTTGAGCCGGACGGCCTCCCGCAGCGAGAGCTCGAGCATCTTGCGGGCGGCGACGTCGAGCGGCTTGCGGCCGCTGGTGCGCCCCGTGGCGACGACGTCGTCGAGCGCGCCGGGCCCGAACTCGGCCTCGACCTGCGCGCGGACGGCGTCGAGGTCGATGCCCACTCCCGCCAGGGCGTCGGCGTCGAGGCCGTCGGACGCCAGGGCGTCGACCGCGGCGCGCAGACTGGTCCTGTCGACGCCGAGCTGCGCGAGCGCCCGGGCCGCGACCGTGTCGGGTGTGCGGACGGTGCCGAGCAGGAGGTGCTCCGCACCGATGCGGTCGGCGCTCGGCGCGTCCTCGACCGCGTAGGTCACGGCCTCGCGGGCGTCGCTCGCGAATCTCTCGAACATCAGCTGAACCTCTTCCCGTACTTCTTGTGGACCGCCTGACGTGACACCGCGAGCTCCGCGGCGACCTCCTGCCACGACCAGCCGAGCTCGCGGGCGCGTTGCACGTGCAGCGCCTCGAGCCGGTCGGCCAGCGCACGCAGGGCGCGCACCGCGCGCAACCCCTCGGCCGGCTCGGACGCCCCCGCCGCAGCGGTCATGAGTTCCTCGGACATGACTGTCAACCTACGTTGACAGTGGGGATGTGTCAACCTAAGTTGACGCCGTGGTGCGAATTCCGCATGAACGTCGCGCACGCCACATCTCTCGACGTCGAGGGATCTCCCCCCGGCCGCTACCATCGACCGGGGCGTTTCGGCCGTACCGAGGCCGTCGAGCGCCGGTGATGAGAGGACCCAGACCAGGTGGACCTGTTCGAGTACCAGGCACGTGACATCTTCGAGAAGCACGGCGTACCCGTGCTGGGTGGCGTCGTCGCCACGACCACCGAGGAGGCTCGCGCTGGCGCTGAGCAGCTCCTGGGCGGCCAGCCCGGCGTCGTCGTCGTCAAGGCCCAGGTCAAGGTCGGCGGCCGCGGCAAGGCGGGCGGCGTCAAGCTGGCGCGCTCCGCGGACGAGGCGGCCGAGAAGGCCGACGAGATCCTCGGCATGGACATCAAGGGCCACACGGTCCACCGCGTGATGATCGCGGCCGGCGCCAAGATCGCCACCGAGTTCTACTTCTCCCTCCTGCTGGACCGCGCCGAGCGCCGCTACCTCGCGATGTGCTCGGTCGAGGGCGGCATGGAGATCGAGCAGCTCGCCGTCGAGCGCCCCGAGGCGCTCGCGAAGGTCGCCGTCGACCCCCGCACGGGCATCGACCAGGCCAAGGCCGACGAGATCGTCGCCGCCGCGGGCTTCACGCCCGAGCTGGCCCCGAAGGTCGCCGCGGTCCTGCAGACGCTGTGGACCGTCTACAAGAGCGAGGACGCCACGCTGGTCGAGGTGAACCCGCTGGTCCTGACCGAGGACGGCGACATCGTCGCGCTCGACGGCAAGGTCACGCTCGACGAGAACGCCGGCTTCCGCCACCCGGAGCACGAGGCGCTCGAGGACACGGCCGAGACAGACCCGCTCGAGACCCGCGCCAAGGCGGCGGACCTCAACTACGTCAAGCTGGACGGCGAGGTCGGCATCATCGGCAACGGCGCGGGGCTCGTCATGAGCACCCTGGACGTCGTCGCGTACGCCGGTGAGAAGCACGGCGGCGTCAAGCCCGCCAACTTCCTCGACATCGGCGGCGGCGCGAACGCCCAGATCATGGCCGCCGGCCTGGACATCATCCTCACGGACCCGCAGGTCAAGTCGGTGTTCGTCAACGTCTTCGGCGGGATCACCGCCTGCGACGAGGTGGCCAAGGGCATCGTCGCCGCGCTCGAGATCCTCGGCGACGAGGCGTCCAAGCCGCTCGTCGTGCGCCTCGACGGCAACAACGTGATCGAGGGTCGTCAGATCCTCGCGGAGGCCGGCCACCCGCTGGTCACGCTCGCAGAGACCATGGACGGCGGCGCCGACAAGGCAGCCGAGTTCGCCAACGCCTGACGCGCCTGAACTAGAGAGAAGCTGACACACACCATGGCGATCTTCCTGACCGAGGCATCCAAGGTCATCGTCCAGGGCATGACGGGGGCCGAGGGCCAGAAGCACACGACCCGCATGCTCGCGTCCGGCACGTCCGTCGTCGGCGGCGTGAACCCGCGCAAGGCCGGCACGTCCGTCGCCTTCGGTGACGTCGAGGTCCCGGTGTACGGCACCGTGGCCGAGGCCGTCTCCGCCACCGGCGCCGACGTCTCCGTGATCTTCGTCCCGCCGGCCCACACCAAGGCCGCGGTCGTCGAGGCGATCGAGGCCGGCGTGCCGCTCGTCGTCATCATCACCGAGGGCGTCCCGGTGGCCGACACCGCCGAGTTCTTCGCGCTGGCGCAGGAGAAGGGCGTGCGGCTCATCGGCCCCAACTGCCCCGGCCTGATCAGCCCCGGAAAGTCGAACGTCGGCATCATCCCCGCCGACATCACCGGCCCGGGCCGCGTCGGCCTGGTGTCCAAGTCGGGCACCCTGACCTACCAGATGATGTACGAGCTGCGGGACTTCGGGTTCTCGACGGCCATCGGCATCGGCGGCGACCCGATCATCGGCACCACGCACATCGACGCCCTCGAGGCGTTCGAGGCGGACCCCGAGACCGAGGTCATCGTCATGATCGGTGAGATCGGTGGCGACGCCGAGGAGCGGGCCGCCGCCTACATCAAGGAGCACGTGACCAAGCCGGTCGTCGGCTACGTCGCGGGCTTCACCGCCCCCGAGGGCAAGACGATGGGCCACGCCGGCGCCATCGTGAGCGGCTCGTCGGGCACCGCGCAGGCCAAGAAGGAGGCCCTCGAGGCCGCCGGCGTCAAGGTCGGCAAGACGCCGTCCGAGACCGCGGCGCTCGCGCGCCAGCTGCTGGCCTGACCTTCTCGACGACGAGGCGCCGACCCTGCGGGGTCGGCGCCTCTTTCGTCTCGACGCGCCGCGCGGCGTTCGTCGTCCCGAGGCGAACGGCAGCGACCATGGCACGGTGAGTGCCACCCGCAGCGTCCTGGACCGCACCCGCCCGCGGTCCCGCGGGCGACGCCGACCGGACCGCACCGACCAGTTCTTCAGCAGCGCGCTCGACGGCGCGCCGCGCTGGGTCGCCGGCGTCCTCGCGGCGCTGCAGGCCGCGCTGCTGTCGTTCCTCGTGCTGGTGCTCCCGTCGATCGCCGCCTACGTGGCGACGTCCGCCGACCCGTCCAACGACGGGGTCGGCTGGATCCGCTCCGTCGGGGTCGGGACGTCCGTCTGGCTGCTCGGGCACGGCGTCCCCGTGGCCGTAGGGTCGTTCACCGTGACGATCGTGCCCCTCGGCGTCACGGCCCTCGCCCTGTTCACCTGCTACGCCTCGGCTCGTCGCTCGGGCCTGGCCACCTGGCCCGGCTACGGGGCCGGTGTTGCCGCCTACGTCCTCGTCACGCTCGTCGCCGCGCTGCTCGTGCACGTCCAGGGCCTCGGGATCGCCCGTGCCGTGGTCGGGGGAGCGGCCGTGTCCGGGATCGGGCTGGGCGCCGGGCTGCTCGCCCGACCCGAGGCGCCCGCCTGGCGCGAGCTCAGCCGCCCCGTGTGGACGCGCGTGCCGACCGCGATGCGGACCGGTTCGGCCGCGGGACTCCTTGCGCTGGCCCTGCTCGTCGCGGTTGCCGCGGCGGTCGCGACGCTCTGGGTCGTCGCGGGGCGCGCGACCATCAGCGACGTCGTGCGCGGCCTCGGTCTCGACGCGATCGGCGGCATCGTGCTGGCGATCGCCGAGCTCGCCTTCGTGCCCAACCTCGTCGTCTGGGCGACCGCATGGCTCACGGGCGACGGGTTCTCGGTCGGCTCCGGCACGCAGTTCGCACCGGACGCAGTCGTCGGTGGGCCGCTGCCCGCGGTGCCGATGCTCGGGGCCCTGCCGACCCCGGACGTCGCCGGACCGGCCACGAGCATCGTGCCGCTCGTCCTCGTGGGGATCGGCGCCGTCGTCGGCCTCTACGTCCACCGCCGGCTGCGGGCGACGCGCTGGTGGGAGGTGCTCGCCGCGACCGGCACGGCGGCGCTCACGCTGGCCGTCCTGCTCGCCGTCCTGGTCGCCGTCGCGAGCGGCAGCGTCGGACCCGGGCGCCTCGCGCACGTGGGCGCCAACGGAGCGCTCGTCGGGCTGCTGGCGGGCGCGGCGGTACTGCTCGGTGCCGTGCTCGTCGCCGTGCCCGGTGATCCTCTGGTGCGCAGCCAGGTGCGTCGGCTGGTCACCCGGGCGCCTCGCGAAGCCGACGACGCCTGACCGTCAGGCGTTCAGGCCGAGCCGCTCGCGCTGCTCCTTCAGGGCCTTCTGGTACTCCGCCTCGCACGTGGTCTGCGCGGACACGGTGAGTGCCCCGTCGAGGCACGTCTGCCGGTCCAGCTCGGCCCGCAGGGCGAACAGGGGCGAGGCCATGGCCATCGACCACAGGAACGCGACGACCAGGCCCGCGGTGAGCATGATCGGCAGGCTGCCGCGCACCCGCGCGCGACCGGCGACGATGAGCGCCCACACACCGATGCCGATGGCGGCGAGCCCGAGCACCGCGGCGATCAGGGAGAACGGCAGCCGCAGGAGGCTGACCAGCACGGACGCCAGCACCGTCAGCGCGAAGAGCCGAGCGATGCGCCCGGCCCGGGCGGCGCCCTCGGTGTCCGTCGGTGCGGGGGCCGGGGCCGGTGCCGGCGGTCCCTGCTGCCACACCTGTGGCGGGTACGGGGGATAGTGCTGCGGGCGCTGGTCCTGCACGGGCGCACCCGACTGCTCGCCGTCCGGCTGGCGGGGGCGGTCCTCGGGGGGCGCGTACGGGTTGCTCACCTCTGCATTCTCGCCCACGAACCCCCGCGCGCGGGCACGCATCCCGGCCCAGCCTGCCGCCCGGGCGGTGCGCCCGGCACGGGTAGGGTCGGCGCGTGGTTCAGCATCCGACACCCTCCACCCGTGACACCGGCCGCCTCGTCGTCATGGTGTCCGGCACGGGTTCCAACCTGGCAGCCCTGCTCGAGGCGCACGGCGATCCCGCCTACGGCGCGCGTGTCGTCGCCGTCGTCGCCGACCGCCGCGGGATCCGGGCGCTCGACATCGCGGCCGAGGCGGGCATCCCGACCGCGGTCGTGTCGGTCAAGGACTTCGACGACCGCGCGGCCTGGGACGCGGCGATCGCCGAGACCGTGGCTGTGTTCCACCCGGACCTGATCGTGCTCGCCGGGTTCATGAAGCTGTTCGGGACGACGTTCCTCGAGCGCTTCGGCGGTCGGATCATCAACACGCACCCCGCCCTGCTTCCGGCCTTCCCGGGCGCGCACGGTGTGCGGGACGCGCTCGAGTACGGCGCCAAGGTCACCGGCTGCACGGTGATGGTCGTCGACGAGGGCGTCGACACCGGCCCGATCCTGGCGCAGGCGACGGTCGCGGTGGAGCCCGACGACGACGAGTCGTCGCTGCACGAGCGGATCAAGGTCGTCGAGCGGGCGCTGCTCGTCGACTGGGTCGGACGGATCGCGCGCGGCGGTCTGACGGTCGAGGGGCGCCACGCCACCGTCGGCTAGACTCGGTCCTGGTCGTGACTGGCGCAGGTGGGTTCAACCACCGGGAAGCGGCCGCAGTGCCCCCGCCACGCACCGCCCGCCTGGGTGCATGGGTCCGCCTCACCGACCCAACCCTCCGGGAGCTGCCGTGACTTCTGTCCGCCCTGTGCGCCGTGCCCTCGTCTCCGTCTACGACAAGACCGGCCTGACCGGCCTGGCGAGCGCCCTGCACGCCGCCGGCGTCGAGATCGTCTCCACCGGGTCCACCGCCGCGACCATCGCCGCCACCGGCGTCCCGGTCACGCGCGTCGAGGACCTCACCGGGTTCCCCGAGTGCCTGGACGGCCGGGTCAAGACGCTGCACCCGCGCGTGCACGCCGGCGTCCTGGCCGACACGCGCCTGCCCGAGCACCTGCGTCAGCTGGACGAGCTCGGCATCGCGCCGTTCGAGCTGGTCGTCGTGAACCTCTACCCGTTCACCGCCACCGTGGCCTCCGGCGCGTCGCCCGACGAGTGCGTCGAGCAGATCGACATCGGCGGGCCGTCCATGGTGCGCGCGGCCGCGAAGAACCACCCGAGCGTGGCCGTCGTCGTCGACCCCGCCCGGTACGACGAGGTGGTCGAGGCCGTGAACGCGGGCGGGTTCACGCTCGAGGCGCGCCGCCTGCTCGCCGCCGACGCGTTCGCGCACACGGCCGCCTACGACACGGCGGTCGCGAGCTGGTTCGCCTCGAGCTACGCCCCCGACGGCGACAGCGGCTTCCCGAAGTTCGCGGGCAGCACCTGGGACCGCGGCGAGGTCCTGCGCTACGGCGAGAACCCCCACCAGCATGCAGCCCTGTACCTCTCGCCGACCGGCGCGGCCGGGCGCGGGCTCGCGGGCGCCGAGCAGCTGCACGGCAAGGCCATGAGCTACAACAACTACGTCGACGCCGACGCCGCGTGGCGCGCCGCGCACGACCACGACGGCCCGACGGTCGCCATCATCAAGCACGCCAACCCGTGCGGCATCGCGACCGGCACGGACGTCGCCGACGCGCACGCCAAGGCCCACGCGTGCGACCCAGTCTCCGCGTTCGGCGGCGTCATCGCGACGAACCGCACCCTCACCGCGGCCGCGGCCGAGCAGATCGCGCCGGTCTTCACCGAGGTCGTCGTCGCCCCGGACTTCGAGCCCGAGGCGGTCGAGATCCTCAGCCGGAAGAAGAACATCCGCCTGCTGCGGGTCACGGGTCTCGACGAGGCGACGCACACCACCGAGCTGCGTCCGGTGACGGGCGGGATGCTCGTGCAGCAGATCGACCGGATCGACGCGCCCGGCGACGACCCCGCCGGCTGGACGCTCGCCGCCGGTGCGGCCGCCGACGAGGCGACCCTCGCCGACCTCGTCTTCGCCTGGCGCGCGGTGCGCGCCGTGAAGTCGAACGCGATCCTGCTGGCGAACGACGGAGCGTCGGTCGGCGTCGGCATGGGCCAGGTCAACCGGGTGGACTCGTGCGGGCTCGCCGTCGCGCGCGCCAACACCGGCGACGTCGAGCGGGCGCGTGGCGCGGTCGCGGCCTCCGACGCGTTCTTCCCGTTCGCCGACGGCGCGCAGGTGCTCATCGACGCGGGCGTCCGCGCGATCGTGCAGCCCGGTGGTTCGGTGCGCGACGAGGAGGTCGTCGCGGCGGCGCAGGCGGCCGGCGTGACCCTCTACCTCACGGGCACGCGGCACTTCGCGCACTGACGCGTCGCGCTAGCGCAGCGCGTCCCGCAGCGTGACGCTCGTGTCGCGCACGCGGACCCGGTCGAGCGTGGGCAGCCCGGCGGCGGTGAACAGCCGCCGGGCCGCCCCGACGTCGCGCGGTCGGTCGACGGTCAGGATCGCGCTGACCTCGTCGGACCCGGGGCGGAACCACAGGGCGCCCCAGCCCTCGCCGCCCGCGGGGTCGCCGCGCAGCACCACTTCGTCGTCGACGTGCCGGACGCCGAAGAGCGCCAGCTCGTGGCCGAGCTGCGTGGAGAAGACGTAGGGCGCGGCGTCGACGACGGGCGCGCCCGTGCCGAGCAGGTCCGCGACGAGGTCCGTCGGGCCGCGCAGGGCACCGTCCCAGTGGCCGCCGGGCACCCAGCCGTGCCGCGGTGACCGGCGTAGCGCGACGTCCCCGACCGCGCGGACGCGCCGCGGTGCGCCGAGCACGGCGTGGCGCTCGTCGACGCGCAGCGACCCGTCCGGCTCTTGGGGGAGCGCGGGCCCGAGCCACGCCGTCGTGGGGCGTGCGCCGATCGCGGCGAGCACGACGTCGGCCGGGACCAGCGTCCCGTCGGCCAGCGCGACGCCGTTCGTGCCGACCTCGACCACGTGGGAACCTCGTCGCAGGTGGATGCCCGCGGCGGCGTACCAGGGTGCGGTCAGCGCGCCGACGACCGGCCCCAGCGCCGCGCCGAGCGGGTCGCCCGTCGCCTCCAGCACCGTGACCTCGACGCCCGCCGCCGCCGCGACGGTCGCCACCTCCGCGCCGATCCACCCGGCCCCGATGACGACCAGCCGGGTGCCCGGCGTCAGCGCGTCGCGCAGCACGGCCGCGTCGGCCGCGGTGTGCAGCGTCAGCGCGGCCTCCCACCCGGGCGGTCGCACGGCGTGCGCACCGGTCGCCAGCACCACCGCGTCGGCGCTCCGCGACCCGTCGTCCGCCTCGACCTCGACGCCCTCGTCGGTGATGCGCAGGCCGCGCGCCGGGGTGCTCAGGTGCACCTCGTCGGCGAGGGCGAGCAGGTCGACGCCGATCTCGTCGCTCAGCCAGATGGGGGTCGGTCGGTCGAGCAGGTGCTTGGACAGCGGGGGCCGGTCGTATGGCGCGACCGGTTCCGCGCCGAGCACCGCGACGTGTCCGCCGAAGCCCTGCTCGCGCAGCTCGGCGACGGTCCGGGTGGCCGCGAGCCCGCCGCCGACCACGAGCACGGAGCGCAGCGGGTGGGTCGTGGATTCCGGGTCGCTCACCCGGCAACGGTAGTCTCCGGACGGGAGGCGGATCGATGGTGCACGAGCGGACGAGCGGTGGTGCGGGGCTTCGCCCTGCCATCCCGCCGCGTGCCGCGGCCCCGGCGCCCGAGCCCGCACCCGAGCCGGTGCCGGACCCGCAGCCCGAGCCGCCCGCCCTCACCGGACCGATCCCGGTCGAGGAGGCGCAGCTCGATCCGCGCGCCATCGCCCGCGCGTCGCTGGCCGCAGGGCGCAACGCCTCGCTCTGGTGGGTGAGTGCCGGGATCCTCGTGGCGGTCGTGGTCTCGCTCGTCGTCGGGACCCGGGCCGGCTCGGTCGTGCTCGCCGCGATGGTCACGGCCTGCGCGATCGTGCGGTGGGTCGCTCCGGTGCCCCCGGTAGTGCTGTCGGTGCGCAGCCGGTGGCTCGACGTCTCCGTGCTCTTCGCGCTCGCGTTCGGCCTCGGCGGGCTGGCGGCGATCCTGCCCGACGGCTGGGTCTGACCCTCCGCCCGCAGCCGTGACGCACGAGAGCCCGGGACCTCAGCGGTCCCGGGCTCTCGTCGTGGAACGGGGTGTCAGCGCTCGGTGACGATCAGCGTGTCCTCGGTGGTGATGTACGCGTCGTCCTCCTCGAGGAGGTTGTCCTCCTCGGGCGGCTCGGCCGCGAACGCCCGGTAGACCAGGCCGGCGAGGCCGGCACCCACGACGGGGGCGACGATGAAGACCCACAGCTGCTTCCACGCCCAGCTGTCGGAGAAGACGGCAGCGGCGAACGAGCGGGCCGGGTTGAGCGACGCGTTCGTGATCGGGATGGCGACCAGGATCAGCACCGCGAGGGCGAGGCCGATGGCCAGCGGCGCCGAGACGTTGGACGCGCGTCGGTCGGTGGCACCCAGGATGACGCCGACGAACAGGGCGGTGACGACGATCTCGACGAGCAGCGCGGAGACCAGCGTGAACTCGACCTGGCCCTGCGAGGCGACGGAGAGCGGGGAGTGCTCGGCGAAGCCGTTGGCGACACCCGAGAAGAAGGACTTCTTCGTGGCGTCGGCGCCCTGGGCGAGCAGGCCCGGGAGCTTGTCGGGGATCGTCGTGAACAGCACCGCGGCGGCAGCGGTCGCGCCGATGAGCTGGGCGAGCCAGTAGGGCAGCACGTCCTTCCACGGCGTGCGGCCGGCGATCGCGGCACCGATGGTCACGGCCGGGTTGAAGTGGCCGCCCGAGATGTGCCCGACGGCGATCGCACCCGCGAGGACCGCGAGACCGAACGCCAGGCCGACGGCCAGCGCGCTGCTGATGCCGCTGACGCTCAGGTAGAGCGCGACGCCCAGGCCCGCGATCACGAGCAGGAACGTGCCGAACGCCTCGGCGCCGAGCTTCGCGAACAGGCTGGGCCCGGTCACGACGACGGAGCCGGCGGGGACGTAGAGGGCGTCGTACTCCTCGTACTGCTCAGGAGCCTCGGGAGCGGCTTCGGGAGCGGCGGCCTCGGGAGCGGCTGCGGGGGCCGCGGGCTCGGGCGTGCTCTCGACGCTCGTCTCGGCGGGCTCGGGCTCAGGCAGGGCGTTGGCCTTGTCTGCGTTGTCCTGTGACATGTCGTTCCTGTCGTGAGAATCCGGAGATGTTGGGCAGGTGCGCGCGGAGCGTGCCACGCCCGCCTGTGCGGACGCACGGCTGGCCGATGCCTGCCCCGTGGGGCCAGCATGCCAGTCGGGGCACGCGTGGGTCACGGTGCGCGCCGATGCGCGTTCCTGATCGGTTCTGCGAGCTTTCTCCCGATCCGCATCCGGACGCGCCTGACGCAAGTCTCTCGATGTCGAGTAATCTTGCCCTCGGATCCGCGCCGGCACTGTGTCTCGTGCCGTGCCCCCACCCGTCCACAGCACAGGAGATCCCCCGCATGGCGAAGATCAAGGTTGTCGGCCCGGTCGTCGAGCTCGACGGCGACGAGATGACGCGCATCATCTGGCAGTTCATCAAGGACCGCCTGATCCACCCGTACCTCGACGTCGACCTGCGGTACTACGACCTCTCGATCCAGAACCGCGACGCCACGGACGACCAGGTCACCATCGACGCCGCCAACGCCATCAAGGAGCACGGCGTCGGCGTCAAGTGCGCGACGATCACGCCCGACGAGGCGCGCGTCGAGGAGTTCGGCCTGAAGAAGATGTGGGTGTCGCCCAACGGCACGATCCGCAACATCCTCGGCGGCGTCGTCTTCCGCGAGCCCATCATCATCAGCAACATCCCGCGCCTGGTCCCGGGCTGGAACAAGCCGATCATCATCGGCCGTCACGCGTTCGGCGACCAGTACCGCGCCACCAACTTCAAGGTGCCCGGCGCCGGCACGCTGACCATGACCTACACGCCCGCGGACGGCTCCGAGCCGATCACGCAGCAGGTCGTCACGTACCCCGACGGCGGCGGCGTCGCCATGGGCATGTACAACTTCAACGACTCGATCCGCGACTTCGCGCGGGCCTCGTTCGCCTACGGCCTGCAGCGCAACTACCCGGTGTACCTGTCGACGAAGAACACGATCCTCAAGGCCTACGACGGCTCGTTCAAGGACATCTTCCAGGAGGTGTTCGACGCCGAGTACGCCGAGAAGTTCGCAGCCGCCGGCCTGACCTACGAGCACCGCCTCATCGACGACATGGTCGCCGCGGCCATGAAGTGGGAGGGCGGCTACGTCTGGGCCTGCAAGAACTACGACGGTGACGTGCAGTCGGACACGGTCGCGCAGGGCTTCGGCTCGCTCGGCCTGATGACCTCTGTGCTCATGACGCCCGACGGCCAGACGGTCGAGGCCGAGGCGGCCCACGGCACCGTGACGCGCCACTTCCGCCAGCACCAGGCCGGCAAGCCGACGTCGACCAACCCGATCGCGTCGATCTACGCCTGGACCGGTGGCCTGAAGCACCGCGGCAAGCTGGACGGCACGCCCGAGGTCACGCAGTTCGCCGAGACGCTCGAGCAGGTCGTCGTCGAGACCGTCGAGTCGGGCGCCATGACCAAGGACCTCGCGGCTCTCGTCGGCCCCGACCAGGCCTGGCAGACCACGGAGGAGTTCCTCGCGACGCTCGACGCCAACCTGGCGGCCAAGCTCGCCTGAGCAGGGCTTCTCCCGGCGGCGTCCACCCCTGTCGGGTGGGCGCCGTCGGTCGTTCCCGGGGTAGCGTGAGGGCGCCGCCGTCGCCGATCGAAGGAGCCTGTTCCGTGGTCAGCTCGCCCGTCATCGTGACCGTCACCGGAGCTGCCGGGCAGATCGGCTACGCGCTCCTCTTCCGGATCGCCTCGGGCCAGCTGCTCGGCCCGGACGTGCCCGTGCGCCTGCGCCTGCTGGAGATCCCGCAGGCGGTCAAGGCGGCCGAGGGCACCGCGATGGAGCTCGACGACTGCGCGTTCGCCACGCTGGACGGCGTCGAGATCTACGACGACGCGACCGCGGCGTTCGACGGGGTCAACGTGGCCCTGCTGGTGGGAGCCCGGCCGCGGACCGCGGGCATGGAGCGCGGCGACCTGCTCTCCGCCAACGGCGGCATCTTCAAGCCGCAGGGCGAGGCCATCAACGCCGGCGCTGCCTCCGACGTGCGGGTTCTCGTCGTCGGCAACCCGGCCAACACCAACGCGTTCATCGCGGCCTCGCACGCGCCCGACGTGCCCAGCGACCGCTTCACGGCGATGACCCGCCTGGACCACAACCGGGCCGTCGCCCAGCTGGCGAACAAGACGCGCTCGCGGGTGTCCGACATCTCGCGGCTGACCATCTGGGGCAACCACTCCGCGACGCAGTACCCGGACCTGTCGCACGCGACGGTCGGTGGCCGTGCCGCGCTCGAGGTGCTCGACGACGAGGTGTGGGTGCGGGACACGTTCATCCCGACCGTCGCCAAGCGCGGCGCGGCGATCATCGAGGCCCGTGGAGCCTCGTCCGCGGCGTCGGCGGCGAACGCGGCGATCGACCACGTCTACTCGTGGGTCAACGGCACGCCCGCCGGCGACTGGACGTCGGCGGGCATCGTCTCGGACGGCTCGTACGGCGTGCCCGAGGGGCTGATCTCGTCGTTCCCGGTCACCTCCGAGGGCGGCGAGTGGCGGATCGTGCCCGACCTCGCGATCGACGAGTTCTCCCGCGGGAAGATCGACGCGTCGGTCGCCGAGCTGGTCGAGGAGCGGGACGCGGTCCGGGCGCTCGGCCTGATCTGACGTGTGGGCGCAGGACGTCCCGGTCCCGCGCAAGGGCACGAGCGTGCCCGCGTTCCTCGGCTGGACGGTGCTCGGTGCCTGCATCGGCGCGGGGTTCGGGCTCCCCGCGGTGGTCGGCCTGGTCGTCGGCATCGCCGCCGTGCTGCTGGCGGGCGTCCTCGTCGCGCGGCAGGGTCTGCTGCCGGCGCAGTGGGGACTCCTCACCGGCCTGAGCGCGCTGCCCTTCTCGCTCGCCTGGAAGAACCGGAACTGGCCGGACGCCGCCTGCACGGCCGTCGGGCCGACGTCGTGCAGCACGTCGATGTCGCCGGTGCCGTTCCTGCTGGTCGCGGTGGTGCTCGTCGTCCTCGGCGTGCTGCTGTTCGCGCGCATGCGGCGCGCGCCCCGGCTCATCGACCCGCCGAGGCGGTGACGTGCGCGTCGCCGTGCGGGTGAGGCCGGGCGCGTCGAGGACCTCCGTCGGCGGGACGTACGGCGACCGGCTCGTGGTCGCGGTGACCGCGCGCGCGGTCGACGGAGCGGCCACGCAGGCGACCCTCGCGGCGCTGGCGACGGCGCTCGGGGTGCGGCCGCGCCACGTGCGCCTGGTCTCGGGAGCGACGAGCCGGGACAAGCTCGTCGAGGTCGACGACGCCGCGGCGCCCGACCTCGACGCCCGCCTCGTTCGGCTGTATCACACATAATGTGAACAATGCAGTACGTGACTGGTTGATACCGCTCACCGTCGCAGCGCTGAACCTCGTCGTGCTGGTCCCGGTCCTGCGCTCGGTCCGACGCGAGACGCCCGCCTAGAGCCCGTCCAGCACGGAGCGCACCGCGGCCGCGAGGGCCGCGGGGTTGTCGTGCTGCACGAAGTGCCCGCTGCCCGGGAGCACGGCGACCTCGACGACGAGGTGGTCGTGCAGGGCCGCCGCGGCCGTGTGCCGCAGGGGAGGGGAGTCCTGGCCGACGGTGACCAGGACGCGACCGTTGCCGTCGACCAGCGGTGCCGGCTCGAACCGGCGGAACATCGCGAGGTCGCGCTCGACGGCGTCCGGGTCGGCCGGCGCCATCGTCGGCTCCCACGAGGGCCCGTAGAGCGCCGAGCCGAACCCGGCGACGCCCCCGGACGCCCAGCCCGCCACGACGTGGTCCAGCAGGCCGGGCGCCAGAGACCCGACCGCCGGTTCATGCAGCACGGCGCCCGCCAGGTGCGAGGATGCACACGCGAGCGCGAGTCCGAGCGTCGCACCACCGCTCACCCCCACGACGACCGCCCCGTCGGCGACCGGCGCCAGGGCGGCGAGCTCGACCGCGAGGTCGCCGCTGGAAGGGCGGTCCGGAACGACCAGCTCGACGTCCGGGAGCCACGGGCGCAGGCGGTCCCAGACGCGGGCTGTGGTGGCGGCGCCGTGGACCAGGAGAACGCGAGTCATGGCGCGAAGCGTAGGCCGTGAAATCGCGCCAAATCGTGCTCCGCCGGACACGAGAGCGTTACGTGTCCCGTCCGATTCGGAAACATCGCGCTCCTAGCCTCCAGGCATGGATACAGCCACGGATACATTGCTGGATACGGGACGTGCGCGTCCCGGATCGCGGCCATGACCTCGGACGCCGTCGCCCGCGCCGAAAGCCGCGTCGGGAAGCCCACGGCACTCCTGGAGGTGCGCAGCCTCACCAAGCGCTTCGGCGAGGTGCTGGCGAACTCGGACGTGGACCTCACGGTCATGCCCGGCACGGTGCACGGCCTCATCGGTGAGAACGGGGCTGGGAAGAGCACGCTCCTGAAGATGATCTACGGCGTCTACACCCCGGACGAGGGACGGATGTTCGTCGACGGGAACCTGGTCGCCCCCGGCAACCCCGCCGACGCCCGCGGCCTCGGGATCGGCATGGTGTTCCAGGACCTGCGGCTCGTCCCGGCGCTCACCGTCGCGGAGAACATCGCGCTGGCCCTGCCCGACGGTCCGACGCTCAAGCTCAAGACGCTGTCCGCCAAGATCGAGGCGGCGTCCCGGGAGTTCGGCCTGGCGGTGGACCCGACCGCGAAGGTGCGGCACCTGTCCATCGGCGAGCGGCAGCGGGCGGAGATCCTCAAGGTCCTCATGACGGGGGCGCGGCTCGTGATCCTCGACGAGCCCACCAGCGTCCTGGCCCCGCAGGAGGTCGAGGCCCTGCTCACGGTCGTCGCCTCGCTGCGCGACCAGGGCCTGGGCATCGTGCTGGTGACCCACAAGCTCAACGAGGTCCGCGCGATCGCGGACCAGGTGACCGTCCTGCGGGGCGGCCAGGCCGTCCTGACGTCGGCCGACCCGAAGGAGTTCTCCGACGAGGAGCTCGTCGAGGCGATGGTCGGCCGTCGCGTGCCGCCGCTGTCCCGGGAACGGGAGCCGGTGCCGCCGAGCGAGCGCGCGGTGCTGGAGCTGCAGGGCGCCACGGCGCTCGGCGATCGCGGGCACGTCGCGCTCAAGGGCGTCGACCTCGAGGTCCACCCGGGCGAGCTCGTCGGCGTCGCGGGCGTGGCCGGGAGCGGTCAGAAGGAGCTGTGCGAGGTGGCCCTCGGGCTGCGGCCGGTCTCGGCCGGCTCGGTGCGCGTGGGCGACTCGCCCGCGTCGGGGCTGGGGCCGTCCGAGGCCATCGCCGCCGGCGCGGTCGCGATCCCCGAAGACCCGGTCGCGGACGCGGTCGTGCCCGGGCTGTCGGTCCTCGAGCACATGGTGCTCGACGGGCGCGAGGTGCCGCGGCGCGGGTTCGGGATCGACTGGCC
This sequence comes from Cellulomonas sp. P2_B4, assembly GCF_056404795.1. Taxonomy (NCBI): domain Bacteria; kingdom Bacillati; phylum Actinomycetota; class Actinomycetes; order Micrococcales; family Cellulomonadaceae; genus Cellulomonas; species Cellulomonas sp. P2_B4. Next base: position 278,733 of record NZ_JBFUDI010000001.1, read on the forward strand.
CGCGGTCGAGACGAGGACCACCGCCCTCGACGAGCGCGTCGGCCTGCACATGGCGCCCAAGAAGCGCACGCTCGCCTCCCTGTCCGGCGGCAACATCCAGCGCGTGCTCCTGACGCGAGAGCTGGGCCAGGACGCCACGCTCGTCGTCGCGGCGTACCCCAGCCGGGGCCTCGACGTGGCCAACACGCGCCGCACGCAGGAGGTGCTGCTCGAGCACCGCGCCCGCGGCGCCGCCGTCCTGATGGTCTCCGAGGACCTGGACGAGCTCATCTCGGTGGCCGACCGGATCGCGGTCATGCACGACGGGCACCTGGTGGGCGTCATCGACACCGCCGGCGCCGACCGGATGTCGATCGGCCGACTCATGCTCGGAGGTGTCGCATGACGCAGGAGACGCAGGGTGTCGACGAGACCGCAGCGGTCGCCGCGGCCATCGTCGCGGCCGCGGTCCCGGCGGAACCACCGACCGACCGAGGGCCGAGGGTCAGCGCAGGCTGGTCGACGGCGTTCCGCTGGCTGGTCGCGGTGCTCGCGGGCCTGATCCTGTTCAGCGCCTTCGTGCTCGCCAACGGCGCCGACCCGATCGCGGTCTACGCCGACATCTGGAACTCGACCCTGACCCAGTCCGGGCAGTTCCAGCAGATCATCCTGCGCGCGGCGCCCATCGCGCTCGCGGGCCTCGCGGTCGTCGTGCCGGCCCGCGCGGGACTGGTGAACGTCGGTGGCGAGGGGCAGCTGATCATCGGCGGAATCGGCGCGGCCGCCGCCGCCCTGTGGCTCACGCCGCTCATGTCCCCGTGGGTCGTCGTGATCGCGATGATGGTCAGCGCGATGATCGCCGGCGCGCTGTGGGCCGGGATCGCCGCCGCGATGCGGCTCGTCGTGAAGGTCAACGAGGCCGTCACGACGATGCTCCTCAACTACGTCGCGCTCTACGCGATGCTCTTCCTCATCCTGGGCCCCTGGAAGGACCCGGCGGCGCTCGGGCAGTCCACGAGCGTCGAGCTGAACGACGCCGCCAAGCTGCCCGTGATCGCCGGCACCCAGATCCACATCGGCGTGATCATGGCGGTCATCGCGGCGTTCGCGGTCTGGTTCGCCCTGACCCGCACCACCTGGGGCTTCCGCCTCTCGGTGGTCGGTGGCAACGGTGAGGCGGCACGACGTGCCGGCATGCCGGTGGTCACCCTGATCCTCACCGCGCTGCTCATCGGTGGCGCGCTGGCCGGGCTGGCGGGCTTCGTGCAGTTCGCGGGCATGGAGTACAAGCTGCGGCCGACGTTCGGCCTGACCATCGGCTACGTCGCGTTCCTGGCCAGCTGGCTGTCGCGGCACAAGCCCTTGCCCCTGCTGCTGGCCTCGGTCGTGCTCGCCGCGATCGCGGTCTCCGGCAACAGCCTGCAGATCGGTTCGGGCCTGCCGGCCGCCAGCGTCAACATCCTCATGGGCCTCCTGCTCGTCGCCGTCCTCGGCTGGACGAGCCCGCGAAAGGCGACGTCATGATCATCGACCTCCTCGCCGGAGCCGTCCGCGGCGGTACCTCCATCATGTACGCGGGCCTCGGGGAGACCATCTCCGAGCGCGCAGGCATCATCAACCTGGGTACCGAGGGCTCGATGCTCCTCGGGGCGCTGGGCGGCTACGCCGTCACCGCACAGACCGGCAACCCGTGGATCGGGGTGCTCGGCGGCGCGCTCGCGGGGGCGCTGCTGAGCCTCGTGCACGCCGTCCTCGTCGTGAGCCGCGGGGCCAACCAGTTCGCCAGCGGCCTGACGCTGTACTTCCTGGCGCTCGGCATCACCGCCCTGTTCGGCGTCGACTACGTGAGCCGGCAGATCAACTCGTTCACGCCGTACGCGATCCCGGGCCTGTCCGACATCCCGGGGATCGGGCCGATCCTGTTCGACCACGACCCGCTGGTCTACATCGCGTTCGTCGCGGCACCTGCCATCTGGTGGGTGCTGTTCCGGACCCGGGTCGGCCTGCTGATCCGGACCGCCGGCGAGCGCTCGGAGGCGCTCGGCGTCAACGGCTACAGCGTGAAGTCGGTGCGCTACTGGTCGACGATCGCGGGCGGCGCGCTGGCCGGGATCGGCGGTGCGCACATCTCGATCGCCTACGCCAACAGCTGGTTCGAGAACATGATCGCCGGCCGCGGGTTCATCGCGGTGGCCCTGGTGATCTTCGCGATGTGGAACCCGATCCGCATCATGGCGGGCGCCTACCTGTTCGGCATCGCGCTCTCGCTCGCGTCCGTGCTCCAGACGGCCGGCTACGCCGTGAACCAGTTCGCGCTGGCCGCCGTCCCCTTCGTCCTGACGCTCGTCGTCCTGGCAGTCCTGGGCAAGCGCACCATGCTCGCCGCCCCGGACGAGCTCTCCAAGGTGTTCGACAACAGTCGCACCGCTTGACCCTGCTCCGACCCTCCACCCACCCAGCCCGCCCCCGCGGGCGACCGGAAGGATCATCCATGCGGATTCGACGTTCAGCAGGTGCCCTGATCGCAGCGGCGGTGGTGGCAGTCCTCGCGGCCTGCAGCCCGGCCGTCTCCACCGACGACAGCGGCGGCTCGTCGGCGGCCCCGGCGTCCGACTCGGCCCCCGGCAAGGACGCGACCACGGTCGGCGTGATCGCGGTGGGCCCGAAGGACGACTTCGGCTACAACCAGGCGGTCTACCAGGGCGTCGAGGCGCTCCGGAAGAACTTCCCCGACATCAAGGTGCTCGACGCCTACAACATCCCCGAGGACGACACCGCCGCCACGACGATGGAGAGCATGATCGCGCAGGGCGCGACCATCATCTTCGCGACGAGCTACGGCCACCTCGACGCCGCCAAGCAGGTCGCGGCCGCGCACCCCGACGTCGTCGTCGTCCACCAGGGCGGTCTCCTCGACCCGGTCCCCGGGAACATGGGCACGTACTTCGGCAGCGTCTACGAGCCGGTGTACCTGGCGGGCATCGCCGCGGGCGCCGCCACCAAGACCGGCAAGCTCGGCTACATCTACGCCATCCCGATCCCGCAGACGCTGGCCAACATCAACGCGTTCACGCTGGGCGCCCAGTCCGTGCGGCCCGACGTCGAGGTCACGGCCGTCTCGACGACCAGCTGGTGCGACCCGGCCACGCAGGCGGACCGCGTGCAGTCGCTGCTCGGCTCCGGCGTCGACGTGGTCACGCAGCACCAGGACTGCACCAAGACGATCATCGAGGCCACCGAGGACGCCGGCGCGTACACCGTCGGCTACCACGCGGACGCGTCGTCGCTGGCCCCCAAGGGCTGGCTGACGGGTTCCGAGTGGAACTGGGGCCCGCTCTACACGGACATCGTGACCACCGCGATCGCCGGTGACTTCACGGGCAGCGAGTACAACGCGAACTACCGCGCCAACATGGCGAGCGGCGAGAACCCGTTCGTCGCGTCGAAGTTCGGTCCGAGCGTCACCGACGAGACGAAGGCCCTGATCGCCGACGCCGCCGCGAAGATCCAGGCGGGTGGCAGCCCGTTCACGGGTCCGATCACCGCGCAGGACGGGACGGTCAAGGTGGAGGCCGGCGTGACCCCGCCGATCGAGACCATCGAGCAGATGGACTACTTCGTCAAGGGCGTCACCGGCACCATCTCCTGACCACCGCCCCGGGGCCGGCCGCACGGTCGGCCCCGGGGCTCACTCTCCTACCTCGAGGGGAACCATGAGCCCGTACGTGAACGCCACGACGCCGTACCCGTGGCCCTACGACGGTGACCTCGGCGGCGCGCAGACCGCGCTGCTGGTCGTCCTGACCGCGGACGCGGGGCCTGCCGCCACGGCGATCGCGCCGCAGCTCGACGCGCTCGCCGACGCCGTCCGAGCCGCCGGTGGAACGGTGGTCGTCGTCCGCACGACCGCGCCGCCGCCCGGGGGATCGCGCCTCCGAGTGCCCCTGACGGCCTCCACCGAGCTCCTCGACATCGCCCCGGACATCGACATGGTGGCCGGGGGCATCGACGGCTACTACGCCAGCGACCTCGACATCGTCCTGCGCACCGGCCGCTACCGGCGGCTGATCCTCGCCGGCGTCGGCCTGGAGACCTGCGTCCACTCGACGATGCGTGACGCCAACGACCGCGGCTACGAGTGCCTGCTCGTGGTCGACGCCTGCGTGCCGGTGGACCCGGCCCTCACCGACGCCTCGGTGTCCAGCATCGAGATGTCGGGCGGCATCTTCGGCGCGGTCGGCCTGACGGCCGACGTCGTCGCCGCCCTGACCCCTGTTCACGCGCTCACCCCTGGAGACCTGAGATGACCACCGACCAGCTCGCCACCTCGACGGACACCTCCGTGGGACCGGTGTTCGGCCCGGTCGACGCCGAGCCCTACCCCTGGCCGTACGACGGCAGCTTCTCGCCGTCGACGACCGCGATCATCAACATCGACTGGCAGCAGGACTTCTGCGGACCGGGCGGCTACGTCGACGCCATGGGCTACGACCTCAACCTCACGCGCGCGGGCTTGGCGCCCACCGCGGCGATGCTCGAGGTGGCCCGTGAGCTGGGCTTCCACATCATCCACACGCGCGAGGGACACCGTCCGGACCTGTCCGACCTGCCGGCGAACAAGCTGTGGCGGTCGCGACGGATCAACGCGGGCATCGGCGACTCGGGCCCGTGCGGCCGGATCCTGACGCGCGGCGAGCCGGGCTGGGAGATCGTGCCGGAGGTCGCACCGCTGCCCGGCGAGGTCATCATCGACAAGCCCGGCAAGGGGTCGTTCTACGCCACCGACCTGGACCTGATCCTGCGGTCCAAGGGGGTCACGCACATCATCCTGACGGGCATCACCACGGACGTCTGCGTGCACACGACCATGCGCGACGCCAACGACCGCGGCTACGAGTGCCTGCTGCTGTCCGACTGCACGGGCGCCACCGACTACGGCAACTACCTGGCCGCGCTCAACATGGTCAAGATGCAGGGCGGGGTGTTCGGCGCGGTGGCCGACTCGGCCGCGCTGCTGGCCTCGCTGAGCTCGCCGCTCTAGCCCTCGATCGACCCCGCAGGCCGGTCTCCTCGCACGAGGAGGCCGGCCAGCGTCGTGTGCAGGGCCTCGCGCTGCGTCGCGTCGAGGCCGGCCAGGAGCTCGTCGTCCTGCTCCGCCGCGAGCGCCACGGCCTGGGCGAGCAGCGTGCGTCCGGCCGGCGTGAGCTCGAGCGTGTGCCGACGACGGTTCGCCGGGTCGACCACGCGGTGCAGGGCGCCGAGCTTCTCCAGGTCGTCGACCATCGGCACGATCGCGCTCGGGACGAGCCCCAGGGCCTCGCCGATCTCTCGCTGCGAGGCGTCCGGCGCGGCGTCGACGGCGACGAGCAGCCCGACGTGCCTCGGCCGCAGCCCGAGCGGCGCGACGCGCCCGGCGAAGTCCGCCGTCATCGCCTGGCCGACCTTGCTCAGCAGGAATCCGGTCGTCGGGAACCTCTCCACGTGACCACCCTACAAGCGCCGCACTATTCACCTCGTCAACGATCGACGGGGGGCTGAGCGGCGGGTGAGCGGACGTCTGCGCGCCCGGTACCTGCGGTTCCGCACGAATTGCCCGCAACGGTTGCTGCAAGTTACTGCAAGCGGATACCGTCTGCGCATCACCCGGCACAGCCCGCGCACAGAGACGTCCGCGGGAAGACGAAGGAGTCGCGAATGTCGCCTGCGGACGCCCCCCGACACGCCGATCGCTGGCGTCGCCCGATCGCCGCCCTGACCGCGCTGGCGGTCACCGGCCTCGGGCTGGTGACCGCGGCCGTCGTCGCGACCCCCGCCGCAGCGGCCGAACGGACCGCCGCCCTGGTCGGTGACCTGCAGAGCGAGCTCGGGTGCCCGGGGGACTGGCAGCCGGACTGCCCGCAGACCGAGCTGGCACCGACGGACGTCGCGGGCCGGTACTCCGCGGAGCTCACGGTCCCCGCGGGGACGTACTCGTACAAGGTCGCGATGAACGACGCCTGGGACGAGTCCTACGGCGGCGACGGCGGCAGCGGCAACACGCCGCTCGTGCTGGCCGGCCCGTCGACGATCCGCTTCACGTACGACGACACCACCCACCGCACGGCCCTGACCCCGGTGAGCCTGGCGGACGGCTACACGCCGGCCGACGACGCGATCGTCGCGAACCCGGTGCGGGACCCCGGTGCGGCCCAGCAGTTCTACTTCGTGATGACCGACCGGTTCGCCGACGGGGACGCGACGAACGACACCGGCGGGCTGACCGGCGACCGCCTGACCACCGGGTTCGACCCGACGGACAAGGGCTTCTACGAGGGCGGCGACCTGGCGGGCCTGCACAGCAGGCTGGACTACATCCAGGGGCTCGGCAGCACGGCCATCTGGCTGACGCCGTCGTTCAAGAACCGGCCGGTCCAGGGTACGGGCGCCGACGCATCGGCCGGGTACCACGGCTACTGGATCACCGACTTCACGCAGATCGACCCGCACCTGGGCACCAACGCCGAGCTCGAGTCGCTGATCGCCGACGCCCACGCGCGCGGCATCAAGGTCTACTTCGACATCATCGCCAACCACACCGCCGACGTCATCGACTACGCGCAGCAGACGTACGGCTACGTCGACCAGGCGACGAGCCCGTACAAGGACGCGGCCGGCAACGCCTTCGACCCGCACACCTACGCGGGCACCGACACGTTCCCGACGATGGACCCGGCGACGAGCTTCCCGTACACGCCGGTGATCAAGCCGGAGGACGCCCACGTCAAGGTCCCGGACTGGCTGAACGACCCGACGCTCTACCACAACCGCGGAAACTCGACCTACACCGGGGAGTCGACGACGTACGGCGACTTCTCGGGTCTGGACGACCTCATGACCGAGAACCCGGCGGTCGTGAACGGCTTCGTCGACGTCTACGACCAGTGGGTCGACCTCGGTGTCGACGGCTTCCGCATCGACACCGCCAAGCACGTCAACTTCGAGTTCTGGCAGAAGTTCACGACGGCCGTCCGCGACCACGCGACCTCCGTCGGCAACCCGGACTTCTTCATGTTCGGCGAGGTCTACGACGCCGACCCGGCCAAGCTCTCGCCCTACCTGCGCAAGAGCGACATGAACGCCGTGCTCGACTTCACGTTCCAGTCGGCGGCGTCGAACTACGCGAAGGGCTTCTCGGCGGCCGGCCTGCACGCGCTGTACGCGGGCGACGACATGTACACGACCCCGACGACGAACGCGCAGGCGCTGCCCACGTTCCTCGGTAACCACGACATGGGCCGCATCGGCTACATGGTCAAGGACGGGACCACGCCCGAGCAGCGCTCGGCGCTCGCCCACGACCTCATGTACCTGACGCGCGGCCAGCCGGTCGTCTACTACGGCGACGAGCAGGGCTTCGAGGGCGCGGGCACGCTCAACGGGACCGACAAGGACGCCCGCCAGTCGCTGTTCGCCACGCAGGTGCCGGAGTACGCGAACCAGCAGCTGCTGGACGGGACGACCGCCGGATCGGTGGACCGCTACGACACCGACTCGGTGCTCTACCAGCACATCGCGTCGCTGGCCGCCCTGCGGGCCGGGAGCAAGGCCCTGACCGACGGCGCCCAGATCGAGCGCTACGCCGACGGGTCCGTGTACGCGTTCTCCCGCGTCGACGCGACCGAGAAGATCGAGCACCTCGTCGCCCTGAACAACGGCACGACGCCGGCCACGGTGACCGTCGACACGCTGACGCCCGGTGCCACCTTCGCCCCGCTGTACGGGACGAGCGCGACCGCGACGGCGGCCGCCGACGGCACCGTGAGCCTGACGATCCCCGCGTTGAGCGCGGTCGTCCTCAAGGCCGGCACGACGGTCGGGGCGCCGGCGACGGCAGGCCCGGTGGTGCTCAGCACCCCCGCGCCCGGGTCCGCCCTCACGGGTCTCGTCCCGGTCACCGCTGACGTGGCGACCGACGTGTGGAGCCAGACCTCGTTCGCCTACCGGATCCTCGGCGACGACACCTGGACGCCGCTGGGCACCTCGGAGTCGACGGCCCCGCGCGTATACGCGGACGTCAGCGGGCTCCCGGCCGGTGCCCTGGTCGAGTACCGCGCGGTCACGGTCGACGCGGCGGGCCACAAGAGCGCCGCGTCCACCTACGCGAGCGTCGGCAACGCGGTCGACGGCGTCGCACCGCCCACCGAGCCGGGTGACCTGCTCGTGACGGTCCCCGGCAGCCACAACGCCGAGATGGGCTGCCCGGGCGACTGGCAGCCGGACTGCCTGGCGGCGAAGCTCACCAAGCGGGCCGACGGGATCTACTCGGGCACGTTCACGCTGCCGGCCGGGACCTACGACTACAAGGTCGCGATCGGCGGCAGCTGGGACGAGAACTACGGTGCCGGCGGCGTCGCGGGCGGTGACAACGTGACCTACACCGTCGCCGCCGACGGACCCGTGACGTTCTACTACGACCCGACGACCCACTGGTTCACCTCGACGGCGCAGGGCCCGATCCTGACCGTCCCCGGGTCCGACAACAGCGAGCTCGGCTGCTCGGCCGACTGGGCGCCGGACTGCATGAAGACCTGGCTGCAGGACCCCGACGGCGACGGCACCTACACGTTCGTCGCCCCCGACCTGCCCGCGGGCGCCTACGAGGTCAAGGTGGCGCACAACCTGTCGTGGGACGAGAACTACGGCGCCGGGGGAGTGCCCGGCGGCGCGAACGTCCCGTTCACCGCACCCGGCGGCAAGCCCGTGACGTTCACGTACGTGCTCGCCACGCACGTGCTCTCGATCGAGGTCACCGACCCGCCGCTGCCGGGCACCGGCGTGGACCGGGCGCAGTGGGTCGACGCGTCGACGATCGCGTTCCCGAACGAGTGGGTGCCGGACGGCACCGACCCGGCGACGCTCGGCTGGCGCCTGTACGGGTCGCCGACCAAGCAGCCCGTGGTCGCTGACGGCGCCGTGACCGGCGACGACGGGTCGCCCGTGACGCTCACCTTCGTGCCGGGCGGACTGTCGAGCGCACAGCTCGGACGCTTCCCGGCGCTCGCGACCGGCTACCTCGCGCTGCACGTCGAGGCGTCGTCGCAGCGCGTGCAGGACCTGCTGCGCGGAGCCCTGCTCGTCACCCAGAGCGACGGTGAGACGGTGCAGGCCGCGACCGGGGTGCAGATCCCGGGCGTCCTGGACGACCTCTACGCCGCGAAGGCCGCCAAGCGCGCGCTCGGCACCACGTGGTCCCGCGGCGTCCCGTCGCTCGCCCTGTGGGCACCGACCGCGCAGGACGTCGACCTCCTGGTCTGGACCGGTGCCGGGGATCCCACCCGGGTCGCGGCCCAGCGGCAGAAGGACGGCTCCTGGACGGTCGCCGGCAAGAAGGCGTGGGCCGGCAAGCAGTTCCTCTGGGAGGTCACGGTCTACGCACCGACGACCGACGCCGTCGAGGTCAACCAGGTCACCGACCCGTACTCGGTCGCGCTCACGCTCAACTCGACGCGCTCGGTGCTGGTCGACCTCGCCGACAAGGCCTTCCGGCCGAGCCAGTGGGAGAAGGCGAAGCAGCCGGTCGTCCGGCCCGTCGACCAGACGATCTACGAGCTGCACGTGCGTGACTTCTCGATCAACGACCTCACGGTCCCGGCCGCCCAGCGCGGCACGTACCTGGCGTTCGCGGGCAACGGCGCCGGTCGCCAGCACCTGCGGTCGCTGGAGAAGTCGGGCCTGACGACGATCCACCTGCTCCCGACGTTCGACATCGCGTCGATCCAGGAGGACCGCACGCTGCAGACCACTCCGGACTGCGACCTGGCCGCGCTGCCGCCGGACTCCGACCAGCAGCAGGCGTGCGTCACGGCGCAGGCGTCGACGGACGGCTTCAACTGGGGCTACGACCCGCTGCACTGGCAGGCGCCCGAGGGCTCCTACGCGGTGCACCAGGACGGCGGCGGCCGCGTGGCGGACTTCCGGACCATGGTCGGCGCCCTGCACTCCGACGGTCTGCAGGTGGTGCTCGACCAGGTGTTCAACCACACCACGGCGAGCGGGCAGGCTCCTCAGTCGATCCTCGACCGGGTGGTGCCCGGCTACTACCAGCGGCTGAACGCCGTCGGGAACGTCGAGACGTCCACCTGCTGCCAGAACGTGGCGACCGAGCACGCGATGGCGAACAAGCTCATGGTCGACTCGGTGGTCACGTGGGCCCGCGACTACAAGGTCGACGGGTTCCGGTTCGACCTCATGGGGCACCACTCGGTGGACACCATGAAGGCGGTCCGCAAGGCGCTCGACAAGCTGACGCCGCGCAAGGACGGCGTCGACGGGTCGAACGTCTACCTCTACGGCGAGGGCTGGAACTTCGGCGAGGTCGCGAACAACGCGCTCTTCACGCAGGCCACCCAGGGCCAGCTGGGCGGCACGGGCATCGGGACGTTCTCCGACCGACTCCGTGACGCCGTCCGCGGCGGCGGACCGTTCGACACCGACCCGCGCATCCAGGGCTTCGGCTCGGGCGGCGGGACGGACCCGAACGGCAGCGCTGTCAACGGCACGGACGCCGACCAGGCGGCCCGAGCCGCGCACGACGCCGACCTGGTCCGGCTGGGCATGGCGGGCAACCTGCGGGACTTCGCCTTCGAGACGAGCTCCGGGACGGTCCAGACCGGCGCCCAGATCGACTACAACGGGCAGCCGGCGGGCTACGCCGACTCCCCGGAAGAGGTCATCACGTACGTCGATGCCCACGACAACGAGACCCTGTGGGACTCGCTGACGTACAAGCTGCCCACCGACACGGCGATGGCGGACCGCGTCCGGATGAACACCGTCTCGCTGGCCACCACGGCCCTCGCGCAGACGCCGTCGTTCTGGCACGCGGGCGCCGACCTGCTGCGGAGCAAGTCGCTCGACCGCAACAGCTACGACTCGGGTGACTGGTTCAACTCGCTCGACCTGTCCGGCAAGGACAACGGCTTCGGCCGCGGTCTGCCGCCCAAGGCCGACAACGAGGCGAAGTGGCCTCTGCAGGGGACGCTGCTGGCCGACCCGGCTCTCAAGCCGACGCCGGCCGACATCGCGGACGCCTCGGCGGCGGCCGACGACCTGCTCCGGCTGCGCTTCTCGACACCGCTGTTCCGGCTCGGCTCGGCGTCGCTCATCGAGCAGAAGGTGGCGTTCCCTGGCTCCGGCCCGGACGCCGATCCCGGCGTCGTCGTCATGACGATCGACGACACACCCCGCTGGGACCGGTCTGCGAGGCGGTGGACCACGGACGTGGACAAGAAGCTCGACGGTGTCCTCGTCGTCGTGAACGCCTCCGACGAGGCGACGACGCAGTCCGTGCCCACGCTCGCCGGGCACCGGCTGACGCTCTCGCCGGTGCAGGCGCGGGGGAGCGACCCCGTCGTCCGCACCACCACCTGGGACAAGGCGTCGGGCACGGTCACCGTGCCGGCCCGCACGGTCGCGGTCCTCGTGGAGAAGGCGGGCGGCAGGTCCTGACACAAGGCGAAGGGCCCGCGACCGTGATGGTCGCGGGCCCTTCGGCTGTGCGGATGGGGAAGAGCGTCAGCCCTTGACCGAGCCGGACATCAGACCGCCGATGAAGTACTTGCCCAGGAGCACGTACACGAGCAGCGTCGGCAGCGAGGCCAGCAGGGCGCCGGCCATCGACACGCCGTAGTTGGTGAGCAGGGCACCGTTCGCGAGGTTGTTCAGCGCGAGGGTGACCGGGCCGTTCTGGCTGGAGGAGAAGAACACCGCGAAGAGGAAGTCGTTCCAGGCCGAGGTGAACTGCCAGATGAGGACGACCACGAAGCTCGGGATCGAGATCGGGAGCACGACCGACCAGTACGTCCGCAGCATCCCGGCACCGTCCATGCGGGAGGCCTCGATGAGCTCCTCCGGCACGGACATGTAGTAGTTGCGGAAGATCAGGGTCGTGATCGGCAGACCGTAGATCACGTGCAGGATGATCAGCGACGGGATGCCCGACGGGACACCGATGCCGTTCATCAGCTGCAGCAGCGGGATCATCACGGCCTGGTAGGGGATGAACATGCCGAAGAGGATCAGCGTGAAGACCAGGTCGGCGCCCTTGAAGCGCCAGCGCGCCAGGACGAACCCGTTCATCGAGCCGAGCATCGAGGAGATGATCGCGGCCGGGAGCACCATCGAGAGCGTGCGGAAGATCGAGGGCGACAGGGCCGTCCACGCCGCGCTCCAGTTCTCCATGGTCCAGAGCTGCGGCAGGTTCCAGGCGCGCGCCGGGGTGGCGTCGCCCTGCCCCTTGAAGCTGGTGACCAGCAGCACGTAGACGGGGATCAGCACGATGATCACGAAGAAGATCAGCAGCGCGTACTTCAGGGTGCGACCGGTGGAGAACCGGCCGCCCGGTGCGCGCTCCGGGTTCGGAGCCTTGCCGAGGGGAGCGATCAGCTCGTCGGCTGCGACGGTCGTCATGAGGTCTTCTCCGTCCGGTTGAGGTGCACCAGGTACGGGACGATCAGCACCGCCACGATCACCAGCAGGATCACGCCGACGGCCGCGGCGTCGGAGTAGTTGAAGCTCGACTTGAAGACGTACATGTCGATCGACGGCACCTTGGTCTGGTAGTTCGCCGGCTTGGAGATCGACATGATCAGGTCGAAGGACTTCATGGACATGTGGCCGATGATGATGATCGCCGACAGCGCCACGGGGCTGAGCTGCGGGAAGATCACGTGGCGGTACATCTGCCAGGTGGACGAGCCGTCCACCTTCGCGGCCTCGCGCAGCTCCTCCGGGACGCCGCGGAAGCCGGCGAGGAACAGCGCCATGACGTAGCCGGACAGCTGCCAGATCGCGGGGATGGCGATGGCGGCGATACCGACGCTCACGTTGTTCCACCAGTTGTTCTGGAGGAACGGCAGCCCGATCATCTGGAACAGGCGGTTCAGGCCCGAGGCCGACTCACCCTGGTTGGAGTTCAGCAGCCAGCGCCACACGACACCCGAGGCGACGAACGAGACCGCCATCGGGAAGAGGTAGATGGAGCGGAACACGCCCTCGAACTTCACCGGGCGGTCCAGCAGCCACGCCCAGACGAACCCGAAGACCATCGTCCCGACGAGGAAGACGACCGTGTAGAGCGCCAGGTTCTTCAGGGAGTGCTGGAAGCTGTCCGACGAGAGCAGGTCACCGTAGTTGGTGAGGCCGACGAAGCCGGACGGCTCGCGGCCCGTCGTCTGCGCAGCGGTGTGGATGTCCTTGGTCGACGTGACCCCGTTGAGGAAGAGGAGGCCGTAGACGAAGACGGCCAACAGGATCAGGGACGGCGAGATGAGCAAGAGGGGCGGGCCCCACTTGCGGATCTGACGGGGCACGAGTGCCTCCAGTGGTTCGGAACGAGCGTGTGGACGGGCCGGGAGGTCGTCGCCGGCCCGGGTACTACTCGGCAGACGCGCCGAGACGGTCCCGCCCCGGCCCTGTTGCCAGGACCGGGACGGGACCGGATCTCAGTGCACGTGCGTGATCAGCGGATCGTCAGATCAGCTGTTCGCGGCGGCGGCGTCGGCGAGCTCGGACTGGAAGCCCGCAACGTCGGACGCACCGGTCGTGAACTTGGACGTGGCGTCGCTGATCGCGTTCGACCAGGCGGCCGGGGCAGCGGCACCGTGCGCCAGCGAGGAGACGATGGTGTCCTCACCGAACGACTTGATGGCCGACTGCTGGTACGCGGAGAAGTCAGCCGGGTCGGCGTCCGTGCGGGCCGGGATGGAACCCTTGGCCTTGTTGAACGCGACCTGGCCCTCGAGCGAGCCGATCGTCTCGAGCCAGTTCTTCGCGCCACCGGGGTGCGGGGCACCGACGGGGAGCGTGAAGGAGTCGGCCAGGAAGTCGAACACGCCGTCCGTGCCGGGGACCGGGAAGTAGACGTAGTCGGCCGGGGAAGCCTTGCCGGCCTCCTCGAACGCGGCCACGGCCCAGTCGCCCATGACGTTGAACGCGGCGTTGCCGTCGATGACCTGCTGCGTGGCGTCCGGCCAGTCGAGGCCGTCACGGTCGGTGTTCGTGTAGCTGATCAGCTTGCCGAAGTCCTCGAGCGCCTTGCCGACCTCGGGGCTGGTCCAGTCGGTCGACCCGTCCCACAGGCCGGAGTAGCCGTCGGCACCCAGGTCGGAGAGGAGGATCGTCTCGAGCAGGTTGACCTGGGTCCAGGTCGTGGCGACCGAGAGCGGCGTGCGGCCGGTCTTCTCCTTGACGGCGTCCAGCGCGACGAACCAGTCGTCGAGCGTGGCGTACGTCGCGGCCGGGTCGAGGCCCGCGTCCGTGAGGAGCTGGGTGTTGGCCCAGACGACGTTGGCACGGTGGATGTTCGACGGGATCGAGTAGATCTTGCCGTCGACCGTCAGGCGGTCCACGAGGTCCGCCGGGAAGGCGTCGCGCAGGCCGAACTCGTCGTACAGCGCCGAGACGTCCTCGACCTGGCCGGCGTTGATGTAGTCGGTCAGCTCCGCGCCCGCGTGGGCCTGGAACGTGTCCGGCGGGTCGTTCGCCTGGAGGCGCGACTGCAGCAGGTCCTTGGCGGCCGAACCGGCGCCACCAGCAACCGCACCGTTGACGAACTCGGTCTCCGGGTGCTGCTCGTTGAACACGCTGACGAGCGCGTCGAGGCCGAGCTTCTCGGAGCCGCTGGCCCACCAGGTGAAGACCTCGACCTGGTCGGCGCCCTCGGCACCGGCGCTCGCGCCGTCCGAGGAGTTGTCGCCGCTGTCACCGTTGCTGCAAGCAGCCAGCGCGAGGCTGGCAACCGCGATACCGGCGGCGACCGCTGTGATCCTGCGTCCTGTACGCATCTGTCTCCTACGCCTTCTTTGCCGTGGATAGGGGGGTGCTGCTGGACGAGGGACCCGAGGGTCCCGCGGCCCGGAGTTCGCCATCCGATGCGGGAGCGTTCGGGTGGCGTTCGGACGGAGGCTCGGCAGTGCGCCTCGTCCGATCCGCGTCACATCTCATCGTCGGAGAGGCCTTGAAGTCAAGAAATGAACGAATGCGTCGCCAAATCGTGATCTGGGCTTCATCTCGCGCAGCCACCGGCTGCGACCTCGGCGTTCACACCCCGGGGTGACAAGGTCGGACCTGCAGGTTCACCCGTCCAGCCGCAGGTGAACGGGCAAGTCGTGCTCAATGCCCTGTTCTACGCATATCGGACCGGGTGAGGTCCGAGCCGCGCACGAGTCCGCTCAGATACGCGTGTGTATCCTGCGCGCGTGGGCAATGACCGGGTCACTCCGGGCTCCCAGACTTCACTGCGTGAAGCCAACAGGGCGCGGATCGTCAGCGCCGTCCAGCAGCGTGGCTCGCTCACGCAGGTCGAGCTGGCCGGCGTCACTGGCCTGTCCCCAGCCACCGTGTCGAACATCGTCAAGGAGCTGACGAGCGCCGGCGTCCTGCACACCGCGCCCACCTCGCGCTCGGGTCGTCGGGCCCAGCAGGTCACGCTCGCCCGCAACCTCGGCCTCGTCGCCGGGATGCACTTCGGGACCCGCTCGCTGCGGGTGGCTCTGTCCGACGTGGCCCACCGGATCGTCGCCGAGCAGCGGATGCCGCTGCCGCCCGACCACCGCGCTGACCAGGGGCTCGAGCGCGCCGCACTGCTGCTGACCGAGATGGTCGACTCGGTCGACGCGTCCCTCTCGGAGGTGCTGGCGATAGGCGTCGGCGTGCCCGCTCCCGTCGACGTGCGCACCGGCCGGATCTCCTCGATCGGCATGCTGCGTGGGTGGGACGGCGCCGCGGTCCCGGACCTGCTGGGCAAGCGGCTCGGGCTGCCCGTCTACGTGGACAACGACGCGAACCTGGGGGCGCTCGCCGAGGTCCGGCTGGGTGCCGCGCGCGGGCGGGCGGACGTCGTCTACATCCACGCGTCGCACGGCGTCGGCGGTGGACTGGTGCTCAACGGCGAGGTGTTCCACGGCCGCGCGGGCGGGGCCGGCGAGATCGGGCACTCGACCGTCGACGACAACGGGCCGGTCTGCCGTTGTGGCAACCGCGGGTGCCTCGAGATGTACGTCGGGGCGCCGATACTTCTGGACATGCTGCGCCCGAGCCACGGGAACCTGACGCTGCGCGGAGCGATCGCGCGCGCCGAGGCCGGCGACGCCGGGTGCCGACGCGTCATCGCCGACGCCGGGCACCACCTGGGTGTCGTCGCCGCGGGCGTGAGCAACCTGTTCGACCCCGAGCTCGTGGTCATCGGCGGTGAGCTCGCGGACGCCGGCGAGCTGCTGCTGGAGCCGATCCGTGCCGTCATGGCGCAGCGCAGGATCCCGAGCACGGCCGGCCCGATCCCGGTCGTCGGAGCCGAGCTCGGCGCTGCGGCGGAGGTGCGCGGAGCCCTCGCGATCGCGCTCGACAGGGTGACCATCGGTGCGCCCGGGACGGTGCTCGCATGAGTGCTCGCGCAAGGCTGCGACGCAAGGTGGTGGCGCTGGTCCTCGCCGCGCTGTCGCTCGCCCTGGTCTCGTGCGTCCCCGCCAGCACGCCGCACGCCGAGATGGCCATCGCCCTGCTCCTGCCGGAGTCCAAGACCGCGCGGTACGAGGCCGTCGACCGGCCCTCCTTCGAGGGTCTGGTGGCGCGCCGGTGCGCGGAGTGCAAGGTGCTCTACGCCAACGCCGACCAGGACGCCGCGCTCCAGCAGCAGCAGGCCGAGGCGGTGCTGACCCAGGGGGCCGGCGTGATCGTCCTGGACGCGGTCGACGCCGACGCCGCGGTCGGCATCGTCGCGGAGGCCAACCGCCGGGGCGTGCCCGTGATCGCCTACGACCGGTTCATCGCGAACGCCGGCATCGACTACTACGTGTCCTTCGACAGCCGTCGGATCGGCCAGCTCCAGGGTGAGGCCCTGGCACGTGCGCTCGCCCTCGAGGGGATGAGTCCGGAGAACCCCAAGGGAGTGCTGATGGTGAACGGCGCGGCCACGGACCCCAACTCCGCGCAGCTGGAGAGCGGTGCCAGGGGCGCGTTCGAGGGGCTGCCGATCACGGTGCTCGCGGAGTACGACACCCCCGACTGGAGCCCGGACAAGGCGCAGGAGTGGGTGACCGGGCAGCTGACGGAGTTCTCCGGGCAGGTCGATGCGGTGCTCGCCGCGAACGACGGCACCGCGGGCGGAGCCATCTCGGCGATGCGCGCGGCCGGTCTGAACCCGATCCCGCCCGTCACCGGTCAGGATGCCGAGCTCACCGCGATGCAGCGGATCGTCACGGGCGACCAGGTGATGACCGTCTACAAGGCCATCAACGAGCAGGCGCGCACGGCCGCCGAGCTCGCGGTCCGGGTGCTGCGCGGCGAGTCGCCCATGACCACGTCGCGGGTGCAGGGCGTGCCGGCCCTGATCCTCGAGCCCGTGTCCGTCAACATCGGCAACCTTCGCCGCGTCATCATCGACGGCGGCGTCTACACGACCGAGGAGATCTGCGTGCAGCCCTATACCGAGGCGTGCGCCCAGGCCGGACTGTTCGACGAGAGGGGTGCCCGGTGAACGACGTCCTCGCCGGCCCCGACGGTGCCGTGAATCACGGCTCCGCGACCCCCGTGCTCTCGCTGCGCGGCGTCTCCAAGAGCTACGGCGCGGTGCGTGCGCTCGTCGACATCGACTTCGAGGTGCGCGCCCACGAGGTCGTCGCCGTGATCGGCGACAACGGCGCGGGAAAGTCGACCCTCGTCGGAACGCTGACCGGAGCGCTCGCGCCCGACAGCGGCGAGGTGGTCGTCGACGGACGACCCGTGACGCTGTCCGACCCTGCCGTCGCCCGCGGCTACGGGATCGCCGCCGTGTTCCAGGACCTCGCCCTCTGCCAGAACCTCGACGTCGTCGAGAACCTCTACCTCGGGCACGAGGTCGAGCGCGGGTTGCTGCTCGACGAGGTCGCGATGGAGAAGCACGCCTGGGAGCTGCTCAACCAGCTCGCCGCGCGCGTCCCGTCCGTGCGGGTGCCCGTCGCCGCGCTCTCGGGAGGCCAGCGCCAGGCGGTCGCGATCGCCCGGTCGCTGCTCGGCGACCCACGCGTGATCGTCCTCGACGAGCCGACCGCCGCGCTCGGGCTGCGGCAGACCGCGGAGTTCCTCACGCTGGTCGAGCGCCTGCGCGAGCGCGGCCACGGCGTGGTCCTGACCAGCCACTCGCTCGCCGACGTGCAGGCCGTCGCCGACCGGATCGTGGTGCTGCGCCTCGGCCGGACCAACGGGGAGTTCGACGCCGCCAAGACCAGCTACGAAGAGCTGCTCGCCGCCGTCACGGGAATCCGGAGCGAACGATGAGCGCCCTGAGCACCATGAGCGCCCTGCCCGAGGAGCAGCCGAGCATCTGGGCGTCCTCGTGGCAGCGCCTGCGCACGGGCGACGCGGGCGTGCTGCCCATCAGCGCCGTGCTCGTCATCATCTGGCTGGTCTTCCAGGTGCTGAACCCGCACTTCCTGTCCAGCGACAACATGGTCAACATCACGCAGCAGTCCGCGTCGACCGGCGTCATCGCGCTCGGCGTCGTGCTCACGCTGCACATCGGCCAGATCGACCTCTCCGTCGGCGCGGTCTCCGGGCTCGCCGCGGCCGTCGTCGCCGTCTGCTCGGTCCAGCTGGGCTGGGCCTTCCCGCTCGCGTTCGCGGCGTCGCTGGCCGTCGGTGTCGTCGTCGGCTCGATCTACGCCGCGCTGCAGACGAGGCTCGCCGTTCCCAGCTTCGTGTTCACGCTGGCCGGCCTGCTCGTGGTCACCGGCCTGCAGATCCGGGTGCTCGGCCCGACCGGCTCGGTCAACGTGCCTTTCGAGTCCCCGCTCGTCGAGTTCTGCCAGACGGCGTTCCTCGACCCGGCGCTGTCCTGGGCGCTCGTGCTGCTGGTCGTCGCCGGCTACTCGGCCGGGCGCCTGATGGACCGGACGCGTCGCGCGCGCGCAGAGCTGCCGGTCAGCTCGGCGTTCGAGCTCGTCACGCGGGTGGCGGTCCTCGCGGTCGTCCTGTCGATCTCGGTGGCCTACCTGAACACCAACCGCGGCGTCGGGGCGGTGTTCGCGCTGTTCGTCGGCCTGGTCGCCGTCGTCGACCTGCTGCTGCGCCGCACCCGCTGGGGCCGCTCCGTGCGGGCCGTCGGCGGCGACGTCGAGGCGGCCCGCAAGGCCGGCGTGCCCGTGCGCCGGGTCTTCTTCACGGTGTTCGTCCTCTGCTCGACGTTCGCGGCGCTCGGCGGCGTGCTCGCCGTGGGCCGTCTGGCCGCCGCCAACCAGGGCACCGGCGCGAGCGACACCAACCTCACGGCCATCGCCGCGGCGATCATCGGCGGGACGAGCCTGTTCGGCGGGCGCGGCTCGGCGTGGTCCGCGCTCGTCGGCATCCTGGTCATCCAGTCGATCGCGACCGGGCTGACCCTGCTCAACCTCGACACCTCGGCCCGGCTCGTCGTCACCGGCCTCGTGCTCGCGCTCGCGGTCACCATCGACGCGCTGCAGGCCCGGGCCCGGGAGAGCTACCGCGCCGTCTCGACGTAGCCCTCGCTACTTGAAGACGATGGTCCGGTGGCCGTCGAGCAGGACGCGGTGCTCGGCGTGCCAGCGCACGGCGCGTGCCAGAGCACGGCGCTCGACGTCCTGACCCAGTGCGACGAGGTCCTCGACGGCCCGCGAGTGGTCGACGCGCTCGACGTCCTGCTCGATGATCGGGCCCTCGTCGAGGTCGCCCGTCACGTAGTGCGCGGTCGCGCCGATCAGCTTGACCCCGCGGTCGTGGGCCTGCGCGTAGGGGCGGGCGCCCTTGAACGACGGCAGGAACGAGTGGTGGATGTTGATCACGCGGCCCTGCAGTCGTCGGCACAGGTCGTCGGACAGGATCTGCATGTACCGCGCGAGCACGACGAGCTCGACGTCGAGCTCATCGACGAGTTCCAGCAGCCGGGACTCGGCCTGCGCCTTCGTCGCGGAGGTGACCGGGACGTGGTGGAACGGGATGCCGTAGAAGCTCGCGAGCGGTTCGAGCGCGGTGTGGTTGGAGACGACCGCGACGAGGTCGACCGGCAGGTTCTCCGACCGCTGCCGGAACGCCAGGTCGTTGAGGCAGTGCGCCGCGGTGGAGCCCATGACGAGCGTGCGGACGGGGCGCCCGACGACGTCGAGGGACCACTGCATGCCGAACTGCTCGCCCAGCCGGGACAGTGCCGCCGTCAGGGTGTCGCGCGGCGTGGACGCCGTGACCTGCACGCGCATGAAGAAGAGCCCCGACAGCGGGTCGCCGAACTGCTGTGACTCGGTGATGTTGCCGCCGTGCTCGGCGAGCAGGCCGGCGACGGCGTGCACGATGCCCGGCCGGTCGGGGCAGGACAGCGAGAGCACCCAGTGGGTCGGTTCGATCGTGGCGGAGGACACGAGGTCCGAGAGTAGTGGTCGCGGTGATCGGCTGACACGATGGCGTCATGACGACCGCCGACCTCGACATCCGTTCGGTGACCCTCGACGACGCCGGGGAGCTGCTGACGCTCCGTCGGGCCGCCTTCGTGACCGAGGCCCAGCAGTACGGTGACCCGCACATCCCGCCGCTGACGCAGACCCTCGAGGAGCTCCAGGCGGACCTGGAGGCCGAGGGTGTCATCACGCTCGGCGGCTGGTACGGGCACCGGCTCGTCGGCTCGATCCGCGTGCTCATCGAGGGCTCGAAGGCGACGCTCGGCCGGTTCGCGGTGGCCCCTGACCTGCAGGGACAGGGTTTCGGCACGCAGATGCTCATGGCGATCCTGCCGTTCCTGCCCGACGGCATCGAGGAGGTCTGGGTGTTCACCGGCCGCGACTCGGTGCAGAACATCGCGCTCTACGCGAAGCACGGCTACGAGCACCAGCACGACCAGACCGCCGGCGACCTGACGTACGCGTACCTGCGCAAGCTGCTGGGTGACGGATCCGAGGCCTGACGGCTCAAGTGAGGTCGTCCGCGGACCGATGTCCGTTCTGTGACGGAAGCGCACCAGCAGGGGGCAGGCGCGGCGGCAGGGGTCGACGACCCTGACCGGGCCGACCTCGTCTACGCCTGGGCGAAGGCTGCGGACCAGGTCGACGAGCTCGACCTGGCCGCCACCCTCATCGCGCACGCCGGGCACCCCGCGACCGCGACGGCCACCCGTCGGGCGGGACTCGCGTACCTGAGCGGTGACGCCGCGCTCGTCCTGACGATCCTCGCCGAGATCGGCGCGAGCGAGGTCCCGTCGGACGGCCCGCGGTCGATGAACCACGTCCTCGTGCTCGGCGCCCAGGCGATCGAGGGCGACCAGGCGGCGTTCGCGACCCTGGTCGGGCTCGGGGCCCTCCTACCCGTCGACCACCGCCCGTGGTACCTGTACATCCTGGGCGTCGCCGCCGAGCGGACCGGCCAGCGAGCAGTCGCCGCCGACGCCTGGCGGGCGCTGTTCGTCGACCACGGCGTGCGTACGACCTACGTCGTCGGTCGGTTCGCCAGCAGCTGGATCGCGACGCGGAACCGCGTGGTCGACCCGATCGAGCGAGTCGCACAGGCGGCCCACGCCGTGCGGTCGGCGACACCGCGACCGTGGCACGACACGTATGCGCTCGAGCGCGCGGTCGAGGCTCTGGAGGCGAGCGACGACAGGGCAGGCGCGATGCTGCTGGTGGGCGCCGTTGCCCGTACCAGCCCGCGCTCGGCGCAGCTCGACGACCTCTCCCGGCGGACGCGGCCGGTCGTCCGCACCGCGCCCGCTCTGCTTCCCTGGGTCGGCGCGACGGTGCTCACCCTGCTGCTCGGCCTCGTCGGTCTGGCGGCCGGGGTCCTCGGGATCGCTCTCCTGCGCGGACGCTGGCGGGTCGTGCCCGACCTGTCGCCGACGGACGAGCGCACGTGGTTCGCCCTCGATCGGTTGCCCCTCGACGACGAGCAGCGACGGCTGCAGAGTGCCGACTCGCAGTTCAAGGGCCTCGCCGTCCTGTTCGCGCTGCTCGGCCTCGTCCTGGGCGCGGTCGCCGCGGCAGGGATCGCCGCCGTCGTCGCCGACGCCTGGCCGGGAGCACCCCTCGTCCTGGTCGCAGGATGGTGGCTCGCACCCGTGCTCGCCCTGCCTCTGCTCGGCGTCAAGCTCGGCCGCCGGCTGATCAGGCTCTCGGACGCGAGGGTCCTGCGCCGTCGGGAGGCAGACGCCGACCGTGCCCGGCTCGTCGACACCGCCGCCTGCGGCTGCTGGGAGCGCAGCGTCCACGTCGGCCCGTACGCCGTCGCCTATGCGGCACACCACCTGCGCCCCGCCGCGCCGGTCGTGTCGGCGACGTGGCGGCCCGTCGTGCTGGAGTGCCCCCTGTCCGGCCTGCGCTGGCTGTCGACCGCCTCCGCGTCCGGCGTCTCCATGCTGCTGCTGCGGGGGACCCCGCCGCAGGCCATCGCCGAGCCCGAGCCGCTGCCGGTCGGCACGGGCGGCTATCTCTGAGACACGTCGACGGCCCCGTCGAGCCGTTGCTAGTCTGTGCGGCGTCGCGACTGGCGAAACGGGTGGGTCACCACCGGGGAGCGACGTAGCAGCAGCAGACCATGGGTCGGACGCCTGGGCCCCCGGTCACCCCACCGGTCCGACTACCGAGTGCGCGGTGACACCGTGCGCGCTGACTGCCAGGGAGTGCCATGAGCAACACCCCGATCCTCGACCAGAACATCTCCGAGCTCGACCCCGAGATCGCCGCCGTCCTCGACGGTGAGCTGGCCCGCCAGCAGGGCACCCTCGAGATGATCGCGTCGGAGAACTTCGTGCCCCGCGCGGTCCTGCAGGCGCAGGGCTCCGTGCTGACCAACAAGTACGCCGAGGGCTACCCGGGACGCCGCTACTACGGCGGCTGCGAGCAGGTCGACATCGCGGAGAACATCGCGATCGACCGCGCCAAGTCGCTGTTCGGCGCCGAGCACGCGAACGTCCAGCCGCACTCGGGCGCCACGGCCAACGCCGCCGTCCTGCACGCGCTGATCAACGCGGGCGACAAGATCCTCGGCCTCGAGCTGGCCCACGGCGGCCACCTCACGCACGGCATGAAGATCAACTTCTCCGGCAAGCTCTACCAGGTCGGCGCCTACGGCGTGGACCCGGACACCTTCCTCGTCGACATGGACGCCGTTCGGGCCAAGGCACTCGAGCAGCGCCCCGACGTGATCATCGGCGGCTGGTCGGCCTACCCGCGTCACCTCGACTTCGCGGCCTTCCGGTCCATCGCCGACGAGGTCGGCGCCAAGCTCTGGGTCGACATGGCCCACTTCGCCGGCCTGGTGGCCGCGGGCCTGCACCCGAGCCCCGTCCCGCACTCCGACGTGGTGTCCAGCACGGTGCACAAGACGATCGGCGGCCCCCGCTCGGGCTTCATCCTGAGCCGCGAGGAGTACGCCAAGAAGATCGACTCGGCCGTCTTCCCCGGTCAGCAGGGCGGTCCGCTCATGCACGTGATCGCCGCCAAGGCCGTCGCGTTCAAGGTCGCCGCCACCGACGAGTTCAAGGACCGTCAGCAGCGCACGCTCGACGGCGCCCGCATCATCGCCGAGCGCCTGTCCGCACCCGACGTGACCAAGGCCGGCGTCTCGGTCCTCACCGGCGGCACCGACGTGCACCTGGTGCTCGTGGACCTGCGGCACTCGGACCTGGACGGCCAGCAGGCCGAGGACCTCCTGCACTCGGCCGGCATCACGGTCAACCGCAACGCGGTGCCCTTCGACCCGCGCCCCCCGCGCGTCACGTCGGGCCTGCGCATCGGCACGCCGGCGCTCGCGTCGCGCGGCTTCGGCGACGCCGAGTTCACCGAGGTCGCGGACATCATCGCGACCGCCCTGATCGACGGCGCGTCGACGGACCTCGACGCGCTCAAGGCCCGCGTGCTGAAGCTCACGGACGGCTTCCCGCTCTACGACGGACTGCAGCAGTACTGATGACGGCCCAGCTTCTCGACGGCACCGCCACCGCGAAGCGGATCAAGGCCGAGCTGACCGAGCGGGTGGCCGCACTGGCCACCCGCGGGGTCACGCCCGGCCTGGGCACGCTCCTGGTCGGCGACGACCCGGGTTCGCAGTGGTACGTGGCCGGCAAGCACAAGGACTGCGCCGAGGTGGGCATCGCCTCGATCCGCGAGGACCTGCCCGCCACGGCCACGCAGGACGAGATCGAGGCGGCGGTCCGACGGCTGAACGAGGACCCGGCCTGCACCGGGTTCATCGTCCAGCTGCCGCTGCCGAAGGGCATCGACACCAACCGCGTGCTCGAGCTCGTCGACCCCGACAAGGACGCGGACGGCCTGCATCCGACGAACCTCGGGCGCCTGGTGCTGCGCGTCAACGAGCCCGTCACCTCGCCGCTGCCGTGCACGCCGCGCGGGATCATCGACCTGATCCTGCGGCACGACATCGACCTGCGTGGTGCGGACGTCGTCGTCGTGGGACGCGGCGTCACCGTCGGCCGCTCGATCGGGCTGCTGCTCACTCGTCGCGAGATCAACGCGACCGTGACGCTCACGCACACGGGTACCGACGACCTCGCGGAGCACACGCGGCACGCCGACGTGATCGTCGCGGCGGCCGGTGTCCCCGGGATCATCACGGCGGAGATCGTCAAGCCCGGCGCGGTCGTCATCGACGTCGGCGTCTCGCGGACCGTGGACCCGGAGACCGGCAAGAGCCGTGTCGTCGGCGACGTGGACCCGAACGTGCGGGAGGTGGCGTCGTGGGTGTCGCCCAACCCGGGTGGCGTGGGTCCCATGACGCGCGCGATGCTGTTGAGCAACGTCGTCGACACCGCCGAACGGCTGCTCGGAGCCTGAGACCCTCGGGAGTGCCCCGGGTCGGCCGGGGCGCTTCCGAAGGAGTCCGTCATGGGCATCGTCCGTCCGCACCTGTGGTTCGACGACCAGGCCGAGGACGCGGCCAACTTCTACGTCTCCGTCATCCCGAACACCTCGATCCTGTCGGTGGTGCGGGCCCCCGCCGGTACGCCCGGGGTGGCCGAGGGGGCGGCGTTCATCGTGGAGCTCACCCTCGACGGCATGCCTGTCACGCTCCTCAACGGGGGTCCGGTGCTGAAGCTCGACGACGCGTTCTCGTTCGTGCTCGAGTGCCAGACGCAGGCCGAGATCGACCACTACTGGGACGCGCTGCTGGCCGACGGCGGCGTGGAGTCGCAGTGCGGCTGGCTGAAGGACCGGTTCGGGCTGTCGTGGCAGGTCACGCCCGCGGGCCTGGACCGGTGGATGGCCGCTGACGCCGACCCGGAGGGCACCGCGCGCGTGATGGCGGCGCTGCTGCCGATGGTCAAGCTGGACATGGACGCGCTCGAGGCCGCCTACCGGGGCTGATGCAGGATGGTCGGGTGCTGACCATCGCCTCTGTCAACGTCAACGGGATCCGCGCGGCCTACAAGCGCGGCATGGGCGCCTGGTTGGAGGCGCGCAGGCCGGACGTGGTGCTCCTGCAGGAGGTCCGGGCGTCCGACGAGATCCTGGCCGACCACCTGCCGCCGGGGGAGTGGCACCTGGCGCACGAGGCGAGCGAGACGGCCGGCCGGGCCGGGGTCGCGATCGCGTCCCGGCTGCCGATGTCCGCCGTGCGGATCGGGCTGAAGACGGGCGTGACCAGCGACTCGGGCCGCTGGGTCGAGGCCGACCTGACTATGCCGCCCCACGAGGGCGCGCCGGGCCGGACCATCACGGTCGTCTCGACGTACCTGCACTCCGCCACGGCGGGGCAGCCGTCGATGGACGAGAAGTACGCGTTCCTCGACCATGTCACCGCGCGGCTGGCCGACATCGCCGAGGGCGGTGGGTACGCGGTCGTCGCGGGGGACATCAACATCGCGCACCGCGAGGTGGACCTCAAGAACTGGAAGGGCAACCTCAAGCACGCGGGCTTCCTGCCGCGCGAGCGGGCGTACCTCGACCGCTGGTTCGACGACCTGGGCTGGCACGACATGGGCCGCGAGCTCGGCGGGGAGGGCCCCGGGCCGTTCACGTGGTGGTCCTGGCGCGGCCAGGCGTTCGACAACGACGCCGGCTGGCGCATCGACTACCAGCTGGCGACCCCCGACCTCGCGGACGCGGCGGTGACGGCGACCGTCGACCGGGCGGCCACGTACGCCGAGCGGTTCAGCGACCACGCGCCCGTGGTGGTCGAGTACGACGTCTGACCGACGAGCGTGTGACCTGCGTCGTCGGGCGGTACGTTGGCGGCACAGGGGTCGACGAACGGAGCCGCATGACGCGTCGGCGCTCGGCCGGGCCGGTGGCGGCGCTCGTGTCCGCGCTGCTGGTGCTCGTCGGCCTCGTGCTGGTGCCGGCCTCCGCGGCACGCGCCGACTTCGCGTCGCAGTGCGCGTCCCCGGACCGGGTGGTCAGCGCCACGGACCCCGCGATCACTGTCGCGTCGGGCGAGGTGGTCCTGCTGGCGGCCGACTTCACCGGTGGTGTCAACGCGCTCCCTCGGGGCGGGACGCTCTGCGTGGCACCGGGCGCCACCCTCACGGGCTTCTACATGAACAACGCCGAGGGGGCGATCGTCGTGGCGGCCGGCGGCGCCCTCGACCTCCCCTCCGTCGTCGTCGCGGCGGGGTTCTCGCTCGAGCTCGAGGGGGCGGCGCAGTTCGACGGCCTCGGCGCCAACGGCAGCGTCGACGTGCACGTCCACCCCGGAGGCGAGCTCGTCGTCGGCAGCTCGCTGTCGCCC
This sequence comes from Cellulomonas sp. P2_B4, assembly GCF_056404795.1. NCBI lineage: Bacteria > Bacillati > Actinomycetota > Actinomycetes > Micrococcales > Cellulomonadaceae > Cellulomonas > Cellulomonas sp. P2_B4. Next base: position 305,403 of record NZ_JBFUDI010000001.1, read on the forward strand.
GGCGGCGGAGCGTTCCGGAACGAGGGCACGTTCGAGGTCCAGGGCGCACTGAACGTGAACTCCACGGTGCGCGTCGAGAACAGCGGCTCGCTGGACGTCGCCGGCTCCGCGAACCTCGACGGCACGCTCGACAACTCCGGCGTCGCGACGTTCGGATCCACGGTCACGATCAACGGGTCCGGGTCGCTGCAGAACACCTGCACGTTGAGCACGGCCGCGAGCCTGGTCAACAACGCCTCCGGCTCGGAGAACGCGGGGATCGTGACGGCGACCGGGAGCTTCCTCAACAACGGCACCTGGCGTCAGTCGAGCGGCGGCGTGCTGACCGCCGCGACCCTGACGGACGACGGCGTGGTCGGCGGCTTCGGCGGCTACCAGTTCTCCGGTCACACGAGCGTCCAGGGCGCCTTCGTCGGGGACTCGGCGACCGATCCCGTCCGGGTGCAGTCCGTCGCGCCACCGGGGCAGATCTTCGACGTGCAGACCGGCACGGTCCAGAACGTGCTCCGCGCGACCGTCGATGCGGGTGGCAGCCCGGCGGGCTGCGCGGTCCCCGACGGCCCCATCGCCGACGTCGTCTCGTTCAAGACCGGCCCGGCCAAGGCGCTCCAGGGCGACACCGTGGTGTACGAGATCGTCGTGGCGAACCGTGGCCCCGACGCGGCGGCCGACGTCACGGTGAGCGACCCGCTGCCTGCGGGCTTCGTGCTCGACCCTGCGTCGACGATCGGAACCGTGGTCGGCGGCGCCCTGACCTGGCACTTCGCGACGCTGCCGGCTGGACCCACGCTGTCGCTCAAGTACTCGGGCGTCGTCACGGCGCCGCCGGGCTCCACGCTGGTCAACGTCGTCAGCAGCACGTCGACCACGACGGACCCGTCGCCGTCCAACAACGACGGCAGTGCCCAGTCGAGCCGGGTGAGCACGGAGGTCGTCGGCGCCGTGCCGCCTCCGAACACCCTGCCGGTCGCCCAGGACCTGGTCCGGGACACGACCACCGCCGCGCTCGTGCTCGGGACCGTGACGGCGAGCGACCCCGACGCCGGGCAGGTGCTCACCTTCACGCTGCAGGTGCCGCCGACGGACGGTGCCGTCGACCTCGGTCCGAGCGGCGAGTTCCAGTACCGGTCGGACTCCGACTTCGCCGGCGTGGACACGTTCACCTACCAGGTCTGCGACAACGGGTCCGCGCCAGGCTGTGACGAGGGGCTCGTGACGATCAACGTCCGGCCGCGCGCCGTCGACGACCTCGCGGAGTCGTTCCCCGGCGTCCCGGTGACCGTGCCGGTGGTGGCCAACGACACCGACGGCGCCCCGCTCGACACGACCCCGGTGACCCCGCCGACGAACGGGACGGTGACGCTCGACCCCGCAACCGGTGCGGCGACGTACACGTCGTCCGCCGGCTTCACGGGCGTGGACACGTTCGAGTACCGGATCTGCTCGCCGAGCGAACCGACGTTCTGCGACACCGCGCTCGTCACGGTCACCGTCGTGGCCCGCAACGACCCGCCGACGATCGCCCCGCTCCTGATGCGCACGACGACCGACGTCCCCGTGACCGACGACCTGGTGGTGGCAGACCCCGACGCCGATACGGTCACGACGTACTCCGGCATCCCCCCACGGAGCGGGACCGAGGTCGTCGAGCCCGACGGGTCGACCACGTACTCGCCGAGGTCGGCGTTCGCCGGGCGTGACCAGTACGGCGTGTTCGCCTGCGACGACGGTGTCCCGCGGCTCTGCGCGACGGCGCGCGTCGACGTCGAGGTGCTGCCGGTCGCTCTGCCCGACAGCGCGCAGACCACCGCGGGGACCGCCGTCCCGGTGGACGTCTCCCCGAACGACGCGGGCCTCGTCGGGCCGCCGGCACTGGCGTCGCCGCCCTCGAACGGGACGGCGACGTTCGGCGGGACGGTCGCCCGCTACCTCCCCAGCGCCGGGTTCGTCGGCACCGACAGCTTCACCTACACGATCTGCGCGACGACGGCTGCGGACCTCTGCGCGACGACGACGGTCACCGTCGTCGTGAGTGCCGTCGTCGTGACGCCCGGGCCGACGCCGCCGCCCGTGACGCAGGTTCCCGGCCCGGCACCTGGTCCGGGCCCCGGTTCGGGCGCGATCGCGGCCACCGGGGCGGAGCCGGTCCCCATGCTCCTGCTCGCTCTCGCGCTCCTGCTCGGCGGTGGCGCGCTCGTCCGGGTGGCGCGTCGTCGCGCGTAGCGGGCACCGGGCTCGGTGGTCGAGCCGGACCTCCGCGCGGAGCACCCGACCCGCTCCGTGCGGAGGACGCGCCCGGCTCCCCGCCGTGGCTACCGTGGTCGGATGACCGAGCCCCTGCCCCGAGGCGGACCACCCGCCTGGGGAGCCGGTCCACCGTGGGGCCCCTGGTCGGGAGAGCGCCCGCGCGCCGCCTGGCTCGCGCTGCCGGTCACCGCCCTCGCGGTCGTCACGGTCATGGGCTGCGTGTTCGTCGGGTTCTGGCACACGCACGCGCGGCCGTTCGACCTCGGCGCGGTGGCCCTGCTGCTGCTGGCACCCGCGTCGATCCTGCTGGTGACGCGGCGGCGCGGTCCGTGGGCGGTCGTCGGGGGCGTCCTCGCCGTCCTGGGCCCGGTGTCGTACCTCGCCCTGGGCTACCCGCCGGGTCCGGCGGTCGTCCCGCTCGGGTTCGTCGTCGTGGCGGCCGGCGCGACGAGGCAGCGGGCCCTGTCGATCGCCGCGGCGGCCGCGGGAGCGGTCGGGGTCGGGGTGGTCGCGCTGGGCACCGGGGCGCCGACCGCCGTGTACGCGTGGTTCACCGCGATCGGGCTCGGCGTCGCCGTGGGCATCGGCGAAGGGGCTCGCGAGCGTCGCGAGCGGATGCGCGCGCTCCGCGTGGCGCGCGAGTCGCGCGAGGAGGCCGTGGCTGCGGCCGAGCGGCTGCGGATCGCCCGCGAGCTGCACGACGTGCTGGCTCACTCGCTGTCCGCGATCACCGTGCAGGCGGGCGTCGGGCTGCACCTCATGGACCGCGAGCCCGAGCAGGCGCGCAAGGCTCTCGGCGCCATCCGGGACACCAGCAGGGACGCGCTGGACGAGGTGCGCGAGGTCCTCGGGATCCTGCGCGCGCAGGGCGAGGCGCCCCGCGAGCCGGCGGCGGCGCGCGATCTCGGCGGGCTGCTCGACCTGGTGCGGATGGCGCGCGACGACGGCCTGGCGGTGGACGACGAGGGGGTCGCGCAGGCCGTCGGTGCGTCCCTGGAGGTGGTCCCGGAGGCCGTCGTGGTCGTCGTGCACCGCGCGCTGCAGGAGGCGCTGACCAACGTGCGACGCCACTCGACGTCGACGTCCGTGCTGGTCAGGCTCGTCGTCGGGCCGGGATCGGTGGCGCTCGACGTCCGCGACTATGGTGATGTACAAGAGCCGGTGGCCGAAGGGTACGGACTGCGCGGCATGCGCGAGCGCGTCGAGGCGATCGGCGGGGCGCTGGCCGTCGACAGCGCCGCCGGGTTCCACGTGCACGTCGAGATCCCGTGGGCGCAACGATGATCCGGGTCCTGCTCGCCGACGACCAGGCGCTCGTGCGCGGCGGCTTCCGCGCGCTCATCGACGCGGAGCCCGACCTGACCGTGGTCGGCGAGGCGGCCACCGGCGACGAGGCCGTGCAGCTGGCCACCCAGCTCCTGCCCGACGTGGTCCTCATGGACATCCGGATGCCCGGGAGCGACGGGCTGGCGGCCACCCGGCGCATCGTGCAGGACCCGCGGGCGGGTGGTGTCCGGGTGGTCGTCGTGACGACGTTCGAGCTCGACGAGTACGTCGCGGAGGCGATCCGCGCGGGCGCGTCCGGGTTCCTGGTGAAGGACACCGAGCCGGCGGACCTGCTGCGGGCGGTGCGCGTGGTCGCGGCGGGCGACGCGCTGCTCTCGCCGACGGTCACGCGACGCCTGCTGGCCACCGTCGCCCGGGCGACCCGCGAGGTCGTCGAGGTGCCCGGGATGAGCGACCTGACCCCGCGCGAGCGTGAGGTGGTCGTGCTCGTCGCCGAGGGGCTGTCGAACGACGAGATCGGCGCTCGGATGTATCTGTCGCCGCTCACCGTCAAGACGCACGTGCTCCGGGCGATGTCCAAGGTGGGCGCGCGCGACCGGGCGCAGCTGGTCGTCGCCGCGTACGAGTCCGGCGTGGTGCGGCCCGGCTGGGCGTAGGAGGTCCGTTCGCAGCACCCACGACGGTCCGCCTGGACGACGACGGGTGCCGGTGCCGCGAGCGATCGTGGTGGTGCGGTCGAACGACGGCCGCCCACACGACCCGGAGGTCATCATGTTCAGCTCGCTCGCCACGCTGGCGACACACCCCGTCGGCTGGGGCTGGGGCTGGGGTCCCGGACCCTGGTTCCTCATCTTCCCGCTGTTCTGGTTCGGCGTGATCTCCCTGTTCCTCGTGCTCGGCGGTCGTCGTCGGCGCACGTACTGGGCCGAGAACGGCGGGTGGGGTCCGCGCAGCGGGTACCAGCAGGGCGGCACGCAGAGCGCCCGCGCGGTCCTCGCGGAGCGGTACGCCCGCGGCGAGATCGACGAGGCCGAGTACCGCGCCCGTCTCGAGGTCCTGCTGGCGACCGGTCCTCAGCCGCAGGGCTGACGCGCAGCGTCCGAGCAGATGCGGGTCAGGGCCTACATCTGCTCGGACGGTGCGGGTTCCGGTACGGGTGCCGCGGGGAGGTCGCGCATGCCGAGCAGCGGGGAGATCAGCACCGGCAGCACGGACAGCGCGGTGATCGCGACCGCGACCCAGAGCGTCGGGACGACGCCGAGGTGGGTGCCCAGCCAGCCGCCCAGCACCCCGCCGATCGGGATGGTGCCCCACACGATGAACCGGACCGACGCGTTCATCCGGCCGAGCAGGGCCGGTGGGCAGACGCGCTGTCGGAAGCTCACCTGCGCGACGTTGTAGAGCACGATCGCGAACGAGAAGGTCACGCCACCGACGATGAGCACCACGGACGGCGGGAACGGCAGCACGAACGCCAAGGGGGTCAGCGCGGCGGCGGGCACCGCGGCGAGCATCGACAGCGGCACGAGCCGTGCCTCGCCGACCCACCGGGCGAGCCGGCCGGCGACGACCGCGCCGACCAGGCCGCCGACCGCGGACGCCGACACGACCGTGCCCCAGGCGGCGGTCCCGAGGTCGAGGACGCGCAGCGCGTAGATGACCAGGACCGCGGTCTGGATCGAGTTGGCGAAGTTGCCGAGGCCGGTGGTCGCGACGATCCGCCGCAGGATCGGCTGGTGCACGACGAACGAGAGCCCCTCGGCGATCTCGGTGCGCAGCGGGCGGTGGGTGTCGGGGTGCGGGGGAGTCTCGACGTGCCGGATGCGCCACACCGCGAACGCGGAGGTCACGTACATCACGACGTTCACGGCGATGAGGGCGGGTGCCGTGATGACCTTGAGCAGCAGCCCGCCGACCGCGGGGGCGGCGACGGCTGCGACCGACTGCGTGGCCTGCAGCTTGGAGTTGCCCTCGACGATGTGGTCGAGGCCGACCAGCCCCGGCACGTAGCTCTGGTGCGAGACGTCGAAGAACACGGACGCGACGCTGATCACCAGCCCCGCGCCGATGAGCAGCGGGATCGAGGCGTGGCCCGTCATCGCCGCGACGACGACCACGGTCAGCACGGCCGCCCGGGCCAGGTCCGAGGCGAGCAGCACCCGGCGCTTGCGCATCCGGTCCACCCAGGCGCCCGCGGGCAGGCCGATCACCAGGAACGCCGCGGTCTCGGCGGCGGTCAGCAACCCCATCTGCCACTCGGTCGCGTCGAGCGACTGCACGGCGTAGACGGGCAGGGCGAGCCCGGTCAGCTGCGCGCCGAACTGCCCCAGGGCGTCGCCCGTCCACAGTCGGCGGAAGTCGGGGTGGTGCACGAGGGACTGGCTCACGGACCCAGGATCGGCAACTGATTGGGAAAAGTCAATCAGTGTGCGAGGATCGTCCCGTGACGGAGAACGAGGCGGAGGTCGACGCCGACGCACGCGCGCTGGCCAGCACGCTGCGCCTGCGGATCCTGCGCCTGTGCCTCGACGAGCCGATGACCAACAGGGAGATCGCGGCACGCCTCGACCGCAACCCGGCGACGATCCTGCACCACGTCCGCACGCTCGCCGACCGCGGCTTCCTGGCCGCCCAGCCGGCGCGCCGCGGCACCCGGGGGTCGCGCGAGGTGCCGTACCTCGCCACCCGGAAGTCGTGGCGGACGCCGGACGCCCTCAAGTCGTCGCGGGTGCTCATCGACACGTTCCTCGAGGAGGTCGCCCTCGTCGACCCGGGCGAGATCGTGGCCACCCGGCTCGGCCTGCGGCTCGACGAGGCGGGGCACACCGAGCTCGTCGACCGGGTGCAGGCCCTGTTCGAGGAGTTCGCGAGCCGCCCGCCGACGCCGGACGGGACGGCCTACTCGGTCTTCTACGCCCTGCACGAGGACGTGACCCGCAACGAGGCCACCGGCTGATCAGTACCGGATGGCGTCGATCACCCTCACCCGCACGGCGAAGCTCGCGGGGATGATCCCCGCCAGCGCACCGACCGCCGTCGCGCAGAGCATGCCCACCACCGCGGCCGAGACCGGGAACGGGGGCATGTCCTGGATCCCGCCGCCGAACAGCTTCTCCACCGGGATGTTCTTGACGATCGCCACCGACAGCGTCACCCCGACGAGCCCGGCGACGAACGTCGCGACGACCGACTCGAGCAGCACCCCGAAGAACACGCGGCCCGAGGTCGCACCGAACGATCGCCGGATGCCGATCTCGCGGATCCGGTAGCGCACGGTCACCAGGGCGATGTTCACCAGCCCGAGCCCGCCCAGGAGCAGGGCCATGCCGCCGATGCCGATGCCCACCCACTTCGCCGCCCGGTCGAGACCGCCGTTGCCGTAGTCGTTGTCCTGGACGTCGACCTGCCAGCCGGGCGCGACGGTCTGCATGTCCTGCTTGATGCGGGCCGTCAGGTCGCGCGCCTGGTCGGTGGGCACCCAGAGGTACATGGTCGGGACCTGCTGGTTCATCGACGCCTGCATCGACCCGGCGGCCGGGGCGGCGCCGCCCGACTGGATGCCGGAGCCGTCGTCGCCGATCCACCGGTGGTACTGGTCGTACAGGACCATCGCGGTCGGTTCGGCGCCCGGCCAGTCGTCGGCCAGCACCCCGACGATCGTGGCGGTCACCGGGGCGCGGTCGCCCATCTCGACGGTGGGGTGGCTGGACAGGTCCGCGACGCCGATGGCCGTGAGGAACGACTGGTTCACGACGAGGGTCGGCCCGAAGGCCGTCTCGTCGGTCTCCGTGAACCAGCGCCCGGTCGTCGGCACGATGCGGTTGATGGTGCCGAGGTCGGTGTCGACGGTGCGGATCTGGACGGCCCGCTTGCCGTCCGCCATCCGCATCGGCACCTGGAGCCACGCGTCCCGGCTCGCGTAGGTGATCGAGTAGCGGTCGAGCAGCTCACCGAACGCGTCGTCCCAGTCGGTCGGCGCGGCGGCCGCCTGGTCCACCGGGTAGGCGCTGACCATGAGCGTCACCAGGCGCCCGTTCTGGCGGTCGGTCTGCTCCTGGGTGGCCTGCTTGAGGATCGCGATGACGGCCGTGACGCTCGTGATCGCCGTGACGGCGCACGCGACGCCGATCAGCGCGAGCAGCACCCGCAGCTTGTGGATCCGCAGCTCGTCCCAGGCCTCGACGATCGCCCCGACGATGCCCGTCATGCGTGGAGCCCGCCCTCGGCACGCGGGAGGGCCGGATCCGGCAGCCGGCGCTCGACCGCCTTCGACCGGTTCGCGACGACGTCGCCGACCCAGTCGGAGTCGGTGTCCAGCCGGATGGGCACGAGGACCCCGTCGCTGAGCCGGAACTGCCGCTCGGCGCGGGAGGCGACGGCGAGGTCGTGCGTGATGGTGACGAGCGCGGCGCCGGTCTGGGACGCGATCTCGTCGAGCAGGTCCATGACCGAGCCGCCCGTCTCCACGTCCAGCGCGCCGGTGGGCTCGTCGGCGAGGATCACACGCGGTCCCCGCACGAGCGCGCGGGCGATGGCCACGCGCTGCTGCTCGCCGCCGGAGAGCTTGTCGGGCATGGTGTCGACGCGGTCGCCCAGGCCCACGCGCTCGAGCATCTGCGTGGCCAGTCGCCGGCGGTTCCAGAACTGCTTCCCCCGGGCGTACATCAGGGGAGCGGCGACGTTCTCCAGCGCGGTCCGGCCCGGCAGGAGGTTGAACTGCTGGAAGACGAACCCGAAGTCCCGCCCGCGTCGTCGGGTGCGCGTGCGGTTCGAGAGCCGTCCGATGGGCACGCCCTCGAGCAGGTACTCGCCCGTGGTCGGCGCGTCCAGCAGGCCGAGGATGTTGAGGAGCGTCGACTTGCCGGTGCCGGAACGTCCGACCACGGCCACGTGCTCGCCCGCGTCGACCGAGACGGTGACCCCCTGCAGGATGTGCAGCATCCGGTCGTCGGGAAGCCGGACGGACCGCGTCACGTCCGTGAGCTCGAGGAGGCTCATCCGCCGCACACCGCCGGGTCGTAGCTCAGGTTGCAGTCCACCGGGAGGCCCGCTCCGCCCGGCACGGGGATGAACTGGAGCACGGTGTCACCCGCGGCCAGACCGTCGGTGACCTGCACGACCTTGCCGTCGGTCAGCCCGAGCGTGACGGCCTTCTTCTCGTTCTCGCCGTCCGTGCCGACGAGCCACACGTTGCCGGTCTGGACCGTGCCCTGCACGGCCGAGATCGGGACGACGACGGCGCCCTCGACCGATCCGTTCGTGATCTCCACCGTCGCGCCGAGCCCGGCGAAGGCCGTGACGCCGGCGGGGATGGCGCAGGAGACGGTGCCGCTGGACGACGGCGCCCCCGTCCCGGCCTGGTCGGGGTCGCCGGTCGTGGTCGCGGGGGCGGCCCCGACCCGCAGGCCCGTGCAGTCGAAGGGGGCCGGGCCGCCGTTGAGCGTGACGCTGGCCTGCGTCGGCGCCCCGACCAGGCGGTACTGCTGGTCGGGGGTCAGCGTGCCGCTCACCGACAGCGTGCCCGGGGCGACGGTCGCGACCTGGACGCCGACCGAGACCTCCTGGTCCTTGAGCGTCGGCAGCGTCAGCGTGCCCGCGACCGGCGACTTCACGACGACGGTCTCGACCTTGGGCTTGCGCTCGGTCGTCGTCGTCTCGCCGGTCTCGGAGTTGGTCGTCACGACCGGGTCCTGCGGGGTCTCCTTGCGGATCTCCAGGACGGGCGTGCCGACCGCGACGACGGCGCCGTCGGTGGTGAGGAGCCTGCTGACCTTCCCGGCGAGCGTGGCCTTGACCACGACGGCCGGGTCCGCCACCACGGAGGCCTGGATGGTGACGGCGTTCGTCACGGTGGCCGTCTCCACCTGCACCGTGGGCTCCGCCGACGCGCCGGTGGGCTGCAGCGAGGTGTCCACACCACCGACGTCCGCACCCGTGAAGGCGATCTTCACGAGGGCGACGGCGATCACCGCCCAGATGACCAGGCGGATGATCGGGAAGACGATCCGGCGGGTGACTCCCACGGTAGGACTCCTCGCGTCGAGTGGCTCGTGCGTGCGCGTCGGGGTCTGCCCCCGGGTCGGTGCTGGTGGAACGCTGGCTGACCGTAGCGAGGTCCACCGGGGCGTCGGATCCGTCCCGGGGATGATCTCGTCGACAACCGCGCGACAGACACTACTGCGCGATGCGCGATACCGCGCACGACACGCCACCCGCTCGCGTGGCGCCGGCCTCAGGCTGCGGGGGCCTGCGCAGTCGCGACGAGGAACGCGGGAGCGCGCAGCCCGGCGTCGGCGAAGGCGTCCGCCACGGCCTGCGCCACCTGGCCGACGGCGTCGGCCGTGACGAGGGCGATCGCGGAGCCGCCGAAGCCGCCCCCGGTCATCCGCGCGCCGAGAGCGCCGGCCTGCACGGCGGTGCTGACCACGAGGTCGAGCTCGCGGCAGGACACCTCGTAGTCGTCCCGCAGCGAGGCGTGCGACGCGTTCATGAGCGGGCCGACCTCACCGACCTCGCCCGAGTCGAGGAGGGCGACGAACCAGGTCACGCGGTCGATCTCGGTCACGACGTGCCGGACGCGGCGCACCTGGACCTCGTCGTCGAGCTTGTCCAGCGCCCACTCCAGGCCGCGCGGGTCGGTGGTGATCTCGCGCAACGTCTCGACGCCGAGGTGGGCCGCCGCGGCCTCGCAGGACGCGCGGCGGGCGGCGTACTGGCCGTCCACGAGCGCGTGCTCCGCGCGGGTGTCGACGACGAGCAGCGCGAGCCCCTGCGCGGCGAGGTCGAACGGCACGTGCCGCACGGAGCCGTCGAGGCAGTCGAGCAGCAGCGCGTGGCCGGCCCGGGCCCGCAGCGACGCCGCCTGGTCCATGCCGCCGGTCGGGGCGCCCGCGATCTCGTTCTCGGCGCGCACGCAGAGCTCCGCGAGCCGCGCGCGGCCGGCGTCGTCGTCGGCACCGGCCAGGCCGAGCCCGAACACGGCGTCGAGCGCGACCGCGACCGAGGCCTCCAGCGACGCGGACGACGAGAGCCCGGCGCCGTACGGGACGCACGAGTCGACGGCGACGTCGAAGCCGCCGACCGCGAGGCCGGCCTCTCGCATCGCCCACGCGACGCCGACGACGTAGCCGATCCAGCCCTCCACGGTGCCCGGTGCCACGTCGCCGAGCGCGACCTCGCGGTGCCCGGAGGGCTCCTGCGCGGACACGAGCCGGACCACGTCGTCGTCGCGACGCCGCAGGGCGACGTACGCGCGGTGGGGGAGCGCGATGGGCAGGCACAGGCCGCCGTTGTAGTCGGTGTGCTCGCCGATCAGGTTGACCCGGCCGGGAGCCGACCAGGTGCCGTCGGGCGCACCGTCACCGAACCGTGCCTCGAAGAGGCTCCTGGCTCGCTCGGCGCCCTGCTCGGGCGTCCACGGCTCGACCCAGGTCACGACTGCGTTCACGCGATCTCCTGCAGGCGGGCGGCGATCCGCTCGGGGGTCGTGTCGCTGATCCAGGCGCCGACGCCCGACTCGACGCCCGCGAGGTACTTGAGCTTGCCGGGCGCGCGCAGCACCGAGAACAGCTGCAGGTGCAGACGGGAGACGTCGCGGCCGTCGCCGACGGGCGCCTGGTGCCAGCCGGAGATGTACGGCAGCGGGATCGCCTCGCCGTCGGGACCCACGAAGAACCGGTCGAGCCGCTGCAGCAGCGACAGGTACACGGACGCCAGGTCCTCGCGCTCGTCGTCCGTGAGCGACGGGAGGTCGGGAACGTCTCGACGAGGGGCCAGGTGCACCTCGACGGGCCAGCGCGCGGCGAACGGCACGTAGGCCACCCAGTGCTCCGACTCGATGACGATGCGCTCGCCGTGCTCGAGCTCGGCGTCCAGCACGTCCCGTCCGAGCAGGCGGCCGGTGCGCGAGTGGTAGGCGCGGGCCTCCGTGAGCATCGCCTGGGTGCGCGGGGTGACGTACGGGAACGCGTAGATCTGCCCGTGCGGGTGGTGCAGCGTGACGCCGATCTCCTTGCCGCGATTCTCGAAGATGAACACCTGCTCGATGCCGGGCAGGGCGTTGAGCGCCGCGGTCCGCTGCGTCCACGCCTCGACGATCGTGCGCATGCGCCGCGGTCCGACGGTGCTCAGGGACGCGGTCGGGTCCGACGAGAAGCAGATGACCTCGCAGCGGCCGGCGGCCGGGCGCACGGTCCACAGCGGCTCGTGCGAGCGCAGGGTGGGAGCGTCGGGCACGCCGGGAACGGCGAGCAGCGACGGGAACCGGTTCTCGAACACGACGACGTCGTAGTCCTCCGCCGGGATCTCGCCGTCCTGGTAGACCGCCCCGGGCTTGGCGGGGGCCAGCGGGTTGGCGTCGGCCGGCGGGAGGAACGTGCGGTTCATCCGGTGGGCCGCCATGGGGATCCACTCGCCTGTCAGCGGGTCGCGACGCAGCTCGGGCCCCGTGACGGGGGTCGCGACACCGTCGGGACCGACGACCGGCGCGAAGCGGTCCGGCAGCGGCCTCGGGTCGTCGAGGCGACGGGTCTTCGTGCCGGAGACGTACGGCTCGCTGTCGTCGAAGTAGAGCAGCTCACGACCATCGGCGAGGCGGGTGGGGGTCAGGCGGACGGGCAGGGTGCGCGCGTCGGGCATCGTCACGTAGTGGCTCCAGGGTGCGGGGCGGTCGGGGAGCTGTGGGGTCCCACGGTGACGAGGCGGAGCTGGGTGGCTCCTCCCGTCAGCTGCCGACGGGCGTCGGAGGGAAGGGAGTCGTCGCTGATCACGGTGTCCACGTCGTCGAGCGGGACGATGCGGGCCAGGCCCACCGCACCCCACTTCGTGTGGTCCGCCAGGACGGTGGTGACCGCGGCGCACGACATGAGCGCGCGGTCGGTGGCGGCTTCCGCCAGGTTCGGGGTGGTCAGGCCCGCGGCGTCGAAGCCGTGCACGCCGAGATACGTGCGGTCGACGCGCAGGCTGGCCAGCGTGGCGTCCGCGACGGGACCGACGAGGGCGTCCGACGGCGTGCGCACGCCACCCGTGAGGATGACCTGCACGCCCGTGGCACTGTGCAGCACGTCCGCGATCCGCAGGCCGTTGGTCACGACCGTGAGCGGCCGCAGCGTGGGGTCCGAGGCGATGAGCTCGGCCAGGAGGTACGTCGTGGTGCCGGCGGACAGGGCGATGGCCTGCCCGGGCTCGATCGTGCCGAGCGCCGCCTGCGCGATGACGGTCTTCTCGGCACTGGCCCAGCCGCGCTTGGCGTCGAAGCCTGGTTCGTCGGTGGGCCGACCGGGTGCGTCGGGCGCGACGGCACCGCCGTGGACGCGACGGACGAGGCCGGCGCGGGCGAGCTCGGCGATGTCCCGACGGACCGTCATGTCCGAGACGTCGAGGCTCTCTACCAGGTCCGCTACGCGGGCAGCCCCGTGTGCACGGACGGCAGCAAGGATGCGCTCCTGGCGCTGACTGGCGAGCATATGAACATCGTCACACAGGTTCGAACAGACTCCAACGAGCATTCCGAGTACGTCACCGGACGAGCGGGTGATTTTTCACCGCGTAGCCGGAGACAACCCCAGTGACCGCCCTGCCAGGCCACGACGTCGTGCTGCAAGGGACCGCGCCACGCCGCGCAGGACCTCCGCCGCCGGCGAGTCTGGTTCGGACAGTACCACCGGGTAACCCCCGTCTCCGGCCTCCCTCAGACGCACGTCCAGCGGGACCTGTCCGAGCAGGGGGACGTCGCTGCCGGTGAGGGTCGAGAGGTTGTCCGCGACGCGCTGTCCGCCGCCTGACCCGAACAGCTCGAGCCGCGACCCGTCGGGCTGGGCCAGCCAGGACATGTTCTCCACCACGCCGACCACGTTCTGCCGGGTCTGCAGGGCGATCGAGCCCGYGCGCTCGGCCACCTCGGCGGCCGCGAGCTGCGGGGTGGTGACCACCACGAGCTCCGAGCTCGGCAGCAGCTGGGCCACGGAGATGGCGATGTCGCCGGTGCCGGGCGGAAGGTCGAGCAGGAGCACGTCGAGGTCGCCCCAGAACACGTCCGCCAGGAACTGCTGGAGCGCACGGTGCAGCATCGGTCCGCGCCAGACGACCGGCTGTCCCGCCGGGACGAACATGCCGATGGAGACCACCGACACCCCGAACGCCTCGGGCGGGAGGAGCATGTCGTCGACGCGGGTGGGCTGGCGCGTCACGCCGAGCATCCGGGGGATCGAGAAGCCGTAGATGTCGGCGTCGACGATGCCGACCTTCAGGCCGTCGGCCGCCATCGCGACCGCCAGGTTGGCCGTGACCGAGGACTTGCCGACGCCGCCCTTGCCGGACGCGATCGCGAAGACCTTGGTGAGCGACTGCGGCTGCGCGAACGGGATGACCGGCTCCCCGCCCGGGCCGCGCAGGAGGGTGCGCAGGTCGGCCCGCTGCTCCGCGGACATCACGCCGAACACGACGTCCACCGTGCCGACGCCGTCGACGGTCGCCGTCGCCGTGGTCACGTCCCTGGTCAGGGTGTCCTTGAGCGGGCAGCCGGGCGTGGTCAGGTCGATGCCGACGCGCACGTGAGCGGCGCCCGGCCGGCCGCCGGCCAGCTCGATCGACCGGACCATGCCCAGGTCGGTGATCGGCCGCTTGATCTCCGGGTCCAGCACGCCGGCCAGGGCGGCACGGATCGCGTCGGTCAGCGGGTCGGTCAGATCGGGCATGTCTCCATCGTAGGTGGCGCGGCTCGGCGTCCCGGCCGCGCTACGGGCGCTGGGCGCGACGCCCCTTCTTCGGTTCCTTGGGCGACGAGTCCGCCTCGGGGTCCTTGTCGCCGTCGCGCTCGGCCGCCATGTCCTCGAGCAGCGCGCGCAGCTCCGAGCGGACGAAGTCGCGGGTGGCCACCTCGGACAGCGCGATGCGCAGCGCGGCCATCTCCCGGGCGAGGAACTCGGTGTCGGCCAGGTTGCGCTCGGAGCGCTGGCGGTCCTGCTCGGCCTGCACGCGGTCGCGGTCGGTCTGCCGGTTCTGCGCCAGCAGGATGAGGGGCGCGGCGTAGGACGCCTGCAGCGACAGGACGAGGGTCAGCGCGGTGAACCCGCGGGCGGCGGAGTCGAACTGCGGCCGGTCGGGGCCGATGTCGACGTTCCACAGGATCCAGGCGATGCAGAAGATGCTCAGCCAGATGATGAACCGCGGCGTGCCCAGGAACCGCGCGATGCTCTCCGAGATCTTGCCCGAGGCGTCCTCGTCGATCTGCGGGCGGCGGATCAGGACGCGGCGCGTGGACCGTGGGGTGTCGAGACGCTCAGGCACGCGACACCCCCAGCTGGCCCTCGTCGTCGGTCTCGCGCCAGTCCTCGGGCAGCAGGTGGTCGAGGACGTCGTCGACCGAGACCACGCCGAGCAGGCGCTTCTCGGCGTCGACGACCGGCAGCGCGAGCAGGTTGTACGTCGCCAGCTGGCGGGTCACCGCGAGCAGCGGGGCGTCCACGGGCAGGGCGTCGATGTCGGTGTCGATGATCGAGCCGATCGACTCGTGCGGCGGTTCGCGCAGCAGCCGCTGAAGGTGCACGACGCCGATGAACCGGCCCGTCGGAGTCTCGAGCGGGGGGCGCGCGACGAACACCATGGACGCGAGCGCGGGCGTGAGGTCCTGCCGGCGGACGTGCGCGAGGGCGGCCGCGATCGGCGTCTCCGGGCCCAGGATCACGGGCTCGGTGGTCATCAGCCCGCCCGCGGTGTTGTCCTCGTACGCCAGCAGGCGCCGGACGTCCTTGGCCTCCTCGGGCTCCATCAGCTCGAGCAGCTCGGCCTGCTGGTCGTCCGGCAGCTCGTTGAGCAGGTCGGCGGCGTCGTCGGGCTGCATGGCCTCCAGGACGTCGGCGGCGCGCGTGCGAGCAAGGCCCTGCAGGATGCCGACCTGGTCGTCCTCGGGCAGCTCCTCGAGCACGTCGGCGAGCCGCTCGTTGTCCAGCGCGCTGGCCACCTCGAGGCGTCGGGTCAGGCCGAGGTCGTGCAGCACGTCCGCGAGGTCGGCGGGCTTGAGGTCCTCGTACTGCGCGAGCATCAGCTCGGCGCCCTGGGCCGCGGTCGCCTGGGCGAGCCCCGTGACCTCGTCGATGGAGATGAGCAGCGTCTCGCCGCGGCGGCGCAGGATGCCCGGCCGACCCGAGGGACGGCGCCGGACGAAGAGCTTGGAGATCACCCAGTCGCCGTTGCGCTGCAGCTCGATCGCCACGTCCTCGATGCTCGCGACACCGGTCCCGTCGACGAACTCGACCGTCCGGTCCAGCAGCTCACCGACCGCGAGGGTCTCGAACGCGCGCTGCTCGAAACGGCGCATGTTCACCAGGCCGGTCGAGATGACCTGCCCGGAGTCGATCGACGTCACGCGGGTCAGCGGCAGGAACACGCGGCGCCGGCTGCCGACCTCGACGACGAGGCCGACGGCTCTGGGCGCACCCTTGGGGCGCACCAGCACGACGACGTCGCGCACCCGTCCCACCTGGTCTCCGAGGGGGTCGAACACGCTCGTCCCGGCAAGGCGCGCGACGAAGACCCTGGTCCCGACGCTGCTCACGCCGGTCAGCCTAGACCGCGCCCCCGGGCACGCCCGACACCGACGCCGGGTGTTCGGCCGACGGCCACCGGGTGGTCTCCCGGACGACCGCTGGGAGAGGATGACGGCATGTCGTACTCCGGCTCGGCCCGCGCACCCCGCAACCCGACGCAACCGCAGGGTGAGACCGTGGCCGCCTACGGCACCTACCTCGAGGCGCAGCGCGCCGTCGCGCACCTCGCGGACAAGGACTTCCCGGTGCAGCTCGTCACGATCGTCGGCACCGACCTGCGGATGGTCGAGCGCGTCACGGGCCGGCTGTCCTACCCGCGGGCCGCCCTCGGCGGCTTCCTCACCGGCGCGTGGCTCGGTCTGTTCGTCGGGCTGCTGCTCACGCTCTTCTCGACGGACGGGACGAGCACCCCGATCGTGTCGGCGATCCTCATCGGCGGCGCGTTCGGGATGCTCTTCTCGGTCGTCACCTACTCGGTCACGCGTCGGCGCCGCGACTTCACGTCGACCAGCCAGATCGTCGCGTCGTCGTACGCGGTGCTGTGCCGGGCGGAGCAGGCGAACAAGGCTCGCAACCTGCTGCGCGAGATCGGCGGCGTGCAGTCCGGCTGGCCGGCGCGTCCCGTCGTCGCTCCGGCGGTCACCACCACATCGTCGACGGGTCCGTCGGCTGCGTACCCGCCTGCCGAGCCCGTGGCGCCGCCGGTCGAGGACGAGCCGACCGCACCACCCGCTCCGCCGAGCGGACAGCCTTCGCCGCCGCCCGCGCCCTGACCCGCGCGGCCCGACGCTCCGCCGACGTGGGCGCAGGGTCGATCGTGGGCGCGTCGGGCAGGGCGCTGCGCATGTCGTGGTGCGCGATCCTCGAGAACAGCAGAGCGGACAGTCCTTCCATCGTGCGCCTCCCGGTGCTCGCGGGACGCGGATCGTCCCGGCGCAGGGGTGACGCGCGACGCGCGGTCGGCTCGACTACTCGCTGCGAAGTCCTGCCATCCAGGCCTCGACCGCGTCGGGGTCGCGGGGGAGCGCCGCGGACAGGTTCTCGTTGCCGTTCGCGGTGATGAGCACGTCGTCCTCGATCCGCACCCCGATGCCGCGGTACTCCTGGGGCACCAGCAGGTCGTCGGACTTGAAGTAGAGGCCCGGCTCGATGGTGAACACCATGCCCGGCTCCAGCACGCCGTCGAGGTAGAGCTCGGCCCGCGCCTGCGCGCAGTCGTGCACGTCGAGGCCGAGGTGGTGGCTGGTGCCGTGCACCATCCAGCGGCGGTGGTGCTGGTTCTCGGGCAGCAGCGACTCCTCGGCGGAGACCGGGAGCAGGCCCCACTCCGAGAGGCGCTCGGCGATCACGCGCATCGCGGCGGCGTGCACGTCGCGGAACTTGGCGCCCGGGACGGCGGCCTCGAACCCCGCGTCGGCGGCGTCCAGCACGGCCTGGTAGACCCGTCGCTGCACCTCGGTGAAGGTGCCGTCGATCGGCAGCGTCCGCGTGATGTCGGCGGTGTACAGGGAGTCGACCTCGACGCCCGCGTCGATGAGCACCAGCTCGCCCTCGCGCACCTGGCCGTCGTTGTCGGTCCAGTGCAGCGTCGTCGCGTGCTCGCCCGCGGCGGCGATCGTCTCGTAGCCGACCGCGTTGCCCTCCTGGCGTGCGTGCCCGACGAACGTCCCCTCGATCACGCGCTCGCCGCGCTGGTGCGCGATGGCGGCCGGCAGCGTCCGCACGACCTTCTCGAAGCCCTCGATGGTCGTCGCGACGGCCAGCCGCATCTGCTCGACCTCGTGCGCGTCCTTGACCAGCCGCAGCTCGGAGAGGGCCTCGGCCAGCACCTCGTCGCGGACACCGGCCTGCTCCGCCGCTCGGATGTCTTCGACGACCGCCTCGATGGCCTCGTCGACGTCGGGGACGATGCGCAGCTGGACGCCGTCCTCGCCGACGTCCTTGGCGAGCGCGTCGCGCAGGTCGTCGATGTGGGCGGTCCGCACGCCCGTGAGCGTCTCGATGTCCTCGAGGGTCGGACGCGCGCCCACCCAGAACTCGCCGTAGCGGCTGTCCGAGAAGAACTCCTCGGTGTCGCGCCCGGCCAGGGGGCGGATGTAGAGGACGGCCTCGTGCCCGCTGCCGTCGTCGCCCGAGCCGTCCTCGACCGGGTGCAGCACGAGCACCGCGTCGGGCTCCTGCTCCACGCCAAGGCCGGTCAGGTGCGCGAAGGCGGAGTGCGGACGGAACCGGTAGTCGGTGTCGTTGGAGCGGACCTTGAACGTGCCGGCGGGGATCACCAGGCGCTCGCCGGGGAACCGGCTCGAGATCTCGGAGCGCCGGGCGGCGGTCGAGTCCGCCGCGGGGCCGCGCGTCACCGTCGAGGCGGGTCGCTCACCCCAGCCCGAGGTGATGAAGCGGAGGAACTCCGCGGACGACGGCCGCTGCGACCTGTTGGTACCGCGGTCCGCCAGGGGCTGTTCGGTGGAGGTCTCCTCGCTCATGGGCCACATCCTCCCACCGCAGACCCACCGCTACCGTGGGGGTCGTGCGCATCGACCTCCACACCCACTCGACCGCGTCCGACGGCAAGGACGCTCCCGCGGAGGTGATCGCCGCCGCGGCCGCTGCCGGGCTCGACGTCGTCGCGCTGACGGACCACGACACCACGGCCGGCTGGGACGAGGCGTCGGACTCCGCCCGGCGGCACGGGATCGACCTCGTGCTCGGGACCGAGGTCTCCGCCCGCGCGCACGGCATCAGCATCCACCTGCTGTCCTACCTGCAGGACCCCACCGACCGCGCGCTGACCGTGGAGCTCGACAGGACCCGCGAGGCGCGCGTGAGCCGGGCGCGGGCGATCGTCGAGCTGCTCGCCGAGGACTTCCCGATCACCTGGGAGGACGTCGTGGAGCAGTCGCAGGACGCCGTCGTCCTCGGCCGTCCGCACATCGCCGACGCCCTCGTCGCGCTCGGGATCGTGCCCGACCGGGACGCCGCGTTCGCCCGCCTGCTGCGCGCCGACGGCCCGTACCACGTGCCGCACTACGCCCCCGCCGGGGTAGACGCGGTGCGCGCGATCCGCGCCTCGGGCGGGGTGCCCGTCTTCGCGCACCCCGGTGCGGACGCCCGCGGCGAGGTGGTCCCGGACGCGGTGTTCGACGCGCTCGCGGCCGCAGGGCTGGCCGGCCTCGAGGTCGACCACCGCGACCACAGCCCCGCGCAGCGCGCCCGCCTCACCGCGATCGCGCAACGGCTCGAACTGTTCGTGACCGGGTCCAGCGACTACCACGGGTCCGGCAAGGTCAACCGGCTCGGGGAGAACCTGACCGACCCGTCCGTCCTGTCGCAGATCGAGGACCTGGGCACGACGAAGGTCGTCCGCCCGTGAGCAGCGTGATCGACCTCCAGCTGTTCGGGTCGGTGTTCATCACGCTGTTCGTGATCATGGACCCGCCCGGTACCGTGCCGATCTTCCTCGGCCTGACCGCGGCGATGACCCGCGCGCAGCGCAACCGCGCCGCGCGGCAGGCCGTTCTCGTCGCGCTCGGCGTGATCGTGGCGTTCGCGCTGTTCGGGCAGAAGCTGCTCGACTACCTGCACATCACCCTGCCCGCCCTGCAGGCCTCCGGCGGCCTCCTGCTCCTGCTCGTCGCCATGGAGCTGCTCACCGGGAAGATGGAGCAGCCGCAGCCCGCCGGGGACGGCAAGGTCAACGTCGCGCTCGTCCCGCTGGGCACCCCGCTGCTGGCCGGGCCCGGCGCGATCGTCGCGACCATGGTGTTCGTGCAGCAGTCCGACCAGACCGCCGCCGACTGGGTCGCGATCGCGCTGGGCGTCCTCGCCGTGCACGTCTGCCTCTACCTGGCCATGCGCTTCGCCAACGTGATCCACCGCGTGCTCGGCGACGGCGGCACCATCCTGGTCACCCGGATCGCCGGCCTGCTGCTCGCCGCGATCGCCGTCCAGCTCATCGCGAACGCGGTGGAGGCCTTCATCAAGGCCGCGTAGGTCCCTGGGCGACGGCGCCCGGGCGGCGCGACGGCGCCCCCTGGACCGGGCGCCGTCGCGGCTGCGGGGCGCCGTCGGGCGACGACGAAAAGGGCACGCACTCGGTGGGGAGTGCGTGCCCTTTCGTGGTGCTGGTGTCAGGCGTCCGTCGAGGGAGCCGGTGCGGCGCTCTCCGTACCTGTGCCGGTGCTCGCGCCCGTGCTCGCGCCGCTGCGCGTGCGACGACGGTTGCGGCTGCGGCGTGCTCCGGTGCTCGTGCCCGGCTCGCCGCTCGGGCCGTCGGCCGTGATGTTCGCTGCCGCATCGGGAGCCGACGTGTTCGTCGTCGAGCCCTCGCCGCCCTGCCCGCGACCGCGGCCGCCGCGACGGCGGCTGCGGCCTTCGCGCGACTCGCTGCTCTCGGCGGCCGTGCCCTCGGACGCGTGCGGGGCGCTGCTGCGCGGAGCAGACGAGCCGGAGCCACCCGAGCGCGGTGCGCCGGAGCCACCCTGGCGGGAGCCGCCGGAGCGCTGGTCGGGACGGGCGCCACCGCTCGCCTTGCTGTGCTTGCCGGTCTCGCCCAGGTCCTCGAGCTTCTCGGCGCCGAGGCCCTCGCGGGTCTGCTGCGCCTTGGGCAGGCGGCCCTTGGTGCCCTCGGGGATGTCGAGGTCGGTGAACAGGTGGGCCGAGCTGGAGTACGTCTCGACCGGCTCGGGGATGCCCAGGCCGAGCGCCTTGTCGATCAGGCCCCAGCGGGGGATGTCGTCCCAGTCGACGAACGTGACGGCCGTGCCCTTGGCGCCCGCGCGGCCGGTGCGGCCGGTGCGGTGCAGGTAGGTCTTCTCGTCCTCGGGGCACTGGTAGTTGATGACGTGCGTGACGGCCTCGACGTCGATGCCGCGGGCGGCCACGTCGGTGGCGACCAGCACGTCGACCTTGCCGTGGCGGAACGCGCGCAGCGCCTGCTCGCGGGCACCCTGGCCGAGGTCGCCGTGCAGCGCGCCGGCGGCGAAGCCGCGCTCGATGAGGTCGTCGGCCACCTTGGCGGCAGTGCGCTTGGTGCGCGCGAAGACGATCGTCAGGCCGCGGCCGCGGGCCTGGAGGATGCGGGCGAGGAGCTCGACCTTGTCCAGGGCGTGCGCGCGGTAGACGACCTGCTTGATGTTCTTGACCGTCTGGCCGTCGTCGTCGGGGTCCGCGGCACGGATGTGAGTCGGCTGCGTCATGTAGCGGCGGGCCATCGCGACCACGGCGCCCGGCATGGTGGCCGAGAAGAGCATGGTGTGGCGGCTGGCCGGGGTGGCGCTGAGCAGCGTCTCGACGTCGGGCAGGAAGCCCAGGTCGAGCATCTCGTCGGCCTCGTCGAGCACGACAGCCTTGACCCGCGAGAGGTCGAGGTGACGCTGCTTGAGCAGGTCGATCATGCGGCCCGGGGTGCCGACGACCACGTCGACGCCCGCGTTGAGCGCGGCGATCTGCGGCTCGTACGCGCGGCCGCCGTAGACCTGAAGAACGCGGACCGCGCGGCGCGAGCTCATCGTCGCGAGGTCGCCGGCCACCTGCACCGCGAGCTCACGGGTGGGGACGACGACGAGGGCCTGCGGCTTGCCGGGCTCGGCCAGCTGCTCGTAGCCCTCCTCGCCGGGGGCGATCACGCGGTGCAGCATCGGGACGCCGAAGCCGAGGGTCTTGCCGGTGCCGGTCTTGGCCTGGCCGATGATGTCGTGGCCGGACAGCGCCACGGGCAGGGTCATCGCCTGGATCGGGAACGGGTGGGTGATCCCGGCGTCGGCGAGCGCCTGCACGATCTCGGGGCGCACGTCGAAGTCCGCGAAGGAGGCCTCGACGGCCTGCACGGAGGACCAGGTGTTCTTGAGGGGCCGCGTCATCGGCTCGGCCAGGGCTGAGATCTGGTCGGGCGTGTCGCCGGGCGTGGTCGGGTTGGTGTCGGTCGTCGTCACGAAGGCTCTTCACTGCGAAGGGTGGTGACCCGCGCGCTGCCGGGATGGCGACAGACCGGCAGAAGTTCGACGGATGTCCGTCGGCGTCTCGTCGGATCGTTCCCGGGCGACAGCGGAGCTCACCACGCGATGTGGCCGGCAGCCGATCGTGAAAGGCGACTCGCGAGCGTCTTCCGGCCGAGGCCGGGGCTGAGCGAGGTGGGTCAGACTCAGGTGAACGAGACGACCGGGCAACCGAATTACCGTGCCAGTCTATCTGACGGGTCCACGCCCCGGGCCCACGTCGCACCGACCCGCCGCACGCCCACGCGTGTCGTCCACGACCGGACTACGATCCTCGGATGACCACCACCCCCTCGCGACCGGACAGCGCCGCCCTGCGCAGCGACGGGACGAGTGCGCTGGAGCAGGCGGACGCGATCGAGCTGCTCGGCCTCGTCGCCCAGCTCGAGCACGTCGCCTTCGGGCGGCTCGCCGCCGACGCGGCCCTCGCGCCGACCATCGAGCAGCGGCTCGAGCTCAGCAGGTTCGCCGCCGGAGCCGTCGAGCGCCGGGACCGGATCCTGGCCCGCATCGTCGAGATCGGTGGCGACCCCGTCGAGGCCGTGCGGCAGTACGACCACGTGCTCGACGACTTCGACGCCCGCACCCAGCCCAGCACCTGGTGGGAGCGGCTGCTCAAGGCCTACGTCGGGTACGGCGTGGCCGACGACTTCTGCCGGCTGGCCGCCGAGGGGCTCGACGAGGGGTCGCGCGCGATCGTCCTCGAGGTCCTCGACGACGCCTCGCACGCCGAGCTGGCCGTCGCCGAGCTCGACGCGGCCGGTTCCGCGGACGGTGTGCTGACCGCGCGGCTGGCCCTGTGGGGTCGGCGGCTGGTCGGCGAGGCGCTCGGTGTGGTGCAGCGGCTGCTCGTCCAGCGCCCCGCCCTGGTGCGGCTCGTCGCGCTCGGCTCGGCGCGGACCCCGGCCGAAGGCGGGCCGGCCGACGGCGCACCGACGAAGCTCTTCAGCGAGCTCACCGCGCAGCACACCCGCCGCATGGCGCGGCTCGGGCTCACCGCCTGACCCCTTCTCGCGGACGCACGAGAGCCCCGGACGTCTCGTCGTCCGGGGCTCTCGTCCTGCGGGTCAGCTGTTGGCGAAGCCGACGCGGCCCTTCTGCTCCGAGCCGATCTCGACGTATCCCAGGCTCGCGACCGGCACGATGATCCGGCGACCGCGAACGTCCGTGAGCTCGAGCGTCGGCCGACCGCTGAGTGCCGCCGCGACGACCGCGCCGATCTCGTCGGCCGTCTGGTCCGACTCGAGGCTGATCTCGCGGGGTGAGTTCTGCACGCCGATGGTGATCTCCACCGTCATCTCTTCCACGTCCTTACTCAAGCGGTCCGTTGCCCTTCGACCGATGGGCCGGGGCACATCGTCCGATCCTAGGCGTCCTCGTAGACGAAGTCGGGCCGGATCAGCGCCGACACCCCGCCCCAGGCCAGCTGCGTGACGAGCTCGACGGTGCGTTCGGGCGCCACGTCGTCGGGCTTGCGGAGGCGATGCGTCGCGGCGCCCTGCGCCATCGCGATCAGCGAGACGGCCAGCAGACCTGCGTCCTCGAGCGACAGGGCTGTGACCTCGGACAACACGGTCGTGATGCGCAGGGCCGCCTGCGAGGAGGCGTGCTCGACGCGGGCGCGCACGTCGGCGTCGTGCGTGACGTCGGACTCGAAGAGCAGCACGGACGCCTCTCCTGCGCCCTCGACGAACATGACGTACGCGCGCACGATCGCCGCGATGACGTCGCGCCCGTCGCCCCTGCGGACCGGTCCCTGCTCGATCCCGGCGACGGCCGCGTCGACCGCGACGAGCAGGTCGGTGCCGCGCAGGTCGACGACGGCGAGGTAGAGGTCGAGCTTGGACGGGAAGTGGCGGTACAGCACCGGCTTGCTGACCTCGGCGCGCTCGGCGATGTCGTCCATGGAGACGTGGTGGTAGCCCTCGGTGGAGAAGAGCTCCTGGGCGATGCGGAGCACCTGCGCACGGCGCTCGTCTCGAGCCATCCGCGGACTGCGCGGACGAGGGGTGGAATCGTCTGTCCCGGCCGTCATCCCGTGATGGTAGCGACGTGATGTGTCAACGATGCGACGATGTGCGGTGTGACAATCCCCGGCAAAAGCCGGAAAGCCGACAGCACGAGGCGCCCGCACCGGCCGCCGCGCCACCGTGGTGTGCCTCTGCACCGTCGCGGCGCCCTCGTCCTGGCCGTCGCGCTCGGGCTCGTCGCAGGCGCCGGGAGCGCGTTCGCGGCGTCGAACGATCCTCGCGCGGCCGGGCTCTTCGGGGTGCCGACGAGCACCGCGACGACCGCGGCCGACGAACTCGGAGCCGTGACGCCGGACGGCGACCTGCTCGACCGGACCGGGCTGCAGAGCCGCACCGCCGGGGACCGGCCGTTCGGCGTGCCCGACCCGGTCGTGGCGCCCTCGTCGGCCCCGCCGGTCGTGGACCCCGTGCCGAGCGTGACGGCCCTGCCGCCGGGCCTGACGGCCGCGGACGTCTCCGCGGGTCTGCTCTCGGCGGTGGTGCCCGAGGTCGCGGAGGGCACGTTCGTCGTCGTCCCCGGCAGCGACCCGGGACCGGGTGTCGGTGCGGTACGGACCGTGCGCGTCGAGGTGGAGGCCGGGCTGGCGGTGGACGGGTCCGCGTTCGCCGCGACCGTCATGGCCACGCTCAACGATCCGCGCGGCTGGGGCGGGGACGGGTCGATGTCGTTCGCGCGCACCGACGGCGACGCCGAGCTGCGCGTGCTGCTCGCCTCGCCCGAGACGGTCGACGACCTCTGCGCCCCGCTGCGGACGGACGGCGAGGTCTCCTGCGGTCGGGCCGGGCACGCGGCGCTCAACCTGCGGCGGTGGGTGGAGGCGACGCAGGAGTACGCCGCCGACAAGACCCTCTACCGCCAGTACCTGGTGAACCACGAGGTCGGGCACCTCCTCGGGCACCAGCACGAGCGCTGCGGGGGTCCCGGGCAGATCGCACCGGTCATGCAGCAGCAGTCCTACAAGGTCGCTCCGTGCGTGCCGAACGCGTGGCCGTTTCCCTGAGCGTCCACTAGTTCTTCGGCCGATCCACCGTTCGTCGCGGGTCCTGCACGAGCCTGTCGGTGGCTCGTGATGGACTCGTCTGCGTGACCACCGCGACGCCTGCCCTGCGCCTCGTGCGCCCGGCGTTCGCCGACGTCCCGTCCTCCGGGCCGGGGTCGCTGGTCCAGCTCGACGCCGACCAGGCCGCCGTCGTGGCGGCCGTCGCCCGCGGGGCCGATCCGGCGCTCCTGGTGCTCGGTGCACCGGGCACCGGCAAGACCACGGTGGCGGTCGAGGCCGTCGTCGCGGCGGTCGACGCCGGGCTCGACCCGCACGACGTCCTCGTGGTCGCCGCGAGCCGGCGCGCGGCGGCCGACCTGCGCGACCGGCTCTCGGCCCGCCTGCGTGCGACGTCCGGACGCCCGCTGGTGCAGACCGCCGCGGCGGCCGCGTTCTCCGTGCTGCGGGCGCGCGCCTCGCTCCTCGGGGAGCCACCCCCCACGCTGGTCTCCGGCGCCGAGCAGGACCTGATGCTGGGCGAGCTGCTGGCCGGGCACGCGGCCGGTGACGGCGTCCCGCTCGCGTGGCCCGCCGAGGTGCGGCCCGACGTCCTCGGGCTGCGCCCGTTCCGCGACGAGCTGCGCGACCTGCTGATGCGCGCCGCCGAGCGCGGGGTGCGGCCCGCGGACCTCGCCGACCTCGGCGACCTGCACCGGCGGCCGTCGTGGGTGAGCGCGGCGCGGCTCTACGAGGAGTACCTGGACATCGTCGAGCTGCGCACCGGGACGCCGGACCTGGGCGCGCGGCTCGACCCGGCGGTCGTCGTCGAGGAGGCCGCGCAGGCGCTCGTCACCTGGGAGGACGAGGTCCCCGGGGCGGTCCGGCCGCGCTGGAGCCTGGTCGTGGTGGACGACTATCAGGAGAGCACCTCGGCGACCGCCCGGTTCGTGGGGGCGCTCGCCGACGACCGCGCCCGCGTGGTCCTGCTGGCCGACCCCGATGCCGCGGTGCAGACCTTCCGCGGTGCCACGCCGTCCCTGGTCGGTCGCGCGGTCGTCACTGGATCGGGCCCCGGGGAGCTCGGCGCGCGCACCACCACCCTGCGGACCGTCTGGCGCCACGACGGCCCGATGCGGCGGGTGGTCGAGCGGATCACCGAGCGCATCGGGACGGTCGGCGTCGTCCGGCACCGGCTGGCGACCGCGGTGGGTCAGGCGGGCACCGGCGCGCGCGTCGCGCTGCTGCCGAGCACCGCGCAGGAGGCGGCCTACGTCGCGCACGCGCTGCGCACCGCCCACATCGAGCAGAACGTGCCGTGGGCGCAGATGGCGGTCGTCGCACCGACCGGCGCGCAGGTCACGACGCTGCGGCGCGCGCTCGCCGGGGCGGCGGTGCCCGTGAGCGTGCTCGGCAGCGACGTCCCCCTGCGGGATGAGCCGGCCGTCGCGCCGCTCCTGGACGCCATGCGTGTGTGCGTCGGAGCCGTGGAGCTGGACGCGGGCACCGCCGCGCGCCTGGCGTGCTCGCCGCTCGGCGGGCTGGACGCGGTCGGGCTGCGACGCGTACGCCGCGCCCTGCGAGCGCACGAGATCGCCTCCGGCGGCGGCCGGGCCAGCGACGTGCTCCTGGTGGAGGCGCTCGGCGGCCAGACCGCCGACGAGCTGCCGCTCGCGGCCCGCCAGCTCGTGCGCCTCGCCCGGGTCCTCGACGCCGGCAGAGCGGCGGCCGCGCGTGCCGACGCCGACGCGCAGACCGTCCTGTGGGCGCTGTGGGCCGCCGCCGACCAGGCCGAGAGCTGGCGCAGGTCGGCGCTCGCCGGCGGCGCGGCGGGGGAGCGGGCCGATCGCGACCTCGACGCGGTGCTCGCGGTCTTCCGCGCGGCCGAGACGTTCGTGGACCGGATGCCGCGCTCGACCCCGGCGGCGTTCGTCGACTGGCTCCAGGCGCAGGACCTGCCGTCCGACTCGCTCGCCGCACGCGCCCGGCGGGCCGCCGTTCAGGTGCTCACGCCGGCCGGTGCTGCCGGCCGGGAGTGGGAGGTCGTCGTCGTCGCCGGGGTGCAGGACGGCACCTGGCCGGACCTGCGCCTGCGCGACTCCCTGCTCGGCGCGCAGGCGCTGGTGGACATCGTCGCCGGTCGCGCCGGCGCGGTCTCCGACCCGGGCCGCGAGGCCGCCGAGGCACGGCAGGCGGTGCTGGCCGACGAGCTGCGGACGTTCGCCGTCGCCTGCTCGCGCGCCCGCACGTCCCTGCTCGTGACGGCGGTCGACGACGTCGACCACCAGCCGTCGCTGTTCGTCGAGCTGGTCGAGCCGAACGACGAGGACGTCGACCCGCGACGGACGAGCGCGCCGGCGCCGCTGGACCTGCGCGGCCTGGTCGCCCAGCTGCGCGCCCACCTCGAACAGGCCGCCCTCGACGGTGTCGACCCCGACCCGGCGGCGGCGCGGACCCTGGCCCGGCTGGCCGCCGAGGGTGTCGCGGGTGCAGACCCCGGGGAGTGGCTGGGACTCGCCGCCCCGTCGAGCGACGCCCCGCTGTGGGCGCAGGACGAACGGGTGCCGGTCTCGCCGTCCAAGGTCGAGACCGCGCAACGATGTGCGCTGCGCTGGGCCCTGGAGGCTGCGGGCGGCACCGCGTCGGCGAGCGGTGGGCAGAACCTCGGCACGCTGCTGCACGCGATCGCGCAGGAGCACCCGCAGGGCACGCACGCGGAGCTCTCGGCCGCGCTCGACCGCCGCTGGGGCGAGCTCGGCCTGGGCACGGGCTGGCCGGCGATGGCGACGCGTCGCCGCGCGGACGCGATGGTCCAGCGCCTGGCGGGCTACCTGCGCACCGCGGGCGAGCCCCTGCTGGTCGAGGGCGCGTTCTCCCTCGAGACGGACCGGGCCACCCTGCGCGGCAGTGTCGACCGCGTCGAGCAGGCCGACGACGGCGCGGTGCGGGTTGTCGACCTGAAGACCGGCGCGAGCCCGCCGAGCGTGGCCAAGGCGGTCGAGAACCCGCAGCTCGGCGCCTACCAGCTCGCGGTGGACGCCGGAGCGTTCGCGGACCTGCCTCACGGGGCGACGAGCGGCGGCGCGCAGCTGGTCTACCTGGGCACGGGCGTCTCGGCCACCACCCGTGTGCAGCCGGCCCTCGGCCCGGAGACCGACGGGCCCAGCTGGGCGCGCGTCATGGTGGACCAGGTCGCGGACAAGATGGCCGCCTCCACGTTCGAGGCGACCGCGAACGACCTCTGCGACCGGTGCCCGGTCCGCCGCTCGTGCCCGGTGCGCGGCGAGGGCGGACAGGTGGTCGCATGACGAGCGTCCTGACGGAGCAGCCCGTGCCGCACCCGCACCCGGCCCCGGTCCTGTCCGCCGCCCAGATCGCGGAGCTCGTCGGCCAGCCTGCGCCGACCGACGAGCAGCGCCGCATCATCGAGGCGCCGCTGGCCCCGTCCCTCGTGGTCGCGGGAGCGGGGTCGGGCAAGACGGAGACGATGGCGGCCCGCGTGGTCTGGCTGCTGGCCAACGGCGTGGTGCAGCCCGACCAGGTGCTCGGCCTCACGTTCACGCGCAAGGCCGCCGGCGAGCTGGCCGAGCGGGTGCGCAAGCGCCTGCGGACGCTCTCGCGCGCTGCGGCGGCCCAGGGGGTCGAGCTGGCGGACGTCGGCTCGGGGGACGCCCTCGTGGGCCTGGCCCGGCCGACGATCTCCACCTACAACTCCTACGCGGCCTCGCTGGTCGCCGACCACGCCCTGCGGCTCGGCCTGGACCCGTCGGCCCGCCTGCTCGGCGAGGCCGCCCAGTGGCAGCTGGCCGCCGACGTGGTCGAGGCGTGGGGCGACGACCTCGACACGGACGCGGCGACCTCGACGGTCATCGAGGCGGTGCTCACGCTCTCGGGTGCCCTCGACGAGCACCTGCTCGAGCCATCCGCGGCGCGCGACGGCATCGAGGACATCATCGAGGCGCTGCTCGCGACGCCCGCCGGGACGCCGGCGCGCGAGCCCTACGCCGAGATCAAGAAGCTGCTCCGGTCGCTGGGCGAGCGCGTCCGCGTGGTCGAGCTCGTCGCGGAGTACCGCCGACGCAAGCGCGCCGCCGACGCCATCGACTTCGGCGACCAGGTGGCGCTCGCGGCACGGCTGGCCCTCGACGTCCCGGAGGTCGGCGCCGGTGAGCGCACCCGGTTCCGGGTGGTGCTGCTGGACGAGTACCAGGACACCTCGTACGCCCAGCTGACCCTGCTCGGAGCGCTGTTCGGCGACGGCCACCCGGTGACCGCCGTCGGCGACCCGCACCAGTCGATCTACGGCTGGCGGGGCGCCAGCGCGGGCGGCCTCGAGGGCTTCCCGACGCAGTTCCCGCAGGTCCACGACGACGGGTCCCGCACCCCGGCCGACGTCCACCAGCTCTCGACGTCGTGGCGCAACGACGCCCGCATCCTCGCTGCCGCGAACCACGTCGCGGGTCCGCTGCGCGCGGCAAGCACGCGGGTCGAGGTGCCGGTGCTCACGTCGAGGCCGGGAGCGGGCGACGGTCGGGTGCACGGGTACGTGGCCGCGACGGTCGAGGACGAGGCGAGCGCGGTCGCGACGTTCGTCGCCGAGCGGTGGCGGCCGGCCGTGAACGGCGCGGGACGCGTGAGCGCCGCGGTGCTGTGCCGCAAGCGGTCGCAGTTCGAGCCGCTGCGTCGCGCGCTGCGGGCCCGTGGCCTGCCGGTCGAGGTCGTCGGGCTCGGCGGGCTCCTGTCCGCCCCCGAGGTGGTGGACCTGGTCGCCGTGCTGCAGGCCGCGCACGACCCGTCGCGCGGCGACGCCCTCATGCGCCTGCTCACGGGTGCGCGCACCGCGCTGGGCGCGTCCGACCTGCACGCCCTGGCGGCCTGGGCCGGCGAGCTCGCCGCCCGGCACACGGGGGTGTCGCGGTCGGAACGCGTCACGACCGGCGACACCCCGGCGGTCGACGGGTCGGTCGTCGTCGAGGCCGACGCGGTGGACGAGCGCAGCATCGTCGACGCGCTGGACGCGATCGGGGAGCTGCCGGCCGCCGGGTGGACGAGCCGTAGCGGGCGGACGCTCAGCGCGACCGGCCGGGCGCGGCTGGTCGAGCTCGCAGCACTGCTCCGGGTCGTGCGGTCGCACACCTACCTGTCGGTGCCCGAGCTCGTCGCCGAGGCCGAGCGGCTGCTGGGGCTGGACATCGAGGTCGCCGCCCGCGCGGGCACGACTCCGGGCCGCGCCAGGGCCCAGCTCGACGCGTTCCGCGACGTCGCCGCCGACTTCGCGCGCTCGGCCGACCACCCCAACCTCGGGGGCTTCCTCGCGTGGCTGGAGGCGGCCGAGGCGAAGGAGCACGGGCTGGACATGCCCGTCGCGGAGCCCGACCCGGACGCGGTCCAGCTGATCACGGTGCACGCGGCCAAGGGGCTCGAGTGGGACGTCGTCGCGGTCGCGGGACTGGTGGACGGCGGCCTGCCCGCGACGGCGACGCAGGGCAAGGAGGGCCCGAAGGACTCCGCCTGGCTGACCGGGCTCGGCTCGCTGCCGTACCCGCTGCGCGGCGACCGCCACGACCTGCCGACCTTCGACCTCACGGGCGCGGCCGACCCGAAGGACCTCGAGGAGCGTCGCAAGGACTTCGTGCTCCGCGCCGGCGACCACCAGGTGGCCGAGGAGCGGCGGCTCGCCTACGTCGCCCTGACGCGCGCGCGCACCGACCTCTTCCTCACCGCGGCGTGGTGGGGCGACGGGTCGCGCCCGCGCAAGGTGTCGACGTTCCTGCACGAGCTGGCGGAGGCCGGGCTGGTCGAGCTCGACGCGTGGGAGAGCGCGCCGCTCGACGGCGAGGAGAACCCGCGGGGCGCTCTCGTGCTGACGGCCACGTGGCCCGCGGACCCGTTCGCGACCGACGGGGTGTCGGTGCGGCGCGCGCACGTGGAGGGCGCCGCGCAACGCGTCCGGGAGGCGATGCAGGTCCCCGACGAACCGTCGCCCGAGGCGAGCGCGGGCCACCCGTGGGAGCTGCTCGCGACGCGGCTGCTGGTCGAGCAGGAGCGCGTCCGCAGGCCGTCCGGCGAGGTCGAGCTGCCCGCGCACCTGTCGGCGTCGGCGCTCGTCCGGCTCGAGACCGACGCGGCCGAGTTCGCACGGCACCTGCGTCGGCCGGTGCCGGCGGAGCCGTCCAGCCAGGCTCGCCGCGGCACGCGGTTCCACGCGTGGGTCGAGAGCTGGTACGGCTCGGCGGCGCTCGTCGACGTCGACTCGCTGCCCGGCGCGGACGACGAGAGCGCGACGACCGACCTCGACGAGCAGGCGCTGCAGGAGGCGTTCCAGGCGTCCGAGTGGGCCAACAGGTCGCCGATCGCGATCGAGGTGGACGTCGAGACGCCCGTGGACGGCTACGTGCTGCGGTCGCGGATCGACGCGGTGTTCGCCGACCCCGCCGCTGACCGGCCCGGCGGTGTCGTCGTGGTCGACTGGAAGACCGGCGCCCCGCCGCGGGACGACGAGGCGCGTGCAGCCCGCGAGGTGCAGCTGGCCGTCTACCGGCTGGCGTGGTCGCGGTGGACCGGCATCCCGCTCGACCGGGTGCGCGCAGCCTTCTGCTACGTCGGCTCGGGCGCGACGGTCTACCCGGAACGGCTGCTCGACGAGGCGGAGATCACCGCGCTCCTGAGGTCGGCGACGACGCGCGAGGTGCCCCTCGCCCCGCGCCCCTCCCGCGCCGCGGCGCCGGGCACGAACCGCGCCGGTCGTCGCGACAACGCCCCCGCACACGCCCGGTCGGGGTGGACGGGCGGCAAGACGCGTCGACCCACGAACCAGCCGACGCTGGACCTCGACGGGCTCGTGGGCGACGGTCCCGACCGCTGACCGCGGCCGCCACCTGCGGGCTCAGCCGACCGGGGCCGCGAGGATCTCCCGCGCGGTGACCGGCTCCCGACCCAGCAGGGTGCGGAGCAGCGGGTCCACGCCGGCGAAGTAGCCGGCCTCGGCGGCCTGGTACATGCCGAGGACGAAGCGCACGGCGACCTCGGGCCGGCCCGCGGCCACCTGCGTCGCGACCCAGTCGTCCTCGTCCATGACGACCCGCTCGATCGTGCGCCCGGTGAGCTCGGACGCCATGACGGCCAGGTCCTCGAACGTCGGAGCGGCGGTCGCGGTCAGGGTGGTCGGCCCGTTGAACGCGCCGTCCGAGGCGAGGATCAGTGCTGCGGCCTCGGCGGCGTCCTCGCGAGCCGTCCACGAGACCGGCCCGTCGGCGGGCACGGTCATCACACCGGTCTCGCGCCAGGCGCCGGTGAGCCAGCTCAGGCTGTGGGCGTAGAAGCCGTTGCGCAGCGACGTCCAGGCGATGCCCGAGTCGTCGAGCAGCTGCTCGGTCACGGCGTGGTCGTGCCCCGGGCCGAACGGGCTGCCGACCGCCGCTCCCTGGTGGCTGGTGTAGAGGATGCGACCGACCCCCGCGCTCACGGCCGCCTCGATCGCGTTCCGGTGGAGCGCGACGGCGTCGGCGGCCGGGTCGCTCGACGAGACGAGGAGCAGCTGGTCCGCGCCGCGGAACGCTGCGCGCAGCGTGCTCGGGTCGGCGTAGTCGCCGTGTCGGACCTCGACGCCGCGGTCGGCGAAGCGCTGGGCCTTGCCGGCGTCGCGGGCCACGACCGCGAGGTCGCTCGCGGGCATCCGCTCGAGCAGGTGGTCGACGGTGGCGCCGTTCAGGGCGCCGGTCGCGCCGGTGACGATGATCATGGTGGGACCCTTCGTGCTAACGATGATATCGACTGAACGATATCACGGGTAACGCATAGCGCTATCAGGTCTGCGTTATCGTTGCTACGTGATCGATGCCACGAGCAGCCGGGACGCCACGAGGGCGCGGATCGTCGACGTCGCGGCGCGTCTGCTGCGCGAGCAGGGCGCCCCGGCCGTGACCACGCGCGCGGTCGCCGAGGGCGCCGGGGTGCAGGCGCCGACGATCTACCGGCTCTTCGGCGACAAGGACGGCCTGCTCGAGGCGGTGGCCGAGCGCACCATGGCGACGTTCGTCTCGGCCAAGGCGGAGGTGGTCGAGGCCGCGTCGACGACCGGCGTCGACCCGCTGGCCGACCTGCGCGACGGCTGGCGGTCGCAGATCGACTTCGGCCTCGCCAACCCGGACCTGTTCCGCCTCCTGACCGACCCGACCCGCGCCGAGCGATCGGCGGCGACGGTCTCAGGTCTGCGCGTCCTGGAGTCCCGCGTCCGACGTGTGGCCGAGACCGGACGGCTGCGGGTGAGCGAGCGACGCGCGGTGAACCTCATCGCGGCCGCCGGGACGGGCGCGATCCTGACGCTCCTGACGGCACCGCCGGACGAGCGAGACGACGGCCTCGCGGACGACATCTACGAAGCCGTCCTGCGCCAGATCCTCACGGACGGGGACGATCGCCCCGCCGGCGGGGTCCTGGCGGCGACCGTCGCGATGCGGGCGATCGCCCCGCGGCTCGACATGCTGAGCGCTCCCGAGCGGGACCTGCTGACCGAGTGGCTCGGCCGTGCGGTCGACGCCCTCTCGGAGCAGCAGGCCTGACGACCCCGAGGGCGTCACGCCATCTGGCGCTCGGCCTCGGCCTCCGCGTCGTCGAGGACGCGCGTGTGGTCGTCGAGGTCCACGAGCATGGCGACCGCGTCGTCGATGATCTCGGCGTCGTCGGTCCGCACCCCGTAGAGCAGCCACCGTGCCAGCGCCAGCTCGCCGGCGAGCAGTGCCCGGTCCACCAGGTGCGGGTCGATGAGCTCGGTGCGGCGCAGCTGGTACGCCTCCATGATCGAGTCCCCGGCGTCCGACGGTGCGGCGACGAGCAGCCAGGCGAGGTCGTCGGCGGGGTCGGCCACGCAGGCGTCGCCCCAGTGCAGGATTCCCGTCACGGTCTCGCCGGCGACGAGCACGCGGTCGGCGCTCAGGTCGCCGTGCACGACGGTGGGCCGGAACCGCCAGAGGGCGACGTCCTCGAGACGGGCCTCCCAGCGGCGCAGGAGCGCGGGCGGGACCTTGCCGGTGCGCGCGGCCTCGTCGACCTCGGCCTGCCGACGCTGGCGGTACGCCGAGGCGTCATACACGGGCAGGCCGGCGTTCTCGACGATGCTCGTCGGGAGCTCGTGCAGCGCGGCGAGCGCTCGACCGAGCGACGCCGCGAGGCCGGGACCCGGCTGCAGGTGCTCGAGGTCGAGGGACTGACCGGGGATCTCCTGGTGCACGGTGGCGCGCCCGCCCTCGGGCAGGTGCGCGAATCCGGCGGGCACGGGGACGTCGAACGGCAGGCGACCGGCGGCGGCCTCGGGGCCCAGCAGCCCGAGCAGGACCACCTCGGCCTCGAGCGCGGCACCGGCCGCGGCGTGCTGCGGCGCGCGGACCACCCAACGCTGCCGGGTCGAGTCGATGACGACGGCCGTGTCGTAGTCGGTCCCCGGTCGGGGAGGACGACGGACGTCGAACGCGTCGAGGCCCGGCACGGCAACGGTTGCCAGTGCGGCCAGGGCGAGGGGTGAGCGGACCACGCGCTCAGGATAGGAGCGACCCACCGTCCATCCTGGGGAGCCGCCCGGCGTGTCCGCGCCCGAATCGTCCGGTTGGCACGGCCTTGTCCGAATCGTCGGACCGCGATCTCCGCGTAGCGTGGCGCGAGTGATCGTTTCCGAGGACCTGCCGTTGTCCCGTGCCGACATCGACCGAGCCGCGCACCGGCGGAGCGATCCGGACGTCGTCGCGACGGCGCTGGCGACTCCCTCGACGCGCATCCTGCTGGTCCGGGGCGGGTCGGTGAGCACCACCCCCGAGCGCTCGCTGGCGTTTCGGTCGGCGGCCGACGCGGCCGACCTCCCGCACGCGGACGGTGACGAGCCCGGCGCCGACTGGCTGCTGCTCGGCGAGGACCACGACGGGGTCACCTACCTCGCCCGCCGGGTGCCCGAGCCGGACCCGCTGCCGCTGGCCGGTGAGCCGTCGGACGTGCTCGTGCACCGCCGGGCCACCGTGGAGCCGACAGGCTGGACGTCGCTGCGCGAGCTGGGCGCGACGCTCGACGGAGCCGAGGCCGGGCTGGCGACCACGGCGGTCGCGCTGGACGCGTGGCACGACCGGCACGTCCGCTGCCCGCGCTGCGGCGCCGCGACGCGCGTCGAGCAGGCGGGCTGGATCCGCGTCTGCGTGGTCGACGGCTCGGAGCACTACCCACGCACCGACCCCGCGGTGATCATGGCGGTCGTCGACGACGCCGACCGGATCCTGCTGGGCCACGCCGCGCAGTGGGCGCCGGGACGCTGGTCGACGCTGGCCGGGTTCGTCGAGTCCGGGGAGTCGCTCGAGCACGCGGTCCGGCGCGAGGTGCTCGAGGAGACGGGGGTCGTCGTCGGCGACGTGTCCTACCGCGGCAGCCAGCCGTGGCCGTTCCCGGCCTCGCTCATGCTGGGCTTCCGGGCCGTGGCCCTGAGCACCGACGTCGTCGTCGACGGGGTCGAGCTCGCGGACGCGCGCTGGTTCACCCGCGACGAGCTCGCCGCCGCGGTGGCCAGCAAGGAGGTCGTCGCGCCGGGGCGGACCTCGATCGCGCGCGCCCTCGTCGAGGAGTGGTTCGGCGGACCCCTCTAGGAGAGGCGCGCCTTGACCTCGACCAGCGACGGGTTCGTCGCCGCGGTGCCGTCGGGGAAGATCACGGTCGGGACGGTCTGGTTCCCGCCGTTCAGCGACGCGACGAGCTCGGCGGCGTCCGGGACGTCCTCGATGTCGATCTCCGTGTACCCGATGCCCGCCGAGTCCAGCTGGGTCTTCAGTCGACGGCAGTAGCCGCACCAGGTCGTGGAGTACATCGTCACGGTGCCGGTCGCGGGCAGGGTCTGCGTGGTCATCGGTCCTCGGTCGTTCGTCGGGTGGTCGCCGAAGGCGTCAACATACTGGACGGCCGTTCGATTCCCGACGCCTGCCGTCCAC
Organism: Cellulomonas sp. P2_B4; assembly: GCF_056404795.1. NCBI lineage: Bacteria > Bacillati > Actinomycetota > Actinomycetes > Micrococcales > Cellulomonadaceae > Cellulomonas > Cellulomonas sp. P2_B4. Next base: position 341,440 of record NZ_JBFUDI010000001.1, read on the forward strand.
AACCCGTTCGGCCCTGTCGGTGCGGGCTGCGAGACTGGGCGCGATGTCCTCCGAACCCCTCCTCGACGCGCTCGATCCCGAGCAGCGGACCGTCGCGACGACGCTGCGCGGGCCCGTCCGCGTGCTGGCGGGCGCCGGGACGGGCAAGACGCGGGCGATCACCCACCGGATCGCCTACGGGATCCAGGTCGGCGCGTACCGGCCGGGCAACGTCCTGGCCGTGACGTTCACGGCGCGCGCCGCCGGGGAGATGCGCACGCGCCTGCGCCTGCTGGGCGCCTCGGGCGTCCAGGCGCGCACGTTCCACGCGGCCGCACTGCGCCAGCTCGGCTTCTTCTGGCCCAAGGTGGTCGGCGGTGCGCCGCCGCGGATCCTCGAGAAGAAGCTGCAGGTCGTCGCCCACGCCGCGCAGCTCGTCGGGGTCGAGACCGACCGGGAGAGCGTGCGGGACCTGGCCTCGGAGATCGAGTGGGCCAAGGTCTCGCTCGTCACGGCGGACGACTACGAGAAGGCCGCCGCCGCGACGGACCGGCCCGCGCCGGGCGGCGTCGACCCACAGTCCGTCGCCCGCCTCATGACCGCGTACGAGACGGCCAAGGACCAGCAGGGCGTCATCGACTTCGAGGACGTGCTGCTGCTGCTGGCGGCGATGCTGGGTGAGCGCCGCGACGTCGCCGACTCGGTGCGCGAGCAGTACAAGTACTTCGTCGTCGACGAGTACCAGGACGTCAGCCCGCTGCAGCAGTACCTCCTGGACCAGTGGCTCGGGGGGCGCGACGAGCTGTGCGTGGTCGGCGACCCGAGCCAGACCATCTACTCGTTCGCGGGTGCCACGGCGCACCACCTCACGGCGTTCACGGCGTCGTTCCCCCGAGCGACCACCATCGAGCTGGTCCGCGACTACCGCTCGACGCCGCAGGTGGTGGGCCTCGCCAACCACCTGATGCGGCGGGCGGACGGTCCGGCCGCCCTCGCCCTGCGCGCCCAGCGCCCGGACGGCCCCGACGTCTCGTTCGTCACCTACGCCGACGACGACGCGGAGGCGGTCGGCGTGACCACCCAGATCGCGGGCCTGATCCGCAGCGGGGTGCCGGCCGCCGAGATCGCGGTCCTGTTCCGGACGAACGTGCAGTCGGAGGCGTTCGAGGCCGCGCTCGCGGACCGGGGGATCGGCTACCAGGTCCGGGGCAACGCCCGCTTCTTCGACCGCGCCGACGTGCGCAAGGCGCTGGTCCTGCTGCGCGGCGGCGCCCGCAGCGCGGACCCCGAGGTGCCGATGCCGGAGGCGGTGCGCGACATCCTGCGCTCGGCCGGCTGGACCGAGAAGGCACCCGAGGGTCGCGGTGCGAGCCGCGAGCGCTGGGACGCGCTCCAGGCGCTGGTCTCGCTCGCCGACACGCTGGCGGCCGCCCCGCCGACGGCAGCCGCGCCGACGGTCTCGGACCTCGTCGCGGAGCTGGACGAGCGCGCCGCGGCCCAGCACGCGCCGACCGTCGAGGGGGTCACGCTCGCGTCGCTGCACGCCGCCAAGGGCCTCGAGTGGGAGGCCGTGTTCCTCGTGGGCCTCTCGGACGGGCTCCTGCCCACCGTGCAGGCCCAGACCGATGCGGCCGTCGCCGAGGAGCGCCGGCTGCTCTACGTCGGGATCACGCGTGCGCGCGAGCATCTCGAGCTGTCGTACTCCCGGGCGCGGCACCCGCGGGCGCGGGCGTCGCGCAACGTGTCGCGGTTCCTCACCGACCTGTGGCCGGGCGAGCGTCGCTCCGTCAAGGTGTCGACCGCCGAGCCCGACGAGCAGCTCGTCGGGTCGCTCACGCGGTGGCGTGACGCCCGGGCGGCGGAGCTGAACCGGCAGCCGGGCTCGGTGCTGACCACGGCGACGATCCGCGCGATCGCGGAGCGCCGACCGGCCACCCTGGAGGAGCTCGGTCAGGTGCGCGGCGTCGGGCCGAGGATGCTCGCGGACGTCGGGGAACAGGTCCTCGAGGCGCTCCGGAGCCCGGTTCGTTGAGCCGAACGGGCGATGGCAAAAACTCGTCGAAGATTTGTCGCTAATTAGGTTGTCGACCCTCGGAACCCCGCCCTAGGGTGACGATGTCCCTGTTGATGGGCCGCGCGGAAGACGCGAGGGCCCGAGTGCGAAGGAGGTGGGTGCCCCGATGAACATCACGATGATCGAGACGACGAACGCCGTTTGCGCGTTCCTTCCGCGATCTCTCGCACCCGTCGCCTTCGGCTACCAGGGGAGCGCTCTGCCTATCGGCGGTGCCGCTCTCGAGCCGATCGGTCGTGCCGTGTCGAAGCGCACGTGGACCGATCGTCACCCCCGTATCTGGACTCCCATGATCTAGGCCCTCCACGAGGGCACAGGCCGCGGAGTCCGAACTCGGACCCGCGGCCTTTCTGTTTCTCCCGATGACTCGGGTGGGCGAAGGCGGACGGTCCGGCACCGACGCAAGACGCTCACCAGCAAGGACATCAGGAGGACATCGTGCGGCTCACGACGCTGCTCGACACGGTGAACCAGGGCGGATCCGGCCCCTGGCCCCTTACCGACAGCACGACCGACGACCGTCAGCAGTTCGACCAGATGGTCGCCGACTTCATCCCTTGCCGGTCCAACGACCCCGAGCTCTGGTTCGCGGAGCGCACCGCCCAGGTGGAGCAGGCCAAGGCCCTCTGCCGGGAGTGCCCGCTGATCGAGGGCTGCCTGGCCGGCGCCCTCGAGCGTGCCGAGCCGTGGGGCGTCTGGGGTGGCGAGGTGTTCATCGGCGGTGTGGTGGTCGCGACCAAGCGTGGTCGTGGACGTCCCCGCAAGGACGCGGCTCCCGCGGCATGACCGCTACGGGACGGCCGGGAGGGCGGTGCACCCGCAGTCAGGGTGCACCGCCCAGGCGCGTTCCCGGGGGACCGCGTCCGGAGCGCTGACCTCGAAGACCGTGCCCGGTGGACGACCACCGGCACCGTCGAGGTGGGCGAGCACCGCGGCCGTTCCGAGTCCCGAGGCGACGACAGCGGTCGCGGCGGCCTCGACGGCCGGGTCGGAGCGACCGAGCTGGTCGAGCAGGCTCGGCCAGGCCGGGTCGGCATCCGTGCGGCGCAGGTCGAGGCACCGCAGGCACGGGCCGCGCCCGGGCACCACCAGGGGGCCGACGACGACGTCCGCCTCCCGGACCACGACCGACAGGTGCACGGTCCCCGCGGCGACGAGGGCGGGTCCGCGGAGCGGGTCGGCGACGTCGGTCTCGACGAGCACGACGACGTCCGGTGAGCGCACCGGTTCCGTCGACACCCGCGGCGCGACGTCCCGCAGCCGGCGCGCGGCGACCGAGGTGCGCGAGGCCCCGACGTCCGTCCAGGAGTATCCCGTCGGCCCGACGTCGACCGGGCGGACCGCCGCTTCGTCGTCCAGGAGGACCGTGCCGACGCCGGCCGCGGCGAGACCGACGGCGATGCCCAGGCCGGTCGGACCGAGCCCGAGGACCGCGACCACCCGCTCCTCGCGCGCTGCCACCACCGACGGACCGTCCGCGGCAGGGCGCAGCAGCGACCAGACCTGCGCATCCACCGCCGACGGCCCTCGCAGCACAGGCTCGTCGTCGTCCTGGGTCAGGTGGGCCTGGGACAGCAGGCCCGCGACCACGGGGTCGACCAGCAGTTCCGTGTCCGACGGGGGGAGGTCGGTGAGCCGGACCGCCCAGCGCGGATCTGTTCCGACCTGCACCTCGGTCGCGCTCCGGCGCAGCACACGAAGCCCTCCACGCAGTCGCATCCGTGGACTCTGGCACCTCGTCGGAGCGGGCGTCGGGGGTCGTCCACAGGCCCCGGACATGCCGAAGGGCACCGTCCGTCCGGACGATGCCCCGTGGCGCGGTGCTGGGTGTGGTCAGGCCTTGCCGAGGATCCGGTTCAGCTTGGTGCCGCAGACCGGACAGACGGCCTTGGCCATGCGCCGACCCGATTCCGAGATGACGACGTCGCCCTCGGCCTCGCGCTTCTCCTTGCACTTCACGCAGTAGAACTCGCCCGCATACGTCTCAGCCATGGTGGCCTCCCTCGGTGTCGTGCACCGGACCGGGGATCCGCCGGCCGGCGGCCGGGCGTGGTGAAGCACCGACGCCCGCGCGACGATCACAGTAGTGGGCTCGCGCGCCCAGATCGGCGAGATTCCGCGGGACGCGCCGTGCGCAGACGGGGGAATTCCCGTGGGTGTCGGACGGCCGCGCTAGCGTTCAGGGGTGCCGTCCACGCAGGACCTGTCACAGGTCGAGATCCGCCGGTCGCGCAAACGCGTGCGCACGGTCTCGGCCTGGCGCGAGGGTGAGCGCACGATCGTCGCCGTCCCCGCGCGGTTCACGCGCGCCCAGGAGAACGAGTGGGTCGAGCGGATGCTCGCCCGGCTGGACGCCCAGGAACGTCGTCGCAAGCCGTCGGACGTCGAGCTCGCGGCCCGGGCGCTGGACCTCTCCGCCCGGTACCTGGGCAGCCGCGCGATCCCCACGAGCGTGCGCTGGGCCACCAACCAGGGGCGCCGCTGGGGCTCCTGCACACCGTCGGACGGCACCATCCGGATCTCCGACCGCGTCCGCGGGATGCCGCGGTGGGTCCTCGACTACGTGCTGCTGCACGAGCTGGCGCACCTGCTGCACGCGGGCCACGGCCCGGACTTCTGGGCCGAGCTCGACTCCTACCCGCGCACCACCCGGGCGCGGGGCTTCCTCGAGGGCTACGCCTACGGGGCGGACCGTCCGGCCGGGGAACCAGCGGACGAGGAGGACGACGAGACGCCGGACGCCGTCGACCACGTGGACGACAGCCTGGACGACGACTTCAGCACCACGTTGTTCGACGAGGTCTAGGACCCCTCAGGCCTTGTCGTCCGGGTCCTCGCCGAGGATCTCGGCCAGCGCGCGGTCGATCTCGGCGGCGTCGTCGACCGCGGTCGCGCGGCGGGCCGCGTAGCCGGAGGGGTCGTCGAGGTCCTCGGTGCCGGGCAGCAGGTCGGGGTGGTCCCAGACGGCGTCGCGCGCGGCCGGGCCGTTGTCGCGGGCGATCTGGGCCCACAGCGCGGCGGCGTCGCGCAGCCGGCGGGGTCGCAGCTCGAGGCCGACGAGGTTGGCGAACGTCTGCTCGGCCGGACCGCCGGCGGCCCGGCGGCGGCGGATCATCTCGCGCAGCGCCATGGTGTGCGGCAGGTGGGGGAGCGCCGCGTTCGACGCGACCTCGTCCACCCAGCCCTCGACGAGCGCCAGGGCCGTCTCGAGCCGTTCGAGGGCCGCGACCTGGTCGGGCGTCGTGTGCGGGGCGAAGACGCCGCCCGACAGCGCCTGCTGCAGGGCAGCCGTGTCGGTGGGGTCGATGGACGAGACCGCGTCCTCGAGCTGGTCGACGTCGATCGTGATCCCGCGGGCGTAGGCCTCGACCGTCGCCAGCAGGTGCGAGCGCAGCCACGGCACGTGCGTGAAGAGCCGGGTTGCGGCTGCCTCCCTCAGCGCGAGGAAGAGGCGCACCTCGTCGGCCGGCGCGTCGAGGCCCTCGGCGAACTCGTCGACGTTCGCGGCCACGAGCGCGGGAGCCGGCCTGTCGAGCAGCGGCAGCCCGATGTCCGTCGTGCCGAACACGTCGCGCGCGAGGGTCCCGGCGGCCTGGCCGACCTGCATGCCGAACACCGCCGACCCCAGCTGGCGCAGCAGGTGGCTCGGGTCGAGGCCGGGCAGCTCGGGCGCGTCCAGGCCCCCCGGCAGCGAGCCGCCGAGCGCCTCGACCAGCGCCGAGGACAGGGAGGAGGCCACGGGCTCGGTCAGGGTCCGCCAGGTCGGCAGGGTCGCCTCGACCCACTCGGCGCGGCTCCATGCGTGTGGGGTGCCGGTCGAGGGCGGCAGGTCGGTGGCTGCGTCGAGCCAGAGCTCCGCGACGGCGAGCGCGTCGAGCACCTGCTTGGACTGGTGGGCCGTGAGCGACGGGTCGCCGCCGGCGGCGGCCTGCTGGCGGGCGAGGTCGTGCGCCATCTGCCAGTTGACGGGCTCGTCTCCCGACGCCGACAGGAGCGCCTGGACCTGGGCGACCACCTGCTGGAGCGCGGCGGGGTCGTCGGGGAGTCCCGAGGCAGCGGCCATCGCGGCGGGGTCGAAGCCGCGCGACTGGAGCTCGCGGATCGCCTCGTCGGCGCCCTCGCCGAGCATGGCGCGCATCATCTGCTCCCAGGCAGGGACGCTGTCGCCCGGCACGGCGGAGTTGTCGGGACTCACTGTGTCCTCCTCGAAGAACCACCTGAGACGATTGGGTCGGCTGCGTTTCCAAAGTAACCATGCAGCCCGGGGATCGGGGAACGGTGGGGGAGCAGGTTCGCTCAGGGCGCAGCCCGCGGCGGGGGGTCGCGACGACGGCCGACGACGACGCAGCCGTCGTCGTCGTGGTGGGGCGCGGCCCGGTCGCGCGCGGCCTCGCGACCGGGTGGCAGGGCCCCCGGAGCACCGTCCGAACAGTCGACGAGCTGCCGCCCCAGGGCGCGCGGGACCTGCTCGCCGGCGCGACTGTCGTGGTGCTCGTCGGGCACCCCGGCGACATGGTCGGCGCCGGCTCGCGTGGTGCCAGCGAACGGCAGAAGGCCGTGGTGGCGCACACCCAGCGCACCCTGGCCGCGGCGCGGGCCGTCGGTGCGCGGCACCTCGTCGCGATCTCGTCGGCGGCCGTGCACGGGGCGTGGCCCGACCGGCCCGAGATCCGGGACGCAGATGCCGCGGCCACGTTCGACGAGGCGTCCCGCGACGGGCTCGTCGGCGACCTGCTCGCCATGGAGGCGGTGCTGGAGCGCGGTGCGCGACGCGGGAGCCCGCTCATCACCGTCCTGCGGCCGGCCGCGCTCGCGGGTGCGGGCGTCGACACGTTCGTCACGCGGCACTTCGAGGCGCCCAGGTTGCTGACGGTGCGCGGCGCCAGGCGGCAGTGGCAGTTCGTGCACGTCGACGACGTGGCGTCGGCCGCGCGGTTCGCGGTGGAGCACGGGCTCGTCGGACCGCTGACGGTCGGGGCGACGGACGCGCTCGAGCCGGACCAGGTGCTGCGGGCCGCCGGCATGCGCGGGATCGAGCTCGCCGCGACCACCGCCTTCGGCACCGCCGAGCGCCTGCACAGGGTCGGGGTCCTGCCCTCGCCGGCCGGCGAGCTGGCGTTCGTCGTCTACCCGTGGACCGTGGCGTCGGACGGGCTGCGCGCCGCGGGCTGGGAGCCCGCGTGGTCGAGCGCGCAGTGCCTCGACGTGCTGCTCGAGGGGGTCCAGGGCCGGGTGGCCGTGGCCGGTCGGCGGCTGGGCACGCGGGACGCCGCGGCCATCGGTGCGGCCGGTGCGGCGGTGGCGTTCGTCGGGACCGCGGCCGTATGGCGGCAGGCCCGTGCGCGGCGAGGGCGCTGACGCACCCCTGCGTAGGGGATGATCGGCAGGTGCTCGAGCAGCCCCCGGTCGCGCCGGAACCGCAGACGCCGTACGACTTCGACGAGCCGGCGCCCCGCGCCACCCCGCGCTCGATCATGCTCTCGGTCGCGATGCTCGCGTCGGCCGTGCTCCTCGCGGTGCTGATCGTGCTGCCGACGCCGTACGCGGTGAACAGCCCCGGTCCCACGCGCAACGTGCTCGGCGAGCACGACGGCACCCCGCTCATCACGATCAGCGGCGCCGACACCTTCCCGACGACCGGCGAGCTGCGGCTCACGACGGTCTCCGGGACCGGCGGGCCGGGGTTCCCGTCGACCATCCGCGACGTCATCTCGGGCTGGGTGTCGCCGTCGTCGGTGGTGCTCCCCGTCGAGCTGCTCTACCCGCCGGACGCGTCGCAGGACGAGATCAACGAGTCCAACAACGCCGAGATGGTCTCGTCGCAGGAGAACGCGACCGTGGCCGCGCTGACGGAGCTGGGCTACGAGGTCCCCGCCACGCTCGTCGTCGCGGGAACGGTCGAGGACTCCGACGCCGACGGCAAGGTCGAGAAGGGCGACGTCATCGTCGCCATCGACGGCATCCCGGTGCCGGACTACACCACGCTGCTGGACCACCTGGGCGAGGTCGACCCGGGGTCGACGATCACCCTGACCGTCACGCGGCAGGGCCAGACGGTCGACGTGCCGGTCGTCACGGGCACCAAGGACGACGGCACCGCGCAGATCGGCATCTACATCGACCCGTCGTTCGACTTCCCGGTCGACGTGACGATCAGCATCGACGACATCGGCGGCCCGAGCGCCGGGACCAWGTTCGCGCTCGGGATCATCGACAAGATGACGGCGCAGGACGAGACCGGCGGCAAGGACATCGCCGGGACCGGGACGATCGACGTGAACGGCGACGTCGGCCCGATCGGGGGCATCCGCCAGAAGATGCCCGGAGCGCTGCGCGACGGAGCGTCGTGGTTCCTGGCGCCGTCGTCGAACTGCGACGAGGTGGTCGGGCACGTGCCCGACGGGCTCCGCGTGGTCAAGATCGCGACGCTGCACGAGGCCCGCCTCGCGGTCGAGGCGATCGGTGCGGGCAAGACGAGCGACCTGCCGACCTGCACGCCTGCTCCGTAGGCGGGCCCGGCTCGCTCGCTCAGTCGAAGGTCGAGCGCACCGCGGCGACGAGCCCGGGGACGAGGTCGGGTCCCTGACCGACCTGCTGGGGGTCGTCGTCCGCGCGCATCCGCACGGCGCACCACGACGGTCCGCCGCGCAGCGCCCCGACCGCCAGCCGCACGTCCTGCCGCTCGGGATGGGCCAGCAGGTACTCCAGGGCCGCACCGGCGTCGTCGGGCATGGCCTCCTCGGCCGCGGGCGGCAGCACGACGCGCTCGACCGTGACGGCCATCCCGTCGACGGTGGCCGGCCACGAGAGCCCGGCCAGGAGCGTCTCCAGGTCCGGCGCCGAGGGCAGCTCCTCCTGCTCGATCGAGGTGAGGTGCCAGGGCTGCGCGGTCGCGGCCGCCAGCACCGACGGATCGAGCTGTGCGGCGAGGCCCGGCTCGGTCAGCAGGGCCTCCTGCGTCCGGACCAGAGCGAACACGCGCACCGGTCCGTCCCAGCCCGCCTCGGCGACGTGCCGCTCGATCTCGAGGACGGATTCGGCGAGCGCGCTCAGCGCGGGGTCCGGAGCAGTTTCGGTCACCCCTCATGGTCGCATCCGGACGCCTCGGGACTCGAACTGGTAACGGTGGGAACTGGCGCCGTGAACGAGGCGTTCTGGGATCGAGCGGTTCGCCCGGTGCGGCCGTTCAGGCAGGTCCGGTACCGTGCCAGACCAGCCAGGACGCTTTGCCGACGACGAGGACCGCAGCACCGTGACATCTGCCAATCCGCCCCGCCCAGCCCCGGCACGCCAGCGCCGGCGGGGTGCGCTCGTACCGACGCTGATCACGCTCGGTGTGCTCGTGATCGTCGTGCTGATCCTCGCGCAGGTGTGGACCGAGGTGCTCTGGTACCGCCAGCTCGGCTTCGGCCAGGTCCTGGCCACCGAGTGGGGCACGCGCCTGATCCTGTTCGTGCTCGGGTTCGCCATCATGGCCGGCGCCGTCGGCTGGAGCCTCAGCTTCGGCTACCGCTCCCGGCCCGTGTACGCGCCCTCCACGCAGGAGCAGGCGAACCTCGACCAGTATCGCGAGGCGATCGAGCCGCTGCGTCGGCTCGTGATGATCGTCGGCCCCGCGGTGCTCGGCCTGTTCGCCGGCGCCGCCGCGTCCCAGCAGTGGGCGACCATCCAGCTCTGGATCCACGGCGGCACCGTCGGCCAGGTGGACCCGCAGTACCACATCGACCTCGGCTTCTACATGTTCACGCTGCCGGGCCTGCGGTTCGTCGCGTCGTTCCTCATGGCTGTCGCGGTGCTCGCGGGAATCGGCGCCGTCGCCACCCAGTACCTCTACGGCGGCCTGCGGATCGGTGGCCAGCGCGGCGGGGCGCCGCGCACCACCCGCGCGGCCCGCGTGCACCTGTCGGTCATCGCCGCGGTGATCATGCTGCTCATCGCCGCGAACTACTGGCTCGACCGGTACTCGATCCTCACCAAGAGCCAGAGCAACAAGTTCGCGGGCGCCTCGTTCACCGACGTGCACGCCGTCATCCCGTCCAAGCTGATCCTGGCCCTCATCGCGATCTTCGTGGCCGTGCTGTTCATCGTCACCGCGATCCGTGGCAACTGGCGCCTGCCGGCCATCGGCGTCGGGCTCATGATCGTGGCGGCGATCGCCGTCGGCGGCATCTACCCGGCCGTCGTGCAGAAGTTCCAGGTGCAGCCGAACCAGCAGGACGCCGAGTCGGAGTACATCTCCCGCAACATCGACGCGACGCTCGACGCCTACGGGCTCAAGGACGTCGAGACCACCGACTACACCGCCAAGGTCACGGCCGAGGCCGGCGCCCTGCGCCAGGACGCCGAGACGACGGCGTCGATCCGGCTCCTCGACCCGCAGGTGGTCAGCCCGTCGTTCAAGCAGCTCGAGCAGATCCGCGGCTTCTACGACTTCCCGGACTCGCTGGCGGTCGACCGCTACGAGGTCAACGGCGAGAGCCGCGACACCGTGATCGCGGTGCGCGAGCTCGACCTGGCCGGCCTGGACGCGCAGCAGCGCAACTGGACCAACGACGCGACCGTCTACACGCACGGCTTCGGCGTCGTCGCCGCGTTCGGCAACACGACCGCCGCGCGCGGTGCCCCCGACTTCTGGGAGGGCGGCATCCCGTCGACGGGCGACATGGGCCCCTACGAGCCGCGCATCTACTTCAGCCCGAAGTCGCCCGAGTACTCGATCGTCGGCGGCCCCGGGGGCACGACCGGCTGGGAGCTCGACTACCCGGACGACGCGTCCTCCGGCGCCGTCAACACACGCTTCCCGACGCAGACCGTCAGCGCCGGCCCGAGCATCGGCAGCCCGCTGAACAAGCTGCTCTACGCGCTGAAGTTCGGGCAGGGCAACATCCTGTTCTCCGACCGCGTCACGCCCGACTCGCAGATCCTGTACGACCGCGACCCGCGCGAGCGCGTCCAGAAGGTCGCCCCGTACCTCACGCTCGACGGCCGCGTGTACCCGGCGGTCGTCGACGGACGCGTCAAGTGGATCATCGACGGCTACACCACGACCGACCAGTACCCGTACTCCGCGTCCCGGTCGCTCGACGCCGCCACGACCGACTCCCTCACGGAGACGTCGGACACGATCCAGGCGCTCCAGCCGAAGAACGTGAACTACATCCGCAACTCGGTGAAGGCCACGGTCGACGCCTACGACGGCTCGGTCACGCTCTACGCCTGGGACGCCAAGGACCCGATCCTCAAGGCGTGGTCCAAGACGTTCCCGACGTCGCTCAAGCCGATCTCGGACATCGACGGCGCGACGATGAGCCACCTGCGCTACCCCGAGGACCTGTTCAAGGTGCAGCGCAACCTGCTCACCCAGTACCACGTGACCGACTCGGTGCAGTTCTTCTCGGGCAACGACTTCTGGAACAACCCGGACGACCCGACGAGCACCGTCAAGGTCCCGCAGCCGCCGTACTACCTGACGCTGAAGATGCCCGACCAGGACAAGGCGAAGTTCTCGCTGATGTCCACGTTCATCCCGCGGGGCGCCAACGCGCGCAACGTGATGACGGGCTACCTCGCCGTCGACGCGGACGCCGGCAGCGAGGCGGGCAAACCGTCGGCCGACTACGGCAAGATGCGGCTGCTCGAGCTGCCGCGCGACTCGACGGTGCCCGGACCCGGGCAGATGAACAACAACTTCACGTCCGACCCGACGGTCTCCAACGAGCTCAACATCCTGAGCCGCGGCGACTCCAAGGTCCGGCGCGGCAACCTGCTCACGCTGCCCGTCGGTGGGGGACTGCTGTACGTCCAGCCGGTCTACGTCCAGGCCGCCAGCGGCACCACGTACCCGACCCTGCAGCGCGTGCTCGTCGGCTTCGGCGACAACATCGGGTTCGCGGACACCCTCGACGGTGCCCTCGACCAGGTGTTCGGCGGCGACTCAGGTGCGGACGCCGGCGACGCCGGGACCGATCCGGCTGCCGGGGAACCGACGACGCCACCCGACGCAGGCACGGGCGACACCGGTGGCGACACCGGCACCGCTCCGCCCGACTCGGACACGCAGGCCCAGGTGCGAGCCGACCTGACCAAGGCTCTCCAGCAGGCGAACAAGGCGATCCAGGACGGCCAGGCCGCCCTCGCGATCGGCGACTTCGCGGCCTACGGCGAGGCGCAGAAGAGCCTCGACGCGGCCATCGACGCCGCGCTCGCGGCCGAGGAGAAGCTCAGCCCGTGACGGCGTCCGACCGGCGGTTGTGACGTACGCAACCGCCGGTCGGGGCCCTGCGATTTGGGTGCCCCTGCGGTCTGAGGTAGGTTGTACTCACCGACGCGGGGTGGAGCAGCTCGGTAGCTCGCTGGGCTCATAACCCAGAGGTCGCAGGTTCAAATCCTGCCCCCGCTACAAGAAGACGAAGGCCCGGACCTGATGGTCCGGGCCTTCGTCGTTCACGCGATCTCCCTGCTCAGCGATGCACCGCTGAGACCGCTCGGGGAACCGGCGAGACCTGGAGCGAGCTCAGCAGCAGCTCGGCCCGACTCGCGAACAGGTGCGCGCCCCGGCCGAGCGCGACCGCCCGGGCACGCTCGGCCAGGCGGACGGCGCCGAGATGGTCGCCGGCGGCCGCAGCCAGCTGCGCCCTCACCAGGACCACGAGCCCTTCTGCCGAGCGTTGGCCGTAGCGTTCCAGGCAGTCGTCGGCACGATCGAGGGCCGCGGACGCGGCGGACAGCGACCCCGCGGCGATGCGCATCTCGGCGAGCAGCGCGTACCAGGTCGAGACGCACGAGCGAACCGGGTTCGACAGGTTCACCAGGATCAGTCGTTCCGCCTCGTCCGACGCCGGACCCGGGTCGCGCCCGCTCATCGCCATCGCCCAGCACCGGGCCAGCCGTAGGTAGGTCCCGAGGAAGACGAAGGAGAAGTGCGGGTCGACCGCGATCCCACGCTCGCTGCGGCCGAGTGCCCACTCGGGATCACCGACGACCGCGGCGGTCCGTGCCGCCATGGTGGTGGCGACGGTGACCGCGTAGGGGTCGTCACCGGCCGCTGTCTCGAGCCGGTCGTGGAGCACTCGCGCCTGTGCGGCGTCCCCGTGGTACGCGGAGATCTCGGCGAACGTGCCGGCGGTGAGGAGCTGCAGACCGTCCCGGACCGGGTCGGGGTCTGCCGCGCGTTCCTCGGACCGGCCGTCGGAGTGCATCGCGCTGAGGGTACGGAACGACTCTCCGACGTTGCCCAGGTGCCACTGGTGGATCCCCCAGGCGGCCTGCCCGTAGATGCGGACGACCAGGTCGTCGGACGCCGTGCCCTGCGTGAGCAGCCGACGAGCGAGGGGGCCGCTGGTCTCCAGCTCGAGGCCCTGGCCGTGCGCGGTCCAGCGTGAGAAGAGGAACCCGGCGGCATCCCGCTCGCGATCGAGGCCCCGGGCCACCTGCTCCGCCCGCTCCAGCAGGCTCACCGACGTCCGGCCGTACATCGAGCGCATGCCGACGACGGCGATCAGCTGCGAGAGCGCCTCGAGCTCCAGCTCGAGCAGGGACGATCGGCGCGCGAGCTCCACGGCAGATCTGAGCTGACGCTCTGCCGCGCCCAGCGCGGTCTTCTCCTTGGCCCGGGCTCCGGCGCGGATCAGGGCGTCGACCGTCCGGGCCGCATCGCCCAGGGGACCTGCCGCCCACAGGTGGTGGGCGACCCTCTCGGCGACGGACTCCCCGCCGAGCCCGGCGCCCTCGAGGGCATCGGCGATCCGTCCGTGGAGCGCGGCGGCGCGGCCCGGTGGGATCGCCTCGGACACGGCCTGCCGCACGAGGTCGTGGACGAAGCGGTAGCTGTACGGATCTCCCGGGCTCGGGCCGATCAGTCCGAGGGCGCGCACGGGCTCGAGGCGTCCGAGGCTGGCTGACACGTCCAGAGATGCTGCCCGGGCGAGCACGGCGATCTCGACGTCCCGGCCGACCAGCGCTGCGACCTCCAGGAGCTCCTGCGCATCGTGGTCGAGTGCGCCGAGGCGGTCGCGGACGACGTCGCGGACCGTCAGGGGCACACCGGTGCTCAGCACCGCCGGCCTGGACGCCGCCTCGCCGGCCGTCCACAGCCGGCCCAGCTCCTGCACGAAGAAGGGGTTGCCCCCCGTGCGGCTGTGCACCAGCGTGGCGATCTCCGTGGTCGGGACGACGCCGGTCTCGAGCTGGACCAGCTCGGCGACCTCGGGCGGACTCAGAGGCCCCACCCTGACGCGGCGGTGTCCGGGCGCGCGGCTGGCTGCGGCGAGCATGTGGGACAGGTCGGGGCTGGGCGAGGGGCAGGAGTCGCGAGATGCACCGACGGCGGCGCTGCTGGAAGGAAGTCGGGCGATGACGTGCTCGAGCACCTGCAGAGAGCTGGGGTCGGCCCACTGGAGGTCGTCGATCACCATCACCACGGGTCGTTCCCGGGCCGACTCCGCGATGACGTCGACCAGCTGCTCCTGCAGGCGGAACCGTGCGCTGCTGTCAGGGATCGGGAGCGTCGGCCACGAGGCGGCGTCGGTGCCGACGAGGTGGCCGAGATCGCGCGAGAGCCATCGTTCGCGCCGGTCCGGCGCCATGGCGTCGACGAGGCCGGTCACCACCTCGATCCACGGCCACATCGTGGGGGTCCCCTCGCCCTCCAGACAGTGGCCCCGCACGACGAGAGCGCCACGTGCCCCAGCGTGGCAGGCGAGCTCCTCCAGGAGGCGGCTCTTCCCGGCCCCGGGCTCACCCTCGAGGAGCACGACTGCTGTTCTCGCGGCGAAGGTCGGTTCGAGCGCGTGGCGCAACGTGGCGATCTCGTCCGAGCGGCCGACAAGTCGTCCCGGGACGCCCGTGTCCCCAGCCGCAGTGCCCGAGGGCGGGGCAGGCTGCGTGGCGGAGGTCGACGATCGTGTCTGCGCGAGCACCCGGTGGTGCGCGGCCGCGAGCGAAGCTCCAGGATCGATGCCGAGGTCGTTCACGAGGCGGCTGCGCACCGTGTCGAACACGGTGAGCGCCTCGGCCTGGAGGCCCGCAGCGCCCAGCAGGTCCATCAGGCACGACTGCACCGGCTCGTGCAGAGGCGCCATCGTGGCGGCGAGGTGCAGTGCGGGCAGGACCCGTTCGGGGCAACCGTGGGACAGCGCGACCCCTGTGGCGTCGACACAGGCCCGGAAGAACTCGTCGTCGAGGCCGGCGAAGATCGACGCGGCCGCAGGCCCGTGCGCCCACCCGTCGCCCGCCGGGCCGCTCCACAGACCGAGCGCCTCGACGAACAGGTCGAGTGCCGTCGTCCCGTCGGCTGCGGCGAGGGCTGATCGTGCAGCGCCGGTGAGATGGCGGAACGCCGCGAGGTCGAGGACGTCCGCTCCTGCCGCGCACAGGTAGCCGGCGCCCCGGCGCACCAGGTAGGTGCCCGCGTCGCGGGACGGGAGGTCGGGTTCCAGGAGACGCCGCAGCGAACCGATGTGCTTGTGGATCACGTTCAACGCGCTCGCGGGCGCGCCCTCGCCCCAGATCAGGTCGATCAGCTCCGCGGCGCCGGTGGGGCGGCCGCCCCGAGCGAGGAGCAGCGCCAGCAGATAGCTCTGCTGGCGCGGTCCGGCGTCGAGCTCGGTGGTGCCTCGCCACAGCCGGAGCGGACCGAGCACCTGCAGGCGCAACGGCTGCGTGAGCGCCGGTGGCCCGACCCGGTCGGGGCCCTCGTGCACGAGCGTCACGCTCATGTCCGTCTCCTGTCCGCCGGCTCCGCCTCTGGTCGTCTGAGTGGCGTGGTGCGAGTTGGAGCGCTCGTGCGGTTGCTCGACAGATAATCTAGGCGCTGGAGTACCTCTCTAGCCAGATCTCACGACCGAGGGACGGGACCACCGACGGTGCCAGGCGAGTCACGACCACCCAGCCGGCGCGACGAGTACGCCGAGATGACCCGGCAGAGCGTCGTGGAGGCGGCCCGCAAGCTCTTCGCCGCGAACGGCTACGAGCAGACAACGGTCCCGTCGATCGCCCGCGAGGCGCGGGTCTCCGCCGCCACCGTGTACGCCCAGTGCGGCGGCAAGGAGGGTCTGCTCCGGACGCTGATGGACATGTGGACCCGGAGCGACCTGGTGACCCGCATCATCGCCGACTGCGCGGCGGCCACCACCGGACATGCCAAGCTGACGACGCTTGCCGACGGCTACGTCGAGCTCTACGCCGCGGACGACGACATCATCCGCATCGTCACCCGGGCGGCCGCGAGCGCTCCGCCGGCAGCGGACTTCGTCGGCATCGCCGATCAGCGTCATCACGAGGCGTTGGCCGTGATCGTCCAGGGGATCGAGGACGTCGGTGACCTGGCCGATGGTCTGTCGGTGGACGATGCGGCGCGCATCATCTTCTTCCACTTCCGGCACGCCCAGTTCGTCCTCGCCGTCGAGACCTTCGGGTGGGGAGTGGACCGCACGAGACGGTGGATCCTCGAACGGGTCGAGGCCGCGGTGCTGAAGGACTGACGTCCGCCGGTCCCGCGGACGGTGGTCCACTCGTTCGTCACTTCTTCTCCACACCGGCTCTCTAGCGTCGGCGGCACAGGGAGCGATCCGAACAGCCGTCTACCGCCGCGAGCAGACCCGTCCCGTCGGCGGTGCGATCCGAGGAGAAGCCATGTCAGTCACACCCACCGTGGTCCTGGTCCACGGAGCCTTCGCCGATGCCTCCAGCTACGCCCGCGTCGTCGCCGAGCTGCTCGACGACGGCACGAAGGTCGTGGTCCCGGCCGGTCCGAACCGCGGCCTGGTCGGTGACGCCGCGTACATCGCCTCCGTCGTGCGCCAGATCGACGGCCCCGTCGTCCTCGTCGGGCACTCCTACGGGGGCGCGGTGATCACGGTGGCCGGTGTCGAGGACAACGTCGTCGGACTGGTCTACCTCGCCGGCTACGCGCTGGACGAGGGGGAGAGCCTCGGTGAGCTGCAGGGACGCTTCCCGGAGTCACCGCTCGCGGGGGCCCTCGCCTACGCCACGTTCCCCGTCGACGGCTCCGACGAGCCCGGCACCGACGTCTTCGTCGACGTCGCCAGGTTCCCGGAGATCTTCGCGCCCGACGTCGACCCCGACCTCGCCCGCGTGCTGGCCGTCTCGCAGCGCCCGCTGGCTGCGGTCGCGTTCGCGCAGCCGGCCAGCGTCGCCGCCTGGAAGACCAAGCCCGCCTGGGGCGTGGTGGCCTCCTCGGACACCGTCATCAACCCCGAGGTCGAGCGGTTCGGCTACGAGCGTGCGGGGATGAAGGTCTCCGAGATCGACTCGTCCCACCTGCTGATGCTCTCCCACCCCAAGGAGGTCGTCGAGGTCATCCGCGAGGCTCTCGCCTCCGTGACCGCCTGACCTCCTCTCGGCAGCCGTCGCGGCGGGAGCGCGGACGCCCGCACGACCCGGACGACAGGGAGCCGACGTGAGAAGGCAGTACGGGTGCATCGCCTTCACTGATGACGTCCGCGAGGACCAGCAGCACTACGGCAGCGCCGAGTTCTACGACCGGGTGCGGCCAAGGGCGACGGGTGCCTGCGGGCGCCGACCCGTTGGGTCAACGAGAGGCTGCTCTCCTGGCCCGGATGGACGGCTTGTACCTCGCGACGGTCAGCCAGACCGGATGGCCCTACGTCCCATTCCGCGAGGGCCCGCCGGGCTTCGTCTCGGTGCGGGACGCGCACACGATCGGCTGGGCGGACTTCCGTGGCAACCTCCAGCACGGCTCCACCGGGAACCTGAGGGGGACCGGCGTGTGGCGATCATCGCGGTGGATTACCGACGCCGGGTGGAGCAGCTCGGTAGCTCGCTGGGCTCGTCACCCAGAGGTCGCAGGTTCACCCCCTGCCCCCGCTACACGATGACGAAGGCCCGGACCTGATGGTCCGGGCCATCGTCGTTCGACGGATTTCGGCTCACGCATCGTCTTCCGGAGGTTCCGGGACACCGTCGCGCTCGTCGCGCTCGGCCCACTGCAGCAGGGGCGCCAGGTCGAACACCGCATCGTCGATGCCGGCATGGAGGTCGCCGAGCTCGGCAAAACGTGCGGGGACCGTGCGCAGGGTGCAGTCGTGGGGATCGACGTCGTCGATCTCGTCCCAGCGCAGGGGCGTCGACACGGTGGCGTCGGGGGTGCCGCGCACCGAGTAGGCCGAGGCGATGGTGTGGTCGCGCGCGTTCTGGTTGTAGTCGACGAACACGAGCGACGGATCCCGGTCGCGCCGCCACCACGTGGTCGTGACGTCGTCCGGTGCACGGCGTTCGACCTCCCGCGCGAAGGCGAGCGCTGCTCGTCGTACGTCCGCGAACCCGTGCTCCGGCGCGATCCGGACGTAGACGTGCAGGCCGGAGCCCCCGGAGGTCTTCGGCCAGCCGACTGCGCCCAGCTCGTCCAGGACCTCGTGCGCCACGTGCGCCACCCGTCGTACCCGGTCGAAGGGGCAGTCCGGCATCGGGTCCAGGTCGATGCGCCACTCGTCGGGGCGTTCGGTGTCGGCCCGACGGCTGTTCCACGGGTGGAACTCGACGGTCGACATCTGCACCGCCCAGATCACGTGGGCCAGCTCGGTCACGCACAGCTCGTCGGCGGTGCGGCCGTAGCGCGGGAAGTAGACCTCCACCGTCTCCATCCACGGTGGAGCGCCTCGCGGCAGCCGCTTCTGGTGCACCTTCTCCCCGGCGACGCCCGTCGGGTAGCGATGCAGCATGCAGGGGCGATCCCGCAGCGCACGCACGATCCCGTCACCGACGGCGAGGTAGTAGTTCGCGAGGTCGAGCTTGGTGGCGCCGCTGGCGGGGAAGTAGACGCGATCGGGGTTGGAGAGCCGCACGGTGCGGGACCCGACCTCGAGCTCGACGGCGGGTGAGTGTTCCGGGGCCATGGCTCATTCAAGCGCGCCGCGTGCCTGCACGTCGGCAGCGCGAAGCACGAACAGAGGAGGGGCTGGCCGTCCGGTCGGTCCCGAGATCGGACCGGGTGGAAAATCCTGCCGGGCAAATCGGCACATCCCTCGCCAACACTCGCGTTTCGCCGTCGATTCGTGTCGGAACCTGACCTCTCCTGTTCCCCCGTGGTGATTCGCTTACTGCGCTGTAAGTGAATGTCTTGTGCTCACGATTCCGGCGTCCTAATCTCACCTCGTTCTCATTGCCGGACGACGAGGTCCGGTCGACCATCGACGGTCGACCGTCGCTGATCCGGAACCTGTCTCTCCGCGCGCGGGCGGAGCCCCCTCACAAGGAGTTCTGATGCGCGCGAGTCGACGGTGGAACGGGCATGTCCGTGGGCGGTCCCGGCAGCGGGCTGCGGGCGTCGCCGTCGCGTCGCTCGTCGCACTCTCGCTCGCCGGTTGCGGCGGTGCGGGCGGCGTCCCCGAGCGTGACCACGAGTTCCACATCGCGGTCCTGAACGACGGCTCGGTCGCGGCGGAGGAGGCGGCCGTCGCACGGTTCAACGAGACGTCCGACGTCAAGGCCGTCCTCGACAAGGTGGCCGACAACAGCTCGCAGTACCAGGCGTACGTCCGGTCGCGGCTGGGCAGCACGGCGGCGCCCGACGTCTTCATGAGCGGGGGTGCCCGCGACATCCAGGCGCTGGTCGAGCAGGGTCTGGTCCTGCCGCTGGACCAGCTCGTCACCGAGAACCCCGCGCTCAAGGACTCGTTCCTCGCGACGGTCTTCGAGAAGGAGGTCATCCTCGGCAGCGCCTACGGGATCCCCGTGCGGGGCGTGGAGCCAGCGTTCCTCTTCTACAACAAGGCGGTCCTGGCCGACGCCGGCGTCGAGCCCGCCACCACCTGGGAGGACCTCCTGGCGCAGGTCCAGCCGCTGACGGACTCGGGGCACCTGCCGATCGCGCTGGCGGGCCGCGACCTGTGGCCGACGCAGCTGTGGTTCCAGTACCTGTACGCCCGGCACGCCGGCAGCGCCGCCGTCGCGGCGGGGCTGAGCGGCGACGCGAGCGTCTGGAGCAGCGACGCCAGCCGCGCGGCACTGAGCGACCTCGCCGACCTGCGGGACTCGGGTGCATTCGGGCCGGTGTTCGACACGGAGGGCGCGGGTGCCGCCGGCACGGCCCGGCTGATGGTCCAGGGGACGTCCGCGTACGAGCTCATGGGCAGCCGGAACTACGAGTGGCTGAAGTCGGCGGACCCGGAGTTCGTCGCGACGAACCTGGGCTGGACCGCGTTCCCCGACCTCGCGGACGCCGGTGGGGAGCCCGGTGCGATCACGGGCGGCACCGGGGGCTTCTACAACGTGAGTGCGCAGACCACGTACTCGGCGGCGATCGCGCAGTTCCTGGCGCAGCTCTACAGCGACGAGTTCGTCACCGACCAGCTGGCGCTCGGCAACCTGCCCGCCACCACCAACGCGCTCGCCGTGATCCAGGCGGACCCGCAGATCGACGACGCCGAGAAGGGTTACCTGGGGTTCGTGGTCGACCTGATGAGCAAGGCACCGGTGTTCCAGAGCTCGTGGGACGGCGTCGTCTCGTCGGACCGCACGTCCCGTCTGCAGCGCCCGATGGAGGACTTCGTCGTCGACGAGACGGACGCCGACGGGTGGATCGCGTCGATGACCACGGTGACCGCGCCGGAGGACTGAGGCGTTCGCCGCGCTGAACGTCGTCGGGTCTGGTGACAATGGACCTGTCGCGGCCAGTCACCTCCTGGCCGGCAAGGAGCTGACATGGTTCCGCCCGCGGATGTCAGGGCCGCCGCCGCTGCTGCGCTCGCTGACCTCGATGCGGCCCGCGCGGAGCTGTTCGAGCTGCGGCTCGAACGCTGGTGGCCCGATCTGCGGGACGGCGTCGAGACGGTCTACCCGGGCGAGGCCGGCCGGGCGCTCCTGGTCGATCTCGTCGGGTCGGCGGCCCGCGCCTACGCCGAGCGCGACCCCGAGCTGCACCGCCTCGACCAGCAGCGCACCCTGGCGCCCGACTGGTTCCAGCAGCCGCAGATGCTGGGCTACGCCACCTACGCCGAGCGTTTCGCGGACGACCTGGACGGGGTGCGTGGCTCGGTGGACTACCTGCGCGAGCTCGGCGTGACGTACCTGCACCTCATGCCTCTGCTGCTGCCGCGCGACGGCGACAACGACGGCGGCTACGCGGTCGCCGACTACCGGACGGTGCGCCCGGACCTGGGCACGATGGACGACCTGCGGGCCCTGGCCACCGACCTGCGACGCGCCGGCATCAGCCTGGTGCTCGACCTCGTGCTCAACCACGTGGCGCGCGAGCACGAGTGGGCGCGCCGGGCACGAGCGGGGGAGCAGCGCTACCGCGAGTACTTCCACGTCTACCCCGATCGCGCCGTCCCGGACGCGTTCGAGCGGACCCTGCCGGAGGTGTTCCCGGACTTCGCACCGGGGAGCTTCACGTGGGACGACGACGTCGCGGGCTGGGTCTGGACCACCTTCAACGCGTGGCAGTGGGACCTCGACTGGTCGAACCCGCGGGTGTTCGCAGAGCTCGTGGACGTCGTGCTGTTCCTGGCTAACCAGGGCGTCGAGGTGTTCCGGCTGGACGCGATCGCGTTCCTGTGGAAGCGGATGGGCACGACGTGCCAGAACGAGCCCGAGGTGCACGCGATCACGCAGGCGATGCGGGCGGTGGCGCGGATCGCGTGCCCCGCGGTGGTGTTCAAGGCCGAGGCGATCGTCGGGCCCGGGGACCTGGTGCGCTACCTGGGCACGGGCGTCCACCACGGCAAGGTCAGCGACCTGGCGTACCACAACGCCCTCATGGTCCACGTGTGGTCGATGCTCGCCTCCAAGGACACCCGTCTCGCCTCCCGCGCCCTGCGCGCGCTCCCGCCGACCCCGACCACGACCGCGTGGGTCACGTACCTGCGGTGCCACGACGACATCGGCTGGGCGATCGACGACGCCGACGCGTGGGCGGTCGGCCTGGACGGCTACCTGCACCGCCAGTTCCTCTCGGACTGGTACGCCGGGTCGTTCCCCGGCTCCGACGCCCGCGGGCTGGTGTTCCAGCACAACGCCGCCACGGGCGACCGCCGGATCAGCGGCACCGCGGCGAGCCTCGTCGGCCTCGAGACCGCCCGGGAGACCGGCCACGGGACCGACGCCGCCATCGCCCGCCTGCTCCTGGCGCACGCCGTGGTGATGGGCTGGGGCGGCGTCCCGGTGCTGTGGTCCGGCGACGAGCTGGGCCTGCCGAACGACCCGCACTGGGCGTCGGAGGCCGGGCACGCCGACGACAACCGCTGGGCGCACCGACCGCGGCTCGACCCGGCGGTCGTCGCGCGGCTGGACGACCCCGGCACCGTCGAGGCGCGGGTGTACGGCGGCCTGCGGCACCTCGCCCGCGTGCGGTCGTCGCTGCCGCACCTGCACGCCTCGGTCGCGAGCGAGGTCCTCGAGCCCGACGACCCCGGGGTGCTGACGATCGTGCGTCGGCACCCGCTCGGGCCGATGCTCGCCGCCTACAACGTCACGGGCGACTGGCGGCCGGTGCTCGGTTCCCGGCTGCGCGAGCACGGGCTCGTGAACGCCCGCGACGCGCTGACCGGCACGAACGTGGAGCTCGGCGACGACGGCGCGCTGTGGCTGGCGCCCTGGCGGGCGGTCTGGCTGACCTGAGCCAGACACACCCGCCGGTGACCGTGGTCAGGGGTGTTCGGCCGCTCGCGCTGACTCCAGACACCAACGGTGGAACCTCCGGGTGAGGCTGCTCCGGGACGATGGTCACAGCGCCTGCGGTGGGCGATGCTCGGGTCATGGACCTGCGCGTGGAAGTGTCGAACGCCGACATCGCTGCGGCCAAACGGCTCTGGAAGGGGGCGTCCGAGGCGGGCGCCCGGCCGGAGCTCGTCGAGACGCTGCTCTCCGACTACGTCCAGCTGATCAGCGCCCAGGCGCAGCAGATCGCCGACGACTTCCGGCGCAGCCGCACGGTCGAGCGCGGCGAGGCGTAGGCACCTGACGCGTCCGGGTCAGCGAGCTCGTTGCGGCGAGCTCCCGGCCGGGGCCGTGCGCTGGACCTTCCACCAGCGTTCCGACGACGTCCGTCTGGTGTTCGCCGCAGGCGGCGAGACTCGGTTCATGAGCACAACGGCACCCGCGGGTATCAGGCTCGGGGACCCGGTCGTGGGGTCGATCGTCTGGGCCGTCGTGCACCCCATCGGACCCGTGCCGCTCGACGGCTCGGCCGACGAACGCTTCGTGTCCGTCATGGGCGAGGTCAACGGTGCGCGGCTGGACGCACCCGGGTGGGGCTACGCGCAGGTGTGGTCGTCCGAGGAGCTGTGCCGCGAGCACGCCTGGTCCATGCAGTGCGTGGGCCGACGGTTCTACGAAGGCCTCGAGGTGCGTCGCGTGCGCGTGGTCGGCCCCGCGCTGTTCCGGCTCGCCTGAGCAGTCACGGCCGACGGGCGGCCAGCTGCTCGACCATGCCGAGAGCCCGCCGCTCGTGCGCCTCGAGCGTGAACCCGAGGGACTCCACCTGGCGCAGCGGCCGGTGGCAGAAGCGCTCGCCCTGGAGCGGCACCGACACCACGTCGACGAGCCTCTGCAACGACCGCACGGCCCAGCTCGACGACTCCACGTGGTCCGCGAGGAGCAGCAGCCCGCCCGGCCGGAGCACGCGGGCCAGCTCGTCGACCGCACGACGTTCGTCGGGGATGCTGCACAGCGAGAACGTCATGAGGACCGTGTCGAACGAGGCCTCCGCGAAGGGAAGGTCGCGCGCGTCTGCCTGCCGCAGGTCCGCGGTGATGCCGAGGTCGGCGGCCCGCCGCACCGCGACCGCGAGCATCGACGGGCTCCACTCGATCCCCGTGAGGTCCAGACCGGCGGGGTAGTGGGGCAGGTTCAGCCCGGTGCCGACCGCGACCTCCAGCGTGCGGCCGGTGGCTCGTCGGCACAGCCACGGACGGGCGGCGCCGAACCACTTCCGCTCGGCCGTGCTCATGCGTCTGTCGTACGCGCTGGCGCGGCGGTCCCAGGAGCCGCGCAGCCGGTCGTCGCGGCTCGTCACGTCGACAACCCTACGTTCTAGGGTGGTTCCGGACGGGAAGCGTCCGGAAGGCAGGGATGGTGAGCGAGGACCAGAACCCCACGGCGCGAGCGTTGACCGCGCTCGAGCTCATCCAGGCGAGCCCCGGCATCAGCGCCGATCGGATCGCGGACCGGCTCGGCGTCTCGCCGCGGGCGGCCCGGCGCTACGTCGCGACCCTGCGGGATGCCGACATCCCGATCGTCTCGACGCGCGGGCCGTACGGCGGCTACCGGGTGGGACGCGGCCAGCGACCGCCGCCTCTCGTCTTCACCGCCTCGGAGGCCCTGGCTCTGGTGATGGCCGTTCTCGACGGGCACCACGAGGCCGACGACCCGACGCAGCCGGTGGGGACCGCGCTCGGCAAGATCGTTCGGTCGCTGCCCGAGTCCGTCGCGGCCCCCGTGCGGGCCGTGCGCGAGGTCGCGGCACCCGCGCCCGACCGTGCGGCGGCGCGTCCGGACCCGACGATCGCGACCGCGCTGGTGCAGGCGTGCTCGGCGCGGACCAGGGTCCGGCTGACGTACCGCTCGGAGGGCGGGAACGCCTGGCAGCCCGAGGTCGAGCCGTGGGCGGTCGTCGTCCGGCACGGCCGCTGGTACCTGCTGTGCCACTCGCCGGCCGCGGATGCGCGGCGCGCGTACCGGGTGGACCGGGTCGCCGGTGTCGAGGTGCTCGCCGAGACGTTCGAGCCGCCTGCAGAGCTCGACCCCGTCGCGGAGCTCGAGGAGCACCTGGCGGTCGGCTGGGAGTACGCGGTCGACGTGGTCGTCGAGGCCCCGGCGCACCGAGCGGCCCGCTGGCTGCCGCGAGATCTCGGCCGGATCGAACCGGTCGACGGCTCGTCGTGCCGTCTCGTGGGCAGCACGAGCGACCCACCCTGGTACGCGGGCCGGCTCGCGGGCATCCCGGTCCCCTTCCAGGTGAGGGGTGGCCCGGAGCTGCGTGCGGTGGTGCGGTCCGTCGGGGAGCGCCTGATCGCGGCGACGGACGCGGAGGCCGTTGACAAAGCCTATGACTGAGAGCACGGTCATCAGGGGGACAGTCAGGTCGGTCAACAGCGGCCGGTCCTGGCCTTGCGCGGCACTGAGCAGGCACGATAGGCATCGCCCAAGAACCTCATCCGTATGGATGAGGTTCTACCACCCAGACGAGTGATCTCCACAACATTTGTTGGTCATAGGTGCCTATGACCTTCATCGGAAGCCCCGACCTGCCGAAGGAAAGCGTGTTCCCCCGGAGAGGCGCTTCCCTTGTCGACACTCGATCTGCCCCGTGTCCCGCGCATCACCCTGGCCGATCTCCGTCGCGTCAACGGCCACGTCGTCCTCGTCGCGCTGGTCGTCGTCCTCGTCGCGTGGACCACCGGGCTCGTCGCCAGCGCGGGCGTCCAGGCGCGTCAGCATGCCGAGCTGGTCGAGCACCAGCGGCAGGTCGCGCACCGGGTGCACGCCCTGTCCGCCGACTGGCGCACCGAGCTGGCCTTCCTCGACACGGCCCGTGACGGCGCGGTCCGCACGCGGCTGGAGTCGATCGAGGCCGAGCGCGCCGCCGTCGTCGGGAATCGGGACGTCGCGCTCGCCGACGCGGCCGCCGCTCTGGCCAGCTCGGCCGGAAAGGTCGACGACGCGCACCGCGCCGAGCTCGAGTCGGCGGTCGGCGCACTCGCCGCGCCCGAGACCGTCTACTCGCGGGTGGTCGTCGCGACCGGCGAGGTGTCGCGGCTGACCGGGGAGGTCGCCGCCGCCGAGGCGGCGTGGAACGCCGAGCAGGCACGGCGCGCTGCTGAGGCCGCCACGCGCAACTCCGTCACTCCCGTGAGCCACCAGAGCAGGAGCCGGGTTCCCGCGCCGCCGCCTGCTCAGGGTGGCGGGACCGTGCAGGAGGTGGGGGAGGCCGCGCTGCGCGCGCTGCCGGGCAACGCCGGGGTCTCGATCCACTGGGACGACCCCGACCTCTCCGGCCACCTGGGCGCGGTGTGGTCCGGCAACACCTCGTACATCATGGTCAACGGCTCCGCGCTCGCCGGGAACCCCGGCAAGACGCGGGACGTCGTCCGGCACGAGATCGCCCACATCTACCAGGGGCGGCTCGCCGCGGCGTATGGCCTGTCGTGGGGCGAGCTGGGCGACCGCATGGCCCCCGCGTTCGGGGACCGCCCGCAGGAGAAGGCCGCCGACTGCGTGGCCCAGCGGTTCGGTGCCTCGTGGACGCACTACACGTCGGACTGCTCGAGCGCCGACAAGCAGGCGTGGGTGGACGCAATGATCGGCGGCTACCTGCCCTGAGGGTGTAGATACGAGACCGTGACCCAGACCTTCCGAGACGGTGAGCCGCTCTGGCGGGAGCGGATGTCGGCGAGCACCCTGGTGGCCGGCTGGCTCGGCGTCGCGCTCGGGCTGCTCATGATCGGGGTCGGGGCGTCGCGCGGGTCGGCGGTCTACGTCGTGCTCGGCGTGATCCTGGCGGCGTTCAGCGTCCTCGGGTCCCTGCTGCCGGTCGTCGAGGCCCGCACGACCGGCATCTATGTCCGCAACGTGCTGCACGAGACCTGGGTGCCCTGGGCGGCCGTCGTCACGATCGTGCCGAGCACCCGCGTGAACGTGATCCTCGACGCCGGGCGGTTCGTGGGCGCGTGGGCCGTGCAGCCCGGCGCCGCGCGTCGTCTGGGTGGTCGTTCGCGCGTCGAGGTCGTCGCCGAGAGGCTGACCGAGGCGTGGAACGCGCACGGCACGGCCCGCGGTCCGAGCACGGTGGTGCGTCGGCTGGCCGTGCCCGGGCGCCGCTGACGACCCTGGACGACGAGAGCGGCAGCCCGCCACGCGAAGGTGGCGAGCTGCCGCTCTCGTCGAGCAGCCGGACCGGCGGGGTCAGTCCAGAGCGAGCTCGAGGTCGCGCTCGAGCTGCGTCTCGACGGCCGGAGCCTTGGGCGTCCGCACCATGACGGCGAGGAGCACCATGGTCGCCGCGATGAACATCGCCGCGACGAAGAACGCCCGGTCGGCGCCGACGACGAACGCGTGCTGCGCGATCTGGGTCGCGGTGCTGCCCGTGGGGGTCGCGCCCCGTGCGGCCGACGAGGCGACCGTCACCAGGATCGCCAGCCCGAGCGAGCCACCCACCTGCTGGCTGACGTTGACGAGCCCGGAGGCCGCACCGGCGTCCTTCGGCGCGACGCCGGCCAGCCCGAGCGACGTCAGCGGGACGAACGCGAGCCCGTTGCCGGCACCGAACAGGACGAGCGGCACGAGGACGGCCCAGTAGGAGCTGTCCGCCGAGATCTGGGACAGGATCAGCAGGCCCGTGGTGGACAGCGCGAGGCCGCCCACCATCAGCGGCCGGACGCCGAGCCGGGACACCAGCGACGCGCTGACGCGGGACGCGACGAAGAGCACGACGGTCAGCGGCAGGAACGCGAAGCCCGTCGCGAGCGGCGAGTAGCCGAGGATCTCCTGCAGGAACTGGGTCAGGAAGAAGAACATGCCCATCATCCCGGCGACGAGCAGCAGGCGGGCGACGTAGGACGAGGACCGCGTGCGGTCCGCGAACAGCCGCAGGGGCGTGATCGGGGCCGGCGCGCGCAGCTCGACCATGATGAACGCCGCCAGCAGCAGGACTCCGGCCGTGAACGCGAGGATCGTGCCGGGGTCGCTCCAGCCCGAGCTCGCGGCGCGGACGAACCCGTAGACCAGCGACGTCATGCCGAGGGTCGAGGTCGCGGCGCCGACGAGGTCGAAGCGGCCGGGGTGCCGGGGCGTCTCGGGCAGGACGACGCGGGCGAGCACGATCAGGGCGATGCCGATCGGCACGTTGACGAAGAAAACCCAGCGCCACGACACCCACTGGGTGAGCATGCCGCCGGCGATCAGGCCGAGGGCCGATCCGCCGATCGAGACGGCCGAGTAGTAGCCGATGGCGCGCGTGCGCTCGCGCCCCTCGGGGAAGCGGGCCATGAGCAGCGCGAGCCCGGACGGAGCGGCGAACGCCGCGCCGGCTCCCTGGACCGCGCGGGCGACGAGCAGCTCGGTGGGGGACTGGGCGAACCCGCCGACGAGCGAGGCGAGCGTGAACAGTGCGACACCGCCGATGAGGACGCGGCGCCGGCCGAGGATGTCGCCGGCGCGGGCGCCGAGCAGCAGCAGGCCGCCGAACGCGAGCGTGTAGGCGTTCATGACCCAGGACAGGCCGGTCGGCGTGAACCCGAGGTCGGTGCGGATGTCGGGCAGGGCGACGTTCACGATCGTGGCGTCGAGGACGAGCATCAGCTGGGTGGTGAGGATGGCGGCGAGCACGAGTCGCGACGAGGCGACTCGGGCAACGGGGGATGGGGCAGACACGCGGACCTCCGCGACGTACGATGGGATAAGTGGAAGGAGCCTCCACTTAGAGGAACTATACGGAGGCTGCCTCCGTTTAGGCAACAGCTGACGACGACGAACATGCGAACAGGGGTGGAACCGTGGGGCAGTCCGGTACGGCGACCGAGCCGACGGCCCAGCCGGACGCCGCGGTGCGGCCCCTGCGCGTGGACGCCGCGCGCAACCGCGACAAGATCCTGGAGGCGGCCGCCGAGCTGTTCGGCGACGAGGGCACCGACGCCTCGCTCGAGGAGGTCGCCCGCCGCGCGGGCGTCGGGGTCGGCACCCTCTACCGGCACTTCCCCAACCGGACGGTGCTCATCGAGCAGGTCTACCGGCGCAGCGTCGACGAGCTGTGCTCCGAGGCGCCACGCCTCGCCGCCACGCTCCCGCCCGGTGAGGCGCTGGAAGCCTGGATCCTCGGCTTCGTGACATATGTCGGCCGGAAGAAGGGCCTCGCGACAGCGCTTCGCGGCGCGCTCGGCGACGACGCCTCGGCGATCTTCGCCGACGTCCATGCGCGGCTCAAGGCGGCGGGCGACGTGCTCCTCGTCACCGCCCAGGACGCCGGTGTCGTCCGCACCGACGTCGAGACGATGGACGTGCTGCGC
The DNA here is from genome assembly GCF_056404795.1 of Cellulomonas sp. P2_B4. Lineage (NCBI taxonomy): Bacteria > Bacillati > Actinomycetota > Actinomycetes > Micrococcales > Cellulomonadaceae > Cellulomonas > Cellulomonas sp. P2_B4. The sequence goes on from NZ_JBFUDI010000001.1 coordinate 370,474, forward strand.
GCGGTGAGCGGGGTCTGCTCGGCGACCGCGGATGCCCAGGACCCCGAGAGGACGCGACGGGTGCTGCGTCTCCTGCTCGACGGGCTCAGGTACGGCGCAGCCGGCTGACGAGGTTCGGTGATCATCGTGGGTCGGCGCCCCTGCACGGACGGGTGAACGGCCACGCGTTCCGCTCACAGGTGCTAACACCCAGTCGATAGTCGTCACTGTGCAGCGGGACAGAGGCAGGTTGGCGACGGAGGCGCAGGTGAGCCTCCGATGAGCGTGCTGACGTCCGGCTCCGCGACGACGGCCACCGCCGACCGGTCCCAGCAGCCCGCACCGGCCACGATCTCCGACCAGCTCGCGGACTCCGTGGACTGGTTCGAGGGCACCCTGCCGGCGTGGCGTCGGAGCAGCTGGTGCCGCGCGGTCGCGGTCCTGGCCATGCTGGGGGCGATCGGCGACGCCCTGACGACCTCGACGCTCCCGCACATCGAGGGCATCCACGAGGGGAACCCCGTGTCGGCAGCCGGTCAGGCGTTCGTCGGCTCGGTCCCCGTGTTCATGCTGGTCGTGACCATCCCGCTGGTGCTCGTCTTCCTCGTCCTGGCCAACCGGCCGACGTCCCGCTACACGTGGTTCATCTGGCTCGCGGTGGCGAGCGTCGGCGCCGTGAAGCTCGTCGTGACGTTCTCGAACCTCGTGGTCCTGGGAACGGTCTTCACGACCTGACCGGCCTCAGCCCGGGGGCAGCCGCAGCTGGATCCCGCGCGAGTCGACCACCGTGGGCCACCGGTCCAGGGCGTCGAGCGTCTCGGTGTCGAAGTAGTTCCCGCGTGTGCGCGCCAGGACCATCGCCTGCCCGGACATGAGGTACTCGCGGGCGTCGCGCTGCCACTGCGCGTTGTCGATCCGCTCCACGGGTGAGCCGGTCTCGTCGGTGTGGCCCGCGTCGAACGTCTGGCCCGACAGGTCGACGGCGACGTCGCAGCCCTGGTCGAGGTTGCGCGAGAGCACGTCGAGGAGCGCGAGCGCCGTGGGCGCGTCCGCCTGCACGCAGCCCGCGGGCAGCTGGGCGGACATCTGCGCGGCCGGAAAGTCGACGAGCGGCGACTCCCGGAAGGCGCCCATCGTCAGACCGAGCGAGACACAGCCCAGCACGGCGATGGGGACGCGCGTGCGGTCGGGGAGCGCGGCGACACCCGCCGCGACGACGAGCACGAGCGCCGGCGCCGTGTAGGCGGCGTAGTGCGGCAGGTACGACGGCGACAGCAGCAGCACGGCGCCCTGGGCGGCGAGCATGACGACCCACAGGCGACCGCGGCGGCCGCGCCAGGCGAGGACCGCCGCCGCGACGACGGCCGTGCAGGCGAAGACCAGGAGCAGGTGGCGGTGCGACTCGTCGAGCGTCAGGTTGGTGACGTTCACGCCCGTCATGCCCAGCAGCCGGTCGGTGGTCGGCCGCCCGTCCCGCGGGCGACCCAGCTGGTCGAGCACGACGTAGCGGAACATCTGCGAGCCGCCCGTCAGCACGAAGGGCAGGATCGCGACGACGACGGCGGCGCCGGCCGCGAGCGTCGCGCGCAGGGCTGGTCGCCAGCCGCGCACCACGAGCTGCCAGAGCAGCACGACGAGCACGGGCACGACGTCCCAGATCTTCACGACCACGCCCAGCCCCAGCACCGCGCCGCCGGCCCACGTCCACCAGGTGCGCGCGCCGACGTCGGCCGAGCGCAGGAGCAGCAGCACGCCGCCGAGCAGGGTGACGGTGCCCAGAGGCTCGAGCAGCGTGAGCCGGTCGGCGTAGGCGGCCGGGGCGGCGACGGCGTAGAGCAGCCCGCCGACGACCGCGGCGGCGGTGCCCCACCGCCAGGCGATCCGGGTGACCAGGACCGCGCTCACGGCGCCGACCATCATGAAGCCGACCCGTGCCGCGACCAGGGCGTCCGAGTCGCTCACCAGGTGCGTCAGCGCGGCGAACGGGGTCAGCGCGAGCGTGATGCCGGGTGGGTGCAGGAAGAGGAAGTCGCGGTAGGGCAGCTCGCCGTGCACGAGCGCGACCGCGGACGCGAAGTACACGCCGTCGTCGTACCCGTGGTACCCGCGGACCCCAGGACCGCCGCCGCACACGATCCAGCGGACGACGAACGCGACGATGCCGGCGCCGGCGGCGACCAGCCAGCCGAGCGTGCGCCGGGGGAGCACGAAGCGCACCGCGGGTGTCGCGGCGGGGCGGGTGCTCAGGTCGACGGCCAACGCAAGGCTCCAGGGTTCGGGTCGAGGGGCGCGTCGTTGCACCCTGATTCTCGCACCCCGCCTGCGTCGGCCGGGTATCGCGGCCGAATAGGGTGATGCCCTCGCCGACGAGAGGGAACGCTTCCGATGGACAAGGCCTGGCTGGACGCCACCCGCACCGCTGCGGAACGCGCCGAGCTGCTGCTCGCCCGGATGACCCTCGCAGAGAAGGTGGGGCAGCTGCACCAGCCCGCCAACATCAGCGCGGTGGACGACGCCGACGACCTGCGCGCCGGGCGGATCGGAACGTCGCTGTCGGCCAGCGGCGCGACCGCGGGCAACATCCGCGACGAGGGCGTCGCGGTGCGCGCGGTCAACGACGTGCAGCGCCTCGCGGTCGAGGAGTCCCGGCTGGGCATCCCGCTGCTCCTGGCCCGCGACGTGATCCACGGGCACCGGACCGTGTTCCCCATCCCGCTCGGGCAGGCCGCGACCTGGGACGCCGGGCTGGTCCAGCACGGCGCCCGGCTGGCCGCCGTGGAGGCGAGCGCGGTCGGGATCGGCTGGACCTTCACGCCCATGATGGACATCACCGGCGACCACCGCTGGGGCCGGGTCGCGGAGAGCCTGGGGGAGGACCCGGTCCTCGCGGGCCGGCTCGCGGCGGCGATGGTGCGTGGCCTGCAGACGGACGACCTGTCGGCGCCCGACGCGATCGCGGCCTGCGCGAAGCACTTCGTCGGCTACGGCCTGGCCGAGGGCGGGCGCGACTACGGCTCGGTGACCGCGGGGGAGACCAGCCTGCGCAACCTCCAGCTGCGTCCGTTCCACGAGTGCGTGCGCGCCGGCGTCGCCACGGTGATGTCGAGCTTCAACGACATCGACGGAGTCCCGGTGCACGCGAACAAGCGGTACCTGCGCGAGATCCTCAAGGACGAGTGGGGGTTCGACGGCGCGGTCGTCAGCGACTGGGACGGCGTCGGCGAGATCGTGCAGCACCGGGTCGCCGCGGACGCCGCCGACGCCGCGCGCCAGGGCCTCGAGGCGGGCGTCGACATGGACATGGTGTCGGGGTCCTACGCCGCGCACCTCGAGCAGCTGGTGTCTGACGGCGTGGTCCCGACGGACCTCCTCGACGACGCCGTGCGCCGGGTGCTCACGCTGAAGTTCCGCTGCGGAGTCTTCGAGCACCCGTACACCGACGAGGGTCGCGAGGCGCAGGTCGCGGGTTCCGACGAGCACCGCGCCGCCGCGCGGCAGACCGCGGCGTCATCGCTCGTGCTGCTGAAGAACGACGGGATCCTCCCGCTGACGGCGGGCTCGGAGGAGGCCGTCCTGTTCACGGGACCGCTGCTCGACGCCACCGACGCGCTGTTCGGGACCTGGACGCTCGACGGCCGCGCGGACGAGGTGGTGACGATCGCCGCCGGGCTGGCGCCGCACACGGGGTCGGGCGCCCGGTCGGTGCCGTGGACGCACAGCGACCAGGTGCTGGCCGCCGCCCGCGAGGTCTCGACGGTCGTCGCCTTCGTCGGCGAGCACCCGGTGCGCTCGGGCGAGGCCAACTCGGTCACCACGCTCGACCTGCCGGTCGGCCAGCTGGAGACGCTGCAGGCGATCAAGGCGGTCGGCGTCCGGCTCGTCGTCGTCGTGCTCGGCGGACGCGCGCTCGCGGTGCCGTGGCTCGCCGAGCACGCCGACGCGGTCCTGTACGCGTGGCACCCGGGCTCGGAGGGCGGGAACGCGATCGCCGACGTGCTCTTCGGCGCGGCCGGTCCGCGGGGGCGCCTCCCGATCACGCTGCCGCGGTCGACCGGCCAGCAGCCGCTCGTCTACAACCACCGCTCGACGGGCCGGCCCATCGAGCCGGCGCAGGACCGGGCGACCGGTCGCTACCAGGACAGCCTCTCCTCGCCGCTGTACCCGTTCGGGTTCGGGCTCACCTACGGCCAGGTCGAGTACGCGGACGTCACCGTGTCGGCGGGGTCGTCGGTCGTCGCGTCGGTCGTCGTGACCAACACCGGCGACCGGACGTGCACCGAGGTCGTGCAGGTCTACGTGCGCGACGAGGTCGCCGCCGTCACGCGACCGGTCAAGGAGCTCGTCGACTGGGCGGTCGTCGAGCTGGCACCGGGGGCCTCGCAGACGGTCCGGTTCACGATCGACGCGGACGCGCTCGGCTACTACGGCCCCGACGGCCGCTTCCGGGTGGACCCGGGCGCGTTCGCGCTGTGGATCGCGCCGGACTCCGCGAGCGGGGAGCCCGTGTCGTTCACCCTGGGGTGAGCGCTCAGCGGGTGGTGGTCAGGTGCCGCGCGCGGCGGGGTTCCGGCACGCCGTTGTGCGTCGGGGCCGGCACGCGGCGCTCGAGCTCGTCGGCCACCGCCCGCCAGCAGCGCTCGGCCTGCCGCAGCTGGGCCGACACGTCGTCGGGCCCCACGTGGCCCACGCTGCCCAGACCGTCGGCGGCGTCGAGGGCGTCGAGACCCCGCTCGATCGCCTGCTTGGACGCCCAGTAGTTCGTGGTGTCGCGCGACGTGGCCGGCGTCATGACCTCGAGGGCGGCCGCGGCGTCGTCGAACAGGGCACGGACCAGCGCGATCGCGTGCGGCCGCTCGCTGAGCGACATCTGACCCGCCGCGACCGCGACCGCGCTGACGATCGTCGACTGGGCCAGGTGCTCGACCGTCTCCCGCAGCGCGCCGGGCCGGACCTGGATCAGCAGGAGCAGCGCGACGGTCCGGCCGAGCAGGGTCTCGTGCCGCGCGCGGTTGATCCGCTGCCGCTCGGCAGCCTCCCGGGCCTCGCTCTCGGCGCGCAGCGCGTCGGCGAGGGCCGCGCGCTCGCGCCGCTCGGCCTCCTGCCGGGCCGCGGTGGCGTGCCGCGACACGATCTCGCTGGCGGTCCGCACCTGCCGGGTGCTCTCGGCCTGGGCCTTGAGCACGAGGTCGGTGGCGCACTGGTTCATCGGGGACGCGTACCCGGAGTCGGTGTACCCGAACAGGGCGACGTGGTGCTCCTCGGCGTAGAGGATCGCGACCTTGGCGAACCCCGACCGCGAGTAGAAGACGGCGACGGTCGACCCCGCTGCGGACCGCAGGCGCTCGATCTCCGCCCGCTCGACCGGGCTGCGCCCGTGCTCGACCCGGCCCGAGAAGTCGTAGCCGATCAGGTCGATCGCGTTGTCCGGCTGGGTCTGGGGGTCGAAGTTCACGCGGACGTCGACGAACGCCAGGACCGTGCGGGCGTGACGCTCGGCGAAGTGCTCGGCGTCCCGCCACTGCGGGTTCTTGGCCACCTGGTTCACGTCCACCTCCTCGCGTCGTCGTGGGCGTCCAGTCGTCACACCGACGCTATGCGCTGTGACAGACGGGGCGCTCGGGCCGTTGGAGTGACCCGCGGGCGGACAAATCGGCACCGCAGCAGGACGCACCCGGACGAATGCGGCTGGTGGGCGTCAGTCGTTCGTGGTGGCAGGGTGGGGGCATGACGGCACGGTGGCCGCAGTTCGAGCCGGCGCTCGAGCGCGCGACGGAGCACACCCGCGAGTGGATCACCTCGCTGCACGACCGGCCCGTGCACCCCAGGGAGCGCAACCTCGCGTTCGGCGGCCCGCTCCCCGACGGTCCCACCGACCCGGCGATCGTCGTCGACGAGCTGGCCGCGCAGATCGAGCCCGGGCTGATGGGCATGCCGTCGGGGCGGTTCTTCGGGTGGGTGATCGGCGGCTCGCACCCGGCCGCGCTCGCTGCCGACTGGCTCACGAGCGCCTGGGACCAGAACACCGCGATGCGGTACGCGACGCCGGGCACCGTGGCCGTCGAGGACGCGGCGGCGACGTGGCTGCTCGACCTGCTCGGGCTGCCGGCCACCGCGGACGTGGGGTTCGTGACCGGCGCGACGATGGCGAACTTCACCGGGCTGGCCGCCGCGCGCCAGCACGTGCTCTCCGAGGCCGGCTGGGACCTGAACCGGGACGGGCTGGCGGGCGGGCCACGCGTGCGGGTGATCGTCGGCGAGGAACGGCACGGCACGCTGGACCTGGCGTTGCGCTACCTCGGACTGGGCGTGCCGCAGACCGTGGCGGCCGACGCCCAGGGGCGTCTCGTGGTCGACGCGCTCGCCGAGGCCTTGGCCGCAGGCGACGGTCCGACGATCGTGTGCCTGCAGGCGGGCAACCTGCACTCCGGGGCGTTCGACCCGATGGCCGAGGCGATCGAGGTCGCCCACGCGCACGGCGCCTGGGTGCACGTCGACGGCGCGTTCGGTCTCTGGGCGGCCGCGTCGCCGCGCCTGCGGCACCTGACCGACGGGCTCGCGGGCGCCGACTCCTGGGCCACGGACGCGCACAAGACGCTCAACGTGCCCTACGACTGCGGCGTCGCCGTCGTCGCCCGGCGTGAGCCCCTGCGGCGCGCCTTCGGCATGCAGGCCGAGTACTTCGCGGCGTTCGCGGGCGAGGGCGACCCGCACGACAAGGTGCCCGAGCTGTCGCGACGGGCGCGCGGGGTGCCGGTGTGGGCGACGCTGCGGTCGCTCGGGCGGTCGGGGGTCGAGGACCTGGTCGACCGGCTGGTCCTGCGGGCCCGGCAGATCGCCGACGGGCTGGCCACGATCGAGGGAGTCGAGATCGTCAACGACGTGGTGTTCACGCAGGTCAGCGTCGCGTTCGGTTCCGACGAGCGGACCCGACGGGTGGGGGAGGCGTTGATCGCCGACGGCGGCACCTGGATGTCCGGGTCGCACTGGCAGGGCCGCGACATCGTGCGGGTGTCGGTGAGCAACTGGTCGACCGACGAGGAGGACGTCGCCCGGTCGGTGGAGGCGGTGCGTCGAGCCGTGGCCGCGGCGGGCTGAGCGCCGTGGCGCCCCGCCCGCCGCTGCTGCTGCTGCCTGCTTCCCCCTACTCGTACGGGTTGTGCGCGGGCGGCGCCTGCGGCGGCTGACCCGCACCGACGCCGACCGGGATCCGCTCGTGCTCGATCGGGCCGGGCTCCGGCTGCGGGTGGCGCCGCTGGTAGCGCCGGTAGAGGACGACGGCGCCCCAGGTGATCAGGCCACCGGCGACGAGCCACGGCAGCAGGACCCCGAGCACGATCGCGATGCCCCCGAGGACCTCGACGAACGAGCCCCAACCGGCGGACAGGCCGTCGAGGAACGAGTCCGGTCCCGGTTCCGCGACGACCTCCTCCTCGACGGGCGGAGGCGCGACCGCGGGGCCGTGCAGCGAGATGGTCAGCGTCGAGAGGGAGACCTGCTCGGCCAGCCGCGCCCGCTGGCTCTTGAGCTGCTCGAGCTCCGTCTGCCGCTCGGTCAGCGCCGCCTCCGCCTGGACGATCTCGGCGTTGGACTGGGCCTTGCTGAGCAGGTCGGACATGCGGGCGACGGACAGCTCCAGACCGGCGATGCGCGCGTCGAGGTCCTCGGCTGCGCTCGTCACGTCCTCGGTGCCCAGCTCGATCGTGTCGACCGTGCCGAGCTTGCGCAGCTCGACGACGATCCCGTTCACCGACGTGGACGGGATCCGGATCGTGAGCTCGGCGGTGGCCACGCTGTCCTCGGTCGCCGCCTTCTCGGTGCGGCTGTCGGTGCGCCCGCCCTGCTCGTCGGTGAGCGTGACGATCGCCTGGGCGGCGTCCTGCGGCTCGTCCACGGTCATCGCGATGTCGCCGGTCTGGATGACCTGGCGTCCGTCGTCGACGTTCGTGGCCGTCGCGTCGGTGCCGGAGTCGGTGCCGACGTCGGCTGGGGGCGCCGCCTCGACCGGGCCGGCGGGGTCCCCGCCGACTGCGTCCTGCACGGAGCCGTCGGTGCTGCCGCTCGTCTCGCCGGCGCTGCAGCCGGCGAGCAGGGCGCTCAGGGACAGGACGACGCCGGTTGCGAGGACGGCGCCGCGGTGGGCGGTGGATCGGCTTCGGTGACTCGTCGTGGGCTTCATGGCGCGAACGTAGGGGAGTCGCAATCGTCATGGTTCGGTGCGGTGTCAATCGTGACCGCCGACCCCCCGAAGTGGCCTGATCGTGACCGCGCCGTGGCGCTTCAGATGCTGGACGCGCGTCCGACCTGCACGAACGGCGTACGGCAGTGAGGGTTACACCGCGTACGCACTGCTGGTCCACAGGTGGACCGCGGCGAACGCGCGCCACGGACGCCAGCGCTGCGCGGCGTCGGCGACCGCGCGTGCGTCGGCGACCCCCAGGGCGCGCCGCAGCACCAGGTCGCCGACCGGCATCGCGTCGCGGTCGCCGAGCACGCGCAGGGCGAGGTAGTCGACGGTCCACGGACCGATCCCGGGCAGGGCCAGCAGGCGCGCCCGGACATCGGCCTCGTCCTGCGCGCCCGGCTCCAGCGAGAGGCCGTCAGCGCACGCGACCGCGAGCGCGTGCAGCGTCCGGGCGCGCGAGTGGGTGATCCGGACGACCCCCTGCAGCTCGACCGGGTCGACGGCCGCGAGCTCGGGTGCCGACGGGTACGCGAGGAGCCCGGCAGGCCCCGGCGTCCCGTAGGCGGCCGCGAGCCTGCCCCCGAACGTGCGTGCGGCGCCGAGCGAGACCTGCTGCCCGAGGACCGTGGTGACCGCGGCCTCGAACCCGTCGGGATGCCCGAGGATGCGCAGCGCCGGCCGCGCGGCCACGAGCGGTCCCAGGACCGGGTCGTCGGCGAGGGCGTCCACGACGAGCCCGAGGTCGTCGGCGAGCCCGAACCACCGGCCCGCCAGGCGCTCGAGCGCGGCCGTCGAACCCGCCGAGGCGTGCAGGGTGACGCAGTCCACCGCCAGGTGGGCCTCGACGACCGAACTCTGGCCGTCGAGGACCACGAGCCGCCGGACCGTGCCGTCGGCGACCACCTCGACCCCGGGAACGGCGTGCGCGACGAGCGAAGCGAGGGCGGGCGCAGGGTCGAACGGGCGTCGGACGGTCACGGTGGTGCTCACGGACACCCACGCTACTTTGCGTTTTCGAGGAGGATTCATGGTCCGCTTGCGGCAGTTCTGTGGGAGGGTGAGAATCGTCGCAGCCGACCTCCTCACGAACCTGGGGTGATCGGCTGGTCGAAGGTCTGAACCGCGTTGCAGAGGGTCACGGCGAGAGCCGGACCGCCCTTCCAGGGTTCAGGGAGTGCGCCAAGCCTCGTGCCGGCGAGACGCCTCTCCGGTGGGCCCCGTCTCCGAAGCAGGGGACGGGGCCCCTCTACGTCCGGGACCCGAAAGATGAGGTCTGCGCCGCATCTGCCTACGCTGAGGCGCGTGCCCCTGCTCAACGTGCTCCCCGCCACCACCACCGACGACGGCGTCGCCCACGACGTCCAGGGCGTGGCCGTCCCGGTTCTCTCGATCCTCGCCGCGATCGTCGTCGCCTACGTCCTGGCGACCCTTGTCGCGGTGCTCGTGGGCCGGGTCGCGCGCAAGTCCCCGCTCGCCGCGGACCTGAGCCGCCGGTCGCGCCGGCCGCTGCGGGCCGTGCTGCTGGTGATCGCCATCTGGGTCGCGCTGCGGCTCAGCACCGATCCGGCGGACTGGACGGTGCAGGTCGAGCACGTGCTGCTCATCGCCCTGATCATCACCGTGACGTGGCTGATCGGGAGCCTCGCGTTCGTCGTCGAGGATGCCGCAGTCCAGAAGTACCGCATCGACGTCGCGGACAACCGGCACGCCCGCCGCGTCCGCACGCAGGTGCAGGTGCTGCGCCGGATCACGGTCGCGATCCTCGTGGTGTGCGCGATCGCGGGCATCCTGCTCACGTTCCCGCCGGCCCGCGCGCTCGGCGCGAGCCTGCTCGCCTCTGCGGGCCTCATCTCGATCGTCGCCGGCCTGGCCGCGCAGAGCTCACTGGCCAACGTGTTCGCCGGCGTCCAGCTGGCGTTCACGGACGCGATCCGGGTGGACGACGTGGTCGTCGTCGACGCCCAGTGGGGCCGGATCGAGGAGATCACGCTCACCTACGTCGTGGTGCACATCTGGGACGACCGTCGGTTGATCCTGCCGTCCACGTACTTCACGACGACCCCCTTCGAGAACTGGACCCGGCGGGCGGCCGACCTCCTGGGCACCGTCGAGCTCGACCTCGACTGGGAGGTGCCGGTGGAGCCGATGCGCGCCGAGCTGGTGCGCCTGCTCGAGCACACCGACCTCTGGGACCGGCGCGTCGGCGTGCTGCAGGTGACCGACGCGGTCAACGGGTACGTGCGGGTCCGCGCCCTGGCCAGCGCCGTCGACGCCCCGACCCTGTTCGACCTGCGCTGCTACGTGCGCGAGGGGCTGCTCGCCTGGCTGCAGGACGTGGCGCCGCAGGCCATGCCGCGGACGCGGTTCGAGGGCGCGGCGCCCGTCGCGAGCGAGACCCGGCGCGCTCGTCGCGAGGAGGCCGCTTCCCGGCCGACCCCGGTGCTGCCGCCGCCGGGCCGGTGGGCCGGGAACGACTCCGACAACGGCACCGCCGACGACACGATGACGATCACGACCGGCAACAACGACGCGCGCCTGTTCACCGGGAGCATCGAGGGGCTCGAGCGGTCGCGGCAGTTCTCCGGGCCGGGCAAGGACGTGATCGAGGAGCGCGAGCAGGCGGCCGAGGAGCACGGCGAGGGTCGATCGAACGCGTGAGCATCGAACCGGTCTCGCTCGACGTCCTCGTCGAACGGGTGGTCGTGGCCGTGCTCGCCGCGGGTGCCGGACGGGTCCGCGTGATCGTCGACGGCGCACCGCCCACCGAGCCGGCCGCGCTCGCCGACGCCCTGGTCGGGCCGCTGCGCGCCGCCGGACGGTCCGTGGCGCGCGTGCACGCCGACGACTTCCTGCGGCCCGCGTCCCTGCGCTGGGAGTTCGGCCGGTACGAGCCCGATGCGTACCTGGAGGACCGGCTCGACCTCAACGCACTGGGCCGCGAGGTGCTCGACCGGTTCGCCGACGAGGGCCGCTACCTGCCGACGCTCTGGGACGCCGAGGCGGACCGAGCCACCCGCGAACCGTACGCGGAGGCGCCCGACGGTGCGGTGCTGGTGCTCGACGGGAGCCTGCTGCTCGGCCGCTGGCTCGAGCACGAGCTCGCGGTGCACCTGACGCTGCGTGCGGCGTCCCTGGAACGCCGGACGCCCGCCGACGAGCGGTGGACCCTGCCGGCGTTCGCGCGCTACGACGAGGAGATGCTGCCGTCGGCCGTCGCGGACCTCGTCGTGCACGTCGACGACCCGCGCCGTCCTGCGCTGGAGGTCACGCGACCGCCGCAGTGACGCGGTCGGCGAGCCGGCGCATGGCGTCGACCAGCTCGGTCGGGCCGACGACCTGCAGCGGCGCCCCGAACATGGCCATCTGCGCGGCGAGGCCGTCCCACGACCACGACGACAGCACGACCCGGCTGCGGCCGTCGGGCAGCGCCTCGACCAGGCCGTCCCGGCCCGCCCACCGGACGATCTCGTCGGCCGGCCGGTCGATGAGGGCCTCGCCGCGGATCGACGACTCCCACGGCGAGATCGACCGGAACCGCTCCGCGACGAACGTCGCGACGTCGGCTTCCGGCAGGTCCCGCGGTGCGTACCGCGGACCCGACGGCGTCTTCGGGGTCATCCGGTCGACACGGAACGTGCGCCAGTCGTCGCGCTCCAGGTCGTAGCCGACGAGGTACCAGCGCCCGCCCCACGTGACCAGGTGGTGCGCCTCGGCCCGGCGGGGGATGCCCAGCGCGTTCGCCGTGCCGCCCGCGTAGTCGAACCGCAGCACCTCGCGCGCCCGGACCGCGCCGCCGACGACCATGAGCGTCTCGGCGTCGACCGACGGTCGCTCTCGCGCCGGCGCCCGGGTCACGGCCGTGACCTGCAGGGCCTCCGCGGCCGACCGCAGCCGGGCGGGCATCACCTGGCGCAGCGTGGCCAGGGCCCGGACGGCGGCCTCGTCGACACCGTCGACCCCCGTCGACGCGGTCTGCAGCGCGACGACGAGCGCGACGGCCTGCTCGTCGTCGAGCAGGAGGGGCGGCATGTGCGTGCCGGGCTCGAGCCGGTAGCCGCCGTCGGGGCCCTTGGCGGCGTGCACGGGGTAGCCCAGGTCGCGCAGCCGGTCGACGTCGCGGCGCACGGTGCGCGGGCTGACGCCGAGCCGGTCGGCGAGCACGTCGCCGGGCCAGTCGCGGCGCGTCTGGAGCAGCGACAGGAGCGAGAGGAGTCGCGACGACGGCGTGGACATGACCTCAGGATGGCACGCAGTAGCGGACAGGATCTGACCTCTATCTCCGAGAGAGTCGTGTCGTACCCCTCCCGAGAGGAAGAGCCCATGATCCAGACCCGAGGACTGACCAAGGATTTCGAGGTCAGCAAGTCGCAGACCGTGCACGCCGTGCGCGGGATCGACCTCGACATCGCACCCGGCGAGCTCGTCGCGGTGCTCGGCCCGAACGGTGCCGGCAAGACGACGACCATGCGGATGCTCACCACGCTGGTCCGGCCCACCTCCGGCACGGCCACCGTGGCGGGCGTCGACGTGGTGCAGGACGCCGCGACCGTCCGTCGGCACATCGGCTACGTCGGCCAGGGCAACGGCGCAGGGCACACCCAGCGCGGCGTCGACGAGCTGTACTCGCAGGGCCTGATCTACGGCCTCGACCGCGTCTCGGCCCGGCGCCGGGCGAACGAGCTGGTCGAGGCCCTGGACCTGTCCGCGCACGCGACCCGCAAGGTCAGCGAGCTGTCCGGCGGGCAGCGGCGCCGGCTCGACGTGGCGCTCGGGCTCGTGCACGCGCCCCAGCTGCTGTTCCTCGACGAGCCGAGCACGGGCCTCGACCCGCAGAACCGCGCCAACCTCTGGGACCACATCCTGCGCCTGCGTGCCGAGCACACGATGACGATCATGCTCACCACGCACTACCTCGACGAGGCCGACACGATGGCCGAGCGGGTGGTCGTGGTGGACCACGGCCAGGTCATCGCCGACGACACCGCCGACGGGCTCAAGCGCACGCTGGCCGGTGACCGGGTGGTGCTCACGACGACCGGGTCTGCGTCCGTCGTCGCGGGGCTGCTCGACCGCTTCCCCGGGGCGCGCGACGTGACCGTGGACGGGTCGCGGGTCGAGGCGCGCGTGGCCGATGCCGGGACCGCGATCCCGGAGCTGGTGATCGCCGCCTCGCAGGCCGGCGCTCCTCTGCTCGAGGCGCTGGCGGTTCGGCCGACGCTCGACGACGTGTTCCTGGCCCTGACCGGTCGCTCGTTGCGCGACGAGGGGCCCTCTACCTCCGACGAGACCGAAGGGCAGGACGCAGCATGAGCACGCTGACACTCGACACCCCGACCCTGGCCGCCCCGACCCAGGCGCGCCGTTCCTGGTTCTCGGACGTCTGGCTCGTCATGACCCGCGAGCTGCGGCCTGTGGTCCGCGAGCCGTTCTCCGTCGTCTTCGGCCTGGTCCAGCCGCTGGTGTTCCTGGCCCTGTTCGGTCCGCTGCTCGCGGGGTCGACCGACCTGCCGTCCGCCGACGTCTGGCAGTGGTTCGTGCCGGCGATCCTCGTGATGACCACCCTGTTCGGCACGTCGATCACGGGCTCCAACCTGCAGGTGGACATGCAGACCGGCGCTCACGAGCGGCTCCTGGTCACGCCGCTGTCGCGTTCGTCGCAGCTGGTCGGGCGCTCGCTCAAGGAGATGGTGCCGCTCGTGGCGCAGGCACTCATCGTCATCCTGGTGATGCTCCCGTTCGGCTTCCGCGCCGACCCGCTGGGTGCCGTCGTGGGCCTGGCGATGCTCGCGGTGCTCGGCATCGGGCTCGGGTCGCTCAGCTACGCGCTGGCCATCGCGGTGCGCAAGCAGGAGTGGATGTTCTGGGTCGTCCAGCAGACCGTGCTGTTCCCGCTGCTGATCCTGTCGGGGATGCTGCTGCCGATCGAGTCCGGGCCGCAGTGGATGAAGGTGGCCTCGGCGTTCGACCCGCTGCGCTGGGTGGTCGAGGCCGAGCGGTCCCTGTTCGCCGGTGACCTGACCGCCTCGGTGGTCGGGTGGGGCTGGATCGCGGCGGTGCTGACCGCCGTCGTCGGGCTCGTCGTCGGGGTGCGGACCCTGCTGCGCTCGACCGACTGACCTCACGTTCCGGGCTCGTCGCGCGTCTTCCACCCGAGGGCGCGCGACGGGCGTGTCGGAGGGAGGGACCAGGATGGGCACCATGCTTGTCGACGTGGAACGTCTGGTGGTTGCGGATGCGGTGGTGACGCACACGGTGGTGCCGACGCCGCTCGGCCCGACCACGCTCGTCGCGCACGACGGTCGGTTGAGCGCGCTCCTGATGCCCAGCTCCAAGTACTCCGAGGTCCAGGGGCCGTTCGGCCAGCGCGACGACGAGGGTTTCGACGAGGCCCGCACGCAGCTCGAGGAGTACTTCTCGGGTGCGCGGACGACGTTCGACCTCCCGCTGGCGCTGCTGGGCACGGACTTCCAGGTGCGGGTCTGGGAGGGGCTGCTGAAGATCCCCTACGGGCAGACCTGGTCCTACGGCGAGCTCGCCGAGTCCGTCGGCCTCGACCCGCGCACCTCGTCGCGCGCCGTCGGCGCCGCCAACGGGCGCAACCGGATCGCGATCGTCGTCCCGTGCCACCGTGTCATCGGCGCGAACGGCTCCCTGACGGGGTTCGCCGCCGGTCTGGACCGCAAGCGGTTCCTGCTGGACCTCGAGCAGGGCGTGCCCGATCTGCTGTTCTGACGGGGTGCTGACGCTGCGCGACGGCCGCTGACCTGGAAGGGTCGTCCCATGCGGGTCGTCGTCGTGGGTGCGAGCGGGAACGTCGGCACCGCCGTGCTGCGCAGGTTCGCGGCCGACGCGACCGTCACCTCGGTCGTCGCGGTCGCGCGCCGCGCCCCCTCGGACGCCCCGTACGACGTCGCCCGGTGGGTCTCGTGCGACGTCGCCGACCCGTCCTCGGTCGGCGAGCTCGCCGCCGCGTTCGCGGGCGCCGACTCGGTGATCCACCTCGCCTGGGCCGCGCAGCCGTCGCACGACCGCAAGAAGCTGCACGCGGTGAACGTCGACGGCACGCGCAACGTCGTGGCAGCTGCCCGTCGCGCGGGTGTCGGCCAGCTCGTCGTCGCCTCGTCCGTCGGTGCCTACTCGCCCGGCCCGGACGACGTGCCGCGGGCCGAGGGCTGGCCCACCGACGGCGTGCCGACCTCGTCGTACAGCGCCCACAAGGTCGAGGTGGAGCGGCTCCTCGACGAGGTCACGGACCTGCCGGTCGCCCGCCTGCGGCTCCCGCTCGTCCTCCAGCACGACGCCGGGAACCAGCTCGCGCGCTCCACCCTGGGCCCGTGGGTGCCCAAGCGCGCGCTGGCCGGCCACCTCGCCACGCTGACCTGGCCGACCGGCCTGCGGTTCCAGGTGGTGCACGCGACCGACGCTGCCACCGCGTTTCGTGAGGCCGTGGTCCGCCGCGTGCAGGGCCCCGTCAACGTGGCCGGCCCGGGCGTGCTGCGCGGGCAGGACGTCGCGGACGTCGTCGCGCGCGGGCGTCTGCGCGAGATCGCGCCCGCACAGGCCCGCCGCCGACTGGCCCTCGCCTGGCACGCCCGCACCGCTCCCGTCGGGCCGGCCTGGCTGGACCTGGCGCTCGCCGCTCCGCTGCTCGACACCTCCCGCGCCGCCCGCGAGCTCGACTTCCGACCGCAGTGGTCCGCCCTCGCCACCCTGCGCGACGCGGTCGCGGGCATCGCCGCCGGCGCCGGGACGTCGAGCGAGCCCCTGCGCCCGCGCCGGTGACGGCCGAGCGCGAGTTCGCCCGGCTCGACACCGTCGCGCCCGGGCTCGTCGACCTCATTCGTGCGGCGACGCCCGACGAGCAACGACGGATCGCCCTGGCCGCGGCCCGACGCGCCGTGGTGGATGCCGGGGTCGAGGATCCGGTGCTCGTCTCGACAGTCGGGTCGGGCGCGGCCGACGCCGCGGCGCTCGACCACGTCCGCCGCGTGGCAGGGGTCCTGGACCAGCAGTCGTTCGAGCTGCAGGACGACGTCGACGCAGGGCGTGCCGCCGGCCGTGACCACGCGATCGCGTTCGCTCGCGCGCGAGCGGCGAGCGCGGTGGCGTTCGCGCTCGACCAGGACGCGCTCGAGGCCGTCTACGAGGCTTGGCACGCGGTCGACGACACCGCAGGTCTCACGCGGGTGGTCGAGAACTCGGGAGTGGAGTGGTGAGCTCGAGCTGCTCCGAGTCAGGCCGATCCGTCGTCTGTGAGGCATCCTCGACCCATGGCTGACGAGTTCCCCGCCGAGCGGCACGTGTACGGCCGCCCCGACGCCCCGGTCACGATCCTCGAGTTCGGGGACCTCGAGTGCCCCTACTGCCGCGCGGCGGCGGGTCCGCTCAAGGAGCTCGTCGACACGTCCGACGGGCGGGTGCGGCTGGTCTGGCGGCACTTCCCGCTGTTCGAGGTGCACCCGTACGCGCTGTCGGCGGCGCTCGCGGCCGAGGCGGCCGGCAAGCACGGCAAGTTCTGGGAGATGCACGACGCGCTGCTGGTCGACCAGTCCCGGCTGGGCGAGCGGGACCTCCAGCGGGCGGCCGCTGCGCTGGGCATCGACCCCGCCGAGGTCGTCGGCGACCGGGCCCAGGCGCTCGCGCTCGCGGTGCAGCAGGACTACACCGCGGGCATCGAGCTGGGCGTGCGGGGGACGCCGGCGATCTATGTCGACGGCGTCTACTTCCGCGGCAAGGTCACGCTGGAGCGGCTGCGGGAGGCGGTGGACGCGGCATGAGCGTGCTGCGGACGGCGATGGTCACGGGGGCCGGGCGGGGGATCGGCCGGGGGATCGCGATCGGGCTCGCGTCGGCGGGCTACCGGGTCGGCCTGGTCGGGCGGACCCGATCGTCGCTCGATGCGGTGGCCGACGAGATCGGTGGTTCGGCGTTCGTGGCAGCGGCCGACCTGATCGACCCGACCGAGGTCGACGACGCGGTCGCGCGGGTCGAGGACGAGCTGGGCGGCATCGGGCTGCTGGTCAACAACGCGGGCGTGATCGAGCGCGGCGCCACCGACTTCGTCGACGACGACGTCGAGGACTCCTGGCGCGTGATCGAGGCGAACGTGCGCGGCCCGCTCCTGGTCACGCACGCCGTGCTGCCGGGGATGCTCGCGCGCGGCAGCGGGCACGTGGTGAACCTCAACTCGGGCGCCGGGCACCGCGCGATGACCGAGTACACCGGCTACGCGATCAGCAAGGGCGCGCTCGCGCGGTTCACCACCCAGCTCGACGCGCAGTACCGCGACCGCGGCCTGCGCGTGATCGACCTGGCGCCCGGCCACGTCGAGACGCAGATGACCACGGGCATGCCCATGCACGCCGGGCGGACGGACTGGACGCCGGTCGAGGCGGTCGCGGACCTGGTGCGCGCGTTCGGCGACGGCGAGCTCGACGCGTTGTCGGGCCGGTTCGTGCGGGCGGGGACGGACACGCTCGAGTCGCTCGAGGCGGCGACCGCGCAGATCCTCGCCACAGACGCGCGCACCCTGAGCCTGACGCCGTACGGGTCCGAGGACCCGATCAGCTGAGGACGCCGGTCACACTCCGCCGTTTCGTCTGGACCGGTCCGCGGACGACCGGCACCATCGACCGATGGACACCTCGCCGATCCGCCACGAGTACGTCCTGCCGGTCACCCCGCGCGAGGCCTTCGACGCCTACGTCGAGCACATCGGCGACTGGTGGGACCCCACCTACTCCCCGAGCGTCGACGACTACCGCGGGATGACGATCGAGCCGCGCGTCGGCGGTCGCGTGTACATCGCCGACGCCTCTCTGGGCGACGTCGTCTGGGGTCACGTCCTCGCGATCGCCCCCGGCGCGATCGTCGTGCACACCATCGCGATCGGTCCGGGCACGGATCACCCGAGCCGGATCACCGCGCAGTTCGTCCCGCTCGACGAGGGCGGCACCCGGTTCGAGTTCGAGCACGGCGGCTGGACCGAGGAGAACGCCTCCGATCGGGCGCGGTTCCGGGACTGGACGCACATCCTCGACCGCTACGCGTCCTTCGTCGCGACGCTTCCTACGTAGCTCCGCGGCCTACGTCACCGGGGCCGTCCACGGGAGCGGTGGGAGCGCGGGCGGGGGACCGTCGCCGGCGGGGGAGCAGAGCGGCAGCTTCTCGCCGAGCCACCGCAGCAGGATCGAGCCCAGCACCGCGGCGGTCAGCGACCCGGCCAGGATGCCGATCTTCGCGTCGTCGAGCATCGCCGGGTCGTCGAAGGCCAGCTCGGCGATGAACAGCGAGATCGTGAAGCCGATGCCGGCCAGCACCGCGCCCCCGAGCAGGTGGCCCCAGCGCACGCGACCCGGCAGCTCGCCCAGGCCGAACTTCAGCGCGATCGTCGAGGCACCGGTGATGCCGATCGCGTTGCCGAGCACGAGCGCGACGGCGACGCCGATGGCCAGCCGGGAGTGCGCGGCGGCCTCGATCGTGTCGGCGTTCAGCACGATGCCGGCGTTGGCCAGCCCGAACAGCGGCACGACGACGAACGCGGACCAGGGGTGCAGGATGCGCTGCAGCCGGTCGCTCGTCGGGACCGCCGCCCGCGCCGCGAGCTCGGCGGCGTGCTCGCGGTCGGCCGTCGGGGTGTCGATCAGGTCGCGACCGTACTCGGCGACCTCCTCGACGACCTCGCGGTCGGCGGGCCGCGCGGGCACCAGCAGCCCGATGATCACGCCGGCCAGGGTCGCGTGCACACCGGACGCCTGGACCGCGAACCACAGGGCGATGCCCGCGACGGCGTAGGGCGCGAGCTGCCACACCTTGAGCCACCGCATGACCACGATGCCGAGCACGATCGCGGCGGACAGGGCCAGCGCCATGCCGTCGATGTCGGAGGTGTAGAAGATCGACATGACGGTGATCGCGCCGATGTCGTCGACGATCGCGAGCGTGAGCAGGAAGAGCCGCAACCGATCCGGGCACTTGGGCCCGAACAGGGCGAGGATGCCGACGAGGAACGCGGTGTCGGTCGACATCACGACGCCCCAGCCGTGGGCCGCGTCGGTGCCGCCGTTGAACGCCAGGTAGATCAGGACCGGGACGAGCAGCCCGCCGAGGGCGCCGAGGGCGGGAACGGCGACGGTCCGCTTGTCGCGCAGGTCCCCCGTGGTCGCCTCGCGGCTGATCTCGAGCCCGACGACGGCGAAGAAGATCGCCATGGCCGCGTCGTTGACCCAGCCGTGCAGGTCGAGCTCGACCCCCCAGGTGCCGATGTGGAAGCCCGCCATCGTGTGCCACAGCGACTCGTAGGCGTCGGACCAGGGCGAGTTCGCCCAGACCAGCGCGACGATCGTCGCCGCCAGCAGGTAGACGGCGCTGCCGGCCTCGTTGGTGAGGAAGTCCTTGACGGTCGGCTGCAGGCCGGGTAGCGAGACCCGCAGCGACGGCCCTGGACTAGTGGAGGTCGCCGACATGCGCACCAAACTTGCAGGTCGACGACCCCTTCGCAACGGCGTTCACGCTGAGCGTCAGAAGTCCTTCTCGGGGTCGCCCCGCAGGAGTGCGGTGGCGTGGTCCGGGACGTACGACGACAGCTCCCGCGGCGGGCGGACGTAGCCGGTCGAGGCGGGCGGCCTGTCGGGCAGGACGACCTTCTCGTGGGGGACGTCGGTGTAGGGGATGGTCGAGAGCAGGTGGCTGATCATGTTGAGCCGGGCGTGCTTCTTGATGTCCGACTCGATGATGTTCCAGGGGCTGGCCGGCACGTCGGTGTGCACGAGCATCTCGTCCTTGGCGCGCGAGTACTCCTCCCAGCGGCTGATCGACTCCAGGTCCATCGGGCTCAGCTTCCACTGCCGCAAGGGGTCGCTCAGCCGCGAGCGGAACCGCCTGAGCTGCTCCGTGTCCGACACGGAGAACCAGTACTTGCGCAGCAGGATGCCGTCCTCGATGAGCATCTGCTCGAAGATCGGCGTCTGGCGCATGAACCGGCTGTACTCCTGCGGCGTGCAGAAGCCCATGACCTTCTCGACGCCCGCGCGGTTGTACCAGGAGCGGTCGAACAGGACGATCTCGCCCGCCGCGGGCAGGTGCGCCACGTAGCGCTGGTAGTACCACTGGGTCTTGTCACGCTCCGTCGGCGAGGGCAGCGCTGCGATGCGCGCGACGCGGGGGCTGAGGTACTCGGTGATCCGCTTGATGGTGCCGCCCTTGCCGGCCGCGTCTCGTCCCTCGAAGATCACGACGACCCGCGCCCCGGTGGCCTTGGCCCACTGCTGGACCTTCACGAGCTCGGCCTGAAGGCGGAAGAGCTCGGCCTCGTAGACGTCGTTGGGAATCTTCCCGGACTTCTTCTTGTGAGATTTCTTCGCCATGTCCAGACGCTATCTGCTGGACGGTTCGGGCACGTGTCCAACGGCCCTCACGGAGTCGCGCCGATGCCGTCCGCCCGGCCCCCGAGGCGGGGACCGGGCGGCTCGGGGCTGTCAGACGGCGGGCTCGGGCTCGGCGCCGACGGGCTCGGGGATCGTCTCGTCGGGCATGCCGTCGGCGATCGACCAGGCCTCCTCGCTCACGGTGCGCGGCCAGATCGCGGCGGCGGCCAGGTAGGCGAGCAGCGACGCACCGAACGCCCAGAACGTCGGCCAGCCGTCGAACGACGGGTCGATCCACGTGTTCTCGATGTACCAGACGTCGTTGGGCACGCCGTAGATCGTCGGCGTCAGGACGAACAGCACCAGGCGGACGCCGATGCCGAGCACCATGGCCGCGACGGCCGCGCGGGTGCCTCCGCGCTTCCAGAACAGCCCGAGGATGAACGGCACCAGCAGCCCGGCGAGCATGAGGTCGAACGCGAGGGTGAGCAGGATGCCGGTCTGCGCGACCTTGAGCGCGATCGCGATGCCGAGCAGCACGATCGGGATCATCGCGACCCGGGTCCACAGCAGCAGGGGGTCGCGGACGCCCTCCTCCTTGACCGACACCACGCGGCGGACTCCGAAGATGTTGCGCACCGCCACCGCCGAGGTGGCCAGGATCGCTCCGGAGGCGGTCGAGAAGGAGGCTGCGACGATGCCCGACAGGACGAGGATCGTCAGGCCGGAGGGCGCGTAGTCGTCGAGGAGCTGGAACAGGATCGGTCCGGCGTCGGTGGTCAGGCCCAGCACGGACGACGCGGACAGCGCGACCATGGCGAAGGCGATGCCGATGATCGCGGTACCGGCCGCACCGGTGAAGCAGGACTTGCGGGCCGTCTCGGGGTTGCGGGCCGCGAAGATGCGCTGCATGAAGTCGATGGCGACGATGTCGCCGATGCCGAGCGCGACGAGCGTCGCCCAGTTGATCGGGGCGCCGGCGCTGGTCTGCGTCAGCTGCTCCAGGTCGAACGGGCCCATCCCGTCGGCCACCTGGAAGCCGTACGTCGCGCCGAACCAGATGACGAGCGAGGCCGTCGCGACGATCGTGATGACGATCTGGATGGCGGCCGTGTAGGCGTCGGAGAACATGCCGCCGCCGATCGTGTAGACGAGCACGAGGGCGACCGCGATCAGCACGCCGACGGTGTAGTCGATGCCGAGGAACCGTTCGAGCAGGAACCCGCAGGCCACCAGGTTGCCGGCCATGAGGATGGCGAACGCGAAGATCATGAAGATCGACGACGCCACCTCGACGCCGCGCCCGTACCGGAGCCGGTAGAAGTCGGCCAGCGTGAACAGCTTCATGCGGTTCATCGGCTTGGCCAGGAACAGGCCGGTGAGGAAGAGGCAGATGGCCAGGCCGAGCGCGAGGGACGCGCCCGCCCAGAAGCCGAAGGACGCCGAGAGGTCGGTGTTCCCCACGGTGGCGTTCGAGTCGACGGCGGCGGCCATGAGGGAGGCCGCGACGAGCGGGACGCCCAGGCGGCGTCCGGCGACGAGGTAGTTGGCGCTGTCGCCGTCGACCTTGCGGGCGACGACGATCCCGACGATGACGACGGCCAGGACGGTGAGACCGACTCCGGTGATGATCATGAGGGCTCCGGGAGGAAGGCCGCGGACACGGGTCCGCAGGCGGGGCCAGCAGGTCGGGGCATGGACTCCGGCCGGAGTTTCTGTCGGCCGACAGGTTCATTGACCACCCGGGCTGTGTCAGATCCGCTGCGGGCACGAAACGCTTGTGTTAATTCGGCGGCTGCAGCACTCGCGTGACGCCCGCACGCGCGAGGGCGTGCGGGACGCGCGGGACGGGCGGCGGCTCAGACGTTGAGGGCGACCGGCAGCGCGCGGGCCCGCGCGACCTCGGCCGGCGTGCAGCCGACCAGCCGCAGGACGCCGTCGGCGACCGCGTCCTGCACGGCGGCGACGTCGAGGTCGGGGGTGTCCCGGCGGCGCAGGATCACCGACTCGACCAGCCCCAGCACGAGCTCCCCGCGGTCGGGTGCGTCGCCCACGGCCTGGTCCGCCGCCGCGTCTGCCAGCTCGCTGTACCGGGCCCGCAGCCGCGACCGCAGCGCGTGGAACTCCGTGAACTGGTCCCCGGCCACCTCGGGCAGGACGTAGAGGACCCCGAGGTTCACCGGGCCGGCGCTGAGCAGCCCGACGTCGGCGTGCGCCAGCGCCCAGAGCCGGGCGGGAGCGGGCTCGGTACCGGCGGCGAGGGCGTCGGCCAGGTCGAGCGACGGGCGGACGGTGCCCAGCAGGAGCTCCAGCAGGATCGCGTCCTTGCCGGCGAAGTGGTGGTAGATCGAAGCCTGCCGCACCCCGGCGGCATCGGCGATCGCCCGGGTGCTCGTCGACGTGAATCCGACGGTGCAGAACAGGGCCGCGGCGGCGTCGAGCACGTCCCGACGAGTGTCGCGCTCGCCGTCGGGATCGCCGCTCGCGCGGGGTCGTCCGGGTCTGCGTGCCATGGCGAGCCGACGCTACCACCGGGCCCTGCGCGCCCGGTAACAGGAGGTTTACCTGGCGGTGATCGCGGCGGAACGTCGGGGTCGGAGCCTGTTTCTGTCAGCCGACAGAAATCGAGGACGCGATGACCGCCACCACCACCGGGACCACCGCCGGTGCCCGTGAGCACGCCCGGGCGCAGGAAGCCGCCGCCGTCGGCACGGTCGCCACGATGCCGATCCGGCCCGCCAGCAGCTGGCCGAGCCCGCCCAGCGAGGTCGACCCGGAGACGCTCGTGCACGCCGAGGTCGTCGCGGGCGGCGGCTACACGCACCTGAGCGTCGCGCGTGGCACCCACATCCGTCTCACGGACCTCGCCGGCGACGCCTGCGCCCACGTCCTGGCCTACCGGCTCGACCGACCGTGGGAGCGGCTCAACGTCGCCGACACGGTCAAGGTCCAGTGGCAGGTGTACCTGACCGCGGGTCACCTGCTGCTCAGCGACCAGGGCAGGGTGCTCGCGAGCATCGTCGGGGACTCGTCGGCACACCAGGACGCCCTCTACGGCACGACGACCCGCGCCCGGAACGACGAGCGCTACGGCGACGGCAGCGCCCAGGGTCCGACTCCGGCGGGCCGCGAGCTCTTCGCGCTCGCGGCCGCCAAGCACGACCTGGCCCGTCGCGACCTGCCGCCGAGCATCTCGTTCTTCCAGGGAATCCGGGTCGACGACGAGGGTCGCCCGGTGTTCGAGGGATCGGCCGGCCCCGGTGCGGCGGTGACGCTGCGCGCCGAGGTGCCGCTGCTGCTGCTCGTCGCCAACACGGCGCACCCGCTCGACCCGCGCGAGTTCACGAGCTCGCCGCTCGAGGTGCTCGCGTGGACCGGGCTGCCGACGACCGAGGGCGACCCGCTCTGGGACGCCACCCCCGAGGGCCGCCGCGCCTTCGTCAACACCCGGGAAGACCTCACTGCACGGGGGATCGCATGACCACGCTCGTCGACGACGTCGTTCCCGCCCGCGCCCCCTGGTCCGCCGTCGTGCGTCAGGGCGACGTGCTCACGATCATCGACCTCGGCGGCAACCAGGCCGTCGACTTCCTCGTGTTCGACGCCGCCGACACCACCCTGCGGTACAGCGCCCCGGACACGATCCAGGGTCAGGACTCGGTGTTCCTGACCACCGGGTCGGTCCTGCGCGACTGCGAGTACGGGCCGCTCATGACGGTCGTGGCCGACGAGGTCGGGCGGCACGACACCCTGGGCGGCGCGTGCTCCAAGGAGTCCAACACGCTGCGCTACGGCAACCACACGTGGGCCCAGCACGCTTGCGTGGAGAACTTCCTGGCCGAGGGCGGCCGGCACGGCCTGGGCAAGCGCGACCTGGTCTCCAACATCAACTGGTACATGAACGTGCCGGTCGACCCCGACGGCGCCCTCGGCATCGTCGACGGCATCTCCGCGCCGGGCCTGTCCGTGTCGATGCGCGCCGAGCGGGACGTGCTGGTGGTCGTCAGCAACTGCCCGCAGATCAACAACCCGTGCAACGGCTTCGACCCGACGCCCGTGCGGATGGTCGTCACCACGGGAGACCTCGCATGAGGTTCGACACCCTGCTCGTCGCGAACCGCGGCGAGATCGCCGTCCGGATCCTGCGCACCGCCCGCGAGCTCGGGCTGCGCACGGTCGCCGTGTACTCCGACGCCGACGCGGGCGCGCCGCACGTCCACCTCGCCGACGCCGCGGTCCGCCTCGGCCCGGCGCCGGCCGCGCAGTCGTACCTGCGCTCGGACCTCATCCTGCAGGCCGCGCTCGCACAGGGCGCCGGTGCCATCCACCCCGGCTACGGATTCCTGTCCGAGAACGCCGAGTTCGCGCGCGCGGCCGAGTCGGCGGGGATCGCGTTCGTGGGTCCGACGCCGGCGCAGCTCGAGCTGTTCGGGTCGAAGCACACGGCTCGCGACGCCGCGCGGGCCGTGGCCATGCCGATGCTCGCCGGCACCGGCCTGCTGGACACCGTCGAGGAGGCCGTCGCGGCTGCCGGGTCGATCGGCTACCCGGTCATGCTCAAGGCCACGGCGGGCGGCGGGGGGATCGGCATGCGCGCGTGCGCGAGCCCCGACGAGCTCGTCGCCGCCTGGGAGGCCGTCCGGCGCACCGCCGGAGCTGCGTTCGGGTCCGCCGGGGTCTACCTCGAGCGGCTGATCACGGCCGCCCGGCACGTCGAGGTGCAGGTGTTCGGCGACGGGCTCGGCCGGGTCGTCACGCTCGGCGACCGCGACTGCTCCCTGCAGCGCCGGCACCAGAAGGTCGTGGAGGAGGCCCCGGCCCCCGGGCTTCCCGACGAGGTCCGCGCGCTCATCGCGTCGTCGGCGCGGACCCTCGCGGAGTCGGTCGACTACCGGTCCGCGGGCACTGTCGAGTTCGTCTACGACGCCGAGCGGCAGGAGGCTGCCTTCCTCGAGGTCAACACGCGCCTGCAGGTCGAGCACCCGGTCACCGAGGCGGTGTTCGGCGTCGACCTGGTCGGCTGGATGATCCGCCTGGCGCAGGGGGACACGTCCGTCGTCGACACCCCGCTCGACCCCCAGGGCGCCGCCGTCGAGGCCCGCGTCTACGCCGAGAACCCCGACCGCGACCACCTGCCCAGCGCCGGCACGGTGACCGCCTTCGAGGTCCCCGACGGCGTCCGCGTCGACACGTGGGTCGAGCCCGGGCTCGAGGTGTCCACCCACTACGACCCGCTCCTGGCCAAGGTGGTCACGGCAGGCCCCGATCGCGAGAGTGCCTGGTCTGCCCTGGGTGACGCCCTGCACGGGACCCGCCTGACGGGCATCGCGACCAACCTGGGCCTGCTCGCCACGATCGTGCGCGCTCCCGAGGTCGCCGCCGCCGTGCACCACACGGGCACCCTCGCGCACCTGCGCGACGAGACCCCGCGCATCGAGGTCCTGCGCCCCGGGATGCTCACGACGGTCCAGGACTGGCCCGGCCGGACCGGCCTGTGGCACGTCGGCATCCCGCCGTCGGGGCCGATGGACGACCTGTCCTTCCGGCTCGGGAACCTCGCGCTCGGCAACGCCGAGGGAGCCCCCGGCCTGGAGTGCACGATGGCCGGGCCGGAGCTGCGGTTCGCCACCGGCGTGACCGTCATGGTGACCGGGGCCCCGGCCGCGGTGACGCTCGACGACGTCGCCGTCCCGCAGTGGGAGCCGGTCGACGTCGCCGCGGGCGGGGTGCTCGCCATCGGAGCCCCCGCCGTGGGCATGCGGACGTACCTGCTGGTCCGGGGTGGGCTGGACGTCCCGCGGGTGCTCGGCTCGGCCGCTACGTTCGACCTGGGGCGTATCGGCGGCACGACCGGCGTCCCGCTGCGGCCGGGCGACCAGCTGGCGATCGCGCCGTCCGCGGGGCGTGCCGCCCGACCGGTCCCTCACGAGGACCGGCCCGTGCTCACCGGCGACTGGGAGATCGGCGCGCTCGAGGGTCCGCACGCGGCGCCGGAGTTCTTCACGCCGGACGACGTCGAGGAGTTCTACGCCACCACCTGGGCGGTGCACTTCAACTCGGCGCGCACGGGCGTCCGGCTCGTCGGGCCCAAACCGACCTGGGCCCGACCCGACGGCGGCGAGGCCGGCCTGCACCCGTCGAACATCCACGACACGCCGTACGCGGTCGGCGCGGTCGACTACACCGGCGACCTGCCGATCCTGCTCGGCCCCGACGGCCCGTCGCTGGGCGGGTTCACGTGCCCCGCGACCGTCGCCCTGGGCCAGCTCTGGAAGCTGGGCCAGCTGCGCCCGGGGGACAGCGTGCGGTTCGTGCCGGTCGACGAGGCGCAGGCCGACGCCTTGCGACGACGCCCGCAGGCGATCCCGCGGCCGACGAGACCGGCGCACGACGACGGCGGCATCCTCGCCCGCAAGGACAGCGACACCGAGGTGACCTACCGACGCAGCGGGGACGACAACCTGCTCGTCGAGTACGGCGCGATGACCCTCGACCTCGCCTCGCGGATGCGCGTGCACGCCCTCGCGCAGGAGGTGCAGCAGCGGGTCGACCACGACGGGCTGCGCGGCATCGTCGACCTCACGCCGGGGATCCGCTCTCTCCAGCTGCACGTCGACCCCGAGCGGCTGCCGCTGCGCAAGGCGCTCGACCTCGTCCGCGAGATCGAGGACGCGCTGCCGGCCACCACCGACCTCGTCGTGCCCAGCCGGACGGTCCACCTGCCGCTCAGCTGGGACGACCCGGCCACGCGCGAGGCCATCGAGCGGTACATGGCCGGCGTCCGCGACGACGCCCCGTGGTGCCCGTGGAACATCGAGTTCATCCGCCGGATCAACGGGCTCGGCGCGGTCGACGACGTCTACCGCACGGTGTTCGACGCGTCGTACCTGGTGATGGGTCTGGGCGACGTCTACCTCGGTGCCCCCGTGGCGACCCCGCTGGACCCGCGGCACCGGCTGGTCACGACGAAGTACAACCCGGCGCGCACCTGGACCCCGCAGAACGCGGTCGGCATCGGCGGCGCCTACCTGTGCATCTACGGGATGGAGGGCCCGGGCGGCTACCAGTTCGTCGGCCGCACCATCCAGGTGTGGGACACGCACGCCCGGCACCGGCCCTTCGAGCCGGGCACCCCGTGGCTGCTCCGGTTCTTCGACACCATCCGCTGGTACCCCGTCGGCGCCGACGACCTGCTCGACATGCGTGCCGACATGGCCGCCGGCCGACTCGACGTGGCCATCGACCCCGGCACGTTCTCGATCGCCGAGCACCAGCAGTTCCTCGCGGCGAACGCCCCGTCGATCGAGGCGTTCCGCGCCCAGCAGGCCGACGCGTTCGGCGCCGAGCGCGACGCCTGGGCCGCTGCCGGTGAGTTCGACCGGCGGGCCGAGCCGGACCTCCCGCTCCCGGCCGTCGGCGGCGGGCTCGAGGTGCCGGACGGTTGCGAGGGCATGGAGGCGCCGTTCGTCGCGACGGTGTTCCGCATCGACGTCCGCCCCGGCGACGTCGTCGAGAGAGGGCAGCAGCTCCTCGCGCTCGAGGCCATGAAGATGGAGGCGCCCGTGACGGCGACGGTCGGCGGGACGGTGGTGGACATCGTCGTCACGCCCGGCGACCAGGTCGGCCCGGGCCAGGTCCTGGTGATCGTGGAGCCGGCTGCCGTGACGACGGCCGCGTGAGCGAACCTCACAGTCGCCCTCGGCACCCAGTGCGCGAAAGGTTCCGCACGCGCAACCGGGGGCGCAGTCCGGCGGAAACACGGCCTCCCTAGCGTTCGGGACGTACCCCACCCCCCAGCTTCCCGGAGGTCCTCATGGCGACACCGCTCGCGACCGCCGACGCCCCAGACACCACCACGGCGTCCACCACGCTCGACACCGGCGCCCTCGCGGGTGCACCGATCACCACTCGTCCCGGCCGGTGGATCGACGGCTGGAACCCCGAGGACGCAGGCCAGTGGGCAGGCGTCGGCAGGTCGATCGCCCGCCGGAACCTGGTCCTGTCGATCTTCGCCGAGTTCCTCGGGTTCGCGGTCTGGGCCGTCTGGAGCATCGTGGTCCCGCAGCTCGCGGGCGTCGGCTTCGTGCTCAGCGTCGACCAGACGTTCTGGCTCATCGCGGTGCCGAGCCTCGTCGGCGCCACGCTGCGCATCCCCTACACGTTCGCGGTCCCGCTGTTCGGCGGCCGCAACTGGACGATCATCTCGGCGCTGCTCCTGCTCATCCCGACGATCGGGCTCGGCGTCGTCGTGCAGAACCCCGACTGGGGCTTCGGTGCCCTGCTCGCGGTGGCCTGCCTGGCCGGCGTGGGCGGCGGCAACTTCGCGTCGTCGATGGCCAACATCTCGTTCTTCTACCCGGAGAAGGAGAAGGGCCGCGCGCTCGGCTTCAACGCCGCCGGCGGCAACCTCGGCACCGCCGCGGTGCAGTGGGCCGTCCCGCTGGTGATCGTGATCGGCGCCGGCATCAGCCTGGAGCGCGCCGGTTTCATGTTCGTGCCGCTCGTCGTCCTCGCGGCGGTCCTGGCGTGGAAGTACATGAACAACCTGTCCAACGCCAAGTCGGACCCGCGCTCCTACGGCGTGGCCACGCGGTCGCGGCACACCTGGATCATCTCGTTCATCTACATCGGCACGTTCGGCTCGTTCATCGGGTTCGCGGGTGCCTTCCCGACCCTCCTCAAGGGTCAGTTCCCCGAGATCAGCTGGAACATCGCGTTCGCCGGTGCGCTCGTCGGCTCGCTGGCCCGTCCGCTCGGCGGGATCCTGGCGGACAGGCTCGGCGGCGCACGCGTCACCATCGCGGCCTTCACGATCATGGGCGCCGGCGTGGTCTGCGCGATCTTCGCGCTGCGGGCCCACTCGTTCGGCGCCTTCCTGGCCTCGTTCCTCGTCCTGTTCACCGCGACCGGCGCGGGCAACGGCTCGGTCTACCGGATGATCCCCGCGGTGTTCCGCTTCGGGGTCACCGACGAGGCGGACCGACTCCGTCGCATCAAGGCCGCGGCCGGCTGCATCGGCATCGCCGGTGCGATCGGGGCCTTCGGCGGGTTCCTCGTGCCGCGTGGCTTCGCGGCGTCCACCTCGCTGACGGGCAACATCCAGGCCGCCCTCTGGGCGATCGTCGGGTTCTACGTGGTGATGGGCGTGACCACCTGGTTCGTCTACCAGCGTCGCTCCGGCAGGTTCGGCGCGACGGTCATCTGACTCCCGACGCGTGCAGGACCCGGCCGAGCCGGCCGCGGGAACGCCCGCGGCCGGCTTCGCCGCGCCAGGCCCCGTGCACGTCCACGCGGTCTGGCCTGCGCCTGGGTTACCGTTCGCGACGTGGACGTCTTCCGTTGCCCCCGCTGCGCAACCATCGCCTTCATCGAGTCGACGCAGTGCGCGGCGTGCGGGCTGGAGATGGGACTGCACCCGCCGACGCTGACGATGCGCGCGGCACCCGAGCAGGGCACGGACGTCGGGGGCCAGTGGTGGTTCCCGTGCGGCAACCGGGACTGGGGCTGCAACTGGCTCGTCGCGGGTGACTCCGGTTCCGGGCGCTGCCTCGCGTGCCGGCTCACGCGCACCAGGCCCAGCAGCGACGACACCCTGGCCCTGGAGAAGCTCGCGAGCGCGTCCGCGGACAAGCGCCGGCTCCTGGTCCAGCTCGCCGACCTCGGCCTGCCCGTCACGCCCTGGTACGCGAAGGAGGGCGGCCTGGGCTTCGACCTGCTCTCCTCGCGGTCCAGCGGCACCCGAGTGGGCATCGGGCACGCGAACGGGATCATCACCATCGACCTGGCGGAGTCGCTCGACGCGCACCGCGAGGCGCTGCGGATCAGCCTCGGCGAGCCGTACCGCACGATGCTCGGCCACTTCCGGCACGAGGTCGGGCACTACTACGAGCTGATCCTGGTCGAGCGCACCGACTGGATCGACGAGTGCCGCACGATCTTCGGCGACGAGCGCGCCTCCTACTCGGACGCGATCTCCCGCCACTACAAGACCGGCGCCCCACGGGACTGGGCCGAGAGCTTCATCTCCCAGTACGCGACCATGCACCCGTGGGAGGACTTCGCGGAGTGCTTCGCGCACTACCTGCACCTCACCAGCACGCTGATCACCGCCGGCGCGGGAAACCTGAGTGTGCAGATGGAGGGGGTCCCGACGATCCCCGACGGCGAGATCACCCCGCGAACCAGCTACGCCGACGCGACGATGGACGAGATCCTCGGCGACTGGCTCCCGCTCGCGACCTTCTTCAACCGGGTCAACCGTGCGATGGGCAAGCACGACCTGTACCCGTTCGACATCCCCGAACCGGTGGCCCGCAAGCTCGACTTCGTGCACCGCGTGGTGAAGGCCTCGCGCGTGCCGGTACCGCTCAGCTGACCTTCACGCGGACCGTGTCGTAGCCGGTGGCGCCGTCGGGGATCTCGCCCTGGACGGCACCGGTCTGCGGGCCCTGCGGGTCGAACGCCCGCACGAACAGCTCGTGGTCGCCGGGTTCCGCGTCCCAGGACCAGGTCCACTGCCGCCACGAGTCGATGCCGCCGTCGTCGGCGAGCGTGGCGTCGTTCCAGGCGCCGTCGTCGACGCGGACCTGGACGCCCTTGACGCCGCGGTGCTGCGCCCACGACGTGCCGGCCACGACGACCGTGCCCGCGGGGACGGTCGTGCTCGCCTTGGGCACGTCGATGCGGGACTGGGTCTTGACCGGGCCCTCGGGCGACCAGCCGCGCTTGGTCCAGTACGCCTCGGCGTCCGCGAACCGCGTCACCTCCAGGTCGGTGACCCACTTGGTCGCGGAGACGTAGCCGTACAGGCCGGGAACCACCATGCGCACCGGAAAGCCGTGCTCGAACGGCAGCGGCTCGCCGTCCATCGCGATCGCCAGCAGCGCGTCGCGCCCGTCCATCAGCACCTCGAGCGGGGTGCCTGCCGTGAAGCCGTCGACACTCGTGGACAGGACCATGTCGGCGTCGCCCGTCGGGTTCGCCCGCTCCAGCAGCCCCTTGATCGGCAGCCCCAGCCACTTCTGGTTGCTGATGAGGTCGCCGCCCACCGGGTTCGACACGCACGCCAGCGTCACGTACGCCTCGACCAGGTCGGAGCCGAGCAGCTCGTCCCAGGTCAGCGTGATCTCCTTGTCGACCATCCCGTGGATCCGCAGGCTCCACGTCGACGGGTCGACGTGCGGGACGGTCAGCGCGGTGTCGATCCGGTAGAAGTCCTCGGCGGGCGTCAGCCACGGGTCCACGCCCTCGACGCCCACGTCCACGCCCGCCGGGACCGGGGCCACGGGCGTGCCGGCCTTCGGGATCTTGAGGGCGTCCCGGGCGGTCTGGGCGCCGCGTGCGTTGCTGCCGATCGTCCGGCCGACGAGGAGGGCGACCACGCCGAGTGCACCCGCCGCGAGCGTCGCCTGCAGGAAGCCGCGGCGGCCGATCGCCGCCTGACGCGCGCTCGCGTCGGGCGCGGGGATCTTCCGGATGAGGAACCGCAGGGTCCAGAGCCCGGCCACGGTGCCGACGACCGCGGGCAGCCCAGCCAGCGCACCGGCGTCCGGCCGTGCCATCGCGGCGAGGGCGGCGGCGGCGCCGAGCAGCACGACGAGGATCGCGCCCCACGCCCACCGGCGGGCCGCCAGGACGCCGGCGAGCGCTGCCAGGGCAAGCAGGACCACCAGCTCGCCGAGTCCGAGCACCACCTTGTCCGAGGTGCCGAACGTCGAGGTCGCGAACTCCTTGAGCCACGCCGGCGTCGCGTCGACGAACGCCGAGCCGACCGCCACGAGCGGGTCCGACGACGGCCCCGTCACCAGCGCGACCACCGCACCGACGCCGATCGTCACGATCCCGGCGACGAGCCCCGCAACCGCGGCCAGACCGGTCTGTCGACGTCCTGCCATCCCGAATGCCTCCTCGTCGCCGCGTCTAGGGCCGACTCTGCCTCCTGCGGCGCGGCTTGTCGTCACCCTGCGCAGTTCCGTCAGGCAACCGCAAGGAACTCACAGGTCGGGTGCCTGCACGAGGAAGGTCCGCAGCTTGTCGACGACCGGCTCGGTGAGGTCCACCAGCCGAGCCGCGGTGACGTACCAGTCGTAGTCGCCGACGACGAGGACGCGCTGGTCGAGCAGGAAGAACCACGCCTCTTCGATGTCCGCCATGTTGTCCTGCGCGGTGCGGGAGCTCATCGCAACGGCGGCGGTGCCGACGCCGCTCCAGACCACGACGACGGTCTCGTCGTCGGTCGAGTGCGCGCGCAGGACCTCGACCAGCTCCGCTGCGAGCTCGGAGCCGGTCGCGAACGGTCCCGAGCGGCTCAGGAACCGGTAGGCGTCCCAGTCGATCTCGTTCGAGGTCCATGACGTCGTCGGGACGCCCTGCAACGCGTACCGCAGGAACTCGAGCTCCTGCTCGTCCGTGAGGACGACCAGGTGGTCCTTCGACCGGCCCGGGCCGTCGAGCACGAACGCCGGCAGACCCGCCCAGCGGCTGGACTCGTGGCGCGGCATGCGCGCCATGTCAGGGAGCGTCCGGCCCGAGCGCAGCGGAGCCGAGCACAGCGGAGCCGAGCGACGTCGGGACGTGGGCGCCGTGACCCAGCTCGATCAGCGCGGTCCGGACTCGCTCGGCGGAGGCGTCCAGCGACGCGGCGGGTAGGTCCGGGCGCGCGTTGCGGAACGTCAGGCTCGCCTCGTCCCAGGCCGGGAGCACGTGCAGGTGCAGGTGGGGGACCTCGAACCCGGCGACGAGCAGCGCGGCGCGGGGTGCGTCCCAGGCGTGCTGCTGCGCCTGGCCGATGGTGCGCGCGACGAGCATCAGGTGGGTCAGGACGTCGTCGGGCGCGTCGGTGAGCTGGAGGATCTCGGCGCGGGGGACCACGAGCACGTGCCCGTCGGTGATCGGCGCGATGGTGCCGAACGCGACGGCGATCTCGTCGGCCCACACGAACCGGCCGGGGATGTCGCCGTCGATGATCTTGGTGAACAGGGTGGCCATGGGCCCACGCTAGACGCGTTCGCGCGCGAGCTTCTGGAGGGCGAGGACGGTGTTCCAGTTGCGGGCGGTGCCGACCCGCCCCGACGCCTTGGCCAGCACGTCCGGCGTCAGCTTCGAGCGGCCCTGCCCGTCGGGGTAGTAGGCGTACGTCTCCCGCTTCGCCCACACCAGGGTCTCGCGGCCGTACCGCGACGGGTCGAAGTGCTTGGCGGACGCGGCGACCGGACCGTCCCAGAACACGGCGACGACGTGGGCGGGGTCCTCCGCGACCTCTGTGGTGAACGGGACGGCGTCGACCACCGCGTCCCACTCCTCGAGGGTCCGTGCGATCACCGGGACGTCGAACCCGAACTCGTCGGCGAACGCCGCGGACAACCCGGCGGCGACGTCCGACCCCGACGCCGGGACGAGCACGAGGTTCCCGCTGTTCACGTAGGTGGTCACGGACGTGTGCCCGAGGTCCGACGCGACGGACCTCAGCTGGGCCGAGGTGACCTTGCGGCCGCCGACGTTCACGGCGCGGAGCAGGGCTATCACAGGACTCATGCGTCCCACTCTCACACCTCGCACCCACCCCGTGTGCGCGAAAGGTTCCTCCGGGGTAACGGTGCCGCACCCGTCGCGCAACACCGGCTTCCTACCGTCGGAGGTGCCCCAGCCCCCGATCGACGGAGCACCCCATGACCCAGCACCTCGTCGTCGTCGGCGGCGGCATGGTCGCCCAGCGCCTCGTCGAAGCCCTCCGCGACCGGGACGCCGCCGGGACGTGGCGGATCACGGTCCTGGCCGAGGAGCCGCGCCGGCCGTACGACCGTGTCGCGCTCACCAGCTACTTCTCCGGCCGCGACGCCGACGACCTGGCCCTCGGCGACCCCGCCCTGTGGGACGACCCGCTGGTCACGCTGGTCCGCGACGACGCCGTCGTGGCGCTGGACCGGGCCGCCCGCACGGTCACCACCGCGCACGGCCGCACCGAGCGCTACGACCACCTGGTGATGGCGACCGGCTCGTCGGCCTGGGTCCCTCCGCTCGAGGGTGCGGACCTGCCGGGCGTCTTCGTCTACCGGACCGTCGACGACGTCGCCGAGCTGCGCGGCTACGTCGAGAAGCTGTCGCAGGACCGTGTGGTCAAGGGCGCGGTCCTCGGCGGCGGCCTGCTCGGCCTCGAGGCCGCCGGTGCTCTGCAGGCGCTCGGGGCGAAGACCACCGTGCTCCAGGTGGGCACGCACCTCATGTCCGCGCAGATCGACCTCGGCGGCGGCGAGGCCCTGCGGCGCCTGATCAACCAGCTCGGCGTCGGCGTCCGGCTCAACGCGATGACCACGAGGATCCGCCCGCACCGCCGCGGCGGGGTGGGTCGCCTCGAGCTCGCCGACGGCGGCCGCGTCGACGCGGACGTCGTCGTGATCGCGGCGGGTGTGCGGCCGCGCGACGAGCTCGGGCGCGCCTGCGACCTGGCCATCGGCGCGCGCGGCGGCATCGTCGTCGACGACACCTGCCTGACCAGCGACCCGTCCATCTCGGCCGTCGGCGAGGTCGCGTGCATCCAGGGCGCCTGCATCGGCCTCGTCGCACCCGGGTACGCGATGGCCGAGATCACCGCGGACCGGCTGCTCGGTGGCTCGTCCACCTTCCCGGGGGCCGACACGGCCACGAAGCTCAAGCTCTCGGGCGTCGACGTCGCGTCCTTCGGCGACGCGTTCGGCGAGACGCCCGGCGCGCTGGAGATCGTCTGGGCGGATCCCGTGGCGGGCGTCTACAAGAAGCTCGTGATGTCCGACGACGCGCGCACGCTGCTCGGTGGCGTCCTCGTCGGCGACGCCTCGGCCTATGCGAGCCTGCGCCCGATGCTGGGCCGGGAGCTGCCCGGAGACCCGGCCGCGTTCCTGCTCCCCGAGGGGGGCGGCGGCGCGCCGGAGCTGGAGCTTCCCGACGACGCGGGCGTGTGCTCGTGCAACAACGTCTCTGCAGGGACCATCCGCGGCGCGGTCACCGAGCACGAGTGCACCGACCTCGGCGCGGTCAAGGCGTGCACCCGCGCGGGCACGTCCTGCGGGTCCTGCCTGCCGCTGGTGAAGAAGCTCATGACCACCGAGCTGACCAAGCAGGGGGTGACCGTGAGCTCGGCGCTGTGCGAGCACTTCGCCTTGAGCCGGGCGCAGCTGTACGACGCGGTCCGGGTCTCCGGGGTCTCGTCGTTCACCGCCGTCATCGAGCGCTTCGGCACCGGCCGCGGCTGCGACATCTGCCGCCCGACCGTCGCGTCGATCCTGTCGACGACGTCTCCGGCGCACGTGCTCGAGGGCGAGCGTGCCGCGCTGCAGGACACCAACGACCACGTCATGGCGAACCTGCAGAAGGACGGGTCGTACTCGGTGGTCCCGCGGATCCCGGGCGGCGAGGTGACCCCCGAGGGCCTCATCGCGATCGGGTCGGTGGCGCAGGAGTTCGGGCTCTACACCAAGATCACCGGCGGGCAGCGGATCGACCTGTTCGGCGCCCGGATCGACCAGCTGCCCGTGATCTGGCGTCGCCTGGTGGACGCGGGCTTCGAGTCCGGGCACGCCTACGGCAAGTCGCTGCGCACCGTGAAGTCGTGCGTCGGGTCCACGTGGTGCCGGTTCGGGGTGCAGGACTCGGTGGCGCTCGCGGTGATGCTCGAGCTGCGGTACCGCGGCCTGCGCTCGCCGCACAAGATCAAGCTCGGCGTCTCCGGGTGCGCGCGCGAGTGCGCGGAGGCCCGCGGCAAGGACGTCGGGGTCATCGCGACCGACAAGGGATGGAACGTCTACGTCGGCGGCAACGGCGGCTTCACGCCCCGGCACGCCCAGCTGCTGGCGGAGGACCTCGACACCGAGACCCTCGTGCGGACGATCGACCGGTTCCTGCTCTACTACGTCCGCACGGCCGACCGGCTGCAGCGCACGGCGCCGTGGATCGACGACGTCGAAGGCGGCCTCGCGGGCGTCCGGGCGGTCGTGATGGACGACGCGCTCGGCATCTGCGCCGACCTCGACGCACAGATGGACCTGCACGTCGACGAGTACGAGGACGAGTGGCGCGCCACCCTTGAGGACCCCGAGAAGCTCAGCCGGTTCGCGTCGTTCGTGAACGCCCCGGAGACTCCCGACCCGTCGCTCGCCTACGTCCCGGAACGCGGCCAGTCCCGCCCCGCGACGGCCGACGAGCGCGCAGCCGCGCGGCCGACTCCGCACCATGAACCCGTCCTGGTTGCCGGCACCACCCTGGAGGTCCGCTCATGACCGCGCTGGACGTCGCACCCGCCGCCTCGAGCACCGCCCGCTGGACGGTGGTGTGCCGGCTCTCCGACCTCGCCCCGGAGCGCGGTGCCGCGGCGCTCCTGGCGGACGGCGACCAGGTCGCCCTCTTCCGGCTCGTCGACGACCGCGTCTTCGCGGTCCAGCAGCACGACCCGTTCAGCGACGCGTACGTGATCT
Source organism: Cellulomonas sp. P2_B4 (assembly GCF_056404795.1). Taxonomy (NCBI): domain Bacteria; kingdom Bacillati; phylum Actinomycetota; class Actinomycetes; order Micrococcales; family Cellulomonadaceae; genus Cellulomonas; species Cellulomonas sp. P2_B4. The sequence continues at coordinate 407,445 of NZ_JBFUDI010000001.1, forward strand.
CGCGGGGGATCGTCGGGTCGCGTCGTGTGGGCGACACCGATGTACCGACGGTCGCCTCGCCGATGTACAAGCAGGTCTTCGCCCTGGAGACCGGGTCGTGCCTCGACGTCGCCGGCAAGGCCCCGCTCCGCGACCTGGCTCCTGACCTGCGCACCTGGCCCGTGCGGGTGCGCGACGGGCTCGTCGAGGTGGCGTCGTGACGACGATGCTCGGGCTCGACCTCACCGGTCGGCGCGTGCTCGTCGTCGGGGGCGGCCCGGTCGCCGCACGTCGGGTCCAGGCGCTGCTGGCCGACGCGGCCCGCGTGGTCGTCGTCGCGCCGCAGCTGTGCGAGGGGCTGAAGGACATGCACACGTGGGGGCTGCTCGAGTGGCGTGCGCGCGAGGTGGTCGAGGCGGACCTCGACGGCGTGTGGCTCGTGCACACCGCCACCGGTGACAAGGGCACCGACGCCGCGGTCGTCGGCTGGGCGGACGGTCGGCAGACGTTCTGCGTGGACGCGGGTGCGTCGAGCGGCTCCGCCCGCACCCCGGCCAGCACCCAGCACGGGGACGTCCTGGTCGGCGTCGTCTCGACCGGTGCGCCCGACCCCGTGCGGACGCGGGTCGTGCGCGACGCCCTGGCGACCCACCTGCGCGAGGGCCACGTCGACCTGCGTCGGCACCGCGCGGGTACGGGTCGCGTGGTGCTCGTCGGCGGCGGACCCGGGGACCTCGGGCTGCTGACCATCGCCGGTCGACGCGCGCTCGCCGAGGCCGACGTCGTGGTCACCGACCGCCTGGGACCCGTGAGCGTGCTGGACGAGCTGCACGCGGGCGTCGAGGTCATCGACGTCGGCAAGACCCCCGGCAACCACCCCGTCCCGCAGCACGAGATCGGTCGGATCCTCGTCGAGCAGGCGCAGCGGGGGCGTGTCGTCGTCCGGCTCAAGGGCGGCGACCCGTTCGTCTACGGGCGTGGCGGCGAGGAGGTGCTGGCCTGCCGTGAGGCCGGCGTCGACGTGTCGGTGGTACCGGGCGTGAGCAGCGCGTTCGGTGCGCCGGCCGCGGCGGGCATCCCGCTGACGCACCGCGGCACGGTCGGTGCCGTGCACGTGATGAACGGGCACGACGGCTGGTCGTCGGCCGCGCTGCTGGGCCTGCGCGAGAAGTCCTGCACCGTCGTGGTGCTCATGGGCGTCGGCGCGCTGCCCACGCTCGCGCAGCGTGCGCTCGACGGCGGCGTGGACCCGCAGACGCCCGTCGCCCTGGTCGAGGACGGCACCCTGCCCGGTCAGCGCGTCACGCGGGCGGTGCTGGCCGACGTCGTCGACGTCGCGGCCGCCGCAGGCGTGCGGGCGCCGGCCGTCATCGTGCTCGGCGATGTGGCGAACGCGGACCTGCTGAAGCCTCCAGCCGTCACAATGTCCTCGTGACCGAACCTATCGACCAGACCCTCGCCGGCTGCGTCGTGCTCGTCACCGCCGACCGTCGTTCCGCAGAGCTGGCCGCGGCACTCGGCCGCAGGGGCGCCGCGATCCGGCACGCGCCCGCGCTGAGCATGGTTCCGCACACGGACGACGCCGCACTGCTGGAGGGCACGCGCTCGCTGCTGGCGGACCCGCCGGACACCGTCATCGTCACCACCGGCATCGGGTTCCGCGGCTGGATCGAGGCCGCCGACGCGTACGGGCTTGCCGAGCCGCTGGTCGCGATGCTGCGCGACACCCGGATCGTCGCGCGCGGCCCCAAGGCGCGCGGTGCGATCCAGGCCGCCGGCCTCACCGCCGACTGGGTGGCCGAGTCCGAGACGAGCGCCGAGATCGCCGAGGTGCTGCTCGACGAGGGCGTCGCCGGCCGCGACATCGCCGTGCAGCACCACGGCGCCGGGGCCGACGGGCTCGACGAGGCGTTCGCCGCCGCGGGCGCCCGCGTCCGCAGCCTCATCGTCTACCGCTGGGGTCCGCCGCCCGACGCCGCCGTGGTCGAGGCCTCGGTCCGCTCCGTCGCCGCGGGCGAGGTCGACGCGGTCGTGTTCACGTCCGCGCCCGGTGCGGCGGCCTGGCTCGCGGCCGCCGACGACGCGGGCGTCTCCGAGCAGATCGAGCGGCTGGCCCGGCGGGGGAGCGTCGTGATGGCGGCCGTCGGACCGATCACCGCCAAGCCGCTGCAGGAGCGGGGGATCGAGCCGCTCGTGCCCGACCGAGGTCGGCTGGGGTCGCTGGTGCGCGCGGTCGTCGGCCACTACGGCGGGCTGCAGGCCTTACAGACGATCGCCGGCCCGCTGCAGGTGCACCGCGGCGCGGCCGTGCTGGACGGGCGCGTTCTGGCCCTGACCCCGACCGGGCTCGAGGTGCTCCGCCTGCTGGTCAAGGCCGGTGGATCGGTCGTCCCGCGCGACCACGTGCTCGCGGTCCTGCCCGGTGACTCGACCGACCCGCACGCCGCGGAGGTCGCGATCGCGCGCCTCCGGGACGCGACCGGCAGCCGGGCACTCATCAAGACTGTCGTGAAGAGGGGATACCGTCTCGAGCTGGAGGAGGTTCGATGACCAACGCACTGCATGCTCGCGGTCCGGTGCCCGACTACTCGTCGCCGGCCCACCCCGTCCTCGTCGGCTGCTCGCACGGCACCGACGACGTGCAGGGCCGTGCGGCCGTCCGCTCGATCCTCACCGGTGCCGCCGCCGCGCGCCCCGAGCTGGACGTGCGTGAGGCCTTCGTCGACGTGCAGCAGCCCGAGGTGGCCAACGTCGTCGCCGACGCTCTCGACGGCGACGCCGCCGGCGCGGTCGTCGTCCCGCTGCTCCTGTCGACCGGCTTCCACGTCCGCGTGGACATCGCCGCGGCCGTCGACCAGCCGGGCGCCACCGCGGCCTCGCCGCTCGGTCCGGACCCGCGGCTCGTGGACATCCTCGTCGACCGGCTCCACGCGGTCGAGCTCGCTCCCGACGACCTCGTCGTGCTCGCCGCCGCAGGGTCGACCGACCCGGCCGCCGCGCTCGCCGTCGAGGCCATCGCCGCCGGCCTTGCCGACCGCATCCCGCAGCCCGTCACGATCGGCTACGGCGCCGGTGCCGAGCCGCGGGTGCCCGTCGCGGTCGCCGCCGCCCGGGCGGACCTGCCCGAGGGCGGGCGCGTCGTGGTGGCGTCCTACCTGCTGGCCCCCGGCTACTTCCACGACCGGGTGCTCGAGGCCGGGGCCGACGTCGTCACCGACCCGCTCGCGCCCGACGACCGACTCGTCGAGATCGTCCTCGACCGCTACGACGAAGCCACCTGACACCTCCTCCACCAACGAGAGCGGGATCCGTCGCACGCGACGGATCCCGCTCTCGTTCCTGGTGCGTCAGGCGATGCGACGTCCGACCAGCGTGGCGATCCCGATGCCGGCCGCGAAGAACACGATCGCCAGGATCAGCCGGGCGAGCGCGTTCACGCCCTCCCCGTCGGCGCCCGCGATGTCGATCGAGTACGCGGTCGCCCCGGTCGCCCCCTCGGGTGCCCCGTAGGCCATCGACTCGTCGGCCGCCCGCTGCGCCCCGGCGGTGAGCACGGCGTACTTGACGCCGAAGTCGGCCGCCGTCTCCTTGCCGCTCGCGACGACCTGCGACGTGCCCTCGTCCGAGAGCTGCTGCGTGCCGTCCACGAGCTTGGGTGCGCCGGTCGCGGCGTCCCCGAGTCCGTCGGCGAGCTGCGTCGACCCGTCGGCCGCGTCTCGCAGCCCTGCGGCAAGGTCGTCGGCGCCGTCGCTGAGCCGGCCGGCGCCGTTGCCCAGCTCACCCAGGCCAGAGACGAGCGCGGTGCCACCGCTGCTGAGCTGGTTCGTGCCGCCCTGCAGCGCGTGGACCCCGCCGCGCAGAGTGCCGTTCGCCTTCGTGTCGCCGGCACCGCCGATCGCGGCTCTGGCGTCGACATACCCCTGCAGGAGCGCTGACACGCCGCCGCTGACGAGCGCGACACCCTCGAGGAGGCCGGGGTCAGCTCCACAGTTGGAGAAGGTCTTGTTGCTCAAGCCGCACTCGACCCGGTAGAGGCCGGGCGCCACCTGGTCCCGCAGGCCGGCTGCGATGGCGGTCGTCCCGCCGGCGATCGTCGTCGGGTCGGCAGTGTTCGTGAGGACTGGGACGCCGTCGTTCAGGCCGGCGACGATCAGGTCGTACGTCGGCAGGTACGCGGGGTTCATCCCGGCTCGGATCTGGCCGAGAGCGGTGATGGCGTTCGAGAGCTCGCCGCCCGCCTTCAGGGATCCGGCGACCACCTGGTCGAGGGACCCGGCCGCGGACAGGACCCCGAGTCGCGACTGGTCGACGCCGAACAGGAGGGTCTGAGGGGTCGTAGTCGTGCCGATGGCGGCCCGCATCCTCGCGATGCCGTCGACGAGCGGCTTCGCCGAGTCCGGTACAGCGCCGAACTTCGCGTACATGGCCGCGAGGCCCCCGTCGACCAGCGCCAGGCCCGAGTCGACCTGCTTGAGTCCGTCGATGAGAGCCGGAGCGGATGCCCGGGCCTTGGCCAAGCCCGCGTCGAGCTGGTGGGCGCCGTCGGCCAGCTGTCCGGCACCAGGGACGGCCGAGTCGTTGAGCCCGCTCGACAGCTGGGTGGCGCCGTCGTGCAGCTGCAGCAGGCCGGCCAGGAGCTGGGCCGCGCCGTCGTGCAGCTGGAGCACGCTGTCGTCGATCTGCAGGGCGCCGCCGGTCAGGTCGACGCCCTTCTGGGCGCCGGCCTCGTAGCTGGCCGCACCGCCCTTGAACGACGGGTAGTCGAGCGGGGAGACGGCCATCGAGGTGAGGTTGGCCGGGGGCACCACGCCGTGCGACACGTGTGCGGTGTAGCCGAACTCGGCGGTGTCCGAGCCGATCGGCGGGAAGAGAGTCATCTGGAACGTGAGCCGGTTGCCACCGTGGCCGTCGCCCGCGACGCCGGCCTCGTCGGAGCGGATGTCGGTGAAGCTCGAGGGCAGGGTGGTGACCAGCTGGCCGATCATCGGCACGACGGTCTCGGCCGACGCGGTCGCGCGGGTGCCGGTGCCGTCGTCGTAGGTGACGTCCTGCGTGCGGCCGGTGACGTTGGTGACCGTGTAGTGCACGCCGAGCGTGCCGCTGCGGCCGACCACGTGACCCGGCTCGACCGGCTCGCCGTCCAGCGTGTAGGTGACCTTGACCGTCAGGGGCAGGTCCTTGTCGTAGTCGCTGACGGAGCGCTGGCGCTTCTCCCCGTCGACGGTGACCTGGCTGACCAGCGTGCCGCCGACCACCTTGTAGCCCCCGAACCCGTCGAGGTTGCGCAGGCCCTTGGTGGAGACGGGGTTGGAGATCGTCGCGGTGCCGTGGCCGGAGAGCGCGAGCTGCTCGTAGACGCGCGCCTCCAGCAGGGCGCCCTTGGCGTCGAGCTTGGCCTGCACGGTCTCGGTGTTGGTGACGGCCACGTCGCCGCTGTCGGCTGCGGCCAGGGCGGGGGCGCTCGCGGCGCCGAAGGTCAGCGGGAGCATGACGACGGCGACACCGGCCGTCGCGAGGGAACGGCGCACGTCAGGCCTCCGTCTGAGGGTCGAAGGACAGGGTGTTGGCGGGCATGGAACGCCGGGTCGGGGGCTCCTCGACGACGAGCGCCTCGGCCTCCCGCTCGAGCTCGCGCTCCTGGACGATCTGCGGGCCGAGCAGCGCCGTGGCCAGGAAGCCGGCTCCGGCCGCGAGCAGGATCGACGTCGCGGTCGTGGCCGACGAGGCGACGAAGGCCGTCGGGTCCGCGGCGTAGGTGGCCTCGTACGCGCCGGCCATGGCCGCGGCGCCGAGCAGGGTCGACCACAGGGGCAGGCGGCCGCGGGTACCGGCGGCGACCGCGAGGCAGGCGAGCAGGACGAGCAGGACCGCGACGGCGCGGCCGGAGGTGGCGTCGGGCAGCACGGCGGCGCGCAGCGCATAGCCCAGCCAGGCCGCGACGAAGCCGACGGCGAAGCCGCCGACCCGGTGGGCGGGGGACCGGTCCGGGACCAGTCCGAGGGTGCCGCCCAGGGCCGCACCGAGCAGCGCGACGCTCTGCAGCTCGGGAGACGCGAACAGGACGACTGCTGTCGTGACCAGGGCGAGGACGAGCCCCGCCAAGAGGTACCGCTTCATGACCACCCCGTCGTGGTTGTGCCGTGGAGACGGGACGTGCCCGCTCATGAACGAGGTCCGCCGAAGTGCTCGGCGCGCTGCTGTGATCGCCGTTGACCGCGCGGCTCACCGGGCACTTCGGGCGGAACCCGGGCACTGTCTAGCACCCGGGACAACACCTGAGCCATGCGGTACTAGGTACTTGGTCACCGGTACTACATACATTGTTACCGGTCCGTAACCTGGGGCTCCGCTGTGAGCCCGAGAACCACCCGTCAGAGGTAGCGCAGCGGGTCGAACTCGTCGAGCGGGATGATCCGCAGCCGGGGCAGCTGGACGTTGAACGCCGCCACGTCGCCCTCGAGGTCGAACGTCGACAGACCCTTCGCGGTGAGCGCCGCGAGCTGGGTGCTGGTGAACTCCCGGAACGCCAGCAGGCCCACGCGCCGGTCGTCGTCGTCGACGAGCACCTCGAGCTCCGGCGCGAAGTCGCCGTCATGGCTGGCCAGCAGCACGTCCCCGCTGCGGCCGGCGATGGCGTCCAGCGTGCGCTTGATGCCGATGTCGACGACCTTCTCGTACGACTCGCCCGACAGGGGGATCGGCTGGAAGCCGATGGCCAGCAGTGCCTGGACGAACGACATGGGCAGCGAGCCGTTGGAGGCGTTGAGGAAGAACAGCGCCTTGACCGGCTGGTCCCACGTCTGCTGCGCGAAGGTCAGCACGCGCTCCCAGCGGGGGCGCTGCTCCGGCGTCGGCCGGCCCCCGAGGATCGACGAGCCGAGGGTGGCGTCGATGTTCTCGCCGTCCACCAGCAGGTAGGTGGTGCGCGGGGCCGCCTCGGTGGTCATCGACTGAGCGTATCCGCAGGTGGATCGCGGAGCCCGGGCGGAACACCGGTGACCTGCGCCGAGTTGAGAATGCATACGTACGCATGGACACGAAGGAGCGAGCGGTGAGCGAGAGCACGGACCTGCCCGGGACGCGGGAGGCGGCCGAGGCGTGGGAGTCGTTGTTCCGCGCCCAGGTGGCACTCATGCGCAGGTTCCAGCGCGACGACGTGTGGGGTCCGCTCACCATCCGCGAGTACGACGTGCTGTTCACGCTGTCCGGCTGCCCCGGCGGCGCGGCGCGGCTGCGCGAGCTGGGCGAGGGCAGCCTGTTGACCCAGCCCAGCCTGTCCCGGCTGGTCGAGCGGCTCGAGAACGACGGACTGGTCACGCGCGGCCCGGTGGAGGGCGACGCCCGGGGCGTGCTGGTGACCCTCACGCCGGAGGGCCGGCGCATGCAGCGCGAGATCGGGCGGCGGCACGTGCGCAGCATCCGGCACCTCGTCGGGGGAGCCCTCGACTCGGGGGAGCTGGCGACCCTGCGCGCCCTCACGGACAAGCTCCGCGCTGCTCAGCCGGGCATCCCCGACCCGACGCCGTAGCCCCGTGACACGCCGATGTGCACCGCTTGCAACGCTCTGCAAGCGGTTTGCGCGTCAGCGCGTACGATGACGCGCATGTCACGGCGACTCGCAGAGGTAGCGCGCAAGGTCGGTGTCTCCGAAGCGACCGTGAGCAGAGTGCTCAACGGGAAGCCCGGAGTGTCCGAGTCCACCCGCGAGGCGGTCCTGACCGCGCTCGACGTCCTGGGCTACGAGCGGCCCACCAAGCTCCGCGGCGAACGGGCCCGGCTGGTCGGTCTGGTGCTCCCCGAGCTCCAGAACCCGATCTTCCCGGCGTTCGCCGAGGTGGTCGGGGGAGCGCTCGCGCAGCAGGGCTTCACGCCGGTGCTGTGCACCCAGACGGCCGGCGGGGTGTCCGAGGCGGACTACGTCGAGCTGCTCCTGGGCCAGCAGGTCTCGGGCATCGTCTTCGCGGGCGGCCACTACGCCCAGCGCGACGCGACGCACGACCACTACGAGCGCCTGACAGGCCGCAACCTGCCGGTCGTGCTCATCAACGCCTCGATCGAGGAGCTCCCGTTCCCGCGGGTGTCGTGCGACGACGAGGTCGCCATCGAGCAGGCGATCGGGCACCTGGCGTCCCTCGGCCACACGACGATCGGGCTCGTCCTCGGGCCCGTCGACCACGTGCCGTCCGAGCGCAAGCTCCGCGCGGCGCAGGTGATCATGCGGCGCCTGGGCCTGGAGCTGGGCGAGAACCACGTCGTCCGCAGCGCGTACTCGCTCGAGAGCGGGCAGGCGGCGGGCAACCGGCTGCTGCGCGAGGGCGTGACCGGGATCGTGTGCGCGAGCGACCCGCTGGCCCTCGGTGTCATCCGGGCCGCGCGCCGGGCAGGCCTGAACGTGCCCGACGACATCTCGGTCGTCGGCTACGACGACTCGGCGTTCATGAGCTGCACCGAACCGCCGCTCACGACGGTCCGCCAGCCGATCGAGCCGATGGGCCGGGCCGCGATCGACCTCCTCGTCAGCCAGATCCACGGCGCCGCGGTCCCGCACGACGAGCTGCTGTTCGAGCCCGAGCTCGTCGTGCGCGGCTCCACGGGTCCGGCGCGCGCACGCCAGGTCGCTGCCGTCTAGACGCACAAGCGTGTCGTCGCCGTGACCTTCGGGTGCGAGCCTCCTCCGCGAGCGTCCGACGACACCGGCGGCCCACAGCTGAGGCGTGAGCACCGCGCGGAGCTCCTCGTCGCCTCGTGCTGCGGGGGGGCTCTCGTGTCGGCGTGGGCGTCTCTCCCGGCGAGAGGGGAGCGGGGGTCGATCGAGTATCGGCCGTCGTTTGGTCACACTTCGATAACTTGACTGTCAGGTTCTTGCGTACTTTCAGTCGAGTCCTTTAGTGTCCATCTCGCGACGATGACGTGGCGATGGCACATGAGAGACGAGACCGCAGTGACGCAGCCTCAACCGGAGACCGACCCTCAGTGGTGGCGCGGCGCGGTGATCTACCAGGTCTACCCCCGCAGCTTCGCGGACGGGAACGGTGACGGCACCGGCGACCTGGAGGGCCTGCGATCGCGCCTGCCGTACCTGCGGGACCTCGGCGTCGACGCGATCTGGGTCACTCCCTGGTACGTCTCCCCGCTGGCAGACGGCGGCTACGACGTGGCCGACTACCGGGCCATCGACCCGGCGTTCGGCACGCTCGCCGAGGCAGAGCGGCTCATCGACGACGCGCTCGCCGTCGGGATCCGCACGATCATCGACGTCGTCCCCAACCACGTCTCCGACCAGCACGCGTGGTTCCAGGCGGCCCTCGCCGCCGGACCGGGCTCCCCGGAGCGGGCGCGGTTCTGGTTCCACCCCGGCAAGGGCGAGAACGGCGACGAGATCCCCACCCACTGGGTCTCCGACTTCCAGGGCAGCACGTGGACCCGCACGACGAACCCCGACGGCACCCCCGGCGAGTGGTACCTGCACCTCTTCGCGCCGGCACAGCCGGATGTCAACTGGTCGCACCCGGACGTCGTCGCGGAGTTCGAGGACGTCCTGCGCTTCTGGTTCGACCGTGGCGTGGCCGGCATCCGGATCGACTCGGCAGCGCTCCTCATCAAGGACCCGGAGCTCCCCGAGGTGCCCGAGCACCCGGGCCCGGGGGGTCACCCGCACGTCGACCGCGACGAGCTGCACGACGTCTACCGCAGCTGGCGCGCCGTCGCCGACTCCTACCCGGGCACCCGGGTGCTCGTCGGCGAGGTCTGGCTGCGGGACACCGAGCGGTTCGCGCAGTACCTGCGCCCCGACGAGATGCACACCGCCTTCAACTTCGACTTCATGGCCCGCCCGTGGGACGCGAAGAAGTTCCGCGAGTCCATCGAGCTGACCCTGGCCGCGCACGGCCCCGTCGGTGCGCCCGCCACGTGGGTGCTGTCCAACCACGACGTCACGCGACCGGTCACCAGGTACGGGCGCGAGGACAGCTCGTTCGCCTTCAGCGCCAAGCGGTTCGGCACGGAGACGGACCTGACGGTGGGCCGGCGCCGTGCCCGCGCCGCCGCGATGCTCACCGCGGCGCTGCCCGGCTCCCTGTACATCTACCAGGGCGACGAGCTGGGCCTGCCCGAGGTGGAGGATCTGCCGCTGGAGCTCCTGCAGGACCCCATGCACTTCCGATCCGAGGGTGTCGACCCCGGCCGGGACGGCTGCCGCGTGCCGCTGCCCTGGTCCGGGACGTCCGCCCCGTTCGGGTTCAGTCCTGACGGCGCCACGGGGGAGCCTTGGCTTCCCCAGCCCGCCGCCTGGAGCGAGCTCACGGTCGAGGCGCAGGAGTCGGACCCGACGTCCACCCTGCACCTGTACCGCGACCTGCTCGCGATCCGCCGGTCCGAGCCCAGCCTGGGCGACGGGCCACTGAGATGGCTCGACCAGCTGGACACCTCCGACGACGTGCTCGCGTTCGCCCGTGGCGACCTCGTGTGCGTGGTCAACCTGGGCGACGCGCCCGCACCACTGCCCGCCCATTCCGACCTCCTGCTCACGAGCGCGCCGCTCGAGGCAGGGCTGCTCCCGCGCGACACCGCCGCGTGGTTGCGCACCGCTCGACCCTGAGCACCGCCCCCGCAGAAACCCCGCACGAACCAGACACGAACCAGAACGACTCCGAACCGGCATCCCGCCGGGCACGGAACCTCTCCCGAAGGAGTGACGATGAGGTCCTCACGCACCACCGCGCTCGCCATGGCCGGTGTGCTGTCCATCGGCCTGCTGGCCGCGTGCAGCTCGAACGACGACTCGGGCGACGACTCGTCCGCATCCAGCGACAGCAAGGTGACCATCACGGTCGCCGGCCTGCAGCCGGGAGCCGAGCAGACCGCGGTCGACGCGCTCAACGAGCGCGTGACGCAGTTCGAGGAGAAGTACCCGGACATCAAGATCGAGACGCAGGAGTACAACTGGCTCGCGTCGACGTTCGCCGCCGACCTCGCCGGTGGCACGCTGCCGACGGTCTTCGAGGTCCCCGCCACGGACACCAAGACGCTGATCCAGAACGGGCAGATCGCCGACATCGACGCGCAGGTGCAGCAGCTGCCCTACGCGGGCGACTTCAACGAGCAGGTCCTCGCGGCCGGCCTGAGCGACGACGGCAAGATCTACGCCGTCCCGGCCAAGTCGATCTACGCGGTCGCCCTGCACTACAACCGCAAGCTGTTCTCGGACGCCGGACTGGACCCGGACAAGCCGCCGACGACGTGGGACGAGGTCCGCGAGTACTCCAAGACCATCCACGACAAGACCGGCGTGCCGGGCTACGCGATGATGGCGCTGGACAACGCGGGCGGCTGGCAGCTGACCGCTGCGGCCTACTCGCGCGGTGGTCGCACGCAGGTGCTCGAGGACGACAAGTACAAGGCCACGCTCACGGACCCGGCCGTCAAGGAGTCGCTGCAGTTCCTGGGCGACCTCAAGACCGACGGCTCGCTGTTCGAGAACACGCAGCTCGGCTGGGGCGACATCAACGGTGACTTCGCGGCCGGCCAGTTCGCCATGTACACGTCGGGCTCGGACATCTACACCGCCCTGGTGCAGAACAACGGCGTCACGGCGGACAACCTGGACTACGGGCTGACGGCACTTCCCACGGCCGGTGAGGGTTCGGGCACGCTCGGCGGCGGTACCTACGCAGCCGTCGACCCGAACGCGACCGACGCGGAGAAGGACGCCGCCGTCAAGTGGATCGACTTCTGGTACCTGTCCAAGCTGGTCGACCAGGACCAGGCCGTCGCGGACGCCAAGATCCTCGCCGAGCAGTCCCCGCCGCAAGCCGTCGGCACGCCGACCCTGCCGATCTTCAGCAAGGACCAGTACAACACCTCGCTGGAGTGGATCAAGGACTACATCAACGTCCCGCTCGACCACATGACGGGCTACACCGACGTCATGTTCACGCAGCCGGTCATCCCCGAGGCCGCTCGTGCCACGCAGGACACCTACGGGCTGCTGTTCCCGATCGTCCAGGCGGTCATGACCGACCCGAGCGTCGACCTGGACAAGCTCCTCGCTGACGCGAACGAGCAGTCGCAGACCCTGATCGACCAGGCGGGCTGACCCACCACGACGGTGCCCGGTCGGAGCTTGCGCTCCGGCCGGGCACCGTTGGATCGTCCGACTACCGAACGACACGCACCGAGAGAAGGACCCGATGACCACCACCGACGCCGTCGTCGACAAGCGCCGGGAACGCAGACGCTCCCCGGTCACCTGGGTACGTGGCGGCGGCCTGACCACGCTGCTGTTCGCGCTCCCCATGCTGGTGATCTTCGGGGTGTTCTCGTGGGCGCCGATCGTCAAGGCCGTCGTCATGAGCTTCCAGAAGACGAACCTCATCACGACGTCGTGGGTGGGCCTGCAGAACTTCGAGCGCGTCTTCGCGGACCCGGTGCTCCCGATCGCGATCCGGAACACCGCGTACTTCGCGGTGCTCGCCCTCATCTTCGGCTACCCGGTCCCGCTGATCGCGGCGGTGCTCATGAGCGAGGTGCGGCGAGGCAAGGGGATCTTCTCGGCCCTGGCCTACCTGCCCGTCGTCGTGCCGCCGGTGGTCGCGGTGCTGCTGTGGAAGTTCTTCTACGACCCGCGGCCCGAGGGCGTGTTCAACACGATCATCGGCTACGTCGGGATACCACCCCAACCCTGGTTGCAGAGCGCGACGTCGGCCATGCCGTCGCTGGTGCTCGAGGCCACCTGGGCCGCGGCCGGTGGAACGGTGATCATCTACCTGGCCGCCCTCACCAGCGTGCCCACCGAGCTGTACGACGCCGCCGAGGTCGACGGTGCGTCCATCTGGGGCAAGATCTGGCACGTCACGATGCCGCAGCTGCGCGGCGTCCTGCTCATCACCTTCATCCTGCAGATCATCGGGACGGCCCAGGTGTTCCTGGAGCCCTACCTGTTCACCGGCGGTGGTCCGGCCAACGCGACCGTCACCGTCCTGCTCCTCGTGTACAGGTACGCCTTCCAGAACAGCCTGGGCGGCAACTACGGCATGGCGACGGCGCTGAGCCTGATGCTCGCGGTGTTCCTGGCCGTGATGTCCCTCATCTACTTCCGCATCACCCGTAGCTGGAGCACCTCGTGACCACCACCACTCCCACCCCCGGCAGCGTCCCCCTGCCCGAGGCGTCCGAGACGCCGGTCGACGAGGGCGGCGCGCTCCCGACGCAGGAACCGACGGTCCGGCGCAAGGCCACCAAGGGCGACACCGCCGACCGCAGCGCCCTGTCGGTCGCCGACTGGCGCCGGCCCCGCGTCCGACGGACCTGGCGGACCATCCACGTCGTGCTCCTGATCCTGCTGGTCGTCGTGTGCGTCGGCCCGCTGCTCCTGCTCGCCAAGTTCGCGATCACCCCGACGATCGACATCCTGAGCGAGCCGCTCGCGTTCTTCCCGAACGGCGTGAAGTGGTCCAACCTGCACGAGGCCTGGTACGGCATCGACATCAGCAAGTACTTCGTCAACACCGTCGTGCTGGCGATCGGGTCGTGGGCCATGCAGCTGCTCGTCGCGACGACCGGCGGGTTCGTCCTGTCGGTCCTGCGCCCGGGCTGGGCCAAGTACGCGCAGGGCCTCGTGCTGGCCACGCTGTTCGTGCCGGCCGTGGTGCTGCTGGTGCCGCTGTACCTGATCATCCTTCACCCGCCGCTGATCGATCACTCGCTGGTGAACTCGTACTGGGCCGTCTGGCTGCCCGCGGGCGCCAGCGCGTTCAACGTCGTGCTGGTGGCGCGGTTCTTCGACAACCTCCCGCGAGAGGTGTTCGAGGCCGCCAAGGTGGACGGGGCCGGTCCGTTCCGGCTGTTCTGGTCGATCGTGCTGCCGATGAGCAAGCCCATCCTCGGCGTGGTGTCCGTGTTCGCGGTCATCGCCTCGTGGAAGGACTTCCTGTGGCCGCTGCTCGTCCTGCGCAACCCCGACCTGCAGCCGCTCTCCGTGCGACTCCCGTCCATCGAGGCGACCACGGACAAGGGCACGCTCATGGCCGCCTACGCGATCGCCACCGTCATCCCGATCCTCATGTTCCTGATCTTCCAGCGGATGTTCCTGCGGGGCGCCGGCCTCGGTGGAGCGGTCAAGGGCTGACGCCCACGCGATTCTGACAGCGCGTCCCGACAATCTCACGCGCCCGGCGGTGGGCTCACCGCCGGGCTCGTGGGTGCGCGGTGCGATGATCGATGCCGTGGTTCCCGACACTGCAGTGAGCACGCCCCCGTCCACCGCCAGCCCCGTCGCCCCGTACGACGCGCTGCTGCTCTTCTCGTTCGGTGGCCCCGACGGTCCCGACGACGTCCTGCCGTTCCTGCGCAACGTCACCGCCGGCAAGAACATCCCCGACGAGCGTCTCGCGGTGGTCGCCGAGCACTACCACCACTTCGGCGGCGCCAGCCCGATCAACGGCCAGAACCTCGCGCTGAAGAAGGCGCTCGAGGCCGAGCTCGCCCGGCGGGGCATCGACCTCCCGGTCGTGTGGGGCAACCGCAACTGGACGCCGTACACCAGAGACGCGCTCTCGGCCGCGCACGCCGACGGCGCGCAGCGCCTGCTCGCGCTCGTGACCAGCGCGTACTCGTCCTACTCGGGCTGCCGCCAGTACCGCGAGAACCTCTGGGCGTCCCTCGACGAGCTGAGCGTGGACGTCGGCCTCTCCGACGGCGAGCACCCGCTCGTCGTCGACAAGGTCCACTCCTACTTCAACCACCCGGGCTTCGTGCAGGCGAACATCGACGCGGTCGTCGAGGCGTACGACACGGCGCCGGCGGACGCGCGGCTCGTGTTCGTCACGCACTCCATCCCGGACACGATGGAGGAGGCGTCCGCGGTCTCCGGCGCGTCCTACAGCGCACAGCACCTGGACGTCGCGGCGCTCGTCGCCGCCGGTGCCGCCGAGCGGCTGGGGCACCCGCTCACCTGGGACCTCGCGTACTGCTCGCGGTCCGGCCCGCCCAGCCAGCCGTGGCTCGAGCCCGACGTCAACGACCACCTCACGGCCCTGGCCGCCGACGGCGTCACCGCGGTCGTCCTGTCGCCGATCGGGTTCGTCTCCGACCACATGGAGGTCGCGTTCGACCTCGACACCGAGGCGCTCGAGACCGCGGCGCAGCTCGGGCTCGTCGCCGTCCGTGCCGACTCGGTCGGGGTGCGCGAGCCGTTCGTGCGGGGGCTCGTCGACCTCGTCGTCGAGCGCGCCACCACCGCGCGCGCCCACGACGCCGGCGCCGAGCCGGAAGCGCCCGTCGCCGTCGGCAGCTACTCCGCCTTCCGCGACGTCTGCCGGCCCGGCTGCTGCCTGATGCGCGCCGGCCAGCCGACCGGCATCCCTGCCGCCTGCTCGACCGACCCGCTGTCCTGACGCACTGGAGATCCCTGCGATGACGCACGACGACGCCGAGGCCCTGAACGCGACCGTCCGATACACGATGTGGACCGTCTTCGCGCTCGAGGAGGTGCTGCCCGAGAGCGACCGCGAGCGTGCGGAGCTGATCTCGGACGCCCTGAAGGCCGTGTCCGACGACGGCCTGGTGATCCGCGGCTGGTACGACGTCGCCGGTCTGCGGGCGGACGCCGACCTCATGGTCTGGTGGCACGCCGAGACCGTCGAGGAGGTCCAGGGCGCCTACCAGCGGTTCCGCGCGAGCGACCTGGGGCGCCACCTGCTGCCCGTGTGGTCGGTGGTCGGGCTGCACCGCCCGGCCGAGTTCAACCGGTCCCACGTCCCCGCGTTCCTGGCGGGTGAGCCCGCCGGCGACTACATCTGCGTCTACCCGTTCGTGCGGTCCTACGACTGGTACGTGCTGCCCGAGGACGACCGCCGACGCATGCTCGTCGAGCACGGGCAGGCGGCCCGGGGCTACGCGGACGTCCGCGCGAACACGGTCTCCGCCTTTGCGCTCGGCGACTACGAGTGGATCCTCGCGTTCGAGGCCGCCGAGCTGCACCGCATCGTCGACCTCATGCGCGACCTGCGTGCCACGGACGCGCGCCGGCACGTGCGCGAGGAGATCCCGTTCTACACGGGCCCGCGCGTCACGCTCGAGGCCTGGGCGGACCGGCAGCCCAGGGGCTGAGCCTTTCCCCGCGCGCGGTGGCAGGATCGGCCTCATGGTCGACCTCGCGGGGACATGGCGGTTCACGGCGGTGCAGGGTGCCGACGTCACGGCGGGGCTGCGCTCGGCGCCCTTCCTGACGTTCGACGGGGACGGCGTGGTCTACGGGGACGCCGGGGTCAACCGCGTGCGAGGCACGTGGGAGCTCGTCGGCACACGGCTCGTCTTCGGGCCGATGGTCTCGACGATGATGGCCGGACCGCCTGAGGCGATGACGTGCGAGCAGCGGATCCTGCGTCTCGTCGGCGACCCCGTCGAGGTGATCGCCCCCGACGGCGACACGATCGAGATGGACGGCTCGGGCGGCGCGGCCACGCTGGTCCGCGACGAGCACGCAGGAGACCGTCGGGTCTAGGGCACGCGGCGTCCGACCTTCGTCGGCCCGCTCGTACCTAGCCGCACCTGGGACGCGTGCGCCCTCCTGAGCCACCGCTGGTGCCCCACGCGTGCACCTGTGTCCCCAGTGCGGCGAGACAGGCGCGCGCGTCAGGCAGTGACGCGGGCCGGCCAGCGGGAGGCGATGGCCTCGACCGTGTGCTGGCGGGTCGCGATGTCGAACGCGGTGCCGGTGATCATCAGCTCGTCGGCGGCGGTCCGCTCGACCAGCGCCGCCAGCGCCTCGGTGGCGCGGTCCGCCGTCGTCGCGATCTGCGTGCCGGGGAACTTCTCGAAGAACTCCGCGGCCTGCACCGGGTCGATCTCGGCGAGGACGGCGGCGGCGTCCTGCGGAGAGACGATCGGGCCGAGCGGTCGGCCGGAGCGCAACGACAGGGCCATCACACGGCTCGGGCCGGCCAGGTAGTGCGCCTCCTCGTCGGATCCCGCGACGAGCACCGACGCCGAGACCATGAGGTGCGGCTGGTCGAGCACGGGCGACGGTCGGAAGGCGTCCCGGTAGGCCGCGGCCGCCTGCAGCGTCAGGCCGGTGTTGAAGTGGTTGGCGTACGAGAACGGCAGGCCGAGCTGGCCCGCGAGCTGCGCGCTGAACAGCGACGACCCGAGCAGCCAGACCTCCGGGGCGGAGGTCGCGGCGGGCGTCGCGGAGAGCCGGGAGGCCCGTAGGGAGCCGGCGTGGCCGTTCACCGAGACGCCGAGCAGCACGAGCACGTCGATGAGCTCGGCGGGGAAGTCCTCGGCGCCCAGCCCGTCGACCGTCCGACGGAGCGCCGCGGCGGTCATCGGGTCGGCACCGGGAGCGCGGCCGATGCCGAGGTCGATGCGTCCGGGGTGCAGCGCCTCGAGCATCGCGAACTGCTCGGCGACCACGAGCGACGGGTGGTTGGGCAGCATCACGCCACCCGAGCCGACGCGGATCGAGGACGTCGAGGCCGCGAGGTGCGCGATGAGCACGCCCGGGGACGTCGAGGCCACCGCAGCCATCGAGTGGTGCTCGGCCACCCAGAACCGCTGGTAGCCGGCCGCCTCGGCGGTGCGGGCCAGGGCGGTGGACGCGGCGAGGGCGTCGCCCGAGGACTGGCCGGCGGAGACGGGTGCGGTGTCGAGGACGGAGAGGGGTGCGAAGGTCACGTCTGTCGCAACGTCCGCACCCCCGTCTGTACTCCCTTACGGGTACAGACCCCGGATCTGGTGGGCCTCGGCGACCCGTCGGACCCCGATGGTCAGCGCCGCGTCCCGCAGCGAGATCCCCTCGGCCTGCGCGAGCGCCGCGACGGCCCGGTGCGCCGTGACTATGCGGTGCTCGAGGCGGTCCTCGATCTCGCGCTCGGTCCACCAGTACGCCTGGTTGGCCTGCACCCACTCGAAGTAGGAGACGACGACACCGCCGGCGTTGGCCAGGATGTCGGGCACGACGACGACGCCGCGCTCGCCGAGGATGCGGTCGCCCTCGGCCGTCGTCGGACCGTTGGCGCCCTCGACCACCCAGCGTGCCTTGACGTTCACCGCGGTCTCCGCGTCGATCACGCCCTCGACCGCAGCCGGGACGAGCACGTCCACGTCGAGGGCCAGCAGCTCGGTGTTGTCGATCGGGTCACCGCCGTCGAAGCCGACGACGTGACCGGTGAGCTGGACGTGCCGGGTCAGCGCCGAGACGTCGAGCCCGTCGCTGCGGAACACCCCGCCGGTCTCGTCGGAGACCGCGACCACGCGCGTCCCGGCGTCGTGCAGGAAACGCGCCGCGTGCGACCCGACCTTGCCGAACCCCTGGACGGCCGCGCTCACCTCGTTGAGCTGCACGCCCGCGTCGCCGAGTGCCGCCGCGGCCGCGTGCACCACACCGCGCGACGTCGCGGTGGCCCGGCCCAGCGACCCGCCGACGGCGACGGGCTTGCCGGTGGTCACGCCGGGGATCGTGTAGCCCTGGCTCACCGAGTACGTGTCCATGACCCACGCCATGGTCTGCTCGTCGGTGCCGATGTCCGGCGCCATGATGTCCCGCTCGGGGCCGATGATCGGCATGATCTCGCTGGTGTAGCGCCGGGTCACACGCTCGAGCTCCTGCTGCGAGTGCTCCCGCGGGTCGATCGTCACGCCGCCCTTGGCGCCCCCGTACGGCACGTCGACGACCGCACACTTCCAGGTCATCCACATCGCCAGCGCGCGGACCTCGTCCACGTCCACCGACGACGAGTACCGCAGCCCGCCCTTGCCCGGCCCGCGCGAGATGTTGTGCTGGACGCGGTACCCCATGAACAGCTCGATCTCGCCGTCGTCGCGCCGCAGCGGGACGGCCACGTTCATCTCGCGACGAGGGGTGGCGAGCATCTGGTGCAGGCCATCGCCATAGCCCAGGATCTCGACCGCGGACGCGAGCTGCGCCTTGGCGGTGTCGAGCGGGCTGGCCGGTTCTGGGGTCTCTGTGAGGTCGGTCACGTGGGACACCCTGTCACTGTCGGCGTCGGACGCCAGGGAGGCCCGAGGGGCGAGCCGTGGATGTCCAAGCCTCGGAAGCGGTCGCGTGAACTCGGGCGGTATCGGGCGCTGATCTGGCCCTTCGACGCCGCAGGCCTGAGACTGGACCGGACCCCGACGAAGGAGCGGCATGTCGCAGGACGTCTCGAACGATGCAGTCCGGCTGGCTCGGCAGTGGCTGTCGGCGACGGAGCAGGGGCAGACCTCACGCGAGCGCAGGACGACCGGCCGGCTGGCCGACCTCGTCGCCGATCCCGCCGGGCTGGAGCTCGCGGTGCGGTTCGTCGACCGGGTGGCGCGACCGCAGGACGTGCGGGTCGCGGCGCGTGAGCTGGCCGAGCTGAGCGCGTCGTCGGCGGGGTTCCTCGGCCGTGCCGACAAGGCGATGCTCGGGCTCGGGTCGCGGGTCGGACCGATGCTGCCGTCGGTCGTCGTGCCCGCGGCTCGGGAGCGCCTGAGGTCGCTCGTCGGGCACCTCGTCGCCGACGACGGACCGGGGCTGGCCAAGCACCTCGCCCGGACGCGCGCCGACGGCTTCCGGCTGAACCTCAACCTCCTGGGCGAGGCCGTGCTGGGGGAGCGGGAGGCCGCCGCGCGGCTCGCGCGGGTCACCGCGCTGGTCGAGCGTCCGGACGTCGACTACGTGTCCGTCAAGGTCTCCGCCGTGGCCAGCCAGCTGTCGACGTGGGACACCGAGGGGTCGGTCGCGCGCGTGGTCGAGCGGCTGCGGCCGCTGTACCTGACGGCCGCGGCTCACGGGACATTCCTCAACCTCGACATGGAGGAGTACCGCGACCTCGCGCTCACCATCCGGGTGTTCGAGCGGCTGGCGTCGGACCCGCTGCTGAAGGACGCCCCGATGGGGATCGTGCTGCAGGCGTACCTGCCGGACGCGTCCGACGCGCTCGACGAGCTGACCTCCGTCGCCGGGGGACGCACCGGCGACGCCCGCCTCAAGGTGCGGCTGGTCAAGGGCGCCAACCTCGCGATGGAGCAGGTGGAGTCCGAGCTGCACGGCTGGCCGCAGGCGCCCTACACGTCCAAGGCCGACGTCGACGCCGCCTACCTGCGGCTCGTCGACCGCTCCCTGTCGCCCGAGCGCACCCGCCACCTGCGCGTCGGCGTCGCCAGCCACAACCTCTTCCACGTCGCCGCGGCGCACCTCCTCGCGCAGGAGCGCGGGGTCGGCGAGGCCCTCGACGTCGAGATGCTGCAGGGCATGGCCCCGGCGCAGGCCCGCGCGGTCCGCGACACCGTGGGCTCGGTCCTGCTCTACACGCCGGTGGTCGCACGGCACGACTTCGACGTCGCCATCGCCTACCTGGTGCGGCGGCTCGAGGAGAACTCGGCGAGCCAGAACTTCCTGCACGCCCTGTTCGCCGACGACGCCGCGATGGATGCCCAGGAGTCGGCCTTCCGCGTCGCGTACCGGGACCGGCTGCTCCCGCCGACCGCGCCCCGCCGCGTGGCCCGCCCCGCGCTCGACCTCTCCGACGCGTTCGCCAATACCCCCGACACCGACCCCGCCGCCGCGCTCGCGCGGGCGTGGGCGCGGGGGATCGTCGAGCGCGAGATCGACGCGCCGCCCGGTGCGGTGGTCGTGTCGTCCGTGGAGGAGGTCGACGAGGTCGTCGCGAACGTCGGTCTCTCCTGGGCCTCGGTCTCGCCCGCCGACCGGGCCAAGGCCCTGCACCGGGTCGCCGAGTCGCTCGAGGAGGCCCGCGCGGACCTCGTCGCGGCGATGGTCCACGAGGCCGGCAAGACCGTCGCCGAGGCCGACCCCGAGGTCAGCGAGGCCGTCGACTTCGCCCGCTACTACGCGGACTCGGCCGCTGCGCTCGCGGACGTGCGCGGAGCCGTGCACACCCCGGCCGGCATCTCGGTGGTGACCCCGCCGTGGAACTTCCCGGTCGCGATCCCGGTCGGTTCGGTGCTCGCGTCGCTCGCCGCCGGCAGCCCGGTGATCGTGAAGCCCGCGCCGCAGACGCCGCTGTGCGGGCAGGTCGCGATGGCCGCGATCCAGCGGGGGCTGGACGCGCCGGGCGCGCTCACCGTGGTGCTCAGCCCCGAGGGGGCGGTCGGCCAGCACCTGGTCACGCACCCGTCGGTGTCGCGCGTGCTGCTGACCGGGTCCATCGAGACCGCCCGGCTGTTCGCCGGCTGGCGTCCGTCTCTGGACGTCTACGCCGAGACCTCCGGCAAGAACGCCCTGGTCATCACACCGTCTGCGGACGTCGATCTCGCGGTCGCCGACCTGGTGAAGTCCGCGTTCGGGCACGCCGGCCAGAAGTGCTCGGCCGCGTCGCTCGCGATCCTCGTCGGCACCGCCGGACGCTCCGACCGCCTGCGCCGCCAGCTCGCCGACTCCGTCTCGTCGCTGCGCGTCGGCCCGGCCACCGACCTCGGCAACGCCGTCGGGCCGCTGACCGAGCCGGCGAGCGGCAAGCTCCTGCGCGCCCTGACGACGCTGGAGCCGGGGGAGTCCTGGCTGGTCACGCCCCGCCGGCTCGACGACGAGGGTCGCCTGTGGTCGCCCGGCGTGAAGTTCGGCGTCCAGCGCGGCTCGTGGTTCCACACCACCGAGTGCTTCGGTCCGGTGCTCGGGATCATGTTCGTGGAGACGCTCGACGCGGCGATCGAGGCCCAGAACGCCGTGCCGTTCGGCCTGACCGGCGGGCTGCACTCGCTCGAGGAGGCCGAGATCGAGCAGTGGCTCTCCCGCGTCGAGGTCGGCAACGCCTACGTCAACCGGCACATCACCGGCGCGATCGTCCGGCGCCAGCCCTTCGGCGGCTGGAAGGCCTCGACCGTCGGCCCCGGCGCCAAGGCCGGCGGCCCGCACTACGTCGCGCAGATCGGGTCGTGGGCGGACTCCGCCGAGGTCCCGGTGTCCGACGACCACTGGTTGGCCTGGGCCGCAGCAGACGACGAGCGCCTGTGGGCCTCGCAGTTCTCGGTCGAGCACGACCCGTCCGACCTTCGCGTCGAGGCGAACATCCTGCGCTACCGCCCCGTCCCGCTGCTGACGATCCGGGTGGGTTCCGGTGCGCGGCCGGTCGAGGTGGAGCGCGTCCGGCACGCCGCCGCGACGGCCGGCGTCCGGGTCTCGGTCAGCGAGCTCGCGCACGAGCCCCACGAGACGTTCGCCGGGCGCGTCCGCGACGGCTGGGTCACGGGCCGCATCCGCGTCGTCGGCGAGGCACCCGGCCTGCGCGAGGCCGCGGTGACCCGCCTCGGCGACGTGACGGTGCTGGACGCGCCGGTCGTGGCGTCCGCGGCCCGCGAGCTGTTGACCGTGGTCCGCGAACAGGCCGTCAGCCGCACCCTGCACCGCTTCGGCCACGTCCCGCCGAACCGGGCCGAGCCGTCGTGAGGTCGTGCGTTCCGCACGACGACACGCTCGCGCTGAGCGCGGGCCGAGGGCCTACGCCGACGCGCGGATGACCAGCTCGGGCGCGAAGATCAGCGGCTCCGTCGGGGGAGCGCCGTTGAGCTGCGCGAGGAGGCGGGCGCCGGCGGCGCGGGCCATGGCGACGACGGGCTGGATGACCGACGTCAGCGGCGGGACGGTCGAGGCGGCGACGCCCAGGTTGTCGTAGCCGACCACGGCCATGTCGCCGGGCACGTCCTTGCCCAGCTCGGCCAGCACGCCCAGGGCGCCGGCGGCCATGAGGTCGGAGGCGATGAACAGCGCGTCGAGGTCGGGGTGCTGCGCGAGGATCTCGCGGGCGGCGGCCGCGCCGGAGGCCAGCGTGAAGTCACCGTAGGCGACGGCGTCGTCGGCCATCCCGGACGCCGCCATGGCGCTGCGCCAGCCGGTGAGGCGGTCGATCCCACCGGACATGTCCTGCGGGCCGGCGATGGTGCCGATGCGCTTGTAGCCGCGCTCGATCAGGTGCTGGGTGGCGATGCGGCCGCCCTCGACGTTGTCGGTGTCGACGTACTGGACGCCGCGGTCGTCGGCGGACAGCGGGCGACCGACGAAAACGTTCGGCACGCGCGAGGCCTGCAGGGCGCGGTCGAGCTCGTCGTTGCGGTGGTGGGAGACGACGATCGCGCCGTCGACGTGCCCGTTGCGCAGGTAGCGGACGGTGCGCTCGGAGTCGCCGGGGCGGGCGATGACCAGGACGACCTGCACGTCGGAGTCGGCCAGCGAGGTGCTCAGGCCGTTCAGGGTGCCGGCGAAGAACGGGTCGGACAGGACGCGCTCGTCGGGCTCGGGCACGACGAGGGCGATCGAGTCCGTGCGACGGGTGACCAGCGAGCGGGCAGCACGGTTGGGCGTGTAGCCGAGGTCGGCGACGGCCATCTCGACCGAGGCGAGGGCCTCTGGGGAGACGCGCAGGCCTCCGTTGATCGCGCGCGACGCGGTCGAACGAGACACCCCTGCGCGCTCCGCCACCTGCTCGAGCGTCGGCGCGGGAGGCCGCCCGTCGTCGATCTGCTGCGTCACGTTCTCGACCACCGTTGGTCTTCCCTCCTTAGGCTGCGTGAGCAGCGACGGCGTACCGGCCGGACGCGTGGGACCAGTGTCCTGGTCCGTCGCGTCAGCCTGCCACGGTTGCTCAGCCCTTGACCGCACCTTGCATGATCCCGGCGACGAGCTGCCGCCCGGCGATGACGAACAGGATGAGCAGCGGGATCACCGACAGGACGACGCCGGCCATGATCAGCGACATGTCCTTGAAGTAGGCGGCCTGCAGCTGTTGGAGCGCGATCGGCAGCGTCGGGTTCTTCGAGCCCAGGACGATGAAGGGCCAGAAGTAGTTCGTCCACGACGCCACGAACGTGAAGAGCGCCAGCATGGTCGCCGCGGGGCGGGCCGCCGGGAGCGCGATGCTCCAGAACGTCCGGAGCATGGACGCCCCGTCGACGCGGGCGGCCTCGATGAGCTCGTAGGGCAGCGCCTGCTCGAGGTACTGGGTCATCCAGAACACGCCGAACGCGGTGACCAGGCCGGGCACGATGACGGCCTGGATCTGGCCGATCCAGTGCAGCTGCTTCATGACGAGGAACAGCGGCACGACGCCGAGCTGGGTGGGGACCGCGGTGGTCGCGATGACGAAGACCAGCAGCGGAGCGCGACCCTTGAACCGCAGCTTCGCGAACGAGAACCCGGCCAGCGTCGAGAAGAACACCACCGACAGGGACATGATCACGGCGATGATCACCGAGTTGATCACGGCCTGCGTGAACGGGACGCCGGACTCCAGGACGCGGCTCACGTTGTCGAAGAAGTGGCTGCCGGGGATCAGCGACGGGATCGGGTGCCGCGCGATGTCCGGGGCCGTCGACGACGCGAGGAGGAACGCGTAGTAGAGCGGGTAGAACGAGATGATGATGACGATCGTCAGCAGCACGTAGGTGAGCCACCGCGGCCGACGCTGCGTGCCGCCCTCAGGGACCGCGCGGCCGCGCCTGCGCGCCGCGCTGCGGGCCGCGCCCCTGCCGGCGAACTGCTCGATCGCCGCGACGGACGGCGCGCCGCCCATCTCGCCGCCGGCGCCGGCTCCCATGACGCTCATGCGCCGACCCTCTTCCTGTTCTTCTTCTTGCCACCTTGTTGCTCGGAGGAGATCCGTCGCGTGATCAGGTAGTTGACGATGCCGATGATGACGATGATCACGAACAGCAACCAGGCGACGGCGGCGGCGCGACCGAAGTTCTTCTGCGCCCAGCCGAGCTGGTAGATGTAGTTGGTCACGGTGAGGTACTGCTGGTCGGAGCCGCCGCGGCCGTCCTGGTCGAACATGCGGGGCTCGTCGAAGATCTGCAGGCCGCCGATGGTCGACGTGATGATCACGAAGATGATCGCGGGGCGCAGCATCGGGATGGTGACCGAGAAGAACTGTCGGACCCGGTTGGCGCCGTCGATGAGCGCCGCCTCGTAGATGTCCCGCGGGATGGCCTGCATCGCCGCCAGGAGGATGAGGGTGTTGTAGCCGGTCCAGCGGAAGTTGACCATCGTCGCGATGGCCACGTGGCTGGGGAGGACCTCGGCGTGCCAGCGGACGCCCTCGAAGCCGAGGTCGCGCAGGATCTGGTTGATGATGCCGGACTGGTCCGCGAACATCTGCCCGAAGATCAGGGCGACGGCGACCGGTGCGACGACGTAGGGGACGAGCACGCCCATGCGCCAGAACGTCTTGGCGCGCAGGTTCGCGTCGAGGATCGCGGCGATCACCAGGGCGATGGCGATCTGCGGGATCGAGCTCAGCAGGAAGATGCTGAGGGTGTTACGGACGGACTTCCAGAAGATCTCCTGGTGCAGGACCGTCGAGAAGTTCTCGAGCCCGACGTAGTCGCCCTGGCCCTTGAGCAGCCCCCACTCGTGCACGGACACGAACGCTGTGTAGAACAGCGGGAACAGTCCGACGACGATGAAGAGCAGGAAGAACGGCGAGATGTACAGGTAGGGCGAGAGCTTGACGTCCCAGCGCCCGAGTGTCTGGGAGAAGCCGGCGCGGCGCGGAGTCCTGCTCGGCGCGTCGCCGGCCGTGGACCCCGCAAGGTTCGGGGTTCGGGTGCTGGTCATTGCTTGTCCTTCGCGTGCTGGACGGGTTCGAGCAGGACGACGGTGGCACACCGGGGCCGGGTGGGACAGCCCTCCCGGCCCCGGTGCTCACACTGTGTCGTCAGCCGAGGTCGTTGACCGCGGTCTCGAACTTGGCCCAGGACGAGGCGGCGTCGTCGGTCTTGTCGACGTCGACCCGGGTGTACGCGTCGCCGAGGGCGGCGTTGATCGGGAAGTACTGCTCACCGCGGTACGGCTGGGTCGCGATCGGCGCGAACCGGTTGGAGAAGATCTCACCGGTCGGAGCGTCGTTGAAGTACGGGTCCGTCTTGGCGACCACGTCGGCGTTCGTCGTGGCCTCGGTCTGGCTCGGGAAGTTGCCGAAGGTGGTGAAGACCTTGGCGGCCTGCTCCGGAGCGGTCAGCCAGTCGGCCAGGTCCTTGGCGGCGGCGGCGTTCTTGCCGTCCGCGGGAACCAGGAGGTAGGAGCCGCCCCAGTTGCTGGCGCCACCGGGCATGACGTCCGCGACGTCCCAGTTGGTCTGGTCGGGCGCGTTGCCGGCGATGATCTGCGTCATCCACGGCGGGCACAGCTGCGTGGCGAACTTGTCACCCTTGAAGGCGTCGTTCCACTCCGGCGTCCACTGCTTGAGGTGTGCCGACTCGGCGAGGACCTCAGGGCTGGTGAGCTGGTTGTAGACGGACAGGGTGGGAGAGTCGGGCTCGAGCACCGTGATCTCGCCGGTCTCGGGGTCCTCGAACGGGGCCTCGAGCTGGTTGATCATGCCCTGCGAGAGTGCGCCGATCGAGTCGAACCAGGCGACACCGGCGGGGGCCGACGCCATGAACTGCTGGCCGACGGCGAAGTAGTTGTCCCAGTCACCGTCGAGCATCTGAGAGACGGACTCGCGGTCGCTCGCCAGGCCGGCTGCCTCGAAGAGGTCCTTGCGGTAGCAGATGGCCTCGGGGCCCGAGTCCGTGCCGTAGCCGATGAGCTTGCCGTCGGTGTCCGTGGCCATGTCCGTCTTCCAGTCCGGCCAGCGGTCCGTCACGGTGTCCGAGCCCAGGTCCAGGAAGAAGTCGGAGGATGCGAGCAGCTCGGGCATCCAGTCGCCGTCCGCGGCGACGATGTCGTCCGCGACGGTGTCGGTGGCGATCGCGTTCTGCACGGCGAGACGAGCGTTGTCCGACGTGTCGATCTTGTTGCTCTTGATCGTCACGTTGGGGTGGTCCGCCATGTACTCCTTGTACAGGTCGGTGTAGCCGAACTCGTTGAACGTCGCCACGGAGAGCGTGATCTTCTCGTCCGACGGGGCCGACGACGAGTCGTCGCTGCCGCCGTCGCCGGAGGAACACGCCGTGGCGAGCAGGGTGATGCTGGCGACACCCGCAGCTGCCGCCCACATCTTGCTAGAGGTCTTGCGCACAATGACTCCCTTGTCAGTCGGACGGCGTCCTCGCCGTAACCCGAGGGCTCCCGTGATCCGCGCAGCCGCAGTGCGTGCTCGGACGTCAGGTGGGCCTGGTGGACCCGGCGTGGTCGCGCTCCCATCCGCAGTGTGCGGGAGCGTTCCCACGCGTTGCCGAGAACTGTCGTCGGAGGCCCCTCAGGTGTCAAGCAGCCCGACACGTCGTGATGCCGTGGTAGCGATCCCACGCTCATGAACCTGCAGGTCAAAGTCTCTTTACCGTGCCAGACGCGTTACCGAATCGTTACGGCGTGACGGGCGGTTTGTTACCTGGTGAACGGTGCCGTGGGAGCCGTGGTCACGCGTGGTCGGCGATCCATCGCGTCGCGACGCCCTGCTCCACCTCGAGCGCGGCCCGCACGGCGCCGGCGGCCGCGTTCTCGATCGCGGAACCGAACAGGGGCATCGTCGACTTGAGGTCGCCGTCGTAGCTGACGGTGCTCGCGTCGGGGCCCGCCGGGACCAGCCGGGTACGTCCGCTGAGCCGCACCGGGGCGCCCGCGATGTCCAGGACGACCGTGCCGATCCGGGAGCCGTCGGCCGCCGGAGCCTCCCACGCCTCGACCTGACGGACGTCGATGCTGTTGCCGACGAAGCTGCGCAGGTGGGACGGGATCTGGTCGGTCGGCAGCGACCGACGGGTGGTGACCGTGAACTCGCCGTCCGCCGACCCCGTGATGTCGACGTGCTGCTCGAGCGCGCCGCTCGCCCGGACCTTCGCGTGCACGTAGTCCGGGTCGCTCAGCAGGAGGGCCGCGTCATGGGCTCCGGTCGGCAGGTCCAGGGTCACGTTCAGTCGCACGGGAGGGTCCTTCGGGGATTGTGGTGGTCGTCCGAGGGTAGCCGAGGGCGGCGCCGCCGAACCGGTCGGGCGACGCCCCCACGCCACCTACCCTGGTGAGGTGTCCACACTGAGCACCCTCGTCGCTCGCCACGCCGCCCTCGACGGCCCCGACCTCGAGTGGTTGCACCTCCTGGTGGGGGACTGGCAGGTGCTCTCCGACCTCGCGTTCGCGGACCTGGTCCTGTGGCTCCCCACGGCCGACGGCGACTTCGTGGCGGTCGCCCAGTGCCGCCCCTCCACGGGCGCCACGGTGCACTACGACGACGTCGTCGGCTCGACCGCGCCGGACGGCCAGCGTCCGCAGCTGCAGCGCTCGCTCGACGAGCGCGCGGCCCAGCGGTCGCGGGAGCCCCGCTGGTTCGGTTCCTACGCCGTGCGCGAGGAGGCCGTGCCGGTGGTGCGCAACGGCCGACCGATCGCCGTGCTCGCCCGGCAGACCAACCTCGGCGGCGCCCGCACCCCCAGCCGGCTGGAGCTCAACTACGTCGAGGCCGCCGACGACATCTTCGCGATGGTCGGCCGCGGGGAGTTCCCGGCCCCGGATGCCCCCACCGGCCCGCGCCGCGGCGCGCCCCGCGTCGGCGACGGGCTCGTCCGCCTGAACTCCGAGGGCGAGGTGCTCTACGCCAGCCCGAACGCGCTGTCCTGCTTCCACCGGCTCGGGGTGGTGGGCGACCTCGTGGGCCGCTCGCTCGTCGAGGTCACCGCCGACCTGATCTCCCAGGAGGACACGGTCGACGAGTCCATGCCGCTGGTCCTCATGGGCCGGGCGCCGTGGCGCGTCGACGTCGAGTCGCGCGGGGTCGCCCTCTCGCTGCGGTCGGTCCCGCTCACGGAGCACGGGCAGCGCGTCGGCGCGGTGCTCCTGTGTCGTGACGTGTCCGAGCTGCGGCGTCGCGAGCGCGAGCTGATCACCAAGGACGCGACGATCCGCGAGATCCACCACCGCGTGAAGAACAACCTGCAGACCGTCGCCGCGCTGCTGCGGCTGCAGTCCCGACGGATGAGCTCCCCGGAGGCGCGCGAGGCGCTGGGGGAGGCCATGCGTCGCGTCGCGACGATCGCCCTGGTGCACGAGACCCTCTCGCAGACGCTCGACGAGTCGGTGCCGTTCGACGACCTCGTCGGCCGCAGCCTGCGCCTCGCCGCGGACGTGGCGACCGAGGGCGCCCACGTGCGGACCACCGTGCGGGGCTCGTTCGGCTCGATCCCCGCCGAGGACGCGACCGCCCTGGCGCTCATCCTCACCGAGCTCGTCACCAATGCCGTCGAGCATGGGTTCGAGGGGCGCGAGTCGGGGACCGTCGAGGTGATCGTGGACCGGCAGGACGACGTGATCCGCGTCGAGGTGGCCGACGACGGCTCCGGCCTGCCCCCGGACCGCGCGGACGGCGCCGGGTCCGGGCTGGGCACGCAGATCGTCTCGACCCTCGTGACCAACGAGATGCGCGGCACCATCGCCTGGTCGAGCCGGGAGGGCGGCGGGACGTCCGTCGTCATCGAGGCCCGCCTGCGCGCCCCGCGCGACGCGGGGTCGCTGATCTAGCCGTCCAGCCGCGGCCCCGGTCTTGCCCCCGGCTATCCGCACGCGGGACGAGGTCGGCGACCGTCCCACGGCCACCTGTCCGGTCCCGACGAGGTCGGCGGTGGCCCTGCTGCCATCTGGCTGGTCCCGACGAGGTCGAGCGTGCCGATCCTGCGGCACTTGTGACACCTGATGCCTCGTGAGGCGCGGTCAGCGCCCCAGGAGCTCACTCCTGTACCAAGTGCGGCTAGATCGGCACGGACTGCCACCGTGCGAGCGGCCGCGTGCGCGAACGGCGGCGTGCGTGCGTCGCTCGTGGCGCACAAGGACGTCGTCGGCGTCCGTCACCGCCCACGACGCACGAACGCCGCGCACCCCGAGGGGTGCGCGGCGTTCGGAAGAGTGCTGTGGTCAGCCCGCGCGGCGCTGGCGCGCGGTGCGGCGCTTGAGCGCGCGGCGCTCGTCCTCGGACAGGCCGCCCCAGACGCCGGCGTCCTGGCCGGTCTCGATGGCCCACTTCAGGCAGGTGTCGACGACGGGGCAACGGCGGCAGACGCCCTTGGCCTCCTCGATCTGCAGGAGGGCAGGTCCGGTGTTCCCGATCGGGAAGAACAGCTCGGGGTCCTCGTCGAGACACGCTGCGCGGTGGCGCCAATCCATGAGCTTCTCTCCTAGGCACACGTCCGTCCGGCGCCCGGGGTCTGGGCGCGCGGGACTGGACATGAAATCGGGGGGTGTTTGCGGGGGCTGTTGGTGCTTCAACAAGGGTCACACCCGCCTGCCGTCCGCACAAGGGGTTACGGGAAGGTTTCATGTCGGTAACGACTGAGGCGTTCGTCACACCTGTGTCCTGCCTGTGGGTGAGCCACGTCACGACGAAGCCGCAGGTCGGAGCCTATGTAGGACAAACGTCCAGGTCAGAAGGCTGTCCTGACCTCGCCTTTCGCAACAGGTGACGTACCAAAGCACCTCCGCGGCGTGGTATCGCGGAGCACGCACCGGACGTCCTGATACGGCGCGACGAGTCTCTAGGCTCGGACCCGTGACCGACACCCGCCCGCCCATGCTGCTCGCCGTCTGCTGCCTGATCGTCCTCGAGGCCGCGGCGTTCGCCGGTCTGGGCATCGCGGTGGGGTCCGAGCTGGTGCGCGGCCGGGCGACGATGCCGGGCGCGACGGCGTTCCTCGCGGTCTGCGGCCTCGGCGTCGCGGCGCTGCTCGGCCTCTGCGCCCGCGGGCTGTGGCGGGGGCGTCGCTGGGCGCGGTCGCCGGTGATCATGTGGCAGATCCTGCTCGTGATCCTCACGGTGAGCTGGTACAACGCCGCCCCGTCGGTGTGGGCGTTCGTGGTGATCGTGATGGCCGCGGCGATCGTCGTCGGCCTGTTCCTCCCGGCGGTCGTCCGCGCGACGACGCCCCCGCGCGAGGCTCAGCCG
The DNA here is from genome assembly GCF_056404795.1 of Cellulomonas sp. P2_B4. Taxonomy (NCBI): domain Bacteria; kingdom Bacillati; phylum Actinomycetota; class Actinomycetes; order Micrococcales; family Cellulomonadaceae; genus Cellulomonas; species Cellulomonas sp. P2_B4. The sequence goes on from NZ_JBFUDI010000001.1 coordinate 438,227, forward strand.
GGGTCGTAGACCTGCACGAGCGTCACGTCGCGTCCCATCACCAGCGCGCCGCGCCCGACCGTCCGACCTCCGGGCACGGCGAGCCACCGGGACCGGGGTCCGACGAGCTCGGCGGACGCCGGGTCCGAGGCGTCGAGGACCAGCACGCGCCGGCCGCGCAGCAGCCCCGGCAGCGCGCCGCGGTACGCGCCGGCTGCCGACAGGGCGGTGCTCGTCGCGACGATCCGCACGCCCAGGTTGGCCACGAGGTCCGGGTGCTCGCGCTCCACCTCGTCGAGGTCGTCGACCAGGAGCGTCACGGCATCCGGGAGGGTGGCCGCCGCGGCCGCGTCCACGCTCGAGAACCGCTCCAGCGCGGGGTACGGCTCGCCCGAGGCCAGCCGGAGCACGGGGTGACCGCCGCGGATGAGGCCGAGCCCGACGACCGCGAGCGCCGTGCTGCGACCCGATCCCGGCGGTCCCGCGACGAGCAGGCCGCGGGACACGTCCACGGCGGTCGGCACCGCGTCGTCGCCTCCGATCCCGAGGAACACCCGCCAGGGCGTCGTGGCGTGGTCCGCCTCGATGTCCGTCAGCGGTGCTCGGCGCGGCAGCGGCCGTACGCGCACCACCGACGGGTCGGGCTCGGCGCGCGCACCGACCGGCTCGGGCGCGAGCGCCACCTGCACCTGCTGCGCGCCGGCGGGCGCGAGGTGGATGGCCCGGCCGGGCGTGAGGCGTGGGCCGGCGAAGGCGGTGGGCACTCCCGCGAGCGCGTCGAGCATCGGGTCGGCGAGCGACAGGACCAGCCGGTCCCGGAACGCACCGGCGTGCTGGACAGCCACGGCGCCGACGTCTGCCGTCGCCGCGACACCCGTCGTGCCGCTCGCCCGACCGCCGCGCCACGCGGCCGTGAGCCGGTCGGCGCCCGCGCCGCGTGCGAGCTCGCCGAGGGTGCCGAGCAGGAGGTCGACCCGGTCGACGAGCAGCACCGTCCGCGGACCGTCCGGCCGATCCAGCAGCTCGAGGAGCCGCGCGGTCTCCACCACGTCGTCGACGGCCAGGACCGTGCCCAGGGACCCGTGCACGTCGCCGGCACGCAGTCGGGCGACCGCCTCCTCGGGCAGGCCGACGGCGTGCACCGACCACCCCTGGTCGAGCGCGCCGAGGCCGACGGTGACCAGCGTCGTCGACCGTCCCGAGCCGGGGCCGCCCATGACGAGCAGGTGGCCGCCCGCGGGATCCCACCGCACCGCCGCGCGGCGCTGCTCCTCCGGGAGGTCCGCGACGGCGAGCGCGACGCCCGGTCCGGCCTCGACCTCGTCGACGCCGACGACGAGGGGCAGCGCAGGCAGCCACGGCACCGGGGCGCTCGGGCGGTCGCTGGCGGCCTCGACCGCGGCGGCGACCCACGAGGCGACCGCGTCGGGGTCACGGTCCGCCGCGCCGGGCGTCCAGCGGGACGGTGAGCCCCAGGGCGGCGCGAGCCGGGCGGCCGGGACCTGGGGGACGGTCGTCGCTCGCGCCACCTGCACCGCCTCGACGTGGCGCGACCCGCGACGGACCAGCGCGCGACCGGGCGTGCGCGGGTCGATCGCCGCCGCGTCCGGGACGTCCAGGACGTCGGTCGAGTCCGCGGCGTCCGCGACCCGCAGCGCGATGCGCAGGCTGACGTTCGCGCGCAGGTCCGATCCGACCGCCCCCGCGGGCCGCTGCGTGGCCAGCACCAGGTGCACGCCGAGCGCCCGACCCTGCGCCGCGAGCCGGGCGAGCGCGGCCGCCGCGTCCGGGACGTCCTCGGTCAGCGCGCGCAGCTCGTCGACCACCACGAGCAGACGCGCGGGGGTCTCGGGGTCGGTCGGCGAGAGGTCGGCGAGGTCGCGTGCGCCGGCGGCCACGAGCACCCGCTCGCGCCGCCGGAGCTCGGCACGCAGGCCGCCGAGCACCCGGTGCGCGTGCGCGGCGTCCAGGTCGGTGACGTGCTCGAGGACGTGCGGCAGCCCCGCGACGGCCCCGAGCCCCGTGCCGCCCTTGAAGTCGACCAGCAGGATCGCGAGGCGTTCCGGCGGGTGGGTCAGGGCGAGGGCGAGCACGACGGTGGTCAGCAGCTCCGACTTGCCGGCCCCGGTGGTCCCCGCGACCAGCGCGTGGGGTCCGTCGGACACGAGGTCCACCGTGACGGGTCGGCCTGCGGCGCCGGTGCCCAGCGCGACGACCATCCCGGCGGCCGACGCGTCCCAGGCGGACGAGACGGCCCCGGCGACGGGAGGCGGGACGCCGGGCTGCGCGCCCAGGGCGGCGCCCGCCGGGAGGTCGAGCGGGTCCTCGGCTCGGCGGCGCAGCCCGGCGGCGCGGCGCACCTGCGCCTCGGCGGTGGCGACGTCGACGGCGTGCCGCGGGACCGGCGCCGCCCGGCCCTGGGCGTCGTGCAGCCGGACCGACCGCCGGGACACCTCGATCCTCGACCGGCACCACGCCGGGACGTCCGCCGCGCTCGCGGCGAGGAGCACCACGCGCTGCCCGGGTGGCGCACCGGAGCGCCACCGGGCGAGGGCGGCCGGGTCGAGCGGATCGTCGACGACGACGAGCGCCGACTCCTCGTCGGACCCCGGGAGGTCGTCGCAGGGCCCGGCCCAGACCAGCCACGACCAGTCCAGCAGGTGACGGCTCCGCACGGCGAGCGGTCCGCGCAGGTGGGTGCCCAGCGCCGCGAGCACGATGGCGCGGGCCACGGGCAGGGACAGGGACCGCGGGCCGACGACCGCGACCGTGCCGCCGTCGTCCCACGGCACCACGCCCTCGACCGGCTCGTCGTCCGGACGCGCACGCACGGTGGCCGCGACCAGGGCCGCGGGGTCTGCGGGCCGAGCCGGAAGAGAGCGAGCACGTCGGCGACGGAACGGGAGAGCGCCGAGCGGGCCGATCAGCCCGACGAGCGCGAGCAGCGGCTGGTGCAGTGCGACCGCGAGCGCGACGGACCCGATCACCGGGGTCAGCCACGTCGCGACCGACGGCCTTGCGCGCGCCTCCGGGGACGGAGCCGGCTCCGGGAGCACCCGAGGGCGCAGCTCGTAGGTCCACGCACCGATCGTCCGGGGCGCACCCGGGTGCCAGCGACGAGCACGGGACCGGACGCGGTCGCCGCGTCGTCGGACGGTCAGGCCGGGGGCGACCGCCACGCGCGTCCGGTCGGGCAGCCCGACCAGGACCCCGCAGCGCGGCCCGGCGACGACCGCCACGTGCCAGTCCGCGCGGAGCGCCTCCTCCGCCGAGGGGCGCGGGACCGGTCCGAGGCTCAGCGCGCACCCGTGCACCAGGGGTGGCTGACCGGCCACGTGCGACTCGTCGAGAACCTGGTCCGCCACGGCGACGCGGTGCGTCGAGCCGGCCCACGCCGGGTGCCCGCTCAGCCGGGCGAGCGCCGGCCGCAGGGCCGCGAGCGGCGTCCCGGGCGAGACCTCGACATCGGTGCTGACGGTCCCCGTACCGCGTTCGGGGTCGGGGTGGAGCAGGGTGACGCGCACCCGGCGACGATCCCCTGCGGGCGTCGGTCGCGGGGTCTGACCTGCGGCCCTGTGGACGACGTTCGCCGTCCACAGGGCCGTGGTCGGGTCAGTCGACCGCGAGCGCCGCGACGGGCGACGTGCGGGCCGCCGTCCGGCCGGGCAGCACCGAGGCGAGAAGCCCGGCCGCCAGGGCGACGACCAGGACGAGGCCCAGGTCCCGCCACGGGACGGTGAGCAGGACGTCCCCGAGGCTGCCGAAGACGACCACCGACCCGGCCCAGCCGTAGAGCAGGCCGAGGCCCACCCCGAGCAGCGCTCCGACGCCCGCGATGAGCATCCCCTCGACGGCGAGCATCCAGCGCAGCTGGCGTCGCGACAGGCCGATCGCCCGCAGGGTCGCCGACTCGCGGCGCCGCTCGAGCACCGACAGCGACAGGGTGTTGGCGACGCCGATGAGCGCGATGACCACGGCGACCGCGAGCAGCCCGATCACGATGCCCAGCACGGAGTCGACGACGCGGTCGTTGCTGACGCGCTGGGCGGCCGCGCTGGTGATGTCGAGCCCGCCGTCCGGCAGGGCCTCGCGGACCTCCTGCAGGACCGTGCCCGGGTCGGCGCCGGGCTCCAGCGTCACCCAGAACGTCGAGACTGGTGCGTGCGGCGCGATCCGGTCGAGCGTGGCGTTGGTGACGATCCCGCGCGTGCCGCCGAGGCCCGTGGCGACCGCGGTGAGATCGACCGGCGGGCCGTCGGGGTTGGGGTTCCAGTCGGCGTCGTAGGTGCGCTCGACGACGGTGGTGCTGCCCGCGATCTCGTCGTCCGAGACCCAGCTGGGCAGGAGCACGGTGTCGTCGGACAGATCGTCGACCAGGGCGGCGTCACGCATGATCGTCGACGCCGAGTCGTCCTCGACCGCCGCGACGGTGAGCGTCGAGCCGTTGGGGAACGCGACGTCGGCCGTCCGTACCGAGGCGACGCGGGCGATCCCGTCGACGCCGGCCAGCGCCGCTCGCACGGGCGCCTCGTCCATCCGCACCGACCCGTCGCCGAGCCGCCCGTCGACGACGAGGTCGACCGGGTAGCGCTGGTCGAGCTCGCGGTTCATCGACGTGCGAGCGCTCGCGGCGCCCGTGCTCATCATCACGACGAGCGTGACGCCGATGAGCAGCGCGGTGCTCGTCGCGGCCGTGCGGCGCGGGTTGCGCACGGTGTTCGCCGCGGCGATCCGGGCACTGGTCCCGGTGGACGCCAGCCCGCGCCCCAGCAGGGCGACGATCCTCGGCACCCAGAAGACGGCGCCGAGCAGGACGCCGACGAACGACAGGGCACCGGCGAGCACGCCGACCCCGAGCAGGAGGTTCGCGCTGCCCGAGCCGCTGCGGGACGCCGCCGCGGTCAGCAGGAGCACCCCGGCGCCGCCGACGACGAGCAGCAGGGAGACGGCCAGGCGGACGCGGCCCGCCCTGGCCGACACGGCGGGTGCGTCGGCGGGGCGCAGCGCGGCGATCGGAGCGACCCGGGTGGCTTCGCGGGCCGGCACGAGCGAGGCGAGAAGGGTGACCAGCGTGCCGACGAGCAGCGGCACGAGGACGACCGCGAGCGTGATCGGGATGGTCGACGGGAGAGGAACGCCGAGGTCGGCGCGGTTGAGCACGGTGAGCGCGACCTGGGCCAGGACGGCTCCCGCGACCAGCCCGGCGAGCGCGGACCCCAGGCCGAGGATCCCCGCCTCGAGCAGGACGGACTGCCGCAGCTGGCGCTTGCTGGCGCCGACGCAGCGCAGCATGGCGAGCGTGCGGGTCCGCTGGGCGACGAGCACCTGGAACGTGTTGGCGATGACGAGCGCCGCGACGAGCATGGCGACCGCCGCGAACCCGAGCACGACCGTGACCAGGAGGTTCCCGCCGCCGGAGAGCTCGGCGACCGCCTCCGCGGCGGCCTGGTCCTTGGTGAGCGCGCGGGCGTCGCCCACGAGGGGGGTCAGGGCGGCCTGCAGCTCGGTGGCGCTGACCCCGTCGGCGGCCGCGACCAGGGTGATCGGGCTCTGCGACGTATCGACGAACCTCGCGGCCTCGTCGGCGGTGACCAGGCCGGCGCCGCCGGACTGGGACCAGGCGCGGGTGGGGTCGGCCGTGATGCCGACGAGCTCGAAGGAACGTCCGTGGTCCCCGCCGGACCCGAGGGACGCGACCTCGACGGTGTCGCCGACCTCGGCCCGCAGCGCGGACGCCGTGTCCGACGGCAGAGCGAGCTGGCCGACCTCGGTCGGAGACGACCCCTCGGCGATGGTCAGCGAGCCCAGGCGCGGGTCGGACGGCGCAGTGATGACGTTCTGGGCACGGACCCGGCCGTTGGCGCGGACCTCCAGGGTGACGGGGTCGAGGACCGTCATGGCTGCGACGTGCGGATCGCGGGCGGCCTCGTTGCGTTCCGTCGCCGTCAGCTGGCCGCGCACCACGACGTCGGCATGGCCGTAGGTCGCGGTGAGGGCGTCGTAGCCGGTGCGCGTGATGACCCCGCCGGCGATGAGGGTCGCGGCGAGGAACGCGGAGCCGATCGCGACGGCGACCGCGGCGGCGGAGAGTCGGCCCAGGCTGCGGCGCATCTGGGCGAGCGTGAGTCGCAGCATCAGCGCGCCACCGGCTGGTCGAGCGTGCGCAGCGCCTCGAGGCCCATGAGCACGGACTCCGGCGTCGGGTTCTCGATGTCCCCGGCGATGCGTCCGTCAGCGAGCAGGACCACCCGGTCCGCGTACGCCGCGGCCGTCGGGTCGTGCGTGACCATGATGATCGTGCGACCCAGCTCGCGCACGGACCGGCGCAGGAAGCTCAGCACCTCGGCACCCGAGCGCGAGTCGAGGTTGCCCGTCGGCTCGTCGGCGAACACGACCTCCGGCTTGGCGATCAGCGCCCGCGCGATCGCGACGCGCTGCTGCTGCCCGCCCGACAGCTCGCTGGGCCGGTGGGTCAGCCGCTGACCGAGGCCGAGCGTCTCGACGAGGGTGTCGAACCACTCCCGGTCCACCGCGGCGCCCGCCAGCTCGAGCGGCAGCAGGATGTTCTGCTCGGCCGTGAACATGGGCAGGAGGTTGAAGGACTGGAAGACGAAGCCGACCCGGTCGCGACGCAGGCGGGTCAGCTCGTCGTCGCCCAGCGCGGTGATCTCCGTGTCGCCCAGCAGAGCCATCCCCGACGTGGCCTGGTCGAGGCCGGCGAGGACGTGCATGAGCGTCGACTTGCCCGACCCGGACGGGCCCATGATCGCGGTGAAGGCACCGGCCGCGAAGTCGACGTCGACGCCGTCCAGGGCGTGCACGGCCGCTGCACCGCGGCCGTAGACCTTGGTGAGGGCACGGGCGCTCGCGGCGGGTACCGGGTCGATCGGGCGGAAGACGGTGGTGTCCACGGGGTGCGGCTCCTTCGGTCGGTGACGTGCTCGACGCTACGGAGCAGGCCGCGTCCACCACATCAGGCCACGGTGTCGTCGCGCGTCATCCCGTGGTCGCACGCCGGGCCCGCGCGATCACGATCCGGGTCGTACCAGCCCGGTCTCGTAGGCGACGACGACGGCCTGCACCCGGTCGCGAGCGTGCAGCTTGGCCAGGATGCGACCGACGTGCGTCTTGACCGTGGCCTCGGCGACGAACAGGTCCTGGCCGATCTCCGTGTTGGACCGGCCCCGGGCCATCAGGACGAGCACCTCGCGCTCGCGGTCGGTGAGGTCCGCCACCGCCAGACGCGCCGGATCCGTCGGGGTGCCCGGCTCCTCGGGCGGCAGCGCGACGACGAGGTGCTCCAGGAGCCGGCGCGTGCTCGACGGGGCGATCACGGCGTCCCCACGGTGCACGGTGCGGATGGCCGCGAGCATCTCCTCGGGCGGCGCGTCCTTGAGCAGGAACCCGCTCGCGCCCGCACGGATCGCGGACAGCACGTACTCGTCGAGGTCGAACGTCGTGAGCACGATGACCTTGGGCGCCGGTGCGGCCTCGGTCCCGCGCGCGACGATCTCCGCGGTCGCCGCCAGGCCGTCCATCGTCGGCATCCGGACGTCCATGAGCACGACGTCGACCACACCGGGGTGCGCCACGGGGTCCAGCGAGCGCACCGCCTGCGACCCGTCGCCCGCCTCGACGACCACCTCGAGGTCGGGCTGGCTGTCGATCACCATGCGGAAGCCGGCCCGCACGAGCTGCTGGTCGTCGACGAGGCCGACTCGGATGGTCATGAGAGGTCCTGTCCTGGGGGTGTCGGGAGCTGCGCGCGGACCCGGAAGCCGCCGCCTGGACGGGGACCGGCGCTGACGGTCCCCGCGAACATCGTCGCGCGCTCGCGCATCCCCAGCAGCCCTTGGCCGAGCCCGTCGGAGTCGGCCGCCGCGCCGCGGCCGTCGTCGCTCACCTCGAGCACGATCGCGTCGGGCAGCCACTGCACGAGCACCGAGACCAGCGGGTCGGGACCGGCGTGCTTGAGCACGTTGGTCAGGGCCTCCTGGGCGATCCTGTAGACCGTCAGGCCGGCGCCCGGCGGGAGGTTGCGCGGCGTGCCCATGCGGACGAGCGAGACCCGCATGCCGCTCGCCCGCATCTGGTCGACCAGTGCGCCGACGTCCGCCTCGGCGGGCTGCGGCTCGAACTCGAGCGCCGGTGAGTCCGACCCGCGCAGCACCCCGAGCAGCCGCCGCATGTCGGTGAGCGCGGCGCGGCCGGTCTCGCCGATCGTGCCGAGCGCCCGGGTCGCGGCGCCGGGATCGGCATCGGCTGCGTACCGCCCACCGTCCGCCTGCGCGATCATCACGGTCAGCGAGTGCGCCACGATGTCGTGCATCTCGCGGGCGATGCGGGCGCGTTCGGCGGCCGTCGCGATCTTGGTCTGCTGGTCGCGCTCGATCTCGAGACGGCGCGCCCGGTCCTCGAGCGCCTCGATCCGTTCCCGCCGCGACCTGCGCACGAGGCCGAACGCCCAGACGGCGAGCGCCGCGACGCCGGTGAACATGGCCGTCGCGGTCGCGGCCGGGGTGTCGTACCAGCCGTACAGGGCGACGCCGAGCACCACGGAGCCGACCAGCGACCCCGCGATCGCCACCCGATGTGCCCAGCGAGGACCGTGCACGGTCACCGAGTACAGCGCCACGAGCACCATCGCGTCGGCGGGGAACACGATCGGCGCGCCGACGAGGACCTGCAGCAGGGCGACGGCGTAGATCGTCGCGGCCGAGGCCGTGGGGCGCACCCGCCGCCACGCGATCGGCACGACGAGCGCGACGGAGAAGACCGGCGCGAGCACGGGGTCGGCGATCGCCGCGGCGGCGCCGAACGCGATCGAGGCCGGGAAGACGACGAGGAGGATGAGCGCCGCGAGGGTGGCGTCGACGACGAACCGGTGCGCCTCCTCCCAGCGCAGCAGGCGCTCCCAACTCGTCACCCCCCGAGGGTAGGTGCGTCGCCGCTCCTCGTCGTGCCCCCGCGGACGGACCCCGCGTCCCCCCACAGATGCAGGCAGGGATCACACGTGCCCACTGGCGGACAACACCGTCCCGTGACCTAGCATGGGCGAATGACCCAGGTGTTGCTGGCAGAGGACGATCCCGCGATTGCCGAGCCTTTGGCCCGGGCCCTCGGGCGTGAAGGTTATGACGTGCGCGTGCAAGGAACGGGTCAAGGCGCGATCGACGGCGCCTCGGCGGCGGACCTCATCGTGCTGGACCTCGGCCTGCCCGACATGGACGGGCTTGACGTCGCCCGCGCGATCCGCAACCTCGGCCTGACCACGCCGCTCCTGGTCCTCACGGCACGGGCCGACGAGGTCGACCTGGTGGTCGGGCTCGACGCCGGTGCCGACGACTACGTGACCAAGCCGTTCCGCCTCGCCGAGCTGCTGGCGCGCGTCCGCGCGCTGCTGCGCCGCAGCGTGGGCGACCCGGGCGACGAGGACGAGGTGCACGCCCAGAACGTCCGCGTCGACGTCGCCGCGCACCGCGCGTTCCAGGGCGAGCGCGAGCTGCACCTGACCGCCAAGGAGTTCGACCTCCTGCGCGTCCTGGTCGGCGCGGCCGGCACGGTCGTCGCCCGCGAGACGCTCATGCGCGAGGTCTGGGGCTCCGACCCGACCGGCTCGACCAAGACGCTCGACATGCACGTGTCGTGGCTGCGTCGCAAGCTCGGCGACGACGCGAACGCGCCGCGGTACGTCACGACGGTCCGCGGCATGGGATTCCGCTTCGAGACCGGCGGCGCGAGCAGCAGCACCGGCGGCTGACCCGTGCGTCGTCGCGTCCTGCAGGCGACGATCGCGGCGGTCACCGTCGCGGTCGTCCTGCTCGGCTTCCCCCTGGCGTTCCTGGGTGCCCAGCTCGTCCGCGAGAACGAGATGCAGGCCCTCAAGGCCCGGGCCGACACCGTCGCCCGCTCGGTCGACTTCCGCATCCAGCAGGACATCCCGCTGACCGACCGCATGCTGGAGAACGCGACCGGCGGTCCGGGAGAGGTCCCTGCCTCCGTGCGCGTCAAGGCGCCCGACGGGGAGCTCTACCAGTCGGGGGACCACGTCGAGGGCCGCAGCCTGTCGGTGCAGGTCACGTCCCAGGCCGGGGCCGTCGTGGACCTGTACGTGTCGTGGTGGGACGTCTTCTGGCTCAGTGCCCGGGTCATCGCGCTCGTCGTCGCCGCCGCCGTCGTGGCCTTCGCCGCGGGGATCGCCATGGCGATCTGGCAGGCCAACCGCCTGACCGCCCCGCTCGTCTACCTCGCCGCCTCGGCCGAGCAGCTGGGCGCCGGCCAGGTCCGGCCACGGCTCGAACCCTCGGGCGTCGAGGAGATCGACCTCGTCGCGGCCGAGCTGGCCCGCAGCGCCGACCGGATGGCCGCGCGACTGGCCGCCGAGCGGCAGTTCGCGTCGGACGCGTCGCACCAGCTGCGCACCCCGCTGACCGCCCTGACCATGCGGCTCGAGGAGATCATGCTCGCGACGGACGACCCGGACGTCAGCGAGGAGGCCCGGATCTCGCTCGAGCAGGTCGAGCGCCTGGTCCGCGTGGTCGACGACCTGCTCGCCAGCTCGCGGCGCGCGCAGGGGGGCACGACCGAGGCGCTCATGCTCGTCGACGTCGTGCGCCAGCAGGAGGAGGAGTGGCAGCCGACGTTCGACGTGGCCGGCCGGCACATCGTCGTCGAGGTCGACCCCGCCACCCAGGTGCTCGCCACCCCGGGCGCGCTCGCCCAGGTGCTCGCGACGCTCATCGAGAACTCCCTCAAGCACGGGGCCGGGACCACGACGGTCCGTGCCCGCACCGGCGGCCCGTCCGGCGCCGTGGTCGTGGAGGTGGCCGACGAGGGCGCCGGCGTGCCCGACGACCTGGCGCCGCGCATCTTCGAGCGCGAGGTGACCTCAGGGCGGGGGACCGGGCTCGGGCTGGCGCTCGCGCGCGACCTGGCCTCCGCCGACGGCGGCCGGCTCGAGCTGGCGCAGCGCCGTCCGGCGGTGTTCGCCCTGTTCCTGTCCGGCGTGCCGACGTCGCTGCGTCCGGACTCGGTCGTCCCGATGGGTGCCGTGGTGACCCGACCGGACCGCCGCCGCCGCTAGGGCGTCGGGCCCGCGGGGTGGCCGGTGAACACCCAGCGCTTGTAGCCGACGTACCGCAGGACGGTCCCGATCACGATGCCGAGCACCGTCGCGACGTTGTCGGCGAGCGCGTTGGTCAGTCCCAGCGCGTAGTGCGACAGGGCGAGGGTGAGCACGGGGATGCCTGCGCAGACGATGTTGATCGAGGCGAACACCAACAGCTCGCGAGCCTGCCGATCGGTCCGTTGCCGGGAGAACGTCCAGTGCCGGTTGCCGACCCACGAGACCAGGGTCGCGGCGACCAGCGAGATGATCTTGGCGGTCACGGGCTTCTGCTCGAGCAGGTGCCCGGGGCCGAACCGCAGGAGGTTGAACAGGCCGAGGTCGACGACGAACGCCATCCCGCCCACGGACAGGAAGCGCAGGATCTCGTAGGTGCGCGCCCGGCCGGCGGACACTGCGACCGCGGCCTCCGGCGCGACGGTCGGTCCGGAGACCGTCGAGCCGCGTGCCACCGACGCCCCGGCAGCCTCGTCGTCGGTGCTCACACCCCACCCACCCGTCCGCGTTGCTCCCGCCCGCCATCGACCGGTGAGACGGCGAGGATATCTCGCCGCCCTGTCCACGGTCGTCGTCGACGGAACGGGACGCGTGAGGCTCGACTAGTGTCGTCGCCCGTGACAGCACCCGTGGTGGCAGTGGTGGGCGGTGGCCAGCTCGCTCGGATGATGGCGCCTGCGGCGACGGCCCTGGGCCTGCACCTGCGCGTGCTGGTCGAGAGCCCGACGTCCTCGGCGGCCCAGGTGGTCGTGGACGCTCCCGTCGGCGCGGCGTCCGACGAGGCGGCGATCGAGCGGCTCGCGGTCGGCGCCGACGCCCTGACCTTCGAGCACGAGCACGTCCCGAACGCGCTGCTCGACCGGCTCGAGGCCGACGGAGTCTCGGTGCAGCCGCGTGCCGTCGCGCTCGTGCACGCGCAGGACAAGATCGTGATGCGGACCCGGCTGACCGAGCTGGGCATCCCCTGCCCGCGGTGGGCGGCCTTGACGTCGTCGGCGGACCTCGACGCGTTCCTGGCCGGTGGCGAGGCCGTGGTCAAGACGTCCCGTGGCGGCTACGACGGCAAGGGGGTCCGCGTCGTGCGGGCCTCCGACGAGGTCGCCGACTGGTTCGCCGCGGCGGCCGCGGGGACCGGTGCACCGCTGCTCGCGGAGGAGAAGGTCCCGTTCACGCGGGAGCTCGCCGTGCTCGTCGCGCGTCGGCCCGGCGGCGAGGTCCGGACGTGGCCGGTCGTCGAGTCGGTGCAGAGGGACGGCGTGTGCGCCGAGGTCGTCGCGCCCGCGCCCGACCTGGACCCGGCGACGCGTGCCCAGGCGCTCGACGTGGCCACGCGGATCGCCGAGGGCCTCGGGGTCACGGGCGTGCTGGCGGTCGAGCTGTTCGAGGTGCCCGGCGCGGACGGCACGCCGACCGTCGTCGTCAACGAGCTCGCCATGCGGCCCCACAACTCGGGGCACTGGACCATCGACGGCGCGGTCACCAGCCAGTTCGAGCAGCACCTGCGCGCGGTCCTCGACCTCCCGCTGGGCGACACCGCACCGACCGCCACGTGGACCGTCATGGCCAACGTGCTCGGGAGCGCGCTCGACGACCCCACGGACGCGCTGGCCAGTCTGGACCCGTCGGTGAAGGTGCACCTGTACGGCAAGGAGGTCCGCGCTGGCCGCAAGCTCGGTCACGTGAACGTCAGCGGGGACGACCTCGCCGACGTCCGGGCGCGCGCGGTCGCAGCGGCGGCGCTCCTGCGCGGCGAGCGGGCCTGAGCCGAACGACGGCCGACCGGCGGCCTCCGCGCCGGTCTGTCTGCCCGGCGCGAACACGGTCCGGAGCAGCGCTGCGGCTGGGACATGATGGGATCCGGCGACGACGTCGCAGGTCGGACCCGCTCGAGCAGACGGAGATCGTGATGGCAGTGCAGGCCCTCGTCGGGATCGTCATGGGATCGGACTCGGACTGGCCGGTCATGCAGGCGGCGTCCGAGGTGCTCGCCGACTTCGGCGTGCCGGTCGAGGTCGACGTGGTCTCCGCCCACCGGCAGCCCGAGAAGATGATCGAGTACGGCCGGACGGCCGCCGACCGCGGCCTCAAGGTGATCATCGCCGGCGCCGGCGGGGCGGCCCACCTGCCCGGCATGCTCGCCTCGGTCACCACGCTGCCCGTGATCGGCGTGCCGGTCCCGCTCGCGCTCCTCGACGGGCTCGACTCCCTGCTGTCGATCGTGCAGATGCCCGCGGGCGTCCCGGTGGCCACCGTGTCGATCGGCGGCGCGAAGAACGCCGGTCTGCTCGCCGCACGGATCCTGGCCTCGGGCGAGGGTGCCCAGGCGACGCGGATCCGCACGGCCATGGCCGCGTTCCAGGTCGAGCTGCAGGGTCAGGCCGAGTCCAAGGGTGAGCGCCTCCGCTCGCACACGGCCGCCAGCCGGCCGAGCATCGGCTTCAGCCTCTAGGGCGTCAGGCGCCCGGCATGCCGCCGACGGGTCCGGGCGGCAGCGTCCCGTCGCGGACGGCGACCCAGAACGCGGGCGTCAGGTCGGGGTCGAGCTGGACGGTCGAGCCGACCCCGCCAGGGCGGTAGTCCAGGCTCTTGATCGGCGGGGTGCCCGTGATGCCACCGGGGCCGTTGGCCGAGCGGAACGCGAGCGCGAGCTTGCCCATGTCGACGATGCCCGTGCCCTCGCTCACCGTCAGCGCGGCCGTGCCGGCGTCGATGAGCTGGACCTGCTTGCCCGGGTGCAGCAGGAGCGAGCCGGGCGTGACCTTGCCCATCACGGCACCGATGAGCTGGCGCTGGCGCTCGGCGCGGCCGACGTCGCCCGTGGGGTCCGACTTGCGCATCCGCGCGAACGAGAGCGCCTGCGCACCGGTCACGTCCTGGCAGCCGGGCGCCGGCCACACCATGCCCGAGTCCGGGTCGCTGACGACCGCGTCGTAGCAGAGGTTCACGCCGCCGACCGCGTCGACGATCTGCTCGACGCCGGCCATCCCGATCTCGGCGTAGTGGTCGACCGTCAGCCCGGTGAGCCCCTCGACCGTCTGGACGAGCAGCGGGGCGCCGCCCCAGGAGAACGCGGCGTTGAGCTTGGAGGCGTCGTGCCCCGGGATCTGGACGTATGTGTCACGAGGCAGCGAGATGAGCGCCGCGGGTCCGCTGTCGGGGACCTGCAGCAGCAGGATCGTGTCGGTCCGCGCGCCCTCGGTGCCGTCCTCGCCCACGGAGCCGTCCGCGCGGGAGTCGGAGCCCGTCAGCAGGTATGTCGTGCCCGGGGTGTTGGCGGCACCGCTCAGGGCGGCCGTGTGCTGGACCTTGCCGTTCGCCCACATCGTCAGGCCGATGGGCCACGCGAGCAGGGCCACCAGGACGACGATCACGACGAGGACGACGAGCGGCCCCCTGCTGCGACGCGTGGTGGCCGCCTCGGGCTTCGTCGCGGGCCCCTTCGGTCCTGCGGGCACGGGGCGGACCGGCGGGCGCTGGCCGGAGGGTCGCGACGAGGTGCTGCGCGGTCCGGACGCGGGCGTCGAGCCGGGCGGCACGGACGCGGGCGGCACGGATGCGGGCGTCGACGTGCGGGCCGAACCCGCCGGCAGGGGAGCGGGCGGAGGGGTCTTGGCCGTGCCGGGCGGGACGGCTGTCGGGGTGCGCGACGCGGACGAGCTCGAGGTCCGGACGGGGGAGGCGGGCCGCGTCGGGGGACGCTTGCCCGGCACCTCGATCGCCGCGGCGTCGGGTCGCGACGCGGCCTCGGCGGAGGACGGGGCGATCGACGCAGGCACCCCGGGCGCCGCGGGACGCGATGCGGGGCGAGCGGTCACCGGGGATGGCGCCGCCGGTGTCGTCGAACGGGCGGTCGACGGCGTGGCAGGCGTCGCGGAGCGGGCGGGCGGGCGGCCGACGACGATCGGCTGGGCCTCGGCAGGGTCCGCCGGCCGCGCGCTGCCGGCCGGCGCGAAGCTCGGCGGCGGGGTGCGGACGGTGCGGTCGTCCGACGTCATGCGCAGACGGCGGTGGTGTCGGCGACCGAGAACTCCTCGCGGCCGGCCTTCTTGGTCTCTGTCGGCGTCGGCACGACCGGGGCGGCGGGGTCCGCGACCGCGGGAGGCGGCGTCGTGGCACCGGGCGTCGGGGTCGGCGCGGGCGGCACGTAGCTGGCCGGAGGCACGTCGTTCGCCATGTCGGCCCAGACCTGGGTCGCGGCGGAGGTCCACTCGACGCGGTTCGGGTCCGACTTGGCCGCTGCCCACGGAATCGTCATGAACGTGATGTTGCCACGGTCGATGTTCCGCAAGTTGTAGGCGAGGCCGGTCATGTCGGCGATCGACATCTGGCTGTCGGTCGTCAGCGAGCTCGTCGCGGCGCTGAGGAACGACACCAGCTTCGACGGGTTGGTCAGGACGTCGCGAGAGAGGACCTCGCGGACCATCGCGGCGACGAGCTGCTGCTGGTTGCCGATCCGGTTGATGTCCGAGCCGTCGCCGACGTTGTGGCGGGCGCGGGCGAACGCGAGCGCCGTCGGTCCGTCGAGCACCTGGTTGCCGGCGGCCAGGTAGAGGCCGGAGTCCTTGTCGCGGGTCTCGCTCTGGATGCACATGGGCACCCCGCCGATCGACTCGACCATCTTCTGGAAGCCGGCGAAGTCGACGACGACGAAGTGGTTGATCGTCACGCCGGTGTTCTGCTGCACCGTGTTGATGGTGCATGCGGCGGCCGAGGCCATGTCGCCGCCGTTGTCCCAGCCGGTCGCGAACGCCGAGTTGAACATCGCGTGCGTCGCGCGGGTCGTCTTGCCGTTCGTCATCGTGCACGACGGGATGTCGACGAGGGAGTCGCGGGGGATGGACACCACGGAGATCCGGGTCCGGTCCGCCGAGATGTGCATGACCATCGCGGTGTCCGAGCGCATGCCCTCGGCCTCGCCACCGATGGCCTCGTTCTCGCCGTCCCGCTGGTCGGAGCCGAGGACGAGGATGTTGACGGGGCTGCCCTTGTTCGGGTCGTCCGGGTCCGGCACCTTGCTGGGCGACGGCACCGGGTTGACGAGCGCCGAGACGTCGACCTGATCGATGTTGCCCTGCAGCTTGGCGGCCACGGCCGCACCTCCCGCCACCGTGAACGTCAGTACCGCGACCGCGACGAGGGCGACGGAGCGGAGCACGCCGTGGGTCCGGACACGTCGAGCGTGCCTGGCGGCACGGGGGCGCGAGGGGGAGGCGTGGCGAACAGTCACCGGTCGATCGTAGGAGGTGGATGTTTCGTCGTCGGGGAGCACACGGTCTGGCGTGGTGGAGGATCTGTGCAGATCAGCGCCACAGCACCGGGTGGGGCGTCCTCGGCCCGCGTGTACGGTACGAGTCGGACCAATGACGGCACGGCCGTCCCGGGCGGCCAGGCCACGAACCACTGAGGGGCACTGTGACTCGGCGCGTCCGCGGAATCCTGGCACTCCTGTCCCTGCTGGCCGCCGCCCTGCTGCATCTCTGGCTGCAGGCCGGGATGATGCTCGGCTGGGCAGGCTGGCGGCCGTCGTACTTCCGCAACTACTTCTGGCCGGACCAGCTGGCATACCTGTCGATCGCGGTCAACGTGGCGCACGGTGAGTCGCCAGACGTCGAGCCGTTCACGCTCACGGGGTCGAACAACTACCCGCGTGCCTGGTACGTGTTCCTCGGCTATGCCTCACGTCTGCTCGGGACGAGCCCGGCGACCGTGTGGACGTTCGCGGGCCTCGCCGTGCAGGTGGCGGTCGTCGTCGCGATCGGGGCGACGTGCATCCTGCTGACGCGCAGGTGGTGGACCGGGGTGCTCGGTGCGGTCCCGTTCCTCCTGGGCACGGGCTCGTGGATGCTCTCGTCGGGCACGTCGTGGATGACGAAGCTCGATTCGCACGCGGTGCTCTGGGGTCCGTACGGCGTGCTCTTCACGCTCAACGGCGAGACGGTCGCGCTCGGCATGGGGTGCGTCGCGCTCCTCGCGCTGCTGCTGGTCGCGGCCGGCCGCGTGCCCGAACGCGCCCGGCTCTGGGTCGCGATCGCCGCGTGCGGACTGATCGGACTGATCGCCAACGTGCAGACGTATGCGTTCCTGACCTCGACGTTCGTGCTGTTCGGCGGGGTCGCGGCCGTCGGGCTGGTGCGGAGCCGGTCGCGCGCGGCTCTCCTGTGGACCGTCGGCCTCGTCGCGCTGGTGTTCGTGCTCGGCCCGGTCGTCGCAGGCGCGTCTGGGCAGCTCTCGGTCGTCATGCTCGGGCTCGTGCCGGCGGTCCCCGGGGTGCTGGTCGTGCTGCGCGACACTCGATGGCGGCCGCTCTGGGGCGCACTGGCGCTCGCCCTCTGCGCGCTGCCGCAGATCGCCGCGACCGTCTGGGGGCTGATCGAGCACGACCCATTCCTGGTCTACCGCGAGGGCTCGTCGAAGAACCTGGGCGTCCAGCCGGGACCGGGGCTCTTCTCCGCGCTCGCCGTGCTCCCCGCGCTCGCGCTCGTGATCGTGCTCGGCGTCCGGCGCCGTCAGGTCGTGTGGATCGCGGTGCCGTCGGCTCTCGTCGTCCTGTGGGCCTACCTGTCGACGAACGACCTGTGGGGGGCCAACCAGGAGCCGTACCGCTTCTGGATCGACATGTACGTGCTGGTGGCCGTCCTGACGGTGCCGCTCGTGGCGTGGTCGGTCATCGAGGTGCTCTCCCGGAGCCGTGAGGCTGGCGCTGAGCTCACCCGACGCGGCCGCGCCGTGCTGGTCGGTGCGCTCGTCCTCTGCGTCGCCGTGGCGGCCACCTGGAGCTGGGACTTCACGCTGTTCCGCACGCAGGTCACCGCCGGCGCCTACCTGCCGCTCACCGCACCGCAGTACCGCGCGCAGGCCGACCTGCTCGACCGCTCGCAGCAGGACGGCGGGGGACTCGTGCTCCTCGACGGCTGCACGGACCCCTGGTACACCAACGCGATCTGGGGCGGCCCGGTCGCGTACTACCACGTGGGCCTCGCCTGGCCCGAGCACCGCGAGGACATCGACAAGGCCAACCACGCCCGCGACCATGGGCACCTCGATGAGGCGGCCGCCAAGCGTGCGGGCATCCGCTGGATGATGGTCGTGCCCGGCTGCAAGGTCGACATCACGGCCGGGGTCGACGCGCACCCTGTTGCCACCACGTCCTACGGCGGAGGCTCGTGGGTGCTCTGGAAGCTCGACGGCTGACGGACCCCGGTGCCGCGGACGGCACCGGGGTCCAGGTCAGCGCCCGAGCTGGGCGTACTTGGCCTCCGTGGCGTCCTTCTGCGGGCGCCACCAGGACTCGTGGTCCTGGTACCAGGCGATCGTCGCCTCCAGGCCGGCGCGGAAGTTCTGGTACCGCGGCGCCCAGCCCAGCTCCTCGCGCAGCTTGGTGGAGTCGATCGCGTACCGCAGGTCGTGGCCCGGACGGTCGCTGACCAGGTCGTAGGCGTCCTTCTCGAGGCCCATGATCTCCAGGATGTCCTCGACGACGGTCTTGTTGTTCTCCTCGCCGTCCGCGCCGATGAGATACGTCTCGCCCAGCCGGCCGCGCTCGATGATCGCCCAGACCGCGCTGTTGTGGTCCTCGACGTGGATCCAGTCGCGCACGTTCTCGCCCGAGCCGTAGAGCTTCGGGCGCACGCCGTCGATGACGTTCGTGATCTGCCGCGGGATGAACTTCTCGACGTGCTGATACGGCCCGTAGTTGTTCGAGCAGTTCGAGATCGTCGCGCGCACCCCGAAGCTGCGTGCCCAGGCGCGCACGAGCAGGTCCGACGCCGCCTTCGTCGAGGAGTACGGGCTCGACGGGTTGTAGGGGGTTTCCGGCGTGAACTTGGCCGGGTCGTCGAGCTCGAGGTCGCCGTACACCTCGTCCGTGGAGATGTGGTGGTAGCGCACGTCGTGCCGGCGGACCGCCTCGAGCAGCTGGTAGGTGCCGATGACGTTGGTACGCAGGAACGGCCACGGGTCGTGCAGCGAGTTGTCGTTGTGGGACTCCGCCGCGAAGTGCACGACGAGGTCGACGTCCTTGACCAGCGTGTCGACGATGTCGGGGTCGGCGATGTCGCCCTTGGCGAAGACGACCTTGCCGTCCACCGGGTCGAGGCTGCGCTCATCGCCCGCGTAGGTGAGCGCGTCCAGGACGGTCACGTGCACGTCGGGGCGCTCGCGGACGGTCTGGTGCACGAAGTTGGCGCCGATGAATCCGGCTCCGCCGGTCACGAGGATCTTCATGGGGTCCTTCCAGCTGTGCGCGGTGTCGCGGTCCGGGTCAGGACGCGACCAGGAGGTCGAGGGGAGAGGTGCTCGGGACGATCTGGGGTTCGGTGATGCCCAGGACAGCGTCCGGACCGGCCGAGAGCACGATCGTGCTCTGGCCCGGCGGCACGTCGACCGTCCATCGGACGGCCGACCCGGTCTGTGCGGTACGGGTGCCCCACGGGGCCGTGATGGTCACCGGTCCTTGGGCGCTCAGGACGTCCAGCTGGATCGTGACGGACGCCGTGGTGTCGGCCGCGTTGTCGACGACTGTCGTGACCACCCCGTCCTCGCCGTTCCACTGCTCGCCGTCGGGGGCCTGCCCGATGACGACGTCCGCGCCCGGGTAGATCATCGTCGGGTGCGTGGTGGCGTAGCTGACCGCGTCGATCGACTCGGGCGTGTACGTCGCGTCGAGGGAGGCCCGCGTGGGCTTGAGGTCGAACACGACGTACCGGCCGTCCGAGCTGGTCACGACGGGGGCACCCGCGATCTCGGACCAGTCGGCGACGATCTTGTCGGCGTCGCTCGAGTACGCGAGCTTGTCGACGACTACCCCTGTGAACCCGGCGGCAGCGAGCTGCGGCGCGGCCTGGTCGGGCGGGAGCGGGGAGACGAGCGAACCCCAGTCGGCGGTCGCGCGGCCCTTGATGCCGCCGCCCGACCAGCCGAGCGTGTCCGAGTGCAGGAACGGCTTGAGCTGGTCGGTGTCGAGGATGCCGTTGAGGCCCTGGGCCTCCGGGAACGACAGGTACGGCAGCTGGAACACCCAGGCGTCGGCGCCGAGC
This sequence comes from Cellulomonas sp. P2_B4, assembly GCF_056404795.1. NCBI lineage: Bacteria > Bacillati > Actinomycetota > Actinomycetes > Micrococcales > Cellulomonadaceae > Cellulomonas > Cellulomonas sp. P2_B4. The sequence continues at coordinate 458,363 of NZ_JBFUDI010000001.1, forward strand.
GTCGTCTCGACCTCGCCCACCCACTGGGCGTCGGAGGCGAACTGCGCCGCCGTGGCCTCGTAGGCGGGGTCGGGGCGCGTGCCGATCTGGTCGACGGCACCCGCGACGACGAGCAGCGACCCGGCGACGGCGAGCGCGACCCAGGTGACCAGGAGCGACGTGCGCGCACGGAGCCACCCGGCGACCATGTCGATGACGACGGCCACAGCGCCGAGCGCGAGCATCGAGATCAGGATCGACATCCGGTTCCAGCCGCGCAGGTCGGGCGTGACCAGCGAGATCAGGCTCGAGAAGCCGCCGACCGTCGCGAACAGGAGCGCCACCAGGCTCAGCGAGCCGAGCGTGACCAGGGCGAACCAGCGGTTCGAGCGGGAGCCGGCACGCGTTCCTCGGCCCGCCAGCTGGACGACGATGACCACGAGCAGGATCAGCAGCCCGATCGCGCCGGCCGCACCCAGGACCGGACGCTCCGAGATCAGCGGGTACTGCGCGTCGTAGTCCGTCCGCAGCTTGGCGAGCCCGTCGACGACGTGGTTGGGCACGGGCAGCAGCAGGGCGGAGAGCTTGAGCGAGTAGAGCTCGGCCTCGGCGCCGTTGCGCACCAGCGCACCGAGGTCCGGCCCGTTCTGCCGGGCCCAGAGGATGTCGGGAAGCATGTTGAGGAACGCGACGACGACGGTCCACGCACCCGCGACGACCGCGCCGACGAACCGACGAAGGTCGCGGTGCTGAGTCAGCGAGGCGACGCCGGACACGGCGATCAGGATGACGATGAAGACGGCGTAGTACGTCTGGGCCGTGCCCACGAGGGCCAGCGACAGGCCCGTCACCAGGGGCCGGGTCCAGCGGCCCTCGGTGCTTCCCGGCGGGCGGTGCCAGACCGGCTCGCCCTGGAACACCCGGTAGACCACGAGCAGCGCGAGCGGGATGACGTAGTACGACGAGAGCCACAGGTGCGCCTCGCCACGCGTGAAGTGGTACGGCGCGACCGCGAACAGCGTCGCCGCGACGACCGCGGCGGTGCGGCCCACGCCGATCTGCCGCAGGAAGTACACGGCGGCCATCGCGGCCAGCGGGAACCCGATCAGGAAGTAGAGGTTCAGGACCGTCGGCCAGTCGCTGGTGAACAGGCCGAGGATCCGGACCGCGACGAGGTGCAGGTTGTCGGCGGTGGGGAAGTCGTGGAACGTCTGGCCCGCCGGGACCCCGAGGAGCGGCTGGTGCTCGTACCACCCGGTGGTCAGCGTGGTCTTGACGTGCGCCGAGGTCGAGAGGGCGTCACCCCAGTACGTGAACGGGACCCGCAGGTCGGCGGCTCGCAGGCTCAACGCCCAGGCGGTCGCGATCGTCGTGAAGACGACCGCGACCGAGTACGTCGCCAGCTCGGCCGCCCAGGACGGGATGCGTCCCCAGCCAGGTTCGGCGGGAGCCGAGGTCCGCCGGGTCCGCGTGGTGCGGCGGGGCCGCTCGGGGTCGACCGACTTCGACACCTCGTCCGACGTGGTGCTCGTCGACGTCACGGTTCTCCCAGCTCTTGCCCTGCCACGGTCAGACAAATCGCGGAATCATATCCCACCGACCGCGTCGCACCCCGGCGCGGCGGAGCCTCAGAGCAGGCCGGCGACCAGGCTGCGCCGCAGGTCCTGGCTCGTCGCGTGGATGCCGTCGGGCAGGGTCGTGAACGTCCTGCGGTCCAGCTCCGTCCACACCACGGAGCGGAAGCGCAGGTCGCGCGCCTGCTGCTTGGCGAGGTCCGAACCGCCGAGCGTGACCAGGACGTTTCGGCCCAGCACCGCCCGGCTGTAGCCGAGCAGGCCCGCGATCGTGGTGGCCTGCTGGGCGGCGAAGATCTTCAGGACGGGTTCCGTCGGCTGCCGCACGGCGAGCAGGTCCAGCGCGTCGAGCACCATCTGCGCGCAGTCGTCGACGTAGATGTAGTCGCGGATCGTGTCGAGCGACACGTAGATCCCGATCGGCTGGCGTAGCAGGTAGGACCGGATCAGGCGCGAGACGAGCCCCTGGTCCTTGGCCAGGTTCTGACCGGGCCCGTACAGGTTGGAGATCCGCCCGACGAGGACCTGCGTGCCCGCACCGGCGAGACGGCGGGCCTGCTCCTCGAGGCGCAGCTTGCCGTGGCCGTACGCGGCGAGCGGGCTCGGGGTGGTGAGCTCGGTGAACGGCGGGTCGGCGGCGCCCGCGAACACCCCGCCCGCCGACGAGGCCAGGAAGAACCGGGGCGGCGCGACGTCCCGGGCGAGCAGCGTGTCGACGATCGCCGTCATCGCCGCGACCTCGGCATCCACCTGGACGGGCGTCGCTGCGGTCACGCTCGCACCGGCGCACCAGGCGACGCCCCAGTCGTCGCCCCACTGTGCACCCGCGCTCTCGATCGCCTCGACGGCGTGCTCGGCCGCGTCCGGCGTGGACCAGGCCACCTCGGCGGTCCGCCACGGGCGCCCGTCCTGCGTCAGAGCGCGCCCCACCGCGCGGCCGAGCAGTCCTCGGGCTCCGAAGACGAGGACCGGGCGCTGGCTCACGTCGGCCTCACTTCGAACGGGGAGACCTGCCGAGCGGCCCGGCGCCGGGATCGCTGACGATCAGGTAGATCGGCTTCCCCATCGCCATGTTCACGGCCACGCCGATGTACTCGGCGATCACTCCCAGCGCGAACAGCACGGCGCCCGTGCTGACGAGCATCACCACGATGCTCGACGTCCAGCCGGCCGGTTCGGTCCCGCCCGCGAAGTGGGCGACGACGAGCCACAGCGCCAGGAGGATCCCGCCCAGGCCGAAGGCGACGCCGATGAGGCTCACCACGCGCAGCGGCCTGGTGCCGCTCGAGATGACCATGCGCCAGAAGTGCGAGAGCAGCCGCCGGGTGGAGTAGCCCGACGCCCGATCGCCCTCCGAACGGAGCCCGACCGGGCAGGTCGCCGGGCTGCCGGCGATCCAGCCGAGCGCCACGTCGAGGTAGACGCCCGAGCCGGCGAACGCCGCCGCGCTCCGGCCGACCTCGCCGAGCACCAGGCGGAAGCTCTGGTACGCCGACGCGTCGGTGCCCCCGAAGAGCTTCTCGATGACGAACTTGGCGCCGCGGGACGCGATGTTGCGCAGGAAGCCGTGCGGGGCGGCGTTGGTGGGCTCGGCGTAGACCACGGACCGGCCGGTGCGCACCGCCGTGTCGACGAGGTCGGCGATCGCGGCCGGGTCGTGCTGGCCGTCCTCGTCCATAGTGACGATCCAGTCGCCGCCGCTGGAGGCCATGCCCGCGAGAGTGGCGGGGTGCTGGCCGAAGTTGCGGCTGAGCCACAGGGTGCGGACCCACCTGTACTGCTCGGCGAGTTCGCGCATCGTCTGAGCCGAGTTGTCCGGGCCGTGGTCGTGCACCAGCAGGACCTCGGTGACGACCGCCTCGTGACCGTCCGGCGTGGTGAAAGAGGAGGTGTAGGGGTCGAGCTCCGCGATCACCGCGGCGAGCGTGCGCTCGCCCTGGTAGACGGGGATGACCACCGAGATCCGGTGCGGAGGCGTGGCCGGCGTCTCGGCAATGGGAATCACGCCACGGACTATAGTCTGCGTGGCGTCGGCACCCGTCGTGCCGCGAGCCGCTCCCGATGCGAGGCGGCAGCCCGTGAGGGCGCCGCAGCCGTAGGGACGGCACCCCCGAAGGACGGATGGACGAGCACGTGGACGAGCACCACCCCGGCACGCAGCCGGTCGTGGCCGCGCCCGAACCGGCGCCGGTCCCGCCTGCGGGTATGGAGGGCGAGACCGGTCTGCTCTTCCGGATCGTCACCGACCAGCGGATCGCGTTCCTCATCGTCGGCGGCATCAACACCGTCGTCGGCATGGGCTGGTTCATCGTCTTCGACCGCACCGTGGGCCAGCACCTCGGCTACATGGTGTCGCTGATCCTGGCGCACATCGCGTCGGTCCTGTGCGCGTTCGTGCTCTATCGGCGGTTCGTCTTCCGGGTGCGCGGCCACGTACTGCGAGACCTGTGGCGGTTCGAGGTGGTCAACCTCACCGCGCTCGGGATCAACCTGGTCACCCTGCCGCTCGTCGTCGAGGTGTTCGGGCTCCCGCCCATCCCTGCCCAGCTGCTCGTCACGGTCGTGACCATGGTGATCAGCTTCTTCGGCCACCGGGGCTTCTCCTTCCGACGTCCGCCGACGTCGGCGGACCCCGCCGCCTGAGCACGTCGGGTGAACTGCGTGTCCGTGCACGGATCTCCAGGGGCGTGCGGCTAAGGTAGGCCGACTCAGCGCCGTCGAGACCACCCAGGAGGGTCGAGGATGATCCGCCTCGCTCGATCGATCGCTTGCGCCCTCGTGGCGACGCTCGTGGCGACGGCGGCGGTGGTCACCGGTGCGATCGCCCCGGCGGCAGCTGCTGACCCGTCCCAGTTCCGGCCCAGCAGCATCATCAGCGACGCGCTCTTCTTCGACGGCGGCGCGATGACCGCCGGTGACGTGCAGGCCTTCCTGGTCTCCAAGGGTGGTGCGTGCACCGCGGGCGCCCTCTGCCTGAAGAACTACGTCGCGGCGACCACGAGCCAGCCCGCCGAGGCGAACCTCTGCGGCGCCTACCCCGGCGGCGGCGTCGAGTCGGCCGCGGCGATCATCGCCAAGGTCGGCGCGGTCTGCGGGATCAGCCAGAAGGCGCTGCTCGTGACGCTCCAGAAGGAGCAGGGACTCGTCACGGCCACGTCGCCGACGGACTCCCGCTACCGGATCGCCATGGGCTTCGGCTGCCCCGACACGGCACCCTGCGATGCGCAGTACTACGGGTTCTTCAACCAGGTCTACCGTGCGGCCCGGCAGTTCAAGAGGTACGCCGCGACCCCGCAGAACTACAGCTACCGCGCGGGCCGCGTGAACACCATCCTCTTCAACCCGAACGGCGGCTGCGGCAGCTCCCAGGTCTTCATCGACAACCAGGCGACGGCCGGCCTGTACACCTACACGCCGTACCAGCCGAACGCGAGCGCTCTGGCCAACCTCTATGGCACGGGCGACGGCTGCGGCAGCTACGGCAACAGGAACTTCTGGCGGGACTACACCGACTGGTTCGGGTCGACGCAGGTGGGCGCCAACCTGGTGCGCACCAACGAGTCGCCCACCGTCTACCTGGTCACCTTCGACCGCAAGTACCCGATCGCTGACCTCGCGACGATGCAGGGCCTCGCGCCCCTGGGCGGCGTCGGGTACGTCCAGCAGTCCTTCCTGGACGCCCGCACGACCGGGGTAACCCTCGGCCGGTTCATCCGTGACCGCGCCGGCCTGATCTACTTCATGGACCGCGGCCAGATCTGGAACGTCGCCGACTGCAGCCAGCTCGCCGAGTGGGGCGCCTCCTGCGCGGACTACGGCACGATGGCGCTGTCCGACGTGCAGATGGCCGGCTTCCAGCGGATGGGGCAGCTGAGCTTCTCCGCGCGGACGGTCGAGGGTCGCTGGTTCGCGATCTACGGCGGCGCGAAGCACGAGATCGCCGACGGACCCTCGGCGGCCGGGAACGCCGCCGCCGGGACCCCGGCGATCAACATCGCGGACGCCGCTCTGGACCGTCTGCCGTACGGCGCGCCGCTCGTGCGCCCCGCCGTGTTCGTGCGTGACCGTTCCACCGGGGCCGACGTCTTCATCGACACGACCGGCATCCTGACGGTCGTGCCGGGCCTCCTCGCGACGACCTCGCTGCACAACGCGACCTCGCTGGGGTTCCTGTCGCTCGACCACGGGAGCATGGCCCTGCTGCCGGCTCCGGTCGGTGCGCTGACCGGCACGTTCAAGTCGCCCTCGGGTCAGCACTACGCCCTGACGGGCGGTGCTCCGGTCGCGCTGGGCGCCGGTCAGCTGACGCAGCTCGCCTCGACCGCGCCGACCCTGTCGTCCGGCGTGGTGGCCGCCCTCGGTGCACCGACGTCGGGGACCGTCTTCGTCCGGTCGATCGACAGCGGGACGCTCTACCTGGCGACCGACTCCGTGAAGCGTCCGATCGCGACGATGGAGATCGCCGGTGCACTCGCCGGTCCGGCGGGCGCCAGCGTCACGTTCGTCTCGGCCGCCGACCTGGCGAAGATCCCGACCGGCGTGGACGTCCTGCGTCCGGGGACGATGGTCAAGTCGCCGGAGTCCCCGCAGATCTACCTGGTCGACGGGCCCCGGACGCTCGTCCCCGTCACGGCGTTCGGCGTCACCGAGTCGCTCGGCATCGGAGGCTGGAGCACGATCCCCTCCGCGACGCTCGCCGGGTACACGGTCGCACCGGCTCCGCTGAGCGGCGTGCTGGCCTGCGGGACGGCGCGCTACGTCGGTGTCGGCGGCAGCGTCGCGGCTGTGCCGACGACGCTCGTCGACGGCTCGGGCGTGCCGACGACCGTGCTGGACCCGGGCACCTGCTCGACGCTGCGCGTCAGCGCGGCCCTGAACCCGAGCGTGCTCTTCGTGAAGTCGACGGAGCAGCCGTACCTCTACGCGGCCTCCGCCGGAAAGAAGCGGCCGATCTCGACGATGACGACGGCGTTCGCGCTCAGCAGCGCGAGCGGCTCGATGATCATCGCGCTCGTGCCGCAGGCGCTCCTGGACGGGATCCCCACGGGGGGTGAGGCGCTGGCGCCCGCCACCCTGGTGAAGACGGCCGACGACCCGACGATCTACGTCGTCGACGGGCTGAGCACGGCCGTGCCGCTCCCGTCGTTCGCGGTCTCCGACGCCCTCGGGATCCGCGGGTACTCGGTGGTTGCTGCCGCGACGCTCGGCGGGTACACCAAGGCCGCCCAGCCGCTCAACTCGATCGTGGCGTGCGGCCCGTGGCGCGGCATCGGCTCCGGGGGGAGGCTGAACCTGGTCGCGAACACGGTGTTCGACCCGTCCGGCAGCCCGCACACGCCGCTCGACGTGTCCACGTGCCTGGCCCTGCCGCGTGCCGCTGGGGTCGCGTACGGGCCGATCTTCGCCCGTTCGCAGTCCGACCCGACGCTCTACGTGGTCCAGGGAGGCCAGAAGCTCCCGGTGGCGACGATGGACCGGGCGTTCGCGCTCGCCGCCGGTCAGCCGTTCCTCGTCGGGATCGTCAACCAGGCCCAGCTCGCGGCGCTCCCGACGGGGCCCGCGGCCTGATCGGGCGCCGCCCGGGTCTCCACAGGGCGGCGACGGGGCGCTGTCAGGACCAGTCGGTCACGAACGGGGTGTCGACCCCGACCGGGTCGACCTTGCGCGCGCCGCCCGGGTTGCCGAGGGGCTCGTCGCGACCCGGCAGCGTCATGGTGAAGAAGAGGGCGTTGTCGTCCAGGAACGCCTGGCGCGTGGCGTCGGAGCGCACGGACTTGGCCGGGAAGATCGCGACCTCGGGACAGGCCAGCTCGCACGCGCCGCAGTCGATGCACTCGACCGGGTTGATGTAGTTCTTGCGCTCGCCCTCGTAGATGCAGTCCACCGGGCAGACGTCGATGCAGGAGCCGTCCTGGTTGTCGATGCACTCCGAGGAGATGACGAAGGTCATGATGCTGCCCCTTCCTGCTCGAGGACCGGCTCGTTCGTCCGGTCCGTGGAGTGCCCTGGCGCCAGTATCGCCTCGGGATCGATGAGCACCGCGGCGTTGTTCGCGGCCGTCGCTGCGTCCCCGAAGCCCGTCGACATGAGTGCGACCTTCCCTGGATACCAGGCGGCGTCACCGATGGCAAAGACCCCGGAGAGGTTCGTGCGCATCGACGTGTCGACCCGGATCCGGCGGTCGTGCATCTCGAGGCCCCAGGTGGTCAGGGGACCCAGGTCGGAGATCAGCCCGAGGGCGCCGACCACCACATCGGCCCGCAGCGAGTGGAGCTCGCCGGTCCTGGCCCGGATGGTCACGGTGCGCACCACGGCATCGCCGTCGACGGCCACGATCTCGCAGTCGGTCTTGATCTGGGCACCGCCGTCGATCGCGCGCTGCAGGTTCGCCGCGTGCGCGCGGAAGGCCCGGCGGCGGTGCACGACCGTGACGGAGCGTGCGTGCGGCAGGGCCTCCAGGGCCCAGTCGACGGCGCTGTCGCCGCCACCCACGACGACGACGTCGAGCCCGGCGTACGCGCTGGGGTCGGCCATCGTGTACGAGAGTCCGCGGCCGAGCCACTCGTGGCCCACGGGCAGCGGTCGCGGCTCGATGCCGCCGACGCCGCTCGCCAGGATGACGGCGCTGCACTCGAGGCGGGTGCCGTCCTCGAGCTCGACCGCGAGCTCGCCGGTGCGGTCGCCCGTGTGCAGGCTGGTCGCGCGGCGACCCAGCAGGAAGCGTGGGGAGTACGGCGCGGCCTGCTCCAGGAGGTTCGCCACCAGGTTCGCCCCGGTGACGCCCGGCAGGCCGGCGATGTCGTAGATCTTCTTGTTCGGGTAGAGCGCCGCGACCTGCCCACCGGGCTCGTCGTGGCTGTCCACGACGACGACCGAGAGGCCACGGAACCCGGCGCAGTACGCCGCCCACAGGCCCGCGGGACCGGCGCCCACGACGACGATGTCGGCGGGCGCGGCCTGCGCCGCGGTCGTCACGACGCCGCCTTGGCGAGGTCGTCGAACGCCGCGACCTGGTCGAGGCTCACCTCGCGGGCGTCCTCACCGTCGGCGACACGTCGGGCCCAGGCGACCGTCCAGGCGAGCGTGTCGTCGAACCCGAGCACGTTCTGCCAACCGAGCTGGAGCTCCGCCTTGCGGGCGTCGAGCGCGAGCAGGTTCGCCTCGTGCGGGTGCTCCCCGCCGTCGGTGGTCCAGGCGGCCCCGTCGCCCCACAGCTCGGCGACGCGCGTGGCCACCGAGCCCACGTCGACGAAGCTCGCCGTGCCGGGGCCGAAGTTGTAGGCCTCGCCGGCCGAGCGGCCGTCGAGCAGTGCGTCGACGAGCGTGAGGTAGCCGTTGAGGCAGTCGAGGACGTGCTGCCAGGGGCGGACGGCGCCCGGGAAGCGCAGCACCGGCGAGGTGCCGGCCCGGTACGCGGCGAGCAGGTCCACCATCAGGCGGTCGGCGCTGACGTCGCCGCCGCCGACGACGTTGCCCGCACGGGCGATCGCCGTCGCGGGGTCCTGCGGGTGCGTCGCGATCCACGACTGCGAGAGCACGTCCGCCGCCGCCTTGGACGCGGAGTACGGGTCGACCCCGCCGAGGGCGTCGTGCTCGCGGTAGCCCCAGATCTGGTCGACGTTCCGGTACACCTTGTCCGTCGTGACGATGACCTGCGCCTTGGCCGTCGCCGCGGCCGAGACCGCCTCGAGGACGTTGAACGTGCCGAGCACGTTGGTCTCGTAGGTGAAGCGCTGGTCGCGGTAGGACTCCCGGACGAGAGGCTGGGCGGCCAGGTGCAGGACCACGTCGGCGTTCGCCTGCGCGACCGCGTCGGTCACCGCGCGGGCGTCACGGATATCCACCCGTAGGTCCTGCGCGAGCAGCTCGCCGACGCGGGCGCGCTCGTACAGCGCGCCGGGCACGGGGTCGAGCGCCAGGCCGACCACTTCGTGGCCGCGACCGGCCAGGAGGAGTGCGAGCCAGGCACCCTTGAAGCCGGTGTGGCCCGTCACCAGGTACCGCATCAGGCCTTCCCCGCGCGGTCGCGCAGGTAGCCGATCAGGGTGTCGGCGATGTAGTCGAGCATCGGCTGGGTGAGGCCCGGGTAGACACCGAGCCAGAACGAGCGGGTCATGACCGTGTCGGAGTTCTTCAGGTCGCTGATCACGCGGTGCTCGATGTTGCGGTAGGCGGGCTGGCGGAGCAGGTTGCCCGCGAAGATCAGGCGCGTGCCCACGTGCTTCGAGTCGAGGTACCGCATGAGGTCCTCGCGGTCCACGGGGTAGCTCGGGTCGAGGGTCAGCGGGAAGCCGAACCACGCCGGGTCGGAGTGCTCGGTGGCGCGGGGCAGGATGAGACCCTCGACGCCCTGCAGCCGCTCGTACAGGTAGGCGAAGTTCTCCTTGCGACGAGCCACGAAGTGGTCGATCTTCGCCAGCTGGCTCAGGCCGAGCGCGGCCTGCATGTCGGTCGCCTTGAGGTTGTAGCCGATGTGGCTGTACGTGTACTTGTGGTCGTAGCCGAGCGGCAGGTCGCCCAGCTGCCAGTCGAACCGCTTGCCGCAGGTGTCGTCCTTGCCGGTGTCGCAGTAGCAGTCGCGGCCCCAGTCGCGGAACGACTCAACCTGGCGCTTGACCAGCGGTGACTTGGCGAAGACCGCCCCACCCTCACCCGTGGTGATGTGGTGCGCCGGGTAGAACGAGACCGTCGCGGTGTCGCCGAACGAGCCGGTGCGCTGGCCTCGGTAGGTGGAGCCCAGGGCGTCGCACGAGTCCTCGACGAGCCACAGCTTGTGCTCCTTGCAGAGCGCTTGGACCAGGTCGAGGTCGAACGGGTTGCCGAGGGTGTGCGCCATCATGATCGCGCGCGTCTTGGGGCCGATCGCCTCGCGCAGCTGGTCGCCGATCGCGTCGTACGTGCCGATCTCGACGTCGACGAACACCGGCACGAGGCCGTGCTGGATGATCGGGTTGACCGTCGTCGGGAAGCCCGAGGCGACGGTGACGACCTCGTCGCCCTCCTTGAGGTGCTTCGGGCCGAGCTTCGGGCTTGTGAGGGCGGCGAGCGCCACGAGGTTGGCGGACGAGCCGCTGTTCACGAACGTGGCCGACCGGGCGCCGACGAACTCGGCGAGGGCCTCCTGGAACTGCTCGTGGTAGCGGCCGGACGTCAGCCACCCGTCGAGCGAGGAGTCGACCAGCGCGACGAGGTCCTCCGGCGTGAGCACCTTGCCCGAGACCGGAACGGTGCTGGTGCCCGCCTCGAACGGTCGAGGTTCGAGAGAGGTCTCCGCGAAGGCCCGGACGAGGTCGAGGATGGATTCACGGCTGACGGGCACTGCACTCACGGAGAAAGCTCCTCAGATGTCGGGGGGGCCGACCCACGATGTTATCCGACGGACGCTGCCGCCCGGCGCGCCGACCGCCCAGAGGCTCAGGCCGTGGCGTCGCTCGACGTGTCCGGTGTGCGTCGCAGCCGCGTGACCAGGTACGCGACCCGGCGCAGGGCGTCCTGCACCCGGACGCCGACGCGAGAACGTCGCAGGTCCGTCGGTGACAGGTCGGCGAGGTCGTGCTCGACCACCCGGTCCACCCAGCCGTTGATGTGCTTGGTCTGGACGTCCGAGAGCGAGGAGGACCACGACCCGTTAGCGAGGCGGAACCGTGCCAGCGGGACCCGCGCGACGACGAGGCTGCCGTGCTGCAGCACCCGCGAGTACATGTCGAGGTCGATCACGTAGCCGAACGAGCCGTCCCACGGCAGCTCCGTCAGCAGCGGCTCTCGGCGGAACAGGACCGCGCTCGGCTCGCCGAGCAGGTTGCTGCCGACGAGGCAGCACTGCCGGACGGCGGCGCGGCCCTCGACCTCGCCACGCAGGCCGATGAGCCCGCGGCGCTTGACCAGCACGCGCCCCGAGTCGTCGACGACGGTGCGCATCGACGCCGCGAGGACCGCGGCCGGGTGCTTCACCAGCTGCGCCGCCTGCGCCTGCAGCGCCGTCGGCTCCAGCACGTCGTCGGCGCAGACGAGCTTGATCAGGTCGCCGCTCGCCAGCCTGATGGCGTCGGTCCAGTTGGTCGCGGCGTCGACGAGCGACTCCTGCCGGACCACGCGGACGCCTTCGGGTGCGTGCGCGTCGAGCCACTCGGCCGTGCCGTCGGTCGACCCGTTCTCGAGGACCACGACCTCGTCAGCCGGCCGGGTCTGTCCCAGGACGCTCTCGATCGTCGCAGGCAGGTGCGGCATCCCGTTGTGCACCGGGATGACGACCGAGACCGTGAGGGTCATGAGGCCGCCCCCCAGAGAGCAGAGAGGCCGTCGCGCAGCGGCACCTGCGGCCGCCAGCCGATGTCGTCGGACGCCACGAGCCAGTCCTGCGTCATCTCCCGCGGGCGGTCCTCGCGGGCGCCCCAGGTCACGTCCAGCGTGCGACCGGTGACGTCCTCGACGAGCTCGACCAGCTCACGCACCGTGACGGGCGAGCCGCTGCGCGCGACGAGACGGGTGACCGGGCCGTCGTGGACATCCGCGGCGCGCAGGGCCGCGACGACGTCCGTGACGTAGGTGAGGTCGACCAGCTGCTTGCCGGAGGACATGGTCAGCGCGGTGCCTTTGCGGGCGGCGCCGAGGATGGCCCCGACCAGCTTGCCGCGGTCGTCGTCGGGACCGTACGTGTCGAAGAGGCAGACCTCGCGCGTGTCGAGCGCCTCGACCTCCTGGAAGTAGCGCAGGACGTCGACGAAGGCCTGCTTCATCGCGGCGTACAGCGAGACGGGGGAGTACTCCGCGCCCTCGAAGTGCTGCCAGGCAGAGGTGGCGTGCACGAGCCGTGCGCCCACGCGGACGGCACCCTCGGCGACGACCGTCCCCAGCGTCACGTTCGAGTCGACCATGTCCGCGAGCTCGTCGGGCCGGTGCCGTGCGACGAAGTGCGTGGCCAGGTGGAAGACGGTCGTGGGCGCGATCTCGTCGATGACGCCAGCCACGTCGACGCTCGGGCGCGGCAGCGCGTGGACGGTGATGCCCCCGGGTGCCTGCGGCCGGCGCTGCGACGTGGCCCGCGTCAGGACGTGGACGTCGTTGCCGTCGGCGGCCAGGGCGCGGACGAGGTGCCGCCCGATGAAGCCGGTGCCGCCGGTGACCAGGACAGTGCTCATGCAGGGCTCCAGACGAACGGGGAGTCGAACTCGGCGAGCGCCGGCAGCGCGGCGTCGCGGTCGGAGACCACGGGGTGGCTGGTCCGCCATCCGGCGGGCACCGAGTCCCAGCGGACGCCCGCGTCGGTGGCGGGGTCGAAGGCGCCGTCCTGCAGATAGCACATCGTCGCGTCGCCCTCGACGACCTCGAACCCGTGCGCGCACCCGATCGGCACCAGCACCGCGCCGCTGCCGGGCGTCAGGTCGTACGTCACCAGCTCGCCCTCGGTGGGCGAGCCGCGGCGCAGGTCGAGCACGACGTCGGTCACGCGACCGGTCAGGACGAACACCAGCTTCGCCACGGCGGTGGGCGGGACCTGGAAGTGCAGCCCCCGGACCGTGCCCGCGGCCGAGGAGCTCCAGTAGACCTCGGCGATGTCGAATTCGATCCCGGCCGCCTCGAGCACGGTGGGGGAGTACGGCTTGGTGAACGCGCCGCGCCGGTCGGTGTGGAACGGGGGGTGCGCCAGACCGACGCCGGGCAACGGGCTCGGCGTGTACAGCTCCGTCACCAGACGTGCCAGGGGGCCGTGCCGCTCGACCACAGCTCGTTGAGCAGGTTCGACTCGCGCAGCGTGTCCATCGGCTGGAAGAAGCCCTCGTGCTTGTAGGCCATGAGCTGACCGTCGGCCGCGAGGCGCTGCAGGGGCTGCTGCTCGAGCACGCACTCCGGGTCGAGATAGTCGATGACGCCCGGCTCGAAGACGAAGTAGCCGGCGTTGACCCAGCCGTCGGCCTGCGGCTTCTCGCGGAACTGCTCGACATGCCCGTCGGCGTTGAGGTCCATCACGCCGAAGCGGCTGGGCGGGCGCACCGTGGTGACGGTGGCCAGCTTGCCGTGCGACTCGTGGAACGCGAGGAGCTGGGCGATGTCCACGTCGGCGAGCCCGTCGCCGTAGGTGCACAGGAACCGCTCGCCCTCGAAGTACTTGGCCGCCCGGAACACGCGGCCGCCCGTCATCGTCAGCTCGCCGGTGAACGCGACCGTGACGGTCCAGTCGGTGTCCTCGTGCGCGCCGTGGTACGTCAACGAGCTGCGATCGCCGAGGTGGAGCGTGATGTCGTTGTTGCGCGCCTCGTAGTTGAGGAAGTAGTCCTTGATGGTGTCCGACTTGTAGCCCGTGCAGACCACGAACTCGTCCTGCCCGTAGTGCGCGAACAGCTTCATGATGTGCCACAGGATCGGGCGACCGCCCACCTCGACCATCGGCTTCGGGCGGTACTCGGTCTCCTCGCGCAGGCGCGTGCCCAGGCCTCCGGCCAGCAGGACGGTCTTCATCGTCTCCTCGTTCGTCGCACAGGCGACCAGGCCGTGAAGGGCCTCGGACGGTCGGTGGGGTCGCCGGTCAGGATAGCCCAGACGCGCGAAGGAGCGACCTGTCGTCAGCCGACGACGGGCACCGCGTCGGACGTCGCGCCGCCCGGGACCCAGACCAGTCGGGCGGTCCAGCCGGAGGTCGAACTCTTCGGTGCAGGAACGGACACACCGGGGCAGAGCGTCGTGGACGCGTCCGCGACGGAGGTCGAGGAGACCTTCGCGACGACGGTGCCTCCGCTGACCACCTCGAAGCGGCACTCGCCCCCGTCCTGCAGCACACCCTCCACGTAGCCGCTCATCTCGACGTTCCCTCCGAAGACGCCCGCGGAGACGAGCACCGGGTGTCCCGAGGTGGTCTCGGAGCCGCCGTCGTCCGCGGCCGGCGGCTCGGTGGGTTCCGCCGGGTCCGCCGGTTCGGCGGGCTCGGACGGGTCGTCGGTCGTCGGGGTCGTGGCCGTCGTGCTCGGCGGGGCGGCGGAGGTCGACGAGTGCGTGGGCGTGCTCCCGGCCGACGGATCGGCGTCAGCCGCGTTCCCCGTGCACGCCGCGGTGAGCACGAGGGTCAGGGCGGCGAGCAGGGGCAGTGCGGTACGGCGGACCACGGATCGGTCTCCTTCGACGTGCGGACGGGTGCGGAGCGCGGGGGTCACAGGTTCGGGCCCAGCGGGACCCGGTTCAACGACGACTGCGGCGCGAAGGCGACGACGAGCGGCCCGCCCGCGGCGATCCCGAGCACCTGCGGCATCGTGGACGCGAGGCGACGGGTGCCGCCCGTGAGCAGGAACAGGGCCGGGTCCTGTGCCGACCGTGCGAACACGGGACCGGTCCAGGCTCCGACCGTGGGTGCGTTCGCGCAGGTGGACGCGTGCAGCGCGGTCCCCGGTGCACCATCGGCGGGGAGGACCCCGAACAACGGGTGCATCGCGCCACCGAAGCCGACGAGCGCCGAGCTCGGGCAGAGCCAGATCTGCGAGAGCGGCTCGGCGTGCTTCGCGTATGTGGAGAGAGTGGCGGACGGCACGACCGACCAGGCCGTGCTCACGCCGAGCTCGGCGGCGAGGGCGAAAGACGGCAGGAACACCAGGCGGTCGCTGCCGTCGACCAGGTAGATGTCGGGGGCGTCCGGCGCCTTGACCAACTGACCCGGCGCGAGCATCGCCGGACCGGTCGGCACGCCGTCGAGGCTGGACTGGTCGACGAACGAGATCGCGTACCGGCTGCCGGCGACGAGCGCGCCGAGGACCGCCATCGAGGGCACGGGGCGCTTCACGCCACCGATCACCTCGAAGACGGTCGGCTGGGCGACGGACCGCACCAGCACCGGTGCGTCCCAGGCGGACCCGTGCGGGAGGTTCGCGCACGTCGACCCCGCGAGGGAGGTCCCGGGGGTACCAGAGCCGGCGAGCGTCCCGGCGGGCAGCGACCACAGCCGGCCGCCGCTGCCGACGAAGCCCTGCCCGTCGCACGACACGACGGTTCCCAAGGGCGTGGCGACGTGCTGGTACCCCGCGAGAGACGCCGCCGGAAGCTCACGGAAGGACGTGGGGACGCCGAGCGTCAGTGCCGTCTCGAAGGCGGGCAGGAACACGAGGCGGTCCAGCCCGTCCACCAGGTACACCGTCGGCACCCCGACGGCCTTGACCAGCTGACCCGGGCCGAGCGCGGCCGGCCCCTCGGCGAGCGCGCCGAGCGAGGCCGGTGACACGAGCGCCGGGACGAGCGGCCCGCCGGCCGCGAGCGCGGCGGCGTCGGCCATGGTCAGGACCGGCCGTCGGGTCCCGCCGGCCAGGAGGTAGAGGGTTCCGGCGTCGGCGGTCCGGACGAACAGGACCGATTGCACCGGCAACGGCGCGAGAGCGGCGATGGTCGCCGCCTCGACGGGGGTCCCGGTGTCGGCGGGCATCTGGTCGGCGCCGAGCCGGACGGCGCCGCCGACCGTCAGGGCGACGCGGCTGCCGTCGGGCGCCCGCAGCGCGCCGTCGGCCGTCGCGCGCGGGGTGGGCAGGGCGGCCATGCTCGTCGCCTCGAGCCAGCGCACGGGCAGGGCGGCGTTGCCGATCAGCGACGCGGCCATCGTCGCGGCGGACAGCCGGACCCCGTTGACCCGGTCGAGCAGGACGCCCGCGCCGGTGCTGCGGTCACGCGCGACGATGCCGGTCCGGACGATCGGCGCCCCGAGGGCCAGGCGGACGCCCGCCGACGCGCTCAGCGCGAGCACCGGTCCGTCGGGCTGCACGGGCGACGCGGCGAGCGATGCGACGTCGGCGACCTCGCGCCGCACCCCGTCGTCGACGAGGTACTGGGCGCCGCTCGGTGTGGTCCAGCTGGTCGACAGGGCTCCGCCGTCGCGCAGGAGCGCAGCCATCGGGTCGGGCAGCCGCATCGCGCCGTAGGTGTCGCACCTCGCGCCCCACTCAGCCAGCTGGGCGCAGTCCCGGACCGGGTAGACCCGGCTGGAGTCGACGAGCGAGATCACGCCGGAGGAGTCGCGGACGAACTGGCTGATCGCGGGGCCCGTGCGCAGCGGCGCCAGCTGGTCGGCCGGGACCTGGCCGATCGGTCCCAGCGCGCCGAGCGCCCCGAGGGCCACCGGGTCGCTCACGGGGTACTTCGCGTCGCCGGTCGCGACGTAGACCGTCGGGTCGCCCGAGGACTTGACGAGGTTGTAGCCGAAGTTGCTGGCGCCGTAGGCCCCGGCGTACTGCTGGGCGAGGGCCCGGATCGTGTTCAGCTGGCTGTAGCCGATGTTGCCCGGACAGGCGGTGAACGCGACGTCGCGGTGCCCGAAGATGATCGGCAGCCCGACGGTCACCCCGGCCGGATATCGAGAGTTCTCCCCGCCCCACGTGGTGTAGCTCATCGACCCGACGGGCTGCACGCCGTACGCCGAGAGCCGCCACGCCGCGATGCGGGCGACCGCGTCGACGGTCGCGGCCGTGAGGGCGACGTTCGTGTAGTCGCCGAGCACGGAGATGCCGACCGTGCCGGTGTTGAAGCCGCCGGCGTGCACGCCGATGACGGCCTGGGTCAGCGAGCCTGCGCGGCCCTCGTAGACGTTGCCCCACTTGTCGACGACGAAGTTGTACCCGATGTCGCACCAGCCGCGGGAGGCGATGTGGTACCGCTGGTCGTTGCGGAGCTGCTGGAGGGCGTCGGCCGGGGTCGCGTAGTCCGGGTCGGCGGTGTGGTGCACGACCGCGCCGACGAGCCGGCTGGCGACGTCGGGGGTGCAGACGGCCGGAGCCGCGCCCCACTCCGCGCGAGTGATGACCCGCGGCGTGGAGGCGGGTGCGGCGCCGAGGCCCCGGGGAACCGACGACGAGACGTGGCCGGGTGAGCCAGCACCCGACAGGCCCGAGACGGCCGCCGTGGGGGTGTCGGGCGACGCGACCATCGCGACCGACAGGTCGTCGGGAAGCTCGGTGCCCGCACCGACGACGAACGAGAGCTGGACCGCGTCCGAGTCGCCGACCCAGACCGACGGGGTGCCGTCGCGGACCTGCGCGCGGTCGTCGACGGTCCCGGCGTCCGGGCTCTCGTCGGCGGTCTCGAGCTCCTGCCACTCACCCCAGGTCTCGCCGTGCCGGGCCCGCACCTGCGGCTCGAGGTCGGCGGCGTCCGCGCCCTGCTCCCAGGTCACGCCGACGGTCTGGAACGTGTCGTTCTCGATCACCGCGCTCTCGACGCGCACGGGCGCCGGGGCCGCCTCGACGGCCTCGGCGGCGGGCACGTCGACGGCGACCTCGTCGAGGGTCGTCGCGGACGCCGGCGGGGCCACCACCTCCGCTGCCGCGGTCGAGGCGACGGTCGGGACCGCGGCAGCTGGAGCGCCCTGCGCGGCGGCGCACGGGACGACGACGAGCGCCAGGACGGCGGCAGCGGTGACGGTGATCGAGGCGCGCATCACCCGAGCATGCGTGACGAGACACCCGCCTGTCGGTTCGGCGCGCCGTCGGGACCCCGACCGGTGGAGCATCGGAATCAGACGGGTCGCGGGGACAAGGTCGCGCCGAGATGGACGAAACCGACCTCGGTGCCGGTCGTGGTGACCTGGACCCGGGCGGCCTCGCGGAGACGGTGCAGCTCGGCCCCGGCGGCGTCGGCGATCGCGCCGTGCAGGGTGTACGTGCCCTCGCCCAGCTGCGTCGCGAGCACCTCGAAGTCGAACGACGCCGTCCCGACGAGCGGGGACAGCGCGACGTCGAGCAGCCGGCTGTTGGTGCCGTAGATGCTCTGCCCGCTGGCCGAGTCGATGCCGAACCCGAGGATCCACCCCTCGACGGCCGTGCGGCTCGTGACCGAGACGCGCACGGTGATCGGGGTGCCGGTGGCCACCACGTCGACGGGCGCGCCGCCCTGCAGGACCTCGATCCCCGTGACCTCGACGGGCGCCGGGGCGGCGTCGGCGGTCCCGGCCGCCTCCCGCGCCCGTTGGAGCTCGCTCGCACGGGTCTTGTCGAACTCCGTGCGCAGGACGCGCAGCGCCTCGAGCGGGGGTCCGTCGGCGGTCACGTTCCCGTGCTCGAGCACGATCGCGCGGTCGCACAGCTCCGCGACCTGGTCCAGCCCGTGGGTCACGAGGATGATCGTGCGCCCCTCCTGCTGGAACTGGCGGATGCGGTCCATGCACTTGCGCTGGAACGGTTCGTCGCCCACGGCGAGCACCTCGTCGACCAGGAGCACGTCCGGGTCCACGTGGATGGCCACGGCGAACGCGAGGCGCACGTACATGCCCGACGAGTAGAACTTCACCTGGGTGTCGATGAACTGCCCGATGCCGGAGAACTCGACGATCGCGTCGAAGCTTGCGTCGGTCTGCTGCGTGCTCAGGCCCAGGATCGAGGCGTTGAGATAGACGTTCTCGCGACCCGTGAGGTCCGGGTGGAAGCCCGCGCCGAGCTCGAGGAGCGCGGCCATGCGACCGCGGACGCGCACCGTGCCGGTGGTCGGCTGCAGGATGCCGCCGATCATCTTGAGCAGCGTGCTCTTGCCGGAGCCGTTCGGCCCGACCAGCCCGACGGTCGTGCCTGCCTCGATGGTGAGGCTCACGTCGCGCAGGGCCCAGAAGTCCTCCTTGTGGAGGTTGGAGCGGCCGAAGTTGACCACACGCTCCTTGAGGGACTTCTCCTTGCGGATGACGAACCGCTTGGAGAGGTCCTCGATCTCGACGACCGTGGGGCGGCCCATCACAGCTCCTGCGCAAAGTTGCCCTGGAGGCGCACGAAGACCCGCTGCGCCACCCAGACGAACACGACCCCGACGGCCAGCCAGATCCACAGCAGCCCTGTGAGGTTCTCGGGCACGGGCTGGTCCCGGCCGGCCACCCAGAACACCTGCTGGAAGCCCATGATCGCGACGGTCATCGGGTTCGCCAGATAGAGGTTGCCGACGGTCTTCCCGGCCTGGTCCACGACCAGCGCCCACGAGTACACGATCGGCGAGGCCCAGAACGCGATCATCAGGGCGATCTCGACCAGGTACTGGATGTCGCGCAGGTACACGTTCAGCGCGGCGAGCAGCAGCGCCCAGCCGAGGCCCGTCACGATGATCACGGCGAGCGACAGCGGCAGGTAGAACCAGTCCGTGCCCGTCGGCACGTCGCCGACGACGATCGTCGCGACGAACAGGATGCCGAGCTGGATCAGGAAGTTGAACAACGCGGAGCCGAGGCTGCTCAGCGGGAAGATCTCGCGCGGGAGGTAGACCTTCTTGATCAGGCCACCGTTGCCGACGATCGAGCCCGTCCCGGTCGTCACGGTCTCAGCGAACAGCCCCCACGCGGTCAGGCCGGTGTAGATGAACACGGCGAAGTCGGGGATGTTGCGCGCGGCGCCGAGGAACTGGCCGAGGGCGATGAAGTAGATCAGGAGCAGGGCGAGCGGCCGCAGCAGGCTCCACACGAACCCGAGGGTGCTGTCCTTGTACCGCGCCTTCAGTTCACGACGGATGAGCATGTCGAGCAGCTGGCGGTGGGCCCAGATGTCGCGCAGCTGCTGGCTGGTCCCGTCCGCGGGCCCGGTCGTGCGCAGGGGCTCGAGCGCCAGGCGCGCAGAGCGGTCCTCACTGATGGATGTCATTCGTACGGTGCTCCAGGCGTGGTGGACGGCCGACCGCTGGGTCGGCCACGACAGACTACTCGTCGCGCTCAGCGGCCTTGGGGTCCGCCGGTGGTGTCGTGGAACACGTCCCAGAGGCGGGCCGCGTAGCCGCGCCAGCTCGTCGGCGGGCGGTCCCGGGCCTCGGCCGAGAGCCTGCGGTGCAGCTCGTCGTCGACGAGGAGCCGGTGGAGGGCCTCGGTCAGACCGTCGTCGTCGCGCGGGTCGACCAGCAGGGCGCCACCGTCGGCGGCGATCTCGGCCATGCTTCCGAAGCCCGACGTGATCGCGGGCGTCCCGGCGGCCAGCGACTCGGCGACGGGCAGGCCGAAGCCCTCGTTCACGGATGGAAACACTGTGCACCGGGCGAGCCGGTACGCGCCCCAGAGCAGCCGGTCGCTCAGCCGGCTGACCGACTCGACGGGCCGTCCGGCCCCCTCGAGCTCGGCGAGTCGTGCGCTGAACTCGTCGCTGTTCCAGGATGCGCCACCGACGAACGTCAGGCTGAACCGCAGGCCGCGACGCCACAGCAGCTCGGCGGAATGCAGAACGGACAGGTGGTTCTTGCGCGGCTCGTGGCTGCCCACGCACAGGACGAGCGGCAGGTCCGCGACGACGAACCGGTCCCTGGCGTCGGCCAGGTCCTGCCCGGACGGCTCGGGCGCGTCCGCGGGCAGCAGGATCGCCTCGATCGCGGGACCGGGCAGCCCGGCGCCGCCGAGCATCCGACGCCAGCCGGCGTACTCGGCCGCCGCGGCGGCGGAGATGCCGGCGACCACGTCGAACTCCGCGACGGCCGCGAGGTTCAGGGCGAACACTGCGGGAAATCCCGCCGCGGAGGTCTCGGCGGAGGTCAGCGGGACGCAGTCGAAGCCGATGACGCCGCAACGGGTCGGTGCATAGCGGGCGAGGGCCTGCAGGGCCAGGCACCGCCGGGGCTGGATCGCGAGCTCAGGCAGCATGTAGGTGCCGCCCCAGGGCACGACGACCGGCCCCTCGGGCTCGTCGTCGTCGACCGTGCCCTTCCGGCCGGCGAGCGCGGCGTCCCGGGCGGCGTCGTCGAGCGCGTAGATCGCGTCCATGTCCGTGGTCCAGCCGATCGCGGTGAACTCGCGGTCGGCGCGCCACTGCGTGATGACGCTGCGGGCGACGCGCTGGATGCCGGTGCCGAGCGGGTAGAGGACCAGGTCACCCATGTCGACGAGCGTCGCGTCGTGGAGCACGCGCACGTCGCGTCGCACGGACGCCTCGGTCACGACGGCCTTGGCGGCGTCGAGGATCACGGACGGCCCGAAGAGCTGGCCGTCGCGGCGGGCGGCGATGACCTCGTCGGCGGGCGGGAGCCGTGCCGACAGGACCGAGAGCGCGAGCCAGGTGACGGCGTCGTCGGCACCGGTCAGCAGTCGCAGGACGGTGCGCTCGGCGGCGGCCGGTGTGCGAAGGTCGGCGGCGTCGGGTTCGAGCGCCCGCGCGAGGACGACGAGGCGGTCGTACCACTTCTCGGGCGAGACCTTCGGAGCGGTCGCGCGGGCGCGCAGCGCGAAGCCCTCCTCGGCGGCACGCCGCAGGACGCTGCGGGCGTGGGTCATGACGGTCATGCGGTTCCCCCTTCGACCAGGTAGCTCCACAGGGCGCGTGCGTACGCGTCCCACGAGCCGCCCGGGTACAGCGCTGCCTGCGCCCGTAGGCGCGCACGCAGGTCAGAGTCGTCGACGAGGGTGCGCAGCGCGGTCAGCACCTCCTCGTCGTCGCGCGGGTCCACGGTGAGGCACCCGCCCCCTGAGGCGATCTCGGCCTGGCTGCCGTACGCGGTCGTGAGCACGGGCGTGCCGCACGCCAACGACTCCGCGACGGGCAGCCCGAAGCCCTCGTGCAGCGAGATGAAGACGGTGAACGACGCCCCGCGCATGAGCGACCAGAGCTCGTCGTCGCCGATCGACTTGTGCCAGTGGACCGACGCGCCGGACCGGGCCAGCCGTTCGAGCTGGTCCTCGACCCGCTTCATGTCCCAGCCGGGGCCGCCGACGAGGTGCAGGTCGAACTCGCGGCCCTCGTTCCACAGCCGCTCGGCGGCGTGCAGCAGGGCTCCGTGGTTCTTGTGCGGCTCGAGCCGTCCGACGCACAGGACGAGCGGGCGCAACGGCACTGCGCGCACCCAGCCCGGCGGCGGCGGGGGCACGGTGACCGGGAGCATGACCTCGGACACGTCGGGTCCGGCAAGGCCCTGGGCGACGAGCGCGTCGCGGAACCCGGCGAACTCGGTCGCAGCGGACGCGCTGATCGCGGCCACGCGGTCCGCGTGCTTGATGACGGTGAGGTAGGCAGCGAAGCCGTTCGGCTCGCCGAGCGGGCGCAGGTCCGCGCTCACGACCGGGATGGCGTCGTAGCCGATCGCGACCACCCGAGACCCCGACAGCTCGGCGAGCGCCGCGAGCGGCGCAGTGCGGTCGGCCAGCGGCACCTCGGCCAGGACGAAGGTCGCCTCCCACGGGATCACGAGGACCGACGTGTCGGGGGCGTCGGGGTCCTGGTCGGCAGCGGAGATCCGGTCGCGCAGCGACTCGTCCCACCGGGAGGCCAGCGTCGTCTCGTCGGGCGTCAGGGCGCGCGTGGCGCCGGCCGTGTCGGTCCAGGCGACCAGCAGGGGGTCGTGCTCGAGGGCCCAGGTGCGGACGACCTCGCGTGCTGTGCGCTGGATCCCGTTGTGGAAGGTGCTCCTGGCGCACATGTCGACGTCGACGATGACGCCGCCGGTCACCACGGCCTCCTGGGCCATCGACGCGTGCGGCGCCGCGACGGCCGCGGCCCGGTCGAGCAGCCGCAGCGTGGTCTCGGTCTCGTCGCACAGGTCGACCAGGCGCAGCACGTACCGGACGTCGGCGGGCTCGGGGTACGCGCCGGCGAGCACCGTCAGCAGCAGCCACGCCACGGAGGCGCGTCGCTCGCGGAAGAGGAGTCCGACGAGGGCCGAGAGGCAGGTGTCGCCGTCGATGAGCCGGTCGGGGTGCACTGGGGTGCCCGGTGCGGCTGCGTCGGCCGCTGCCCGGAGGCGTTGCGCCACAGCTCCCGCGACGTTGCGGGTGCCGATGAGGGTGTCCGTCGCCCCCGTCACACTCGCCCCACGCGCCGGACGGCGCGGATCGGTGCGGTGACACGCCAGGACAGCGTGCGGTGGATCGCGACGATCTCGTCCTCCAGCGCGACGATCCGGCGCTTGTCCTCGGCGCGGCCCTTGGAGAGGTCCGCCTCCTCGGCCCAGCGCGTGAGCGCCGCGGTCCGCCAGCGCACGACGTCGGCCGTCAGCGTGTCGATCGTGGCGCGCTGACGCAGGTCGTGGTCGGTCTCGTACGTGTCGAGCGGGCAGGCGGGGTAGGCCAGCAGCGGGGCGAGGTCGACGTGCTCGGCGGACACGTAGAACCGCGAGAGCCCGTCGAAGAGGCAGAGGGTGTAGCCGGCGTCCAGGACGATCTTCTCCCAGAGCGCGAAGGTGGGTTCCGTCGAGCGGGGCGCGGTCGCCTCGACGACGAGCACCCACGGCTTCCAGCGCGAGAGGTCGACGCTGCGCAGGACCTCCGGCTCGGCGCCCTCGACGTCGATCGTCATGAAGTGGATGTCCTGGCCGTCGAGGTCGGCGCCCTCGAGGATCGAGTCCAGCGTGAGGGCGGGGACGATGACGTCTTGCGCGGCCAGCCCGGCCGCCTCGTGGCGGTCGCTCACCGAGTCGACCAGCGTGGACAGCCCCGTTTCCGAGAAGACGTGCAGCGTGATCTCGGTGATGTCCTCGTCCGTGACGGCCGCCTCGACCAGGAGGTCGCCCGGGCGCTCCTCGCGGTGCGCGGCCGCGAACGACGGGACGGGCTCGACCGTGACGCCGCGCCAGCCGAGGTCGTAGAAGCCTCTGCTGATCGAGTCGACGCGCGGGTCGTTGGCGCCGATGTCGACGTAGCGACCCGCCTCGATGTTTCGCAGGGCTCGCCAGAGGACGACATCCTCCCGGTTCTGGGAGTACGACACGAACGTGGAGGGCAGCGGCACGGCTGCATCATACGTGCGCTCGGCAACCCGTCGCGGGTCGGGATGCCGGTACGATCCTGAGGTCCAATCCCCGATTACCCCGAGGAATCATGCCCCGCGCACTCATCACCGGTATCACCGGCCAGGACGGTCTCTACCTCTCCGAGCTCCTGCTCGCGAAGGGTTACGACGTCTACGGCCTGATCCGCGGCCAGAACAACCCGAAGTACGAGCTCGTGCGCGAGCTGCTCCCGGACGTGAAGCTGCTCACCGGTGACCTGACGGACTTCTCGAGCTTGATCCGTGCGCTCGAGGTGGCGCGCCCGGACGAGGTCTACAACCTCGGCGCGATCTCCTTCGTGGCGTACTCGTGGGAGAACGCACTGGTCACCAGCGACGTGACCGGCAAGGGCGTGCTCAACATGATCGAGGCGGTGCGTCTGTACGCCGGCGACGATCTGAGCAAGGTCCGCTTCTACCAGGCGTCCTCCTCGGAGATGTTCGGCAAGGTGCAGGAGGTGCCGCAGCGCGAGAGCACGCTGCTGTGGCCGCGCTCGCCCTACGGCGTCGCCAAGGTGTTCGGGCACTACATGACGATCAACTACCGCGAGTCGTACGGCATGCACGCCTCGTCGGGGATCCTCTTCAACCACGAGTCGCCGCGCCGTGGCCCGGAGTTCGTCACGCGCAAGGTCTCCCAGGCCGTCGCGCGGATCTCGCTCGGGCTGCAGGAGAACATCACGCTCGGCAACCTGGACGCCAAGCGCGACTGGGGCTTCGCCGGGGACTACGTCGACGCCATGTGGCGGATGCTGCAGCAGCCCGAGGCCGACGACTACGTCGTCGCGACCGGTGAGACCCACTCGATCCGGGAGCTGCTCGACATCGCGTTCAAGCACGTCGGCATCGACGAGTGGTCGCACCTGGTCAAGCAGGACCCGCGCTTCATGCGCCCGGCCGAGGTCGACCTGCTGATCGGCGACCCCACCAAGGCCCAGGAGAAGCTCGGCTGGACCCGCCAGGTCGACTTCCCGACGCTGGTGACCATGATGGTCGAGAACGACCTCAAGGAGCAGCGCGCTCTGAACGGCCGGTGACGGTGTGACGACTGCGTTCGTCACGGGGATCAGCGGCCAGGACGGGACGATCCTGGCCGGTGTGCTCGCCTCCGAGGGGATCGAGGTGCACGGGCTCGTGCGCACGGTCGACGAGGAGGCGAAGCACCGCTCCGTCCTGCCCGACGGGGTCGTCCTCCACGTCGGTGAGCTCACCGACCGTGCGCGCGTCGGCGAGCTCGTGAGCTCCGTGCGGCCCGACGAGGTCTACAACCTCGCCGGGATCAGCTCGGTCGGGTACTCGTKGGCGCACCCTGCGCTCACTGGCGAGGTCAGCGGGCTCGCGGCCGTCGGCGTGTTCGAGGCGGCGTGGGCGCTCCAGGAGCGCACGGGCCGGGCGGTCCGGGTGCTGCAGGCGTCGAGCGCCGAGATCTTCGGGCGCCCGGACCGGACCCCGCAGGACGAGGGCACGACCGTGAACCCGATCTCGCCCTACGGCGCGGCCAAGGCGTACGCGCACCAGATGGCAGGGATCTTCCGGGGACGCGGTCTTCACGTCGCCACGACCATTCTGTACAACCACGAGTCGCCGTTGCGGCCGACGACGTTCGTCACCCGCAAGATCACGGCGGCCGCCGCCCGGATCGCGCACGAGGGCGGGGGCACGCTGTCGCTCGGCAACACGACGGTCCGTCGGGACTGGGGCTGGGCACCCGACTACGTCGACGCGATGGTCCGTGCCGTGCGGCACCCGGTGGCCGACGACTTCGTGGTCGCGACCGGTGTGACGCACTCCGTGGCTGAGTTCGTCGAGGCCGCGATGGTGCACGCCGGCGTCCCCGACTGGCAGTCGCACCTCGAGACCGACCCGTCGCTGGTGCGCCCCGCCGACGCCACCGAGCAGGTGGGCGACGCGTCGAAGGCCCGCGAGGTGCTCGGCTGGACCCCGACCGTCTCGTTCGCCGAGCTGGTCGGCCGGATGGTCGACCACGATCTCGAGCTCGAGCGAGGTGCCCGGTGAGCGAGCTCCGCGCCGGCGTCGTCACGGTCGTCCTGGTCAACTACAAGGGCGCCGACGACACGATCACGGCGCTGCAGGCGTTCGCCGACGTCGACTGGCCCGCCGACCAGCTCGAGCTGGTCGTCGTCGACAACGACTCGGGCGACGGCAGCGTCGAGCGCATCCGCGAGGCGGTGCCGACCGCCACGGTGATCGACTCCGGCTCCAACACCGGGTTCGCCGGCGGCTGCAACCTCGGTGTCGCGCACGCGACCGGCGGGTACGTCGCGTTCCTGAACAACGACGCCCGGCCCGACAAGGGCTGGATCCGCGCGGCGGTCGAGGTGCTCGACGCGGACCGCACGATCGGCTCGGTCGCCTCGAAGGTGCTCGACTGGGACGGCAACCTCATCGACTACGTCGACGGCTCGCTGACCTGGTTCGGCATGGGCTACAAGCGCGAGGTCGAGAAGCCCGAGACCGGTGCCTACGACACCGCCAAGGACGTGCTCTTCGGCACGGGCGCCGCGATGTTCGTGCGCACCGAGCTGTACCGCGAGGTCGGCGGGTTCGACGAGCGGTTCTTCATGTTCTACGAGGACGTGGACCTGGGCTGGCGGCTCAACCTCCTGGGCCACCGCGTGCGGTACGTCCCGGGCTCGGTCGCGTTCCACAAGCACCACGTGACCATGAAGAAGTTCGGCAACTTCCGCGAGAGCTACCTGCTGGAGCGCAACGCGCTGCTGGCGATGTACAAGAACTACGACGACGAGTCGCTGGCCCGCGCGCTGCCCGCCGCGATGGCGCTGGCCGTGCGGCGCTCGGTCGCGCGCACCGGCGTGGACGCGACCGCGCTCGACCTGCAGCGCTCGCCGGGTGGCGACGACGTGGGCACCATCGAGATCCCGAAGATGGCCCTGACCGGGCCGTACGCCATCGACTACTTCGTCGAGCAGCTGCCGTCGCTCCTGGTGTCGCGTCGCGAGCTCCAGGGCCGCCGGCGGCGCAGCGACCGCGAGCTCTTCCCGCTCTTCCGCGAGACGATCGAGCCCGCCTACGGCATGCCGTCCTACCTGGCCGCCCACGAGGTGCTCCTCGAGGCGTTCGGGATCGTCGAGCACTTCACGGCGCGCCACCGCATCCTCGTGGTCACCGGCGAGCCGCTGCTCGAGCGGATGGCCGGCCCGGCGATCCGTGCCTGGGAGATCGCCAAGGCGCTCGCCCCGGACCACGAGGTCCGACTCGTCTCGACCGCCGGCGCCAAGCGCACCAGCCCCGACTTCTCCGTCGAGTACGCCGCGGGGACGGGCCTGAAGGAGCCGACCGGCTGGGCCGACGTCATCATCTTCCAGGGGTTCTTGCTGGAGACGGCCCCGTGGCTCAAGGGCAGCGACAAGATCATCGTCGCGGACATCTACGACCCCATGCACCTGGAGCAGCTGGAGCAGGCGCGCGACCTCGGCGTCGAGGGTCGCCAGAACGCGATCGACGTCACCACGCACGCGCTCAACGAGCAGCTGCGCCGCGCGGACTTCCTGCTGTGCGCCTCGGACAAGCAGCGCGACTTCTGGCTCGGCCAGCTGGCGGGCCAGGGCCGCGTCAACCCCGCGGTCTACGACGAGGACGCCTCGCTGGACAACCTGCTCGCGGTCGTCCCGTTCGGCATCGAGGACACCCCACCGGTCCAGAGCACGCACGGGATCAAGGGCACCGTCCCCGGCATCGGTCCGGACGACAAGGTGATCCTGTGGGGCGGCGGGATCTACAACTGGTTCGACCCGCTGACGCTCCTGCGCGCGGTCGACCGGCTCAAGGACCGCCACCCCGAGGTCCGGCTCTTCTTCCTCGGGCTCAAGCATCCCAACCCGGGCGTGCCGACGATGCAGATGGCCTGGCAGACGCGTGAGCTGGCCGACGAGCTGAAGCTCACCGGCACCCATGTCTTCTTCAACGAGGGCTGGGTCCCGTACGAGGAGCGCGCCGACTTCCTGCTCGACGCCGACGTGGGCGTCTCGACGCACTTCCAGCACGTCGAGACCGCGTACAGCTTCCGCACCCGCATCCTCGACTACCTGTGGGCCGGGCTGCCGATCGTCGCCACGGGAGGCGACACCTTCGGCTCGCTCATCACCGAGCACGGTCTGGGCCGGGTCGTGCCCGAGCGCGACGTCGAGGCCCTCGAGGCCGCGCTCGAGGAGATGCTCTACGACGAGGAGTCCTCGCAGGCCGTGCGGCAGGCTGTCGACGCGTTCGCCGGCTCGTACGTGTGGGCCCGCGCGCTGGCGCCGCTCGTCGAGTTCTGCCGCAGCCCTCGCCGGGCCGCCGACCTCGCCGTCGACCGTCCCGCCGTGCCTGCCTCGAAGCGACGGTCGCCCCGCACGCGGCGTTCGCTGCGGTCGGACCTCCAGCTCGCGCAGGGGTACCTGCGGGCCGGGGGAGTGCGCGAGGTGGCCCGACGCGCATCGGGTCGCATCGGGCGCATCGTCGGCCGCGGCTAGCGGCCAGACGTACGTCAGCGCCCGTCAAGCAGGGCGAGCTCGAGCTGCGGCGAGAGGGTGCGGGCGTAGGTGTCAGAGATGTGCCCGCTGTCCGAGTACGCGATGACTCCGCCGATGACGGTGTGGCACGTGCCGTCGACGCAGAACCAGTCGTTCAGGTCGAGCAAGCTGACCCGGTCGTCGGCGGATGCGGCCGCTGCACCGGCCATGGCGTCGGGCGGAACGACAACCGAGCGCGGACCGTCGCACACAGATGTGTCCGGCCCCGCTGCTGCCAGGCAGTCAGGGACGTCCTTGCCGTCGGCGCTCCGCGGGGTGTCCGCGAGGACCAGGACGTCGATCCCGGCCGACGTGAGTCGAGACCACGCGGCGACGTAAGGGTCGGGGCCGATCGGCGTCTCCGGGCTTCCCTCGGAGTACGCGCTGCTGACGTTGGAGGTGATCACGGTGTCCACCGCCGGGTCGGCCAGGATGGCCTCGAGCGCCGCGTCACCCCAGCGAGCGCACGCGCCCTGGTCGTTCGGGCGCCCCGCATGGAGGACCTGGCCGTCGCCCGTCCCGTTGCACGCGGACTTGAAGTACGTGGTCACGCGCCAGCCCTGCCGCTCGACGACGTCGCGCACGGCCCCGAGCCACTGCATGGCGTGCGAGTCTCCCAGCATTGCGATCGTTCGGGTCGGGTTTGCGGACCCGTAGGTGCACGGGCGGAGCTCGTCCGAGTCGGGAGGTGTCTCGCACTCCCAGCCGCCGGATGGATCGGCCTTGACCGGCCGGTCCGTCTTGGCGAGCGAGGAGGCCCCGGCACTGACGGCCGCGAACGGGTCCGGGCAGCCGTTCGACGCCACGAGGGCGGCGCTGCCGAAGCACGAGCCGTCCTGCGACGCGACGAGCACTTCGCGCTCGTGCGCGATCCGGCGGTCGAGCACGGCGACGGTCGCCATGCACCCGGCGACGACGAGGCCGATGGCGACGGCAGTTACCGTCAGGACCCTGAACGGCGCCGCGCCGGTGAAGCGGGGGAGGGTACGGACCGGATCCTCGACGACCACCTTGGTGCCCCAGGCAAGCAGGAGTGTCACAACGATGAGGACGATCTTGGTCATGGCCGTGATCTCGTGCCCGAGCATGACGGGGACGATGACGATCATCGGCCAGTGCCAGAGATAGACGGAGTACGACGTGTCACCGAGCCAGCGGACGGGGGCGAGTCGCAGGAGACGGCCGGTCACCGTGCCGGTCCCGGGGGTGCCCGCGACGATCACCGCGAGCGCGCCCAGCACGGGCACGGCAGCGGCCATGCCGGGGAAGGTGGTCGTGCCGCTGTACGTCACCGCGACAGCCACGATCGCAGCGACGCCCGCCCACAGGAGGGCGACGCGGGCCAGACGGTTCCACGTCGGGACGACCACGAGCGCCAGCATCCCGCCGGCTCCGAACTCCCACGCCCTGCTCACCGTGGAGAAGTAGCCCGTGGACGGCACCCGGTCGGTCAGGAGCACGCAGGAGACGAACGAGGCGACGACGAGGGCTCCCAGGACCAGGGCGATCCCCTTGCGCGTCACCCGACGACGAGCGAGTCGAGCGACCCCGACGGCTGCGAGGAGGATCAACGGCCATCCGATGTAGAACTGTTCCTCGACCGACAGCGACCAGTAGTGCTGGACGGGCGACGGCGCGTACTCGGCGCCAAGGTAGTCCACGGCGTCGTGCGCGAGCTGCCAGTTCTCCACGTACAGCGCGGAGGCACCGATCTCGTGCGCCCACTGGCGCCACGACGCGTCGGGGATCCACAGCACGGTGGCGGCGAGCACGACCGTCAGGACGAGGAGAGCGGCGGGCATGAGCCGGCGTGCCCGTCGTGCCCAGAACCGGCTGAGCGACACCGAGCCGCGGGTTGAGAGCTCGCGGACGAGCTGTCCTGTGATGAGGAAGCCGGAGACGACGAAGAACACGTCGACGCCGATGAACCCACCCGTGAGCCGGCCGGGCCAGAAGTGGTAGAGAAGCACGAGCGAGACCGCCAAGGCGCGTAGGGCCTGGATCTCGTGCCGTACCGGAGCGTGTCGCGTCGTCCGGTCGGCGGCTGGAGCAGGGACGGTCTGCAGCCCGACGGGTGCTGAGCTCGTCATCAGCTCCTCGCCTGTCCGTTCACAAGTCCGAGGTACTCGTCGTAGTCGCGGACGTAGTCGGCGGCGTCGTAGGCGTGCGATGCGAAGACGCACAGGACCGTGCCGGGGGCGTAGTCGTACTGCGTGCCCCAGACCATCGGCGGCATATAGAGGCCGATGTCCGGACCGTCGAGCAGCACCTCCTCGCGGCGGGCGCCGTCGTCGACGATGCAGCGCACGGAGCCTTGCACGCAGACGAGGAACTGCGAGCACGTGCGGTGCGCGTGCTCGCCGCGGACGTCCTTGGAGGGCACCTCGAAGACGGCGAAGAACCGCTCGGGGACGAACGGCAGGTCGCGGCCGAGCTCGAGCGCGGCGAGCGAGCCACGCAGGTCGCGGGCGACGGTCACGGGCACCACTGCGGACCCTCCGACCAGCGGTCGTCCCTCGGTCGGGCGGGGCGCCGCGGTCGTCGCGGACGGCTCGTCGTGGACGTACCCGTGGATCCGTGCGGGGTTGCCGACGACGATGGCGTTGGCCGGGACGTCGTGGGTGACCACGGCGCCGGCGCCGACCATGGCGCCGCGCCCGATGCGCACGCCGGGCAGGATCACGGCGCCGCCGCCGATGCTCGCCCCCGCCGCCACGACGGTGCGGGGGAACTGCGTCGGGTAGACCTTGCTGCGGGGGAACGGGTCGTTCGTGAACGTCACGTTCGGGCCGACGAAGACGTCGTCGCCGAGCCGCAGCCCGTCCCAGAGCTGTACGCCAGACTTCACCGTGACGCGGTCGCCGACAACGACGTCGTTCTCGACGAAGACGTGGTCGCAGATGTTGCAGTCCCGGCCGATGCTCGCACCGGGCAGCACGTGCGCGAACGCCCACACGCGGGTGCCGTCGCCGACCTGTGTCGACTCGCACAGCCCCTGCGGGTGGACGAAGGCGGTCACGCGACGTTCCTCTCGGCGGTGCGGCGGTCGGGGTTGCGCAGGACGAGCAGGATCCGCCCGCCGATGAACGTCAGGGGAGCCGTCAGCAGGACGACCGCACCGCTCCAGTGGTCCGGCATCCCCATGGAGCGCGCCACGGAAAGCGCCAGCAGGCCGAGGAGATAGGCCCCCAGGTACATCGCGACGTACGCGGCCGAGAGCCTCTTGGTCATCCGGACCCCGAACACGAAGCCGCCGGCGAGCGTCACGGCGAGCGCCAGGCCCAGGGCGAAGCCGATCGTGTAGGCGATCCGCGGGTCGATGACCAGGGAGAGCAGTGACATCGAGACCGCGGTCACGAGGGTGTTGGCGCAGCCCGCCACGACGAATCGCCAGGCGGACGAGCGCAGGCCGTGCGGCCCGCTACTCATCGGGGAACACCTCGCTCGTCATCTCGAGCGACGGCGGGCGGTTCTTGCTGTTCTCGAACGTCCGCCACACGTAGCTGCCGACGATCCCGAGTCCGATGAGGATGGTGAACGTGGAAGCGAGCATCACGAGCATCAGCGGTGTGTAGCCGGGGTTGTCGATCCGGCCGGTGGCCCAGCCGACGAACACGGTCACGGCCCACGCCGTGGTCAGGACGGCACCCACCACGCCGGCCGCCGTCAGCAGGCTGATCGGGATGTTGGTGAAGGAGAACACGCTGTCGAGCAGGTAGCGCACGCGCTTGCGCAGGGTCCACGCGGACTTCCCGCTCTCGCGCGCCACCCGCACGTAGGGCACCTCCGCGCGACGGAACCCGACCCAGTAGAGCAGCGCGACGAGGCTCGAGTGGGACTCGCGGAGGTCCACGAGCTGGGCGGCCACGGCGCGCGTGCAGCCGAAGACGTCGACGCCACCGCGGGGGATGTCGCGGTTGATCAGCCCGCGGTAGAGCCACCAGAACGTGCGCGACGCAGCCGCGGAGAAGGCCTGGTCCTGCCGCGACGCGCGTCGCCCCACGACGATGTCGACGTCGCCGCTGCGCAGCAGACGGAAGAAGTCCTCCATCAGCTCGGGCGGCTCCTGAAGGTCCGCGGCCATGACCCCGACGTAGCTGCCGCGGGCGGCCGCGATGCCGGTGCGGATGGCCTGGAACGCGCCGAAGTTGCGGGAGTGCGTGATGACCTGCGAGTCGATCGCGGCGGTCGGCAGGATGGCACGCAGCAGCTCGAGGGAGCCGTCGGGCGACCCGTCGACGACGAAGACGACCTCGAGGCGGCCGTCGAGCCGCTCCGCCACGACGGCGAGCCGGCCGACGACCCGTTCGAGCGTGTCCTCGTTCCTGTAGACCGGCACGACGACCGAGTAGACGATGCGGGTCGCGAGGGTGGCGTCAGAAGGTTCGGAGTGCATCGCCGACCCTCCGGATCTCGTCGTCGCGAAGCTCGGGGAACACGGGGACGGACACGACCTGTCCGGCCATCTCCTCGGTCACCGGCAGCGAGACGTCGGTGTACCGGTCGCGGAAGGCGGGCTGGTGGTGGTCCGGGACCGGGTAGTGCACGTCGGAGCCGATCTCGTGCTCGGTCAGGTGGGCGACGAGACCCTGGCGGTCGTCGGTGAGCACCACGGCGAGATGCCCGACGTGCCCGTCGCCGACGGCCTCGAGGACCCGGACGCGTTCTCCCGCGGCCGACGCGTACGCGCCGATGATCCCGCGCCGGACGGCGTTGCCCTCGTCGACCCCCGGTAGGCGGACCCGCAGGAACGCGGCCTGGGCCTCGTCGAGCCGCGAGTTGCGGCCGCCGTCCGACGTGACGTGGTACTTCGTGCTCCAGCCGTACTGGCGCAGCGACCGGACGCGGTCGGCCAGGCGGTCGGACGCGGTGGTGACGGCACCGCCGTCGCCCAGGGCACCGAGGTTCTTCGTCGGGTAGAAGCTGAACGCGGCGGCGTCACCGAGCGAGCCGACGGCGCCCTGCGGGGTGCGTGCGCCGATGGCCTGGGCACAGTCCTCGACGACCGCGACGCCCAGCGGCTCGGTGAGCCTGCGGACGGCCGCGACGTCGGCCGCGCGCCCGTAGAGATGGGTCACGACGACGACCGCGACGCTCTCGTCGAGCACGGACGCCAGGTGGAGCGGGTCCAGGAGCAGCGTCGCCGGGTCGATGTCGGCGTAGCGGACCTCGTAGCCGGCCAGCCGTGCCGCGGTGCCGGCGTAGCCTCCGCAGTTCGCGGCGGTCACGACCACGTGGCGGTCCGCCGGCGCCGCGGCGCGGATCGCGAGCTCGAGGGCGTCTGTCCCGTTGGCGACACCGAGCGCGTGCGGCACTCCGACGTACTCGGCCAGCTCCCGCTCGAACGCGCCGTGCTGCGGACCCAGGACCAGCCTGCCGCTGTCGACGACCTCGGTGAAGGCTGCGGTCAACCGCACCTTCTGTGCGGACAGCGCCCGTCCGAGGTCGTTCATCGGCACGAAGGCCATCGGTTCCCCTGTCTCATTGCACGTGCTCGGCCGGTCGCTCCAGCGCCCTGACCGCTGATGATGATCCCACGACTCGGAGCAAGAACGTGCCTCAGCACGCGTACCATGGGCGGCCGGTGCGTCCCCGCACCGTGTCCCGGCCGCAACGCGGTCCACCGTGTTGCTGAAGGAGCCCGCCGTGACGCACGCCCCTGCCCAGCTGGGCGACGAGCCCGTGGCGCAGGTGCCCACGCCGGACGAGGCCCGCCCCACCCCACACATCGACCTGCGGATGCTCGCCCTTTATTGCGCGGTGTCGCTCGGCGTGTTCATGGTCGCGTTCCGGCCGTGGCAAGGCGGGCTGCTCGAGGAGTGGGGCGAGGCGTCCCTCTGGGACACCAACGGCTTCGGAGGGCTCTTCCTCGGGGCCACCCCGGGCCGGCCGCTGCACCTCGTCCCGCACTTCATCGGCCTCGCGCTGTCCGGCGGTGGCTTCGTCGGCATGTACGCGGTGCTCGGCGCGGTCGCGCTCCTCCAGCTCTGGGGGACCTGGTGGGCGCTCGCACCCCTGACGCACAACCGCGCCGTCCGGCTCACGCTCGGCCTTCTGATCGCGGTGCACCCGTGGTGGCCCGCGGGTGACCTCCTGCGGTTCCTGTCGGCACAGGTCGCGGTCCTGGCGAGCATCGTGTGGCTCGGTACCGCGGTGCGCTACCTGCGGTCGGGCCGGAGTTGGCTGCTCGCGCCCATGATCGTCGTCCCGGTCGTCGGGCTGCTCACCTACCAGGCGCCGGCGCTCGCGATGCTCGTCGCCGCGGTGGTCCTCGTCGTCGTGCTCGACCCGGCTCAGCGGGCACGTTCGTTGATCATGTTCGGCGCCACCATCGTGGCGGTAGGCGCGACGTTCGCGTGGTCGGCGGTCATCGTCCCGAGGCTCTACCCCGACGCGTACGAGTCGACCCTGGTCGGCGGTGACATCGACGTCGTGGCGACCCTCCGGATGATCCTGCGCACGCTCGCGCTCGAGGCGACCGGTGTCGTTCTCCTCGGGGTCGGGGTCGGGGCCGTCGTCATCGCGCTCGGCCTCGCGCAGCGGCTGTCGGCCGTCAGGGTGTGGCTCCTGCTCGGCGCGCTCGCCGCCTCTCCGCTGTCTGCGCTCGCCTACGCCTCGACGACCCTGCACCTGCACGACCCCGAGCGGGTCGCGCTCCCGGTCGGGCTGACCTGCTGGTTCGTGCTGGCCGCCGTCGCGCACCTCGTCGCGCAGGACGTGCCGCTGCGACGGGTCGTCGTGGTGGCGGCCGTGGCTCTGTCCGTGGTGGGCGCACTCGTCGGCTACTCGCGGTGGACCAGCTTCGGCGCGGCCCAGCAGAGCCTCCTGAACGTGGTCGAGGGCGTTCGCGACGACGTCCCGGCCGACCGGACGATCGTCGTCGCCGACCGCACGGGCAAGTACGGGGACGTCTACCTGCTCCTGCCGCCGTTCCTGGACATCGCCCTGACGGTCGAGGACGGCACCGGCGTGCCTGGCGTCCTGTGCACCCCGGACGACGTGGTGCGCGACCATCCGGTGGCGGCGGTCTACCCGATCGCGACGACGTCGTCGTGCACCGACCTGCTGTCCGTCGAGGGCGCCACGTCCCTCGGCACCCACGAGACGGTGCTCGGCCCCGTCGAGCTCTATACCGTGCCGACGGCGTCGATCGGCTGACCGTCCGGCGAGGCCGCGACGGTGCGCCTCAGGCCAGGTCGAACAGCTCGAACGCGAGATCGGTCATGGCCGCCGTCGCCCGGGGGACGGCGTGCAGCCCGAGTCGGCGTGCGCTGCGAGCCAGGTCGGCGCTGAGGAGCACGACCGGGCGAGCCGCCAGCGCGCGGTCCCCGGCTGTCGCGATCGCGTCGGCGTACGCCTCGCCGTTGCGGGTGGCCAGGACGTAGTCGCGCCCCCGGCTTCCCCGGGCCGCGCGCTCCGCAGGGTCGGCAACGAGGCCCCGCAAAGCGCTGACCAGGCCGCTCACGGGCTCGGCCGGGTCGATCTTCAGGGCGATGTCGTCGGGAAGCTCCGAGTAGTGCGCGTGGTCGAGCACCAGGGTCGGCAGGCCGGCCAGCATCTGCGTCAGGACGCTCGCGGACTGACCCTCGAGCACCGGCTCGCGCAGCGCGGCGGCGACGTCGGCGCGGTCGAGGATGTCCTGGAGCAGGACGTCGCTGACGGCCCCGGTGATCTGGAACCGGTCGGTGATCCCGGCGCGCTCGGCACGCTCGTACAGGTCCCGCATCGCCACCGGCTCACCGGGGCCGACGGCCCAGAGGTGGATGCGCTCGAGCAGCGGGTCGTCCGTGGCGACGGCGTCGATGAGGGCGT
The DNA here is from genome assembly GCF_056404795.1 of Cellulomonas sp. P2_B4. NCBI lineage: Bacteria > Bacillati > Actinomycetota > Actinomycetes > Micrococcales > Cellulomonadaceae > Cellulomonas > Cellulomonas sp. P2_B4. The sequence continues at coordinate 494,924 of NZ_JBFUDI010000001.1, forward strand.
CGATGCGCCGGTTCGCGTTGGCGGCACCGACCGTCACGACCAGGACGGCGCTGTCGGGCAACCCGTCCAGGTGCGCCTCGGCCTGCACCCGCTGGGCGGTCTCGAACCCGAGCCGGGTGGACGGGACCGGCAGGGGGGCGACGGTCACGTCGCCGAGCGTCCGCCCCTCGACGAGACCGGCGTGCCAGTTCGAGTGCACGAGCGCGCCGAGGCTCCCCTCGGTCGCGTAGTCGATCATCGGGTTGCGGGCGCTGAGCCGAAGCCAGCCGTCAGAGCCGTCCGCGTGGCGCCCCTGGCGGAACGCCTCGGCGTCGGTGGGCGAGGTCTCGGAGGCGATCCGCGCCGCCAGGACGTTCAGCAGGTCCCGCTCGACCGCCATGTGCCGGACCAGGTCGGTCATCGCGACGTCGTGCAGGACGACCAGCCCGGGCAGGGCGCGGGCGAGCGGCAGGATCCGGGAGTGCCACGGGCTGTTGCCGAGCACGTAGATCACGAGGTCGTACTGCGAGAGCCTGCGCAGGGTCTCGTCGTCGGCGTCGCTGTAGGGGTAGAGCTCGACCGAGCACGGTCGAAGCCTCGGCTCCCACGGGCACCAGACGTCGATGTCCCACGTGTCGTTGAGGTGCGGCAGCGCCTGCATCATGACGTCGGCGATGGCGCTCTCGGGCGACATCGGGGTGACCATGGCGACCTTCATCGCGTGAGCTCCTCGATCACTCGGTCCCACGACAGGTCCAGCTCGAGCGCGAGGGTCCGGGCGTTGCGGCCCATGTCCGCCGCGCGCGCCGGGTGCAGCGCCAGCTCGTCGAACGCGGCAGCGAGCGCCCTGGGCTCAGGGTCGGTGATCAACCCGGTCCGCCTGTGGTCGACCAAGGTGTGCGTGCCTCCGGAGTCCGAGCCCGTGATGGACGGCTTGTTCGACATCGCCGCCTCGTAGCAGACGTACCCGTACGAGTCCTCGTCGATCGGCAGGTACACCGAGCCGATCGAGCGGGCCAGCAGGTCGAGCTTCTCCTCCTCGGTGATGAACCGGGGCACGAGCTCGACACGGTCGCGCAGGTCGTGCTGGTCGATGAGCCGCTCGAGGTCGGTGAGCGTCTCCGGCGACTCGGGTGCCCCCGCGACGACCAGTCGGTAGCCCGGTGCGGCGTGGCGCATCGCCTCGACCGCGAGCCGCTGACGCTTGCCGCCCGACAGCCGGCCCAGGGCGACGAGGAAGTCCTCGGCCGGCTCGGTACGGAAGTCCTGCTCGGCGTGCGGCGGCGTCATGAGGACCTCGGCGTTCAGGTCGTTCGACCGACGCAGACGCTCCGCGACCATCGGGGAGATCGTGTAGAGCCTGTTGGCCCCGCCGAGCGCGTTGCGGTCGGCGGCGCGCACGGCCTCTGCGATCGGGTCGAGCTGGGGGTCCCGGGGCCAGCCCACGGGCGGCTCCTCGTAGGCCTGCCGGAACTGGTGCACCAGCCAGATGACGACATCGGGGTGGGGGATGAGGTACGCGGGGAACTTCAGGCCGATGATCCGGTCGACGTTCATCACGTCGAGGAGCGAGGCGGCGACGATGCCCTCCATCACCTGCTCGGGCGTGTTGCCCAGCGGGAAGCGCAGCAGCTCGGCCTCGTGGCCGGCCTGGCGCAGCTCCAGCACGAGGCGGTCGGCGAGCAGCTCGGCGCCGCCGCGCACGAACGGGGCCGCGTTGTTGGCGACGAGCAGCTTCACGACTCTCCCAGCAGCCTGGGGAGGACGTGCTCCCAGTTGATGTTGAGCTCTTCTCGGCGGTGGAAGCTGCGCGCTCCCATCCGTTCGGCTGTCGCGCGGTCCTCGTAGAGCTGGTCGAACGCGCGCGCCAGCGCACGGGGGTCAGGCTCGACCACCATGCCCTGGTCGCCGTCCGAGACGAACTCGAGCGCACCGCCGGCATCGGTGACCGTGACGATCGCCTTGGCCGAGTGGGAGGCCTCCAGGGACGGGTACCCGTAGGAGTCCTCGTCGACCGGGAGGTAGGTCAGCGCGAGGCACCGTGCGAGCAGGTCCGCCTTCTCGTGCTCGTCCATCCACCCGAAGCGGAGCTCCACGCGGTCCTCGAGGTCCAGCTCCCGGACCGCGTCGGTCAGCTCGCGCGCGTAGTCGGGCTGGTCGGCGCTCCCGGCGATCACGAGGCGCACGGGCGTCGTGGTGTGCTGCATCGCCTGGACGGCCAGCAGCTGGCGCTTGATCGTCGTCACGCGGCTCGGGTAGAAGACGAAGTCGCCGTAGCCCTCGGTCCGGAACCGGGAGAGGTCACCGCCCATCGGCGGCAGCAGGACACCCGCGTCGACGTCGTTGTACTCCTTGAGGCGTCGCGCGACGATCGCCGAGTTGGCGAAGACGTCACGGGACTCCTCCAGGCCGACGTTGTCGATGCGCCGGACGGCCTCCCGGTACGCGGCACCCTCGGCGTTCGCGCGGACGCCGCGGAACGGCGTGTCCCAGAGGTCGAACAGCGGCCGGTAGTGATGGATGAACCAGGTGGCCTTGTTCTCGTGCCGGATCAGGTGGGCCGGCCAGCGGATCGCGATCAGGCGGTCGCCGGATCCCGAGAAGGGCGTGGCGCGCATGCCGACCAGAGCGGGGAGCACCCGGCGGGCTCCCATCGGGAACGGCAGGAAGAACTCCTCGACCTCGTGGCCACGCTCGCGCAGCGCCTGCGCGGTCCAGGCGACGATCAGGTTGCCGCCCCCGTTGACGTGCGGGACCGAGCTCGACGCGATGAGGACGCGCATCAGGGCCGCTCCAGGGGAAGGGGGCCGCCGGGTTCGGCGCGGGAGTCGCTGAGCAGCGCCGCGATGCGACGGCTCTCGGCGGCCAGGACGAGGTCGCGGAAGATCTGGAGCCGGTGCAGCCGGTAGCGGACCGCGCGCAGGCGCCCGCGCAGCCCTCCTCGCGCGGTGCCGAAGAGTCGACGGGTCGTCTGCGGGTGCGCCGCGAACGTGCGCAGCAGCCACTCGCGCCCGACGCCCTGGTCGAGCTTGCCGACCTCCAGCTCCATCTCGCCGACGCTCGGGCTGCGGCTCAGCGCGACCTCGTACACGGCCGCCACGAAGATGCGGTCGCCGATGTGTGCGAGGTCGCGGGTGTTGCCCCCCTGCCACTCGCCGATGCCGAGCATCTCGGCCGCGACCAGGCGCTCCCAGGCGGCTAGCCCGGCGCGCACGTGCTGCCGCTCGGCGGCCGAGCGTCGTAGGGCCTCGCCGCTCGCGGCCATCTCGCGCGCGAGGTCCAGCACGGGCGTGCCGTCCTCGATGCGACGAGCCCAGACGGCCTGCCCCTCCGCATCGGGGGACCGGCCCAGGATCCACTCGTAGAGGATGCCGACGGCGTCCTTCGTGGTGCGGGTGCCCGACGCCAGCTTCACGCGTGCGGGTTGCATGTCGACGACGACCCGCATCGGCGAGTCGACGCCTGCGGTCAGCAGCCGGGTCAAGGTCTCCCGTCGACGCTTGTGCCTGAGCTGCGGGGACATAACGGGCGCGCGGGTGACCTCGTACGTCGTCAGGCTCGGGAGGGCCACGGCGGCGTCACCCGGCGCCGGCAGGACGGGTCCCTCCGCCGGGACGGCCAGCGTGTCGCGGTCGGCGGGGTCAGGCTCGGGGTCCTCCGAGGCGGTGTCGTCGAGGTCGTCGGCCGGCTCGTCCGCGTGGGCGGGCGTCAGGATGCCCCGGCGGAACGTGTCGTTGTCGCTGGAGAGGGCGGCGATCGTCGAGATCAGGGCCTCGCGCTCGCGCGAGAGCCGGTGCACCAGGTCCTGGACGTAGCCGTCCGCGGGACTGGCCGGCACGGAGAGCGTGGCACGCAGCGACGGGTCGGTGGTGAGGTAGTGGTTGAGACCGTCGAACAGGCAGTGGACGTACCCGGCGCCGACCAGCAGCGCGACGGCCTCGTCTCCGGCGATCCGGCCGATGCCCGGTGCGACACCCTCCACCACGCACACCGTCGGACGCACGGGGCCGTCCAGGAGGCCGCGCACGACGGCGGGCTCGCCGCCCTCGACGTCGATCTTCAGGACGTCCACGTGCTCGATACCGAGATCGGCGAGCACGGAGCTGAGCCGCCGCACCGGGACGGCGATCCGTTCCCCGCCGGGCTCGGTGTCGCCGGTCTGTGCCGGGTCGAGCAGCGAGGCCCAGCCGGGGTTGGCCGGCACCGCCAGGACGGCCTCACCGTCGCGGTCGGCGATCGCCACCGCGAGGTTCGTGTCCAGGGGACGGTCCCGCTCGAACGCCGCGATCCGCGACGGCTGAGCCTCGATGTTGACCCCGCGCCAGCCCCGCTCGTACAGGGCCCGGGTCACCGAGTCGTAGCTGGGGTCGAACGCCCCGACGTCGACGTAGACCACACCTTCGCGACTCCCGAGCGCCCGCCAGAGGACGACGTCCTCTCCGTTCTGCGCATAGGAGATGAAGGGGATGTTGTTCATCCCCGCAGCTCACCCACCCGTTCGAGGAGCTTGGTGGAGACGAGGCGGACGTCGTCGTTCGACAGGCCCATGTGCGTGGGCAGCGAGATGCCCTCGCGGCCGAGCCGCTCGGAGACGGGGAACGTGGGGCCGTCCGCGACCTCGTACGGCGGCATGAGGTGCAGCGGGTAGAAGACCGGGCGGGTCTCGATCCCGTCCTCGCTGAGCAGCTCGATCAGCGCGTTGCGCTCGTCGGCGGTGAAGCCCTCGACCAGCACGGTGTAGAGCCAGTCGACCCGCGTGGCGGCGGGGCGCTGCACCGGCAGGACGATCCCCGTCGCACCGTCGAGCTGCTGCGCGTAGAGCGCGGCGATCTCCCGGCGGCGGTCGATGAACCCGTCGAACCGCTCGACCTGTGCGAGCCCGATCGCGGCGGCGATGTTGGTCATCCGGTAGTTGTAGCCCACCTCGGGGAACCAGTAACGACGCTTCGGGTCCATGCCCTGCCCGCGCAAGAGGCGCAGGTGCGCCGCGAGGTCGTCGTCGTCCGTGGTGACGGCGCCGCCTTCGCCGGTGGTGAGGATCTTGTTGCCGAAGAAGCTGAAGACGCCCATGTCACCCATCGAGCCGACGGGCTGGCCCAGGACCTGCGATCCGTGCGCCTCCGCGGCGTCTTCGATGACGACGAGGCCGTGCTTGCGCCCGATCCGCGAGATGGCCGTCATGTCCGCCGGGTGGCCGTAGAGGTGCACGGGGACGATCGCGCGGGTGCGTGACGTGATCCGTTGCTCGATGTCGCTCGGGTCGAGGTTGAGCGTGTCGCCCTCGACGTCGGCGAAGACAGGAGTCGCGCCGCAATACCGGACCGCGTTGGCCGTGGCGATGTAGGTCAGTGCGGGCACGATCACCTCGTCGCCCGGACCGACGCCGGCCGCGACGAGGGCGAGGTGCAGCGCCGTCGTGCCGTTGTTCGTGGCGATGACGTGGCGGGTGCCCGAGATCTTGGCGAAGGCGCTCTCGAAGTCCGTGATGAAGTGACCGACGGACGAGATCCACGTGGAGGTGACGCACTCGTTCACGTAGCTGGCTTCGTTCCCGGAGAGGTCCGGGCTGGCGATGTGGATCATGGTGCGACCTCCCTGGCCGGTACCCCGACCACTGTTCGACCCGGGGGTACGTCGCGGATCACGACGGCGCCCGCACCGACGGTCGCGCCCTCGCCGATCGTGATGCCCGGGATGATGCTGGCGCCCACGCCGATCATGGCGCCGGCACCGATGCGCACCGTGCCGGAGATGTGGACACCCGGCGCGATGTGCGCGTAGTCACCGACCACGCAGTCGTGGTCGATGCTCGATGACGTGTTGATGATGCAGCCGTCGCCGACGACCGCCCGGGCACCGACCACGGCGCGGTGCAGCACGATCGTCCCGGCGCCGAGGGCCGCGGTCTGCCCGATCTGAGCGGTCGGGGCGACGATGGTGGCGAGCGAGAGCCCGGCGGCGAGGCAGTCGATGGAGACCTTCTCGCGCAGGCGGTTCGAGCCGAGGGCCACGAACGCGGTAGTGGCTCCGGCGGCCACCAGGGCGGCCAGGTCCGAGTCGTCGCCGAGGTAGGTCAGGCCGAGGACGTCGCCCTCTGCAGGCCCGGTGTAGCCGGCCGGTGCGAGCTCGGCGTCGGTGCTCCAGGCGTCGACGCAGGCACGCGCGTGACCGCCGTTGCCGACGATGACAACCCCGTACACCGTGCCCCCTAGCGCTCGGGAGCGAACGCTCCCTCCAGACCTTTGGCCCGACGGGGCCGCCACATGCTACCGGTTCACAGGTTCGGGGGTTGCATCCTCGCGGGTCTCTGGTACAAGTCGGACCAATCGCGCTCAACGATAGATGACACGTAACCGGCCGAGCAACGCGCGCGCGCTCCGACCGCGTGTCGACGCCCTTCGCCGGCGGTCGGGGGCGACCTGAGTGAGTCGGTCCGCGATCTGCCGCCCCGCGACCTGCACCCCGTGGCGCTCCCGGATGTCGTGCGCCGCGCGCGCCCCCAGCGCCGCTGCCGCAGCAGGATCGTCGACGACGTGGCGCATCAACCGGGCCGCCTCGGCCAGGTTGGGCTCCGCCCACCGGCCACCCGGCGGGTACGGCGCGGCCGAGCCGGGGATCGTCCCGGGCGTCCACGGCACGAGCAGGCTGTTCTCGTCGTCCATGAACTGCAGGTTGCCGCTGTACCCGGTCGCGACGACCGGCTTGCCCCAGGCCATGGCCTCGGCCATGGTCAGCCCGAGCCCCTCGCTGCGGTGCAACGAGACGTAGGCGTCGCTCAGGGCCACCAGCGCGTCTCGCGCCGCCGGTTCCAGGTAGTCCTCGCGCAGGTGGACGTGCGGGTGCGGGGCGGCGTGCAGACGTAGCCGCTCGGCGTCGGCGGGCCGTCGGTGCGCGTTGAGCGACTTCACCACGAGGACGACGCCGTCCTGCGGCCCGAACGCCGCCGTGAACGCGTCGATCAGGCCCGTGGGGTTCTTGCGCTCGAGGGTGCTGAGGTGGTCGAAGACGAAGAGGAACAGAAAACCGTCGGGCAGGCCGAGATCCGCTCGCGTCCGGGTCGGGTCCGTCCCGCGCTGGGGGAGCGGTGGCGTGACCGTCCGGACGGGCACGGGGGCGTGCGGCTCGATCGCGGCCCGCACGAAGTCGGTGGCCACCCATACCTCGTCGACGAAGGCAAAGGCCCCGTGCAGGGTGCGAGGGAACTCCTCGACCTCCCAGTACCACATGCCGATCCGGTAGCTGCGGTCCATGACCTCGGGCACGGCGGGAGCGACGACGGGCGTCAGATCGGCGTTGACGCACAGGACGGTGGCGTCGAACGGCCCGGCGCCGTCGGCGGTCGGGCCGCTCGAGCGCGAAGGGCCGAGGGCGTGCTGGTCGACGCTGACGGTGTGCACCGGCACGTGTGCCGCGCGTGCCGCCCCGACGACGAGCCGCGCGGACTCGCCGATCCCGAGCTCCCCGCGCAGGAACCCGACGACGTTGAGGCCGGGCGTCGGGCGTGGCACGCGTCGCGCGGGCTGCCGGACCCGTGTCCGTCGCTGCGCCGGACGACCGGCCGGGGTCACGACGAGCGCGGCGGGGTAGCCCTCGGCGGCGGCGTTCGCGTCGACCCAGGCGAGGAAGTCGGCCGTGTCCGGTCCGGGGACCTCGGGGAACGACTGCACCAGGTCGGCGCGCAGGCCCCGCAGCGCGGTCAGGTAGCGGCCGGGGGCGCCGTCGGGTCCGGGCGCGGTGAGCCAGGTCAGGAGCTCGGCGGTCTCGTCGGGCGCGAACGGGTCGGGTACCCCGGGACCCAGCTCCGCGTACAGCGAGCGCAGGACGGCGTCGACCGGGGTGCCGACGCTCGTCAGGTCCCAGCTGTCGGCTGGCTCGGGCAGGTCGTCGGCGAGCTGCTCGGCGGCGGCGTCGGCGACGAGCGCGGCGAGGACGGGGTGGTCGCTGAGCCGGGCGCGCGGGTCGGAGGCTTCGCGAGCGTCGAGAAGCCAGGGTCGGTGCGGGTCGAGGCCCGACAGGTCCACGGCGTCGACCGCGCGTCCGTCGAGGAGCAGGCCCTCTTCGGTCGCGGTCACGTCGGCGTCCCGGGTAAGGGACCACCAGGAGAGCAGGCTCACCTCGTCGTCGACCGAGGTGCCCGCACCGGGCCGCAGCCCGAGCAGGCCGGTGGCGTGGGCGCCGGCGGTGTCGAGGTCGTCCTGGTCCGGGTGCAGGCCGTCGGGCGGCAGGGCGTGCGGGGTACGACGGACCACGCGCCGCGCGGCACCACCGGGCCCGACGAGGCTCGTCGGCCAGTGCAGCAGGACCACGCCGGGCAGCACGCCCAGGACCTCGTCCGGGAACGTCGCCGCGACCAGCGGGAGCAGGTCCGCCAGGAGGTCGCCCGCCGGTAGGTGCGCGGCCTGTAGGTGCAGCGCGCGCTCGTCCAGGCCGACGTCTTCGGGTCGAAGGACGCGCTCGTCGCCGACCGGAACGTAGCTGCCGTCGAGGTCGAGCACCCGCAGGTCGCAGCCCGCGGCGACGCGGAAGACGGACCGGGCGGTCTGGCGGGCGTGCACGCGGGTGACTCGGTTGCTGACCAGCGCGGCGGCGCTCATGCGCGACCCACGTACCGAGCGACCGCGGCGCGCGACGTCGCCGCCCCGTGCCACGTCCGGCGGCGCTCGACGAGCGTGCGCGGCAGGCGCAGGAGGTACGCGCCCAGCGCCCGCGCGCGGGCGCGCGTGGTGTCCGCGGTCGGCGCGCGCAGGGCGGCCTTGGCCAGGCCGAGGCTCTGCCGGGCGAACGAGTGCCCGGCCACGAGGACCGGTGCGTGCCGCGTGAGCACGATCAGCGAGTTGCGGGTGTTGTAGTACCGGAACACGGGGGAGTCTGTGCCGGAGCTCGCCGCGTGCAGGTGATGCGCGACGGCCGTCGGCACGTACCGGACGGACCAGCCCGCCGCCCGCAGGCGCCACGACAGGTCGGTGTCCTCGTAGTAGAGGAACAGGGACGGGTCGAACCCACCGACGTCGTCGAGCATCTCGCGGCGCAGGAGCGCGGCGCCGCCGCAGAAGCCGAAGACGTCCGGGTCGGTGGACTCCGTGCCGAGGGGGCGCCGGAAGTCGCGGTCAGTGCCCCGCCCGTCGCCCGACACGACGTTGCCCGTCGAGTTCACGAGAACGGGGTCGGTGCCGGCGAGCAGGATCTTCGCCGTGGCGGCGCCCACGCGCGGCTCGTCGAACGCCTCCAGCAGCTGCTCGACGGCGTCCGGCGCGAACGTAGCGTCGTTGTTGAGGAGCACCACATGCCCCGTCGCGCCCTGCATGCCGAGGGCCGCCCCGCCCGCGAACCCGAGGTTGCGCGGTGCGCGGACCGTCCGCACGCCGCGGGCCTCCAGCAGCTCGGCCGTCCCGTCCGACGACGCGTTGTCGACGACGAGCACGTCGACCGGCACCGTCTGCGCGGCCAGCGAGTCGAGACAGGCGGGCAGCAGGTGAGCGCCGTTCCAGGAGACCACGACGGCCCGCGGGGTCGTCGTCGAGGAGGTCGGCACGCCGCGAGTCTAGGTGTCTATACGCTCGTCGCCGTGGACCCGCTGCGCATCGCCCTGACAGTCGAGCAGTGCTGGCAGCCCGTCCCGGGCGGCTCGGGCTCGTACATCGCGGAGCTGACCCGGGCGCTCGCGGACGTCGGCTCGCTGCGGACCGTGGGCATCGCGGCGCGGCACGGGTCCGACGAGGTCCCGAGCCCCGCGCCGACCGGCCGCATCGTGCAGGCGCGCCTGCCGCGGGCCGCGCTGTACGAGACCTGGAACCGGCTGCGCCGTCCGCGCGCGGAGTCGGACGTGCCGGGGGTCGACGTCGTGCACGCGACGACCTGGGCGGTGCCGGGTCGACGCGTCCCGCTCGTCGTGACGGTCCACGACCTCGCGTTCCTGCGTGAGCCCGACCACTTCACGGCCCGCGGGAACGCGTTCTTCCGTCGGGCGCTAGACATCGTGCGCGACGAGGCGGCGCAGGTCGTCGTCCCGTCGCGGGCGACCCTCGACGACTGCGTCGCGCACGGTATCGACGCGGGTCGCGTGACGGTGGTCCCGCACGGGGTGCGGGCCGAGGAGGTCTCGGCCCGACGGGTGGCGTCCTGGCGGTCCCGCGCCGGCGTCGAGCGGCCGTACGTCCTGTGGTGCGGCACCCTCGAGCCTCGCAAGAACGTGCCGCGTCTGGTGGAGGCCTACGCGCGCGCCGGGCGCCTGGACCACGACCTGGTCCTCGTCGGGCCGAGCGGGTGGGGCGACGCCGTGGCCGAGGTCGAGCGCGTCCTGGCGGGGCTGCCCGGCGGGCGTGTGCATCTGCTCGGACGGCTCGACGACGCCGATCTGCAGACCGCCTACGCCGGTGCGGCCGCGTTCGCGTTCCCGTCGCTGTGGGAGGGCTTCGGCATGCCGGTGCTCGAGGCGATGGCGCACGGCGTGCCGACCGTCACGTCGGCCGGCAGCTCGATGGCCGAGTTCGCGGTCGGGGAGCTGGTGGACCCCCTGGACGTCGACTCGATCGCGGCTGGTCTCGTCGCCGTGCTGGCGAGCGGTCCGGGCCGGGACGAGGTCCGCACCGCGGCGCAGCGGTACACGTGGTCCGCTTCCGCGCAGGCGCACGCGGAGGTCTACCGGGCGGCGTCAGCCGCGCGCTGAGCCCAGGGACGCGATGTAGGCGGCGACCTCGTCGGCCTTCGGGAGCGCGCCCGACGCCAGGGCCTCGGCCAGGGTCGGGGCCTCGAGGTCCTTCGCGGACAGCTGCGGCTCTAGCGGCGACCCGTCGCGCGCGGTGGTCGGCCAGACGATCCCGACGTCCGGGTCGAGCGGGTGCACACCGTGCTCGCGGGCCGGGGTGAACGGCTCGGAGCACATGTAGAGCACGGTCGAGTCGTCCTCGAGGGACAGGAACGCGTGCCCCAGGCCCTCGGACAGGTAGATCGCACGCCGGTCCACGTCGTCGAGCAGCACGGTGTCCCACGTCGCGAACGTCGGCGACCCGACCCGCAGGTCGACCACGACGTCCAGCACCGCGCCCTTGGCGCACGTCACGTACTTGGCCTGCCCGACGGGGACGTCCGCGTAGTGGATGCCGCGCAGCACCCCCGCCGCGGAGACGGAGAGGTTGGCCTGCCGCAGGTCGAACCCGTGGCCGATGCGCTCGAGGAACGGGTCGCCCTGGAAGTACTCGAGGAAGACGCCACGCGGGTCGCCGTGCTGCACGGGCGTGATCTCCCAGGCGCCGGGGACCGCAAGCTCGCGGTACGTCATCGTCGTCCTTCCTCGGGTGGGTGGCGGGGCGCCAGCCTAACCGGCGGCGGTGGCGGGCTCGGCCTCGATCTCGGCCCCCGCCACGGGGTCGGGCTCGGGCTCGTCGTCCGGCAGGCGCAGGAGCAGCACCGCGCTCGCGACGAGCACCGCCACCTGGAGCCCGAGGAGCAGGACCGTCGGCACGGGGGGCGTCCACCCGCCCGAGAGCAGGTGTCGCCACGAGCCGTTCTCGCCGACGGCGTAGCGGCGCAGGTTGTAGACGAACGCAATCGCCTGGCCGGCCGCGAGCAGCGGGACGAGCGTGCGCAGCAGCCTGACCTCGAGCCATCGCACGCTGCGCAACGCGTCCCGCAGCAGGTAGCCCGCCACGATAGGGACGCCCACGTACAGGGGCATCGAGTACCGGGCGGTCCAGATGTACCCGACGCTGCGGGCCTGCCAGGCGTGCAGGACGGTCGGGACGAGGACGGCGACCGCGATCACGCCGAGCATCGCGAGCCGGTCCCGCGTGCGGCCGACGCTGAGGGCCAGCAGCACCGGGAGCCCGATCAGCGCGATGTAGACGATGTAGGCGAGCATCGGCAGCGGGGTGTCCAGCCAGCCGAACCGGCCGATCGACGTCAGCAGGAAGTCGCCGGTGTCGAAGAACGTCCGGTTGGCCGTCGAGAGGAAGCCGAGCTCGGGGTGGTCCGCGCCCCCGGCGGCCAGCGCGTCGGAGCTGAGCGTCCACGCCAGCGCGACGACCGTGCCGACCGCGACGACGCCCAGCCACGGCCAGGTCCGACGATCGAGGAGAACCGCCCGCACCTGGCTCCACGGCCCGATCGCGGCGACGACCACGGCGATGAGCCCGAGCCACAGGGGCGCCAGGCCGCGCGAGTTGGCCAGCAGGACGGCCACGACCGCGATCCCGGCAGCGCGCGAACGGATGCGGTCGGGGTCGGGGGCGCGCACGAGCGCGAGGAGGCAGACCCAGAGCGTCAGCGCGGCGCTGACCTCGAGACCCGACGGGTTCACCGTGCTGTTCAGGTAGACCACCATCGGCGTCACCGCCGCCACCGTGCCGATCGTGACCATCGTCCGCCGCCGCAGCGACAGCAGCTCGCGGAATCCCCACGCCAGCACCAGCGAGCACAGCGTCACGCTCAGGAGGCGCATCAGGTAGATCGACGTGGCGCTCGGCTCGAGCAGCGTCGGCAGGCCGACCACCGCGTAGTAGGCCGGGTTGTTCCGGATGACCCAGGTCGGGGTCTCCTGGTCGGCGCTGGCCTCGTCGCCCTGGGGGAGCTCGGGCACGCAGCTGGCCGGGACCTCGCCCTGGAACGCGAAGCACACCGGGTAGTTCATCGTGAACGCGTACAGGCCGGGGACGTCGACGAGCCCGGAGCCCGGGTTGTCGGGCGCCGAGTGCCCGTGCAGGTCGCCCCGGACCACCGCCGCCGCTTTGACGATGTGCGCGTTCTCGTCGGGACCCGATGCCAGGGGGCTGGCCAGCGACCAGGTGGCCGTCATCAGCCACAGCGCCGCGAAGGCCAGCCAGAACGTGCGGGCGCGCGACGGGCTGCGCGGCGTGGTGGAGGACATAGGACTTCCGGTCCGGGGGAGTGATCGGTCGCGAGAATATCCCCGGCTAGGCTCGCCCGGTGCGAATCGCCGTGGTGTACGACTGCTTCTTTCCGGTGAGCACCGGCGGGGGCGAGCGGCAGTACCGCCTCTTCGCGGAGTCCTTCCACGCGCAGGGGTGGGACGTCGAGTACCTGACGCGTCGGCAGTGGGACGGGACGCCGCCCGACGCACCCGGCATGCAGGTGGTCGCCGTCTCCGGTCGCAGCGAGCTCTACGACGCGGCCGGCGCCCGCAAGCCCCTGCCCGCGCTGGTCTTCGCCGCTGGCCTGTTCGGTCACCTCGTGCGGTCGCGCGGGCGGCACGACGCGGTCCTCGTGTCCGCGCTGCCCGTGCTCAACGTCTTCGCGGTCCGGCTCGCCCTGGTCGGTACCCGGACCCGGATCTGCTCGGACTTCCTCGAGGTGTGGCGACGCGACCAGTGGATCGAGTACTCGGGCCCGGTGCTCGGCCGGGTGGCGGCGTTCCTGCAGCGTCGGGCGGTCCGGATCAGCCCCCTGGTGAGTGCCCACTCCCAGCAGAACGGAAGGCGGCTCGTGGCCGAGGGGGCCCGCCGTCCCCCCGTAGTCAGTCCCGGCCTGATCCACGGCGTGGAGGCGGCCTCGCCCGTCCTCGTCGCCGCGCAGCCCCCGACGGTCGTCTACGTCGGGCGGCACATCCCCGACAAGCAGGTGGAGACGATCCCCGCCGCGGTGCAGGTCGCCCGTCGCGAGATCCCGGACCTGCGGGCCGTCATCCTCGGCGACGGGCCGCACCGCGACAGCGTCGTGCGCGAGGTCGGCCGGCTCGGGCTGCAGGACGTCGTCGACCTGCCCGGGTTCGTACCGCAGGCCGAGCTCGACGAGGCGGTCCGCGGCGCCGCCGTGCTGGTGAACCCGTCGCGGCGCGAGGGGTACGGCATGGTCGTCGTCGAGGCGTGCTCGGTAGGGACCCCGGTCGTCGTCGTCGCCGCCGAGGACAACGCGGCCGTCGAGCTCGTCGACGAGGGCGTCAACGGGTTCGTCGCCGGCTCGACGGACCCGGAGGTCCTCGGCGCGGCGATCGTCTCCGCCGTGCGCGGGGGCACGGACCTGCGCGACACGGCGCGTGCGTGGTTCGAGCGCGCGGCGACGGAGCGGACCGCCGACGCCGCCGCGAGGGGCATCCTCGGCGCGCTCCGAGCCGCGCACTGAGCCGTGCTCTGAGCCGTGCTCTGAGCCGTGCTCTGAGCCGCGCACCGCCGCGCGCCGAGGCGCGCACCGAGGTGCCGGAAACCGCTCGAACCCGTTGGTACAGTTGCGCGCCCCTTTCTCCACCCGGACGGACACCATGGCCCAGCAGCGGAGCTGTGAACTCACCATCCTGATGCCCTGCCTGAACGAGGCGGAGACGCTCGAGACCTGCATCGTCAAGGCGCTGGGATACCTCGAGTCGTCGGGTGTCGAGGGCGAGGTCGTGATCGCCGACAACGGCAGCACCGACGGGTCGCAGGAGATCGCCCGGCTCGCGGGTGCTCGGGTCGTCGACGTGCCGGAGAAGGGGTACGGCGCCGCGCTCATCGGCGGCATCGCTGCCGCCCGCGGCACCTACGTGATCATGGGCGACGCCGACGACTCCTACGACTTCTCGTCGCTGGACCCGTTCGTCGCGAAGCTGCGCGAGGGCTACGACCTCGTCATGGGCAACCGGTTCCGCGGCGGGATCGCCCCGGGTGCCATGCCGCCGCTGCACCGTTACCTGGGCAACCCCGTGCTCTCCGGGGTCGGGTCGCTGTTCTTCAAGCCGGGCGTCAAGGACTTCCACTGCGGCATGCGCGGCTTCAACCGGCAGGCGATCCTCGGCCTGGGGCTGCGGACCTCCGGGATGGAGTTCGCGTCCGAGATGGTCGTCGAGGCGTGCCTGGCCAAGCTGCGGATCATCGAGGTGCCGACGACATTGAGCAAGGACGGTCGCTCGCGGCCGCCGCACCTGCGCAGCTGGCACGATGGCTGGCGCCACCTGCGCTTCCTCATGGTGTTCTCGCCCAAGTGGATGTTCCTGTACCCCGGCGCCCTGCTCTTCGTCGTCGGTGTGCTGCTCAACCTCGTGCTGCTCTTCGGGCCCGTCGAAGTCGGGTCGGTCGGCTTCGACGTCTCGACGATGATCTACGCCACCGCGGCCGCCGTCGTCGGCTACCAGGCCGTCCTGTTCGCGATCCTGACCAAGGTGTACGCCGAGCACGAAGGGTTCCTTCCGGTCGGCCCCCGGTTCCGGGCGATCGCGGACCGGTTGACGCTCGAACGCGGCCTGCTGCTCGGGCTCGCCCTGTTCGTCGTCGGGCTGGCCGTGGCCGTCGGCCAGGTCATTCGGTGGGGCAACGCCGACTTCAGCAGCCTCGACGCGCGCGCGGCTGTCCGCGTCGCGGTGCCGGCCGCGCTCGGCCTGATCCTCGGCTTCCAGACGATGATGTCCAGCCTGTTCGTCGGCATCCTGACCATCCCGACGCGCGCGCGGTCCAACCCGCCGGCACCGCTGCCCGAGGCGCTCGACGGCATCGTCGAACCGCTCGCCGCGGCCGGCTCGTGAGCGGTAAGCGACCGACCCTCGCCGTCGACCTCCTGTACTTCACGGGAAAGCGCGGCGGCACCGAGACCTACGCCCGCGCGCTCCTGCCTCGCCTCGCAGAGCATCTCCCCGGCGTCGACCTCCTCGGGCTGACGAACACGACGGCCGACGAGTCGATCGCCGAGTGGTTCCCTGGCGCGACCGTGACGCTGGGCGTGGACGGCGAGAACCGGCCCGCCTGGGCCGCCGCGGAGGCTTTCCGGGTGGACCGCCGGGCGAGCGCCCTCGGCGCCGACCTCGTCTGGTGCCCGGCGAACTTCGGGCCCCCGGGTCGACGCGTGCCGACCGTGGTGACACTGCACGACATCATCGCCGACGAGTACCCGAACCCGGACGTCAGCCGGCCCACGCAGGCGATCACGTCGTGGCTGATCCGGCGGGCGGCCCGCGGGGCCAGGCTCGTCATCACGGGGAGCGAGGACGCGTCGGCGTCGATCACCCGCGTGGTCGGCGTCCCGCAGGACCGCATCCGCGTGGTGCCGCACGGTGCGGCGTCGGCGTCGACCGTCGAGGACCCGGCCGGCGAGCTGGCGCCGCTCGGGATCGACGGTTCGCGGCCCCTCGTGCTCAGCACGGGCAACCGGATGCCCCACAAGAACTTCGCGACGCTCGTGCGCGCGATCGCGCAGATCCCCGCCGACCGACGTCCCGTCCTCGCGATCACCGGCAGCCACGGGGTCGACCCGCTCGCCCCCCTGGTGGCCGAGCTCGGTCTCGAGCGGGACGTGCGGCTGCTCGGCTGGGTCACGCGCGCCCAGCTCGAGGCCCTCTTCGCGCAGGCCGCGGTCTACGTCTGCCCGTCGCTCGCCGAGGGCTTCGGGCTCCCGGTCGTCGACGCGATGGTGCACGGCACGGCCGTGCTGGCCTCGGACATCGGCGTGCTGCGCGAGGTCGGCGGCGACGCGGCCCGCTACTACGGGCCGCCGCGCGACCCGGCGGCGCTCGCCCGCGAGCTCGTCGCCCTGCTGGACGATCCGGAGCGGCGGGCTGCCCAGGTGCGGGACGGTCGCGAACGCGCCGCCCGGTTCACGTGGGAGCGGTCCGCGGAGCTCACCGCGCAGGCACTGGACGAGGCGCTGCGCGGATGACGTCGTTCGGCGGCCGCCTCGCCGGCTTCGCGGGGCTGCCGATGATCTCCCTGATCACACCGCTGCTCGTGCTGCCGGTGCTGGGTCGGGTCGCGGGCGAGGCGGGCTGGGCGAGCCTCGCCGCAGGGGAGGCGATCGGCACGCTCGCGGCGATCGCCATCGCGTACGGCTGGAACACCGCAGGGCCGCCGCTGGTCGCCCTGACGACCGACCGGGAGGCCCGCGCGTTCTACTACCGCGAGAGCCTCCTGGTGCGCGGCGCGGTCGCGGTGGTCGCCGTGCCCGTCGTGATCGCCCTGTGCGTCCTGCTGGCGGCGCCCGGCTATGTGTGGCCGACCGTGCTCATGGGACTCGCCGGGTCGGTCATCGGGCTGTCGTTCGCCTGGTTCGCGGTCGGCGAGGGGGACCCGCGGTCCATCGCGGTGTTCGAGGCGATCCCGCGGGTCGTCGCCGCGGCCGCCTCCGCCGCGCTCGTCGTCGCGACCCGCGAGCTCGCCCTCTACCCGCTGCTCGCCCTGCTCGCCTCGGGTGCGGGCATCGTGCTCTACAGCCGCCGGGCCCTGGCCGGCACCACGCGCCCGCGCTGGTCGTGGTCGGAGCTGCGGCGGCTGCTGGTGCGCGACCGCGCGATCGCGTTCAACGACGTCGCCAACGGGGCCTACCTCGCGCTGCCCGTCCCGGTGGTCACCGCGACCGCCCCGGCCGCCGAGGCCAGCTCGTACGCCTCGGCCGACAAGCTGCTCAAGTTCGGTCTGTACGTCCCCATCACGCTCGCGAACGCGTTCCAGAGCTGGACGGTCGAGGGTGAGCTCGCCGACCGGGCGCGCCGGCTGCGGGTCGCGCTCGGCGCCCACGTCGCCGTCGGCGTCGTCGGGTGGGCCGTGCTCGCGACCCTGGGGCCGTGGGTGTCCGGCCTGCTCTTCGGCCCGGCCGTCGCCGCGACCGCACCCGTGTGCTTCTGGCTCGGCGCGTCGTTCCTGCTCGTGTCCGCACGCATCTCGATGACGCGGCACATCCTGGTCCCGGCCGGCCGGATCCACCAGGTCGTCGTCTCCACGGTCGCCGGCGCCGTGATCGGCATCCCGGCGATCGCGTACCTGTCCTGGTCGATCGGTCCGGTCGGCGCCGCGCTCGGTCTGCTGCTCGGCGAGCTCGTGGCCACCGCGCTCGTGGCCGTCCCTGCGGTCGGGCACCTGCGGGCGCTGTCGGCGACGCACGACGACGCCGAGGAGCCGACGGCATGAGCCCCACGATCCTCGTCGACGCCACCCCCGTCTCCCGGCGCACCGACGGCATCGGCCGGTGGAGCGCGAACGTGCTGCGCGAGTCCGCGCTCGCGCGCCCCGACTGGCGGTTCGTCGTCGTCGGCTTCTCCGACGACCGGTCGCGCCCGTACCTGCTGCCCGACCTCCCGAACCTCGAGCGGCTGCTCCTGCCGGTGCCGCGCCGCGCCTACCAGGCCGTGTACTCGCTGGTCGGACGCGTGCCCGTGGACCGCTGGGTGCCGCGTGCCGACGCCCTCGTGAGCACCAACTACACGGCGTTCCCGGCCGTGTCGGCGCCCTCGGTCGTCACCGTCTTCGACCTCGCCTACGTCGACCTCCCCGAGGTCATCGAGAAGCGGAACCTGACGCACCTGCGCAAGCACGTGCCCCGCACGATGACCGAGGCGTCGGCCGTCACGACGATCTCGCCGTTCACCGCGTCGCGCATCGACGCCGAGTTCCCCGGTCACGTGCCCGTGCACCTGGTCGACTGCGGGCTCGACCCCCAGTTCCTCGCACCCCCGTCGGGTGGCGGACCGGACCTGCCCGAGGGGTACGTGCTGGCGGTGGGCACGCTCGAACCGCGCAAGAACCTCGTCACGCTCCTGCGCGCCTGGGCGCTGCTCGACCCGGAGGTCCGTCGCCGGCACCCCCTCGTGGTCGTCGGCAGCGCCGGCTGGGGAGCCCAGCAGCCGCCGACGGACGTCCCGGCCGACGTGCTGGCGGGCGTGACGTTCACCGGGTACGTCGAGGACGCGGACCTGCCGGGCGTGTACGCGGGCGCCGACCTGTTCGTCTTCCCGAGCCGGTACGAGGGGTTCGGGCTCCCGCTGCTCGAGGCCATGGCCTCGGGGGTGCCCGCGGTCGCCTCCGACATCCCGCCGTTCCACGAGATCGGCGCGGACCTGGTGGACTATGCGGATCCGGAGGACCCGGCCGACTTCGCCCGCGCCGTGACGGCGAGGCTGGGCGACGCCGACCCCGGCAGGACCGAACAGGCCCGGGCCCGCGCGAGGGCCTGGACGTGGGAGCGCAGCGGCGCCCAGATGGCCGCGACGATCGAAGGAGTGCTGCGATGAGGGTGCTGGTCGACGCCACGGCGGTCCCGGCGGACCGCGGGGGGGTGGGTCGGTACGTCGACGAGCTGTTGCCGGCGCTCACCGACCTGCACGTCGAGGTCGTCGTCGCCTGCCAGCCGCGCGACGCCGGGCTCCTCGCGACGATCGCACCCGCCGCCCGGCTCGTCGTCGCCCCGGCCCGCACCGCCCGGCGCCCGCTGCGCATGGTCTGGGAACAGCTCGGGCTGCCCCGGATCGCTCGGCGGGTGCACGCCGACGTGCTGCTCAGCCCGCACTACACGATGCCCGTCCGCGCGGGGCTGCGGGTCGTCGTGACCCTGCACGACGCCACCTTCTTCAGCCACCCCGAGCTGCACTCCGCGGTCAAGGGACGCTTCTTCCGCCGGGCGATCCGGTACGCGGTGCGTCACGCCGCGGCGGTGGTCGTCCCCTCGCAGGCGACCGCGACCGAGGTCGTGAAGTTCACCGGTGCCGACCCGGCGCTGTTCCACGTGGCCTACCACGGCGTCGACACCGCGGTCTTCCACCCGGTCGACGACACCGAGCGGGACCGTGTCCGCGCCACCCTCGACATCGGCGACCGCCCCTACGTCGCCTTCCTCGGCACGCTCGAACCGCGCAAGAACGTGCCGGCCCTCGTCCGCGGCTGGCTCGCGGCGACGACCGACGAGGCGCTCGTCCTGGCCGGCGGACCCGGCTGGGACACCCAGGTTGAGCCGACGCTGGCCACGGTCCCCGCCGACCGTGTCGCCCGGCGCACGGGCTACCTGCCGCTCGCGGACCTGCCGGGGTTCCTGTCCGGCGCGCGGGTCGTCGCGTACCCCAGCCTCGGCGAGGGCTTCGGCCTTCCCGTCCTGGAGGCGATGGCGTGCGGTGCGGCCGTGCTGACCACCAGGGAGCTGTCCCTGCCCGAGGTCGGGGGCGACGCGGTCGCCTACTGCGGGACCGACGACGCGAGCATCGGCACCGGGCTGAGCGCGCTGCTGGCCGACGACGAGCGCCGCGCGCGACTGTCGTCGTCGGCGCTCGCGCGTGCCGCGACGTTCACCTGGGACGCCGCCGCACGGGCACACCTGGCCGCGTTCGACGCGGCCTGTGCTCGGTCTGCTCAGTCCAGGAGCGAGAGCAGGTAGCTGCCGTAGCCCGACTTGGCCAGGGCCTCGCCGCGCGTGCGCAGCTCGTCGTCGGACAGGAAGCCACGACGCCAAGCGACCTCCTCGGGGGAGCCGATCTTCAGGCCCTGCCGGTGCTCGATCGTGCGCACGTAGTCGGAGGCCTCGAGGAGCGAGTCGAACGTCCCCGTGTCCAGCCACGCGGTGCCGCGCGGCAGCACCTCGACCTGGAGCCGACCCTGCTCGAGGTAGGTCCGGTTCACGTCGGTGATCTCGTACTCGCCGCGTGCCGACGGTGCGAGGTCGCGGGCGATGGCCAGCACGTCGTTGTCGTAGAAGTACAGGCCGGGCACCGCGTAGCTCGACCGCGGCGCCGCGGGCTTCTCCTCGAGCGAGAGCGCGCGGCCCTCGTCGTCGAACTCCACCACCCCGTAGGCCGTGGGGTCCGCGACGCGGTAGGCGAACACCGCGGCGCCGTCGATGCCGGCGAACCGCTGCAGCCGCGAGCCGAGGCCCGGGCCGTAGAAGATGTTGTCGCCGAGCACGAGCGCCACCGAGTCGTCCCCGACGAAGTCGGCGCCCAGCACGAACGCCTGCGCGAGCCCGTTGGGCTCGGCCTGGACCGTGTAGGAGATGGAGATCCCGAACTGGGAGCCGTCGCCGAGCAGCCGCCGGAACTGCTCGGCGTCGTGGGGTGTCGTGATGATCAGCACCTCGCGGATGCCCGCGAGGATCAGCGTCGAGAGCGGGTAGTAGATCATCGGCTTGTCGAACACCGGCACGAGCTGCTTGCTCACGCCGAGGGTGATCGGGTGCAGTCGCGTGCCGGAGCCGCCGGCCAGAATGATCCCTCGCATGGGCACACAGTCTGGCGCATGCAGCGGGTCCGTCCGACCGCGCCCGCGGGGCTCCTCGGTAGGATGCTGCGACCGGCCGCCGATCGATGAGGTTTCAGTGCTCAGAATCACCCACGCCACACAGCCCTACGCCTGGGGTTCACGCACCGCGCTCCAGGACCTGTTCGGCCCTGCCGCGACCGCGGTCGTCGCCGAGGCGTGGATGGGTGCGCACGCGTCGGCACCCTCGCGGGTGCTGGACGACGAGCGGCTGGGGCTGGACGCCGTGATCGCCTCGGACGCCGAGGGTGCGCTCGGGCGCGACGTCGTGGCGCGGTTCGGTCCGGTGCTGCCGTACCTGCTCAAGGTCATCGCCGCCGACCGTCCGCTCTCGCTGCAGGTCCACCCGCAGCTCGAGCGCGCGCGCAAGGGTCACGCGGAGGAGGAGGCGGCCGGCATCCCGCTGGACGCGGCGCACCGCAACTACCGGGACACCAACCACAAGCCCGAGCTGGTCTACGCGCTGACGCAGTTCGACGCGATGTGCGGCTTCCGCGCCCCGCGCCGAGCCGCCGAGCTCCTCGCCGGCCTGGACGCGCCGCTGGCGCGCGAGCTGCACGCCGCCCTGATCGCGAACCCGACGCCCGACGGGATCCGCGCGGCGTTCACGCTGCTGCTGGAGCCGTCCACCCGGCCCAGCGCCGAGGCGGTCCGGGAGGTCGCGGACGCGTGCGCCCGCCGCCTGGCCAACGGGTCGCCGTCGCCGCGCGCGGACCGCAACGTCGAGCTGCTGCACAACGCGTACCCGGGCGACCCGGGCGTGGTGATCTCGCTGCTGCTCAACCCCGTGACCCTGCAGCCCGGCGACGCGATGTTCCTGCCTGCGGGCGGTGTGCACGCCTACCTGCGGGGCGTGGGCGTCGAGATCATGGCGAACTCCGACAACGTCCTGCGCGCCGGGCTGACGCCCAAGCACATCGACGTCCCCGAGGTGCTGCGCAACGTCGACTACGTCGCCGCGCCGCCCATCCGGATCGCGCCCGAGGTCTTCCACGGTGCGACGCGGATGTTCTACGCGCCCGTCGACGACTTCGAGCTGTCCGTGACGGAGATCTGCGACGACCAGGTGCACCCGCTACCCGGTCGTGGCCCGCGGATCCTGCTCTGCCTGGAGGGCGCGATCACGATCGCCACAGGCGAGGGTGCGACGCTCACGCTGGAGCGCGGGCAGGTCGCCTTCGTCCCGGCGCGGGACGGTGCGCTGACCGGCAGCGGCGGCGGCGTCCTGGTCCAGGCCGACGTGCCCTGACGGGTGCTTGCTCCGACCCCACTAGCATCGTGGAGCCTCACGGCGGCCATGCCGGTGCTGGCCCATGCTGCAGGCGACGTGGCGACAGGACGGTCATGAAGATCTTCATCCAGGTTCCCTGCCTCAACGAGGAGGCGACGCTCGGTGCCGTCCTCGAGTCGATCCCGGCCGTGATCGAGGGGGTCGACGAGGTCGAGATCCTCGTGATCGACGACGGCTCCACCGACCGCACGGTCGAGGTCGCGCGTGCCCTGGGCGTCACGCACTTCGTGCACCACGCCCGCAACATGGGCCTCGCGCGCTCGTTCCGCGACGGCGTCGACTACGCGCTGGCGCACGGCGCGGACATCGTCGTGAACACGGACGGCGACAACCAGTACCCGCAGGACCGCATCCCGGACCTGGTGCGCCCGATCGTCGAGGGCCGCGCGGACATCGTCATCGCCGACCGGCAGACCTCGACCATCGCGCACTTCTCGCGGTTCAAGAAGCTCATGCAGCGGGTGGGCAGCCGCGTGGTCAACGGCGCCGCGGACACGGACCTGCCCGACGCGGCGAGCGGCTTCCGCGCGTACTCGCGGGCGTCGTTGCTCCGGCTGAACATCGTCACCGACTTCAGCTACACGATGGAGACGATCATCCAGGCCGGCCACAAGCGGCTGAGGATCGAGAGCGTCCCCGTCGAGACGAACGCCGAGACCCGCGAGTCGCGGCTCTTCACGTCGATCTACCACCACATGTTCAAGTCGGCGTCGGCGATCGTGCGCAGCTACCTGATGTTCAAGCCGTACGTCATCTTCGCGACGTTCACCGTCGTGTTCGGGCTGCTCGCGCTGATCCCGTTCGTGCGCTTCGCCGTGCTGTGGATCTCCTCCGAGGGCCAGGGCGGGCACGTCCAGTCCCTGATCTTCGGGTCGATCATGGCGGTCGCCGCGCTGCTGTCGCTGTCGCTCGGGGTGCTCTCCGACCTGCAGCGCGTGAACCGGGTGCTGCTCGAGGACCAGCTCGAGCGCATCAAGGAGCTGCAGTACCGCCGTTGACGGGGGTCAGCGTGCCGTCCTCGTTGATCGTCGCCACCCAGAGCTCGGACTCCGTCTCGTCGGCGCGGTAGGGCAGGTTCTGCAGGCGCTCGCGCCACGACGTGATCGTCGTCGTGCGCAGCGGGTCGGGGACGATGCCGTCCGGCCAGGCGACCGACCGGGGCACGAACGTGACGACCTTGACGTCCTGGCCGCCCCACGCCTGCCGGATGGCTTGGAGGTCCGTCCTCGACAGGAACTCGAACGACCGGACGACCTCGACGTCGCACACCGTGCGCAGCGTGGCCAGGTACGGCGGTGCCGCGTTGGTGGACTGCACGTAGACGACGGGGTCGTCGCCGATCGCGGCGCAGGCGGTGTGCAGCTCGGGGAGCCGTCCGTCCTGCTCGACCGAGACGATGTCCGGACCCCAGGTGAGGGCGGGGAAGACGGCGACGACGACCGCGCCGACCACCGCGCACATGCGCAGGAACTGCGACCGCATGGACCAGAGGGCGTCGAGCGTCACGGCTGCGGCGATCAGGAACCCGGGGATCGTCACCGGCAGGAACCGCCGCATCGCCCAGATCTGGTCGGGCGTGATGTTCACGGCCCACAGGTAGAGCAGCGACGGCGCGACGACGACCCCGAACACGAGCGCGAGCCGGGGGTCGCGTCGGGCCACGACGCGGTGCAGGACGATCGCCAGGCCGACGGCCGCCAGGACGACCATGGGCCACCCGTAGTACCAGGCGTGCCACGACAGCGACGACTCGTCATAGCTGCGGGTGGAGTCGATCGCCATGTGGGCGTTCTCCTGCAGCGTCTGGACGTGGTGGGAGTAGCCCGTGTGGGCGGGCACGTTGTGGTTGACCATCCACAGCGGGCGGCTCGCGAAGAAGACGGCCACGACGCCGACGACGACGGCTCCGGCGCCCGCGAGCCCCTGCTTGTGCGCGAGCACCCAGCGGCGGGCAGGGTCGAGCCGCGCGAAGAGGCCGAGCGCGACGACGACCACCACGGCCAGCACGAGCACGCCGATGAGCGAGGTGAACTGCTCGTAGTGCTCGAACAGGTACTCCTCGCTGTAGAGGCGCAGGTCGAGATAGCCGAGCAGGACCATCGACAGCGCGGCACCGGCGACGAGCCCGAGGGCGACGAGCTGGCGCCGCCGGGTGCGCGGCGGGACGGCGGCGGCGGCGGTCAGCCCGATCCCGGCGACCAGACCGACCACGGACGCGGCGCCGTCGATGCGGACCAGGGCGGTCGCACCGATCATCGCGCCGGCGATCGCGTAGCGGGGCGACGACCGTGTCTCGATCGCCGACCACGCCATGGTCAGCCCACCGAAGAGCAGCGCCATCGCGAGCGGCTCGGTGTACGCGGCGCGCGAGAAGACGACCATCGGCATGGACAGCGCGAGGGCGACGACCGGGACCAGCGCGAGCGCGGGGCGGACCATCCGGCGCGCCAGGGCGAAGACGGCCAGCAGGCCGACCGCACCGATCACGAGGTTGGCGCGCATGACCGCCGGCTCGCCGCCGGCCCAGCCGGCCAGGCCGAGCATCCCGGGCAGCAGCTTGGCGCCCTGCACCTGCAGCGTCCCGCCCACCTGGTCGTACGCACCCGTCGCCGCGGACAGCCCCGGGATCACGTGCTGGACGCTCGCGGCCGCGCCGATCGGGATGTCGGGGGAGGCGTGGCCGGTGAGCCAGAGGCCCTCGAGGGTGAGGAAGCCGGGGTCGCGCCAGACGGTGATGAACGTCGACGCGAACGGGATGTTGAGGCCCAGCCACACGACGGCCGCACCGAGCGCGGCGCAGGACGCGACGAGGTGCGCGCGTGTCGCGGGGAGCGCCGCGGGCGTGAACCGCCACGTCGCGACGATCATGACGGCGAGCAGGGGGAGCACGACGTAGGGCCGGAACTGGGAGACGAGGACGCAGACCGAGACGACCAGCGCCGTCCAGAACAGGAGCATGACGATCCGGTCGGGCAGGCCGACGACGACCCGGGCCCAGCGGGCGGGCTCCGGCGGAACGGGCGCGGGCGGGCTCGCGAGCCGTTGCGGCTCGGCGGTGCTCGTGCTCGAAACGTTCACGTACGGGGTCTCGTCTCTCGTCGGCGGCTCGGCACCCGCGACCCTATCGGCGCTGTCTGTGGGCTCATTGATCATCGCCGAGCGGTCGGCTCGGTGCTCGCCGAGCCAGGACCGTGCGGTGCCGCTTCTCGGCGAGCACCGCCGCCCCGGCGGACAGGAAGTCGCCGGCGATCATGAGCGCGCGGCTGACCAGCGCGAGCGCGAGCGCGGTGGACCGGTCCATGACGGGGGCCAGGGCGAGCACGAGGGCGGCCTCGCGCGCACCCGCGCCGGCCGGCAGGAACACGATCACGAACCCGACCACCCAGGCGAGCGCGTACGCGCCCGTGGTCAGCAGGCCGAGGTTGGCCGCCGAGACACCCGAGCCGGCCGCGAGCAGCCACAGGTGCGCCCCGAATGCGACCCACATGACCAGCGCCCACGCCGCGGACCGCAGCAGGGTCGCGCCGGAGATCTCGTCCCCGCCGGGGCGGCGCAGCACCCGACGCGCGAGTGCCATGACCCGGTTGAACACCGCCGGGACCAGCATGGCGATGCCCGCGACGGCGACGAAGAGGAGCCACCAGTACGCGCGGACGGCGTCGGCCGACGCGATCGACAGGGTCGACCCGGCGACGGCGATGCCGACGACGAGCCCGACCACCAGCTGCGTCAGAGCGGCGGACGCGGCCCGGCTGCGCGGGACGCCGTACTCCGTCGACAGCTCCGCCTGCGCGAGGACCGGCCACACGCTCCCGGGGATGTACTTGCCCAGCTGGCTCAGGAAGAACACGCGCGCGGCGGCGGGGACCGGCAGGTGCGACCCGAGGCCGGTCAGGACCGCACGCCAGGACAGGGCCGCGGCCACCAGCCCGACGAGCACGAACCCGAGCGAGGCGGCGATGCTGGCCGCGTCGAGCCGCCGGACCGCGTCGACGATCTCGGACCACTGCCCGACGACGAAGACGACGACGAACCCGACGACGAGCGCGACGGCCGCCGCCTTGACCCACCACGCGCGGGTCCGGCGAGGGGTCGGGGTCGGCTGCACCCGACGATCGTAGGGGCGGCGGAACGGGCACCCGTGCCGCCGGTACTGTCCGGTCCATGTCCAGCGTGCTCTTCGTGACGAGGAAGTTCCCGCCGTCGGTCGGCGGGATGGAGACCCTCGCGGCCGACGTCTGGCACGCGCTGGACGGCCACGACGCACGGCTCGTCGCGCACGGCGGGTCGAACCGCGCCCTGCCGCTGTTCCTCGTGCGGGCGGTGCTCGCGACGAGACGCGCCCGGCGGGACGTCGACCTGGTGCTCGCGGGGGACGTGCTGATGTTCCTGGCCCTGCGCGCGTTCGTCCGGACCGGGCGGCTGCGGCTGTCGACCATGGCGATGGGCAAGGACGTCGTGTGGTCGCCGCGCCCGTACCAGTGGCTCGTGCGACGGTGGCTGCCGGACGCGCACCAGGTGGTCGCGATCAGCCAGGCGACGGCGGCCGCGACGCTCGACGCGGGTGTCCCGCGGGATCGTGTCGAGGTGGTCCGCCTCGGCGTCGAGGTCCCCCCGGCGACCGACCGGGCCACGGCCCGCCGCGAGCTGCACGCGAGGCTCGGGGTCGACCCCGGGACGGTCGTGATCGCGACGCTCGGCCGGCTGGTCCGCCGCAAGGGTGTGGCGTGGTTCATCCGCGAGGTGCTCCCCGGGCTGCCCGAGGGGTGCGTCTACGTCGTCGCCGGCGACGGCGAGGGCCGGGCGGACGTGGTCGCGGCCCGTGCCGCGCTCGCGGATCCGCACCGGGTCCGGCTCCTCGGGCGCGTGGACGACGCGGGGCGCGAGCTCCTGCTGCGCGGCTGCGACCTGTTCGCCCAGCCCAACATCCCGGTCGACGGCGACATGGAGGGCTTCGGGCTTGTCGCTGTCGAGGCGGGCATGCGCGGACCCCTGGTCGTCGTCTCGGACCTCGAGGGCCTGCGGGACGCGGTCGTCGACGGCGAGACCGGCATCGTCGTGGCGGCGCAGGACGCGGACGCGTGGGTGCGCGAGATCGGCGCGCTCGTCGAGGGGGACCGGCTGGAGCCGTTGGCCGAGTCGTTCGCGAGCCGGTGCCGCGACCTGTACAGCCGGGACCGGATGGGTGCCGAGCTCCGGCGGCTGATCGGCGTCTCCTAGGAGACGGTGATGCGCTCCGACGCCACCAGGCGGGCCGCGCGGTCGGGGTCCGCCGCCAGGGCGTGCGCGAGGGCGTCGTCGACGAGGACGACCGACCCGCCCCGGGCGAGGACGCCCAGGACGCGTGCGACGTCCTGCGCGGACGTGCGACCGGGCCCGGCCGCGACCAGGACACGCTCGCCGGCCCCCTCGGGCTGACCGTCCAGCGCCCACGCGACGAGCTCGCCGTGCGTCGGACCGGGGTCGAGGGCCGGGTCGGAGGGCGCCGGCGTGGGCGCCCAGCCGATGACGTCGCCGTAGGTCATGACCGCCGCGGCTGCGTCGATCGCACCGGGGGGCAGGTCGCCCACGAAGCGCCGGGCGAGCGCCGGCAGGCTGACCGCGACGAGCTGGGCACCGTCGGCGTGCTCGCCGGGGGAGTCCGTCACGACGACCTCGGCGCCCGTGCCACCCGGCAGGACCACGCACCCGCCCGCGCGCCACACGGCGAGCTGCCAGACGACCGTGCGCCAGTGCGTCGGCAGGTCGAGCAGCACCCGCGTCCCGGGCTCGACGTCGAGCTCCTCGACCAGCAGGTTCGTGGACTTCGAGACCCAGTTCTCCAGCACGGCTCCGGACAGCTCGACGCGGTCTCCGTCGGCCGCGTACCAGGTGATCCTGGGCCGACCGGGTTCGCGGGTGAGCAGGGCGAGAAGGTCGGCGATGGTCGTCGGAGGCACGCGGCAACCCTACGGCGACACGCCCGGCGCGCCGGAATCGCCGAAGTTCACCCGGCAGAACCGGGCAAATACCACCTGCCCGCTTGACCAACGCGAACGACACGCGTGTAATTCCATAGAACGGATTCAATCGAGACATCAGTTCGTCACATCCGTTGGTCGTACCCGGCACGACGAGTCCATCCACACAGCAGTTCCATCCGCAGCAGCACCCAGCACCACACAGAACACCGCACGGAGGCACGCATGTGGAACTTGCTCGACAACGACGAGATCTTCCCGTCGGACGCACGGAAGGCTGCACAGACGCAGGCCTCCAACGTGCTGCCGATCTTCGGTGCCCTCGAGGACGAGGGACCCATGGGATGGCAGGAGCGCGCGCTGTGCGCTCAGACCGACCCGGAGGCGTTCTTCCCTGAGAAGGGCGGCTCGACGCGCGAGGCCAAGAAGGTCTGCACGGGGTGCGACGTCCGTTCCGAGTGCCTCGAGTACGCACTGCAGAACGACGAGCGCTTCGGCATCTGGGGCGGCCTGTCCGAGCGGGAGCGGCGCAAGCTCAAGCGGCGTGTCGTCTGACCTTCACAGGTCGTCGGCGCGTGTCGCTCCCGGGCTCACGCAGGCGCTGCCGCACGATGTTCCGAGCATGACTGACACGCTCCAGCCCGTGGACGTCCCCACGGCGACCTCCTCGACACCGGTGACGACGCCGGTGTCGGCCGTCGTCGTCACCCACGGCCGCACCCCGTACCTCGAGACGACCCTGACCGCGCTCGCGGCTCAGACGCGTCGTCCGCTGCGCGTCTTCCTGGTCGATGTCGCCCAGGTTCCCGACGAGGCGGTCGAACCGGCGTTCCGGCGCATCTTCGGCGCCGTGGTGGACTCGCCCACGCCCGCGCTCCACCTCGCGCACGCCCCCGGCGCGCGCACCTTCGGGCACGCCGTGCGTCGCGCGCTCGCGAGCGAGGTCGGGCCCACGACGAGCTGGCTGTGGCTCCTGCACGACGACAGCGCACCCGCCGAGACCGCGCTCGCCGAGCTGTTCCGCGCGGTCGGTCGCGCACCGTCGGTCGCCGTCGCGGGCGTCAAGCAGCGCACCTGGACGGACCCCGAGCGGCTCCTCGAGGTCGGTCTGCGGACGTCGCGGTCCGGCCGTCGGATGACCGACGTCGAGCCGGGCGAGCTCGACCAGGGACAGCACGACGGTCGCGACGACGTGCTCGGGGTCGGCCTGGCCGGCGCCCTGGTGCGTCGCGACGTCTGGGACGACCTGCGCGGCACCGACCCTCTGCTCGGACCCTTCGGGGACGGCTTCGACCTCTCGCGGCGGGCCCGCCTGGCGGGGCACCGCGTGATCGTGGTGCCGACGGCCGTGGTGCGGCACGCACAGGCCGGCTATCTCGGGCTGCGTACCACCGACGGGGCCGGCGCGATCAGCGTGCCGACCGACCTCGACGGGGACGGCGAGGACGACGCCGCCGACCCACGCCGCTCGTTCGACGCGCGCCGCCGGGCGCTCGTGCACAGCCGGCTCGTCTCGGCGCCCGTGCTGCTCGTGCCCGTCGTGGCGATCCTCGCGCTGGTCGGGGCCGTGGTCCGGTCGCTGTGGCAGCTGGCCGCGAAGCAGCCCGGGCTCGCCGTCGACGAGCTGCGCTCGGCCCTGGTCGCCGTGGCCCGGCCGGCCGGCGTGGTCCGCGCCCGCGCCCGCGCCACCCGCACCCRTCGCGTGCCGCGCCGCGCCCTGCGCCCGCTGCAGGCCGGCCTGCGCGACGTGTGGTCCCAGTCGCGCGACCGCCGGCTCGCGCGCGCGGAGGTCCGTCGGGTCGTCCAGGCGCCCAGCGAGCTCGAGCTGCGCGAGCTCGCTGCCCTGGCGACCAAGCGCCGCACCACGCTGGCCGTGCTGGTCGGCGGGCTCGCGATCGTCACCGCCGTCGCCCTCGGTTCGCTGGTCGCACCCGTGGTCGGCGGCGCGCAGCTCGTCGGCGACGCGCTCGTCCCCACCACCGCGCGGCTCGGTGAGCTGTGGAGCGCGGCGACGTCCGGCTGGGTGGCCGGGGGGCTGGGGACCCCGGGGCCGGCCGACGCGCTGCTGACCGTGCTGGTCGGACCGACGGCCGCGACCGGTGGGTCGTCGTCCGCGGCGGTGGGTCTGCTGCTGCTCGGCTCGATCCTGCTCGCCGGGGTCGGCGCCTGGGCCGCTGCGGGCGCGGTGACGCGATCCGTGGGCGTCCGCGCATGGGCCGCCGTGGCGTGGGCCGCGGCGCCGGCGCTCCTGCTCGGACTCGGCGCGGGCCGGCTCGGCGCGGTCGTCGCACACGTGGCGATCCCGTGGGTGGGCCTGGGGGTCGCGCGTGCCGTCGGGGTGCAGCGCGTCGACCAGGTGCTCTCGGGGTTGGCGACCGCCCGGCGGGCCGACGACGAGGACGTCGACGCCGACGGACCGGCCGCGGCCGCCGAGATCCCGCACCCCCGCCTCGCGACCGACTCCGGTCAGACGCCCGCCGTGCCGCTCGCTCGCGTCGGCGCCGCCGACCCCACCGGCTCGATCGCCGCGGCCGCAGGTGCCGCGCTCGCCTTCGCCGTCGTCGTGGCCGGGGCGCCGGTCCTGCTGGTCCCCGGTGTGCTCGCGCTCTGCGTCGTCGCGCTGTGCGCCCCGCGGCGCCGCGGACGCATCCTGCTCGCGACGATCCCGGCGATCGTCCTGCTCGCCCCGACGCTGCTCGAGGCGGCCCGGCGGGGAGTGCCCGGCTGGCGGCTGCTGGTCGCCGACCCCGGGCTCCCCGTCCCGACCGGCGCGTCCGACCCCGTCAGTCGCCTGCTCGGCGTCCCGAGCGACGCCGGCGCACTCGTCGGCCCCGGCGTGCCGTCGGGGATCGCCCACGTCCTGCCCCTCGCCCTCGGCGCCGTGGTGCTCCTGCTGGCCGTCCTCGCGCTCCTGCGCGGCGCGCCGGTCGCGCGGGCCGTGCGTGGTGCCTGGGCGGTCGCCGTGATCGGGCTGGCGACGGCCACGGTCGTGGTGGCTGTGCCGGTGGCGGTCGACGACGGCTCGCTGGTCCGCGGATGGTCCGGCCCCGCGCTCTCCCTGGCCGGAGCGGGTCTGCTCGCGGCGGCGCTGATCGGCACCGACCGGCTGCGCGAGCGGCTCGGAAGCTACACGTTCGGCGTCCGCCAGCTGCTCGCCGCTCTGCTGACGCTCGTCGCGGTGGCCGTCCCGCTCGTCTGGCTCGGCTCGTGGACGTGGCAGGCACGCACCGGCGACGCCGTCGCGCTGCGCACCCTCGACGGGCCGATCGTCCCCGCGGTCGGCCAGCAGGCGCAGGAGTCCCCGTCGTCGTCCCGGGTGCTGGCGGTGAGCGCGGCACCCGAGCAGGGCGGCGGCGCGACCGCGACCT
Organism: Cellulomonas sp. P2_B4; assembly: GCF_056404795.1. Lineage (NCBI taxonomy): Bacteria > Bacillati > Actinomycetota > Actinomycetes > Micrococcales > Cellulomonadaceae > Cellulomonas > Cellulomonas sp. P2_B4. The sequence goes on from NZ_JBFUDI010000001.1 coordinate 526,446, forward strand.
GGCAGCTCATGCGCGGTGACGGCCCGGCCCTGGTCGACCAGGCCGCCGCGGCATGGACGCGCACCGTCGAGGGCGACCTCACCGCCCCGACGCCGACACCGGCCGACGCAGCCACGCAGGAGGTCGACGCGCTCGTCGCGCGCCTCGCGACCGCGGCCAGCGGCGACGTCGCCGGCGAGCTCGGCTCGCTCGGCGTCGCGGACGTCCTGGTCCCCACGCTCCCGGAGCCCGTCTCCGACGACAGCGCGGCCCGGGCCGCCCGCGACGAGCTGGTCAGCCGGCTGGACGCCACCGCGGGGCTGGAACGCGTCACCGCCAACGCCGCGGGAACGCTCTGGCGCGTCCAGGCGACCGCTCCCGGCGCCGGAATCGCCGCACCGGTGGTCGTGACCTCGTGGGCCCGGCTGCTGCCCTCGGGCGCCGACGTCGCCGACCCCGCCGCTCCCGCGGTAACCGTCCCCTCGGCGGACCGGTCGGTGGACACCACCGTGCCCGCGGGCGACGCCGGCCGGCTCCTGGTGCTCGCCGAGCGCGCCGACCCGCACTGGCACGCCTCGCTCGACGGCGAGCCGCTCCGCTCCCTCGAGGACGGATGGCGTCAGACGTTCGACCTCGGCGCCGGCGGCGGTGACCTCGTCGTGCACTACGACGACCCCGACCGGACCCCGATGCTCGTCGTCCAGTCGCTCGTCCTGCTCGTGACCCTGCTGCTCGCGGTGCCGGTCCGCCGGCGTCGCGGCGGCCGCACCTGGAGCGGACGCTCATGACCGACCCCCAGCCCTCCCGCTCGCGCGTCTGGCTCGGCCGGACCGCGCGCGCCGCCTCGGGCCTCGTCGTGCTCGGGCTCACCGTCGTGGTGGTCGCCGCCGGTACCCGCGCGCCCCAGGGCGACGACACCGCGGTCCCCGCGACGCGGGTGCCCGTGCCGCCGTCGGCCACGACGCTCGTCTGCCCGGGGCCGCTGATCCTGCCCGACGACACCGGCCGCGGGGACTCGGCGTTCGACCCGACGCCCGTGGACCCGATCACCACGGTCGTCGCCGTCACCGCGTCCCCGAGCGGCGTCGGGTCGCTCGCGCCCCTGGACCGCTCGACCACCTGGGCGGCGCTGGAGGCCGACGGCAGTGCCGTCCAGGCTCCGGCGCCCGGGCCCTCGATCGTGCGCGCCGAGCCCACCGACGTCCCGGCGCGGGTCGCCGCGGCCGTCGGCAGCCTGGTGAGCGCGGGCGACCTGCGCGGGCTGTCCGCGGCCTCGTGCCAGCAGCCGGTCGCCGACGCGTGGCTCCTCGGCGGCGCGACGGACCTGTCGAGCACCGCCCAGCTCGTCCTCGACAACCCCGGCACCACGCCCGCCGAGATCGCGCTCGAGGTCTGGGGACCCAACGGCCAGGTCGACCTGACGGGCGAGCGCTACCTGGTGGCGCCCGGGACCTCGCGGGTGATCGTGCTCGGCGGCATCGCGGCCGAGCAGCGCCGGCTCGGGCTGCACGTCGTCGCGACCGGCGGCCGCGTCGGGGTGCACGTCCAGGACTCGGCGCTCGACGGCTTCACGCCGGGCGGGACGGACCTGGTCGTGCCCGGTGCGGCGCCGTCGACGCGGCAGGTCGTCACCGGCATCTCGGTGGTCGACTCGACGGTCGACGACCCGAACGCACCCGCGCTGCGCGTGCTGGCGCCCGGCGACGCCGCGACGACCGCCACGGTGACGCTGCTCGGCCCCGGCGGGGTCATCGACCTGCCCGGCGCCGAGTCCGTCTCGCTCGCGCCGGGCGAGGTCACCGACGTCCCGCTCGGCGGTCTGCCCGCGGGGGCCTACACGGCCCTCGTCGACGCCGACGTGCCCGTGATCGCGTCGTCGGTGATGTCCCGGCCGGGCTCCCTCGGGGAGCTCGACGACACCCCGAGCGTCGAGCGTGCCTGGGCGGCCTCGACCGTCCCCGGCCGCAGCGGCGTCGCGGCGCTGCCCGCCGGCACGCAGGGCACGCTCGTGCTCGCGGCGGTCTCGAGCGCCGACGACGCCGAGGACGGCGGCTCGGCCACGGGCAGCCTGCGGCTCCTCGGGGCGGGCGGCGCCGTGCTGTCGGAGCGCACCGTCACCATCCCGGCCGGCACGACGAGCTCGTGGACGCTCGACGAGCTGGCGGCAGGCACGGGCGAGGTGGCGCCGCACGACCCCGCGGCCGCACCGGCCCCCCGCTCCGACGTCGCCGGCGTCGACCTCGTCACGGACGACGGCTCGACGGTCTCGCTCGCCTGGGCGCTGGTCGCTCAGGTGCCGCAGGCCGACGGCACGGTCCTCTTCTCGGTCCTGGACCCGGTCCCGGTCCCGCGCACGGCGCCCGACGTCCCCGTCCGGGAGGACCCGCGGCTGGGCACGCGCTAGCGACGGTCAGGACGCCGCGCGCAGCTCCGAGCGCTCGCGCAGCCGCAGACCGAGGACGGCCGCCTGGCGGACCGGCCACTGGTACCAGTGCGGGTAGCGACGGCCCACGTAGCGGGCGGCGCTCGCATGGTGCGCCGAGATCATCCGGGCCGGCTTGGCGCGCCAGGAGGTCCCGCCGACGTGCGTCACCCTCGCCTGCGGCACGTAGAGGTTGGTCCAGCCCGCGCGGCCGAGGCGGTCGCCCAGGTCGACGTCCTCGAAGAACATGAAGTAGTCGTCGTCGAAGCCGCCGACCGCCTCGAACGCCTCGCGCCGCACCAGCAGGCACGCGCCGGAGAGCCAGCCCGCGGCCCGCTGCTGCCCGGTGCTCTCCTGCTCGGCCCGGTACCGGCGGGTCCACGGGTTGCCGGGCCACACCCGCACGAAGACCGCGTGACCGGCACCGTGCGTGAGCGACGGCAGCGCCCGCGCGGACGGGTAGACGGTGCCGTCGGGGTTGAGCAGCGCCGGTCCCGCCGACCCGGTCCGCGCGTCGGCGGCCGCGGCTGCGACCAGGACGTCGAGCGAGCCGGGCTGCCACTCGAGGTCGGAGTTCGCGACGACGAGCCAGGGCGACTCGCACCCCTGCGCGCCCGCGTTCGCGCCGCCCCCGTAGCCGAGGTTCGCGCCCGTGACCAGCAGTCGCGCACCGAACTCGTCGGCGACGGCCCTCGAGACGGACTGGTCGGTGCCGTTGTCGACGAGCACGAGCTCGACCGGCTGGGTCGACGCGGTGGCCAGGGTGCGGGCGAACGTCGCGAGCTCGTCACCGGGATGGAAGACGACGCAGACGACGCGGACGGCGGGCGCAAGGACAGGGTTCGGGACAGCGGGGCTCATCGTCCGGACAGGTTAGTGCGCGTCGCGATAGTCCGGGTCCACGTCGTCCGGGGAGCGGCCGAGCATGTGGGCCACCTGCTCGACGACGACGTCGCGCACCAGGTCGGCCATGTCGAGCGCGTCGCCGGCGCGCGACTCGACGGGGCGGCGGTAGATGACGATCCGGGCCGGCAGGCCGGCGTCCGCCGGGAAGTAGCGCCCGAGCGGCACCCCGCCGCGCTCCCACGGCGCGGGGTTGGACGGCGGAACGTCCTCGACCGCGAACTCGGTGCCGGACAGCTGCTTGGCCCAGCGGCGCTCGATCCGCTCCACGGCGTCGAGGACGAGGTCGTCGAACCGCTCCGCACGGGTGCGGTAGGCGGGCATCGAGCTGGGCATGAGTGGTCCTCGCGGACCCCGGCCGCGCCGGTCCCGACGGCGGACCGGCTGCACCGCCACGGAGGGCAGCGCCATGGTCCGTCGACCGGCTCCGGCGGTGCGCCGGGCGGGTGGTGGGGGCGAGGTGCTCACGCCTGAAGTCTAGATCGCCCGCCGACGTCGGCGTGGGGGAGCGCGGCGTGTCGGGAGCCGGGGGTACCGTCAGCCCGTGAGATCTGTGAGGCAGTGCACGCGCACGGCGTGCGGCCGTCCGGCGGTGGCGACGCTGACCTACGTGTACGCCGACTCGACCGCGGTCCTCGGCCCCCTGGCGCAGCAGGCGGAGCCGCACTCGTACGACCTGTGCATGGAGCACGCGGAGCGCCTCACGGCCCCGCGCGGCTGGGAGGTCGTCCGGCTGACGCCCGAGTTCACGCCCGCGGCGCCGAGCCGCGACGACCTGCTCGCTCTCGCCGACGCGGTGCGCGAGGCGGGCCGACCACCCGAGCAGGAGCCGCTCCCCGAGGCGGTCGGGTCCGTGCTGGCCGAGGCACCTCGCCGCGGTCACCTGCGGGTGCTGCGAGGAGAGGGCTGACGTGGCTCGTCGCAAGGGGGAGGCGGCTCGTGCGCGGGCTCAGCAGGCGGCCGAGCCTCTCGGGTCGATCAGCCAGCCCGGCGGGCCGGCGGTCCCGGGCACCGAGGCGTGCCTGCGCTGCGGCGAGACGCAGATGACGCGGATCCGGATGGCGCTGGCCTCGGGCCGGCAGGTGCTCTTCGTGTCCTGCCCGGCGTGCGAGCAGCGGAACTGGTTCCCGCTCGACGGCAGCGGCGCGCCGCTGTCGCGCGACGAGGTCATGGGTACCGATCCCGCGGAGTAGAGACGCCTGAAGCGCACGCCCCGTGCCGGGTAGCATGACGCCCGTGACCTCCCCTGCAGCTGACCGTGTCGATCTGTCTGCCCTGATCAAGGCGTACGACGTCCGGGGTGTCGTCCCCGAGGAGCTGAACCCGGCGGTCGCGCGAGCGATCGGTGCCGCGTTCGCGGACGTCGTGGTGCTCCCGGAGGCCGACGGCCGACCGCGCGTCGTCATCGGCAACGACATGCGCCCGTCCGGACCCGAGCTCGTCGCCGCCTTCGCCGAGGGCCTCGCGCTGCGCGGCGTGGACGTGGTCCGCATCGGGCTGGCCTCGACGGACGGCCTCTACTACGCGTCGGGCGCGCTCGACATCCCCGGCGCCATGTTCACGGCCAGCCACAACCCGGCGCAGTACAACGGGATCAAGCTCTGCCGCAAGGGCGCGCGTCCCGTGGGCCAGGACAGCGGGCTGACCCAGGTCCGCGAGCTCGCGGGCGACTACCTGGCGAGCGGCGAGATCCCGCAGGTGGGCCCCGAGGACGTCGGGAACATCACCGACCAGGACATGCTCACCGACTACTCGGCGTTCCTGCGTTCGCTCGTGGACCTCTCGGGCATCCGGCCGCTCAAGGTCGTCGTCGACGCGGGCAACGGCATGGGCGGCTTCACCGCCCCGGCCGTGCTCGGTACCGGAGCGGGCCTGCCCGAGCTGCCGCTCGACGTGGTCCCGCTGTACTTCGAGCTCGACGGCACGTTCCCCAACCACGAGGCGAACCCGCTCGAGCCGGAGAACCTGCGCGACCTGCAGGCGGCCGTCGTCGAGCACGACGCGGACATCGGCCTGGCGTTCGACGGCGACGCGGACCGCTGCTTCGTGATCGACGAGCACGGCGACCCGGTCAGCCCGTCGGCGATCACCGCCCTCGTCGGCCTGCGCGAGGTGGCCCGGGAGCTGGCCGAGGGCCGCACGCCGACGGTGATCCACAACCTGATCACGTCGCAGGTGGTGCCCGACCTGCTCGGCGCCGCGGGTGCCAAGACGGTCCGCACGCGCGTGGGCCACTCGTTCATCAAGGCGCAGATGGCCGAGAACGAGGCGGTGTTCGGGGGCGAGCACAGCGCCCACTACTACTTCCGCGACTTCTTCTTCGCCGACACCGGCATGCTCGCCGCGCTGCACGTGCTCGCCGCCCTCGGCGGCCAGCCGCACCCGCTGTCGGCGCTCGCCGAGCAGTACCAGCCGTACTCGGCGAGCGGCGAGATCAACTCGCGCGTCCTCGACGTGCCGGCCGCCCGCGCGCGGGTGGTCGACGCTTACGTGACGCAGCAGGGCGCCGGCCCGGTGGTGGTCGACGAGCTGGACGGCCTGACCGTGTCGCACTGGGACGGGCAGCCGCAGTGGTGGTTCAACCTCCGCGCCTCCAACACCGAGCCGCTGCTGCGCCTGAACGTCGAGGCCGCCGACGAGGACATCATGGAGAAGGTGCGCGACGACGTGCTCGCCCTCGTCCGGCAGGACCAGTCATGACCGACGACGGCCGGGTCCTCGAGCCCTGGGCACGTGACCTGCTCCGCTGCCCGGTGACCGGCGCGACCCTCGTGGACGGCGTCGGACCGGACGGCGAGCCCACCCTCGTGTCGACCGACCCGGAGAACCCGCTGGCCTATCCCGTGCGCGACGGCATCCCGGTGCTGCTCGTCGACGAGGGTGTCCCGGTCGGACGCGGCTGATGGCGCACGAAGGCGGCGGCACCCGGGCCATCCTCGCGGCCCTCGCGGCCAACCTCGGCATCGCCATCACCAAGTTCATCGCGTACCTGCTCACGCTCTCCAGCTCGATGCTGGCCGAGTCGGTGCACTCGCTCGCGGACTCGGGCAACCAGCTGCTCCTGCTGGTCGGCGGCAAGCGGGCGCGGCGCGAGGCGGACGTCGAGCACCCGTTCGGCTACGGCCGCGAGCGGTACGTCTACTCGTTCATCGTCTCCATCGTCCTGTTCTCGCTCGGTGGCCTGTTCGCCCTGTACGAGGCGTGGCACAAGTGGCAGGACCCGCACCCCATCGAGGGTCGCTGGTGGTGGGTCCCGCTGGTCGTCCTGGGCGCGTCGATGGTGCTCGAGGGCTTCTCGTTCCGGACGGCGATCAAGGAGTCCAACCACGTCCGGGGCAAGCAGTCGTGGGTCTCGTTCATCCGGACTGCGAAGGCCCCCGAGCTGCCCGTCGTCCTGCTGGAGGACTTCGGCGCCCTGATCGGCCTCGTGCTCGCGTTCTTCGGCGTCTCCCTGACGCTGATCACCGGCAACGGCAAGTTCGACGCCCTCGGCACCGCCGGTATCGGGCTCCTGCTCGTGCTCATCGCGATCGTGCTGGCGCTGGAGACCAAGTCGCTCCTGCTCGGGGAGTCCGCGACCGTCAAGGACGTCGAGGCGATCAACCTCGCGCTCGTCGGCCCCGGCGTCACCTCCGTGATCCACCTGCGCACCCTGCACCTGGGTCCGGAGGAGCTGCTCGTCGCCGCCAAGATCGAGGTCGACGGTGCGACGAGCGCCGCGGACGTCGCGGCGGCGATCGACGCGGCGGAGCAGCGGGTGCGCGAGGCGGTCCCGATCGCGCGGGTCATCTACCTCGAGCCGGACCTGCGACGGACCGTCGAGACCACTGTCTGACGCGTCCGCCCGCGGCTAGCATGGCCGGGACGGCGTGGGTGATGCCCGCAGACCCAGAGGGGTCGCGCCGGCGTGCGGCTCCCTCGTCCCGAGGGTCGGCCCCGCCCTGCCCACCCGTCAGGAGTGCCATGTCCACGTTCTGTGAGGTCCCCGGCCGCTACAAGGTCCGCGACCTGTCCCTGGCCGAGGCCGGCCGCCACCAGATCCGCCTCGCCGAGCACGAGATGCCCGGGCTCATGGCGCTGCGCGCGGAGTTCGGCCCGACGCAGCCCCTGGCCGGCGCACGGATCGCGGGCTCGCTGCACATGACCGTACAGACGGCGGTGCTCGTCGAGACCCTCGTCGCGCTCGGCGCGCAGGTGCGCTGGGCGTCCTGCAACATCTTCTCGACGCAGGACGAGGCGGCAGCAGCGATCGTCGTCGGTCCCGCGGGTTCGGTCGAGTCGCCGGACGGCGTGCCGGTGTTCGCCTGGAAGGGCGAGTCGCTGCCGGAGTACTGGGACTGCACCGAGCAGATCCTCGTCTGGCCCGGCGGCGACGGGCCGAACATGATCCTCGACGACGGGGGCGACGCGACGCTGCTGGTGCACAAGGGCGTCGAGTACGAGGCCGCCGGTGCCGTCCCGCCGAACCCGGTGCCCGGCGACGCGGACTACTCCGAGGAGCTCACGGTCATCCTCGACACGCTGCGCGCGTCTCTGGCGGCCGACCCGACGCGGTGGACGTCGATCGCCGCGCGGATCAAGGGCGTCACCGAGGAGACGACCACGGGCGTGCACCGCCTGTACCAGCTCGCCGAGGCGGGCGGGCTGCTCTTCCCCGCGATCAACGTGAACGACTCGGTCACCAAGTCGAAGTTCGACAACAAGTACGGCATCCGCCACTCGCTGCCCGACGGGATCAACCGCGCCACGGACGTGCTGATGGGCGGCAAGGTCGCGTTCGTCGCGGGCTACGGGGACGTCGGCAAGGGGGCCGCCGAGGCGTTCCGCGGGCAGGGTGCCCGGGTGATCGTCTCGGAGGTGGACCCGATCTGCGCGCTGCAGGCGGCCATGGACGGCTTCCAGGTGGCCCGGCTCGACGACGTCCTCGACCAGGCCGACTTCTTCATCACGACGACGGGCAACAAGGACGTCGTCTCGGCCGCGCAGATGGCGGCGATGAAGGACAAGGCCGTCGTCGGCAACATCGGGCACTTCGACAACGAGATCGACATGGCCGGCCTCGCGGCGGTCCCCGGCATCACGCGGACGGAGATCAAGCCGCAGGTGCACGAGTGGACGTTCCCTGCCGACGACACGCGGCCGGAGAGGTCGATCATCGTGCTGTCCGAGGGCCGCCTTCTCAACCTCGGCAACGCGACGGGCCACCCGTCGTTCGTCATGAGCAACTCGTTCTCGAACCAGGTGATCGGCCAGATCGAGCTGTTCACCAAGCCCGACGAGTACGCCCGCGAGGTCTACCGGCTGCCCAAGGTTCTCGACGAGAAGGTGGCGCGGCTGCACCTCGACGCGCTCGGGGTCCGGCTCACCGAGCTGACCAAGGCGCAGGCTGAGTACCTCGGGGTCGACGCGGCGGGCCCCTACAAGCCGGAGCACTACCGGTACTGAGCTCAGTCGAGCGGGTCCGGGATGCCGTGCGGGAGACGGTGCAGCTGCGACGCCTCCACGAAGTCCCGCTGCCCGGCCCTCTGCAGCGCCACGTACTCGCGGTTGCGGCGCTCGGTGAGCACCGCGGCGAGGAACGCCTCCGGGTGCGTGCCCGGCGGCGGCAGCGGGTTGACGTAGCGCTCCAGCTCGGTGCTGAGCCGCGTGCCGAGTTGGACGCGCGAGGTCGGGTGCAGCGTCGCGGTGCGGCCCAGGAACTGGCGGGCGGACAGGGCGAGCGCGTCGGGCAGGCGGGCGATGTCCGCGCTGTGCGCCCACCCCGCGAGGTGGGGCGGCATCATCATCGGCGCGCGCTGCGGGGCGCTGCCCCGGACGCGGACGGCGTAGGTGCCGGCCAGGATGTCCCCGACCCGCTTGCCCTGCGGGTTGACGGTCGACGTGATCAGGGCGACCGATCCCAGGGTGAGCCAGAGCTCGACGATGCCGACCAGCGCCCGGACGAGCGACTGCCGGAACACGATCGGCCCACCGTCGTCGCGCACGATCCGGATGCCGACGGCGAGCTTGCCGAGCGACCGACCGCGCGTGAGCGTGTCCACGGTCGTCGGGATGATCACCATGATCGTCGCGATCGTCACGACGAACGTGATCCGCGCGGTCTCCTCGTCGGTCGAGAGCAGGGCCGAGACCGGGATGAACACGATGAAGACCACGATGCCGAGCACGACCAGGTCCAGCAGGGCCGCGAGGAGCCGGGCGACGGACGACGTGGGTCGCGCGTCGAGGACGACGCCCTCGCCGATGATGATCCCGTCCATGAAGCCCCCGTCCGTGCGGCCCGCCCCGGTCGGGCTCCTGCGGCAGAGTAGCCGCTGCACGGGGGCTCGGGATGGCAGGCTGTGCGCATGGACCTCGATGCGTACGAGCGGGCGCGCGCCGGCGCGTGGGCACGGCTCGACGAGCTCGCAGGTCGGCGTCGCCTCACGGGAGCCGAGGCCGACGAGCTGGTCCGGCTGTACCAGGCCGCCGCCACCGACCTCTCGGTGATCCGCTCGAGCGCGCCGGACCCGGTGACCGTCACCCGGCTGTCGCAGCTGGTCGCGCGCGGTCGGGCGGCGATCGCCGGTTCGCACCAGGCGGGGTGGCGGGACGTGCGGCGGTTCCTTGTCGTCTCCCTGCCTGCGGCGCTGTACCGCATCCGCTGGTGGACGGTGGCCGTGATGCTCGGCTTCATCGTCCTGGCGACCGTGTCGGGGGTGTGGGTGGCCACCCAGCCCGAGGCCCTCGCGCTCATGGGCACGCCCGCGCAGCAGCAGCAGTACGTGGACCAGATGTTCGAGCAGTACTACGACCCGGGCGCGGGGTTCGCGGCGATGGTCTGGACCAACAACGCCTGGCTCACGGCGGTCTGCATCGGCTCGGGGATCACCGGCGTCGGCCCGCTGTTCTTCCAGGTCAGCAACGCGATCGCCGTCGGGTCGACCGGCGGCATGATGGCGGCGCACGGGTCGCTCGACGTGTTCCTCCAGTCGATCGCCCCGCACGGCCTGCTCGAGCTGACGTCGGTGTTCGTGGCCGGTGCCGCCGGGTTGAAGCTCTTCTGGACCTGGTTGGTCCCGGGCCCGCGCACCCGGTCGCGGGCGCTCGCCGAGGAGGGCCGCGCCCTGGCCACGGTCGCGATCGGGCTCGTCGGCACCCTGGCCGTCTCCGGCGTCATCGAGGGCTTCGTGACGGGCTCGACGATGCCGTGGGCCGTGAAGATCGCGCTGGGCGTGCTCGCGGTGGGCGCGTTCTGGGTCTACACGATCGTGCTCGGCCGCCGCGCCGTGCGCGACGGCGAGACCGGCGACCTCGAGACGGACCGGGCCGGGTACACGCTCGCGATGGTGGGCTGACCTCGTTCAGTCGACGACGACCACGCGATGGTCGTCGGCGTCGTCGGCCATGAACCGCACGAGCCCCTCGGCCTCGTCCTCGAGGCGACGACGGTCGGCGACCGTGACGGGCGCGAACGGGCGGACCGTGAGCGTCGCGGGCTGACCACGCTCGCGTGACACGGCCCAGGTGCCCGCCACCCGTCCGTCCAGCAGGAACGTGGCCGGGATGACGCCGTTCGGGCTGCCGAGCAAACGGCGGTGCTCCTCCGAGACGATCCGGGTGCGGTCGGCGTGGCCGAGCAGGACGTTGTCGTAGTCCGGGAGGAAGCGCACCGGCGCGGGCGTGCCCGGGTCCGGCAGCAGCCCGTCGGGCACGTCCAGCAGCTCGCGTGGCCGGACGCCGCCCGGTGCCGGCTCGGCGCGGTAGCGCACGAGCCGGTCGCCGAGCCGGTCGACGACGGCACGCAGCCCGCCCAGACCCGACCAGCTCTGCACGTCCGCGACCGAGGCCGGGCCGAAGGCGCGCAGGTACCGCAGCACGAAGCGCTCCTGCTCGCGGGCGAGCACCTCCGGGTCGGACAGGTCGGCGGACGCGGTCCCGAACCAGGTGTCCGCCGTGGTCCAGGTGGTCGCGCCGGAGCGGCCCCACACTCCCCGTGGCGGCACCTGGACGAGCGGCAGGGTCCCGCGGGCGGCGTAGGCGAGCGTGCTCGTCGCGATGTCCGGCCAGCGTTCGGCGAGCAGACGGCCGAGCTCGGTGGTGACCCGCGGCTCGTCCTCGACCAGGGCGCGCGCGGCGGCCGTGACCTGTGTGACGTCCAGCGCCCGGAGCGCCGTGGAGTGCTGGGCGTTGACCAGCAGGTCGCGCACGTAGATCGGCGCGACGAGGGCCGGCAGGAGCAGCGCGTCGTCGCGCGTGACCAGGTGGATCGTCCCGCGCATGACGGCGATGCGCGTAACCGTGCGGTCCCAGAAGGCGTCGCCGAGCTCGGCGTGCCGGAAGCCGGCGACCCGGCTCCACAGCCCCACGTAGGGCGACCAGGCGTTCTGCGCCTGCTGGCCGACGAGGTGCTCGACCACCTCGAGCGCCGGCCCGTCCCGGCGGTCCAGGAGGTGCTGCCGGGCGAGGAGTGCGCGGTTGAGCTGGGCGGGGGAGAGCAGGTCCCCGGGAGCTGGTGCGGCCACCGTCAGAACGTATCCGCCGCCGCCCACATGCTCAGAGCCGCCCCGCCGCCTTGAGCGCGAGGTAGAGGTCGGCCAGCTGGGGGGCCAGGTGGTCGGGCAGGGCGTCCAGGACCTCGACCCCGCGCTGGCGCAGGCGCACGGCGACGGCGGCGCGCTCGAGGCCCACGCGCTCCGCGGCGGCGGCGTCGAACATCGCGGCCGCGTCGTCCCGGGCCGTGCGCAGCGCGTCCACCTCGGGGTCGGCGACGGAGGCGAGGACCACCTGGTGGCGTTCGGTCAGCTGGTTCACGACGCCCAGGAGCCCGTGCTCGACGGCCGCCGGGTCCAGCGCGCTCAGCAGCACGACGAGGGCGCGCTGGCTCAACCGCTGCCGGACCTCGGACACGATCCCCGGCCAGTCGGCCTCGATGAGCTGGGGCTCGGCCAGGGCGAGGGCGTCCGCGAACGCCGGCATGACCCGCGGCCCGCTCTGACCCGCCACCCGGCCGCGGACGGTGCGGTCGTAGACCACCAGCTCGACCCGGTCGCCGGCGCGCGTCGCGAGGGCGGCCAGCAGCAGCGCGGCCTCGATCGACGCGTCGATCCGGGGTGCGTCCTGCACGCGGACCGCCGAGGTCCGGGAGGTGTCCAGGACGATCAGCACCCGGCGGTCTCGCTCGGGACGCCACGTACGCACGACCACGTCCGCCCGCCGGGCGGTCGCCCGCCAGTCGATCGAGCGCACGTCGTCGCCGATGACGTACTCCCGCAGCGAGTCGAACTCGGTCCCGGGTCCGCGCACCTGGACCGCGGCGCGGCCGTCGAGCTCGCGCAGCCGGGCCAGGCGGCTCGGCAGGTGCTTGCGGGACGCGAACTCCGGCAGCACGCGCAGGCGCCCGGGCACCGTCAGCGAGGCCTGGCGCCCGGCGAGGCCCAGCGGTCCGACGGTGCGGATCGTCACACGGTCCGCGTGCGCGTCGCCCCGCCGCGACGGCGTCAGCGTCGTCGTCACCCGCCGTCCGTCGCCCGGCGCGACGACGATCCGGTGCCGGTTGTCGTCCGCGCCGGTCGACGGCGGCCACGCGTCGCGCACGAGCGCGCGCAGCCGCCGACGACCCAGGTTGGTCAGAGTCAGCGTCGAGCGCGCGGACTCGCTCAGACGCACCGACGAGGGGACGTCCCGGCTGACGGCGACCTGCCGCGGCGACGCGGAGAGGACCGTGTCCAGCGCGCACGCAGCGATCACGAGCAGCGTCCACAGCAGCACCGTGCCCGTCGCGGGCAGCAGGACGACCGCGAGGATCCCCGCTGCCGCGAGCGCGACCGCGCGCCACGTGACCGCCATCAGCGCTGCCTGTTCGTCGTCGTCATCGTCGGGACCGCGACGTCATCGAGGGACGGGCACCGACGCGAGGACCGTGTCGAGCACGCTCTCGGTGCTGACGCCCTCGAGCTCGGCCTCGGGTCGCAGCTGGACCCGGTGCCGCAGGGTCGGGTGCGCGAGCGCCTTGACGTCGTCGGGCGTCACGAAGCTGCGACCCGAGAGCCACGCCCACGCCCGGGACGTGCCCAGCAGCGCCGTCGCACCGCGCGGCGAGACGCCCAGCGAGAGGGACGGGGAACGCCGCGTCGCCCGGCACAGGTCGACCGTGTACCCGAGGACCTCCGGGGCGATCTGCACCTGGGCCACCTCGGCGCGCGCCGCGGCGAGCATCGAGGCGGACGCCACGGGCCGCACCCCGGCGGCGCGCAGGTCGCGCGGGTCGAAGCCCGCGGAGTGCCGGCGCAGGACCTCGATCTCCTCGTCGCGCTCCGGCAGGCCCAGCACCAGCTTGAGCAGGAAGCGGTCCAGCTGGGCCTCGGGCAGCGTGTAGGTGCCCTCGTACTCGACCGGGTTCTGCGTGGCGATCACCAGGAACGGGTCCGGCAGCGGACGCGGCGTGCCGTCGACCGAGACCTGCCGCTCCTCCATGGCCTCGAGCAGCGACGCCTGGGTCTTGGGCGGCGTGCGGTTGATCTCGTCGGCGAGCAGCAGGTTGGTGAACACCGGGCCCTCGCGGAACGAGAACTCAGCGGTGCGCGCGTCGTAGACGAGCGAGCCGGTGACGTCGCCGGGCATGAGGTCCGGGGTGAACTGGACGCGCTTGGTGCTCAGGTCCAGGGCGGCCGACAGGGTCCGCACGAGCAGCGTCTTGGCGACGCCCGGGACGCCCTCCAGCAGCACGTGCCCGCGGCACAGCAGCGCGATGACGAGGCCGCTGATCGCGGCGTCCTGCCCGACGACGGCCTTGGACACCTCGGCGCGCACGGCGCCCAGGGCGGCGCGCAGCTCCTGCGACGGGCCGGACTGAGCGGGTCGCGGGGCGGCAGGGGCCGGCGGCGCGGGTGCCGGGGCGTACCC